>JABMJD010000051.1 GCA_013201395.1 Candidatus Syntrophopropionicum ammoniitolerans
CGCACGCTGGGATCTGTACGGGGGGTGCCGGGTAACCGGTATTCCTACCGTGACTTGAACTTGAATTCAGTAGGTGCAACGCAGGCAAGCACTGCAACATGGGTACAGGTTCCCCGTCCCAGTTGGGGACATTCCTCAGCATCAAAGCCAATCCCCAAACAGAGGTGTGTCCCCATTCCCCTGTGAAACAAGGAGGTAAGGGACGTGGAACCAGTCCCCATGCCTCAGTGAACTTGAATTCACTTCCCCTGGGATGGCGATCCTAATAGGTGGTTACCCGCGTTCACCCGGGATTATTGGGACCTATAGTTGAGGGAAGTCCCCTAATAAAATAGGAAGAGACCTACCTAGGGAGTGGGGCGGGATCTAAGAATCTTAACAGGTTAAACCCTCTTGTAAAGGAAATGAGGGTAGGCCCCTCGGATTCGGCTTGCAGGAGCAGGTTCTAAATTACTCTAAGCTGCTGGGGTAAAGAGCCTTGAGCGTTAAGGAAAGGGCAGGGGGTACTTGTCAGGTGAGAAACAAGGAGACGCACCACCAAACCTTTCAAAATTGGCCGGAAACATAAGGATTATCAATAGCCATCTAAGGATGGAATTTTTACCACAAGCGCAAGACCATTGGGTTGTGGTATTAGGCCCGGTTCAACCCCCCGGTTCACCGGGGGCCGAACAGTTACACAGCCAATAACCTCCACTATGTATAGGATAATAATTATGAGCATGATGTAAAAAGGGGTTGGGGTTAGGCATAAGCGGCAGTGATGCCTGGTCTACCCAATCGCCAAGTCGAATAATAGTGAGGGAAATAACCCCATGACACCGTCTACAAAAAAACAACGGTATCGTGGGTTTTACTTTATTAAAGGAGGAAGTATATGGCCGATGGTGAAATAAATTCTAGTAAGGACGATGACGATGCTTGAGGTCGTAATGGGGAAATGTGGAGTTTTTTTTAAAGGGATCGGAGATAAAAATGGCTAATCGTTCGTATTTTGAAGAGATCAGGGAATTAGAAAACACCTGGGATGCTATAGAATCAGATGATATTATTATTAGCCCACAAGTTACAGCCGATTTTTTTGCAGGAAAGGCTTACTGTATTGGTGCAGGAGGATCACTTGTGCTTGCTAAACTATGGCAGCTAGTTTTTGATAGTAATCGGCTTGGTATAGCGAAAACTATGAGTCCCTATGAATTCAACCAGACAAAAACTGTTCCCGATATTGTATTCCTTTTTTCAGCTAGTGGAAAGAGTCATGATATTATACAGGCATTTAAATCGGCCATAGCAAAGGACTGTAAAGTCGTAGTATTTACTGTTACAAAAAACTCTGCTCTTATGAGATTAGTGAAAACTGTTAATAATCAAGCGGTAGTTATTTATCCTAAGACAACCGTGCGAAAGGATGGTTTTTTAGCTGTAAATTCAGTAATTGCTATCGCAGGCCTTATTGCGCATTTACAGTACACCATATTTGGACATGAAAAAAGCATAGGCTCTCCAGTGAGCATGGCCATCCACGATCACCAAAAAAGCCGAGTGTCTTTTCCCGAAATAAGAAAAGATATGATATTTCAAATCATTACTTCTGAATGGGGAGAGCCGGCAGGAAATGATTTGGAAACTCGGCTAGCCGAATCGGGTATTGGTTCATGTTTTCTAACTGATCCCCGGAATTTTGCTCATGGCAGATTTATTTGGCTAGAGGAAAACAACGACTCTTTAATGATTCTATTTGGAACACCCTCTTCGGAAAGGTTTATAAAAAGATTTATTAGAGTTTTACCCGGGTCCTTGCCCGTTTACTATGTATCTTCTTCTTTAGACGGACTATATGGTGCAATTTATTGTCTTACTCGGTCGATACTGTTTTTTTCAGAGTTAGCAAAAGTAAAAGGTATTGATCCCGGTAAGCCGGTAGTACCGGACTGGGGGCGAAAACTTCATTCACTACGTTTAGGCAAAAACGACCTTTCTGTGCAGGGTAACCATGAACAATTAAATCCTTCAAAAAAAAACTACCCGGCTTTGAGATCAAATTTTGCAGGAGCTGTTGTAGATATTGATGGCACACTGCTTGATGGAAAAGACAGAATGTCATTGAGCATTAATAGCAATCTTAGAAAAGAGTTAAATCGTTTATTAAGAGAAGGGTTGTTACTGGCTTTTGCCACGGGTAGAGGCAAATCAGCTTTGAGGTTACTAGAGGGAGCTATATTGGAAGAGTTTTGGGATCAAGTTCTAGTCGGATTGTATAACGGAACATATATTTTAAAACTTAGTGAAGCTATTGATTTTGATAAAAGCAAGATCCCAAGTGCCTTTAAGGAAGGATTGGTTTCGCGTATTAAGAAGGTTTGTGATTTCGTGTTGGAGGATAAGGTTGATGTAGGACCAACACAAATCACGGTGGAAGGGATAAATAAACGTCAATGTGACTGCCTGGCCCAAAAAATCTCTCGTGGATTGGGTCAGGGTATAAGGTTTATCAGAATGGTATATTCCGATCATTCTTTAGATATATTGCCCGATTGGGCTAGCAAACTAAGGGTTATAGTGGAAATGGATATTTATCCAGATAAAGATATTATTTGTATTGGTGACCAAGGACAACTGGGTGGAAACGATGAAGAGCTTTTAAGTTGGAAACCATCTGTTAGTGTTGGTAAATTTAGACCTGTTTCAAATGCTTGTCTTTGGCTTGGAAGGGAAGGAAAATTGAGGGGAACGGCGGGTACAATTGCTTTGCTTAAAGCAATAACACCTGTAAATGGGGGTTTTGCAATTGATAGAGGGGCCTTAGGTATTGACCTTGATTTAAAGGGGTGATGCAATATGAGGAATAATCTAGCCGAGCATTTACTGGGAGAAGTTTTAAAGTGGTCGGGGGAAGATTTGAAAGAGGAACGGCCAATATTAGCTTCCCTGGCACATTTGAAGTATGACGAGTATCATCAATATGCCCCCGGTATGAAATTTATCGAAAGTTTAGCATGCTGGCTAAATCAGTTTTCTGAGATAGAAGAAAGGCAAGAAATTTACAGGTTTTTAAAAAAGAAACTAATCTTTTTCTCTGAAGCAGAGATGAAACACCTTGTAGATGTAACTTACCCTACCATCATTAGACCTATATTTACACGGATTGCATCCGTTGAAATGGGTATACCCCCGTGGAAAGTAACACAGTTGGCAAAAAAAAACGAATATAAAGAATTGAAAACCCGTTCTTTGTTTCTAGGGTTAAGTGATGGTGCCAGGATTGATAGATTTCGCAGGGTGAACAACTCAGAGTTAAGCAATGAACAAATATTGCCGTATTATGATTTATCAGATGAAAAGGTTGAGGCTATAAAAAAATATTTAACCGAAACATTAGCAAAAATAAGAAACAAGGATCCATCTAAAATCCCATGCGAAGATGCTAAAATAAAACTTTTATTTCTTATAGATGATTTTTCCGCTAGTGGGCTTTCAATGATCAGGCAAAAGAATAACAAATTTAAAGGCAAGCTTGCTAAAATAAATGATTTTATTCAAAAAAGGTTAACTGATTTAAATTTTGTTAATAAAAGAGATATCAAGGTACATATTATTCTCTATGTTCTTGCTGAGCAAGCACAAAGGCATCTAGATATCATGTTGCCACAACTTTGTGGGGATACATATAGCAACTGGCAGGTTAGTGCTATTTTAAAGCTTAGAAAAGATTGTGTTTTCAAGGGGGATGATGAGGACAACGATATCATTAAACAAATGATAAATAATTATTACGATAAAGACATTATGGATGACGACCTACGCGTAGGTGGAACAGAGGATGTAAGGTTAGGATTTGCAGGATGTGGACTTCCTTTGGTGTTAAGCCATAACACTCCTAACGACTCATTATTCCTGTTGTGGAGTTATAGTGAAAAGGTAAAAGGACTATTCCCAAGAATTCCTCGGCATAGGGGGTAATAACATTGGGTGAAGAGAACCCTTTCAGATTACTAAAAATGGAACAGATAGATCGTGAATCTAACTTCCATTTTTTATTTGGGTATCAAATGTTACAAATCTTTGAAGGCAAAGCTGGCTCTATTTGGAACAGGCTTCAGATTATCCGATCGGCTCCTGGGGGAGGAAAGACCTCCTTATTAAATCTATTTACAGTAGACAGTTTGTTGGGAATATATAAATACAGGAATAACGAAGATTTTGTTAATCTGTTTAAAACCCTGGATAAACTTGGTGTTTACCGGGATGATGAACCTGCAATATTGGGCGTTTATTTGCCTTGCACACAAACCTTTTCACGAATTGAGGATTTGAATGCAGAACAAGAAGTGAGGGATCGCTTGTTCTTTTCGTTAATTAATATAAGGGCATTATTTGGTGTACTGCGGGCTGTTTGTAGTCTGTTTCAATTGGATTATCCAAGGGAAGTCAATTTGGTGGGCTTGGATCAAAAATGCTACGAATGTTTCAGTCGAGACAAATTATTACCTCACGGGAATGGAAAGACCCTACTGGAAAAGGGTATGGAAATAGAACGTAAAATTATCGAAATGATTGATAGTGTCAATTTGAGTGGCATTGAGGATATACCTCTTTTATCTAATTTGCCTATGTGGCAGATTGCCCCGAATTGTCTAAATTATAATGGTGGTAATATAGGAGCGAGAATCTTGTTTATGTTAGATGACGTTCATGAGCTGACGTCTCATCAAAGATCCTTGTTATTACGGGAGTTAGAAAGGAATTATCCTACTGCCCGATGGGTAGCCGAAAGATATGAGGCTCTGGGTGCGGCGAGTGAAATCTATACGGCTTCTACCAAGGAACGAGAGTATAACGTTTATAAGATAGAACAATGGGCCTCAGACCAAAGGTCCAAGGGGTTATTTAGAAAAGGATTAGGACATATAGCCGATCGAAGGGTTAACTCCCAAAAAATCATCACTGCAAGCACCTTTGAATACTTACTGAGTGAGGAGCTCGAAAAAAAACACAAAGAACGTTGTAACCGTGCGATAGATTCTATATCTTTAAGACTTCGTGAACTAATCTGTAAGGAAAAACGCTTTATTCCTTGGATCGAAGAGGTCGAAAGTATTAAAGTGGATGATGTTTATAAAAGGGTGTCTAGATTACGTGCACTAGAAATTTTAATACAGAGAAAAATACGTAGGGAACAAACGCTTTTCCCTGATTATGCTTTAACGACTCTAGAGATGGATAAAATGGATAGTGCATCTGTACAAACGGCTGGCCGATTATTTGTATCAAAGGAATTTAAAATTCCATACTACTATGGGATAAAAACACTAAAACAAATATCATCCGGTAATATTGAACAATTCCTAAGCGTTTGTGGTGATATATTTGAAGAGCTATTAGCCTTGAACACCCTTAGAAAGTCTATAAATATTTCCATTGGTCGCCAGCAATCGATTATTAAACGTGCGGCAAAAATTTACTTGGAACAATTGCCACTTAAAATGGCATCGGGGGTAGCACTACGACGACTAATCCTGAACATAGGAGATTTTTCACGGAAAAGAACGTTTGAAATAACTGCTCCTTATGCGCCGGGCATAACTGGTATAGCTATTAGCGATTATGATCAATACAGGCTAGCAGATGAAGATTTTTTGGGTAGGTATCCAAAGTATCGAGAGCTATCTGCTGTATTACGTGACGCTATAGCTAATAACGTTTTAGAGCCAAGACCCGGTCAACAATGTAAAGGACAAAAATGGCTAGTGCTGTACCTAAATAGACTGCTTTGTGTACACTTTAATCTTCCTCTGGAATACGGGGGATGGAAAGATCAGGATTTGGGTAAAATGAATCTCTGGCTAAAAACACTTGCTCCTGAACAGAAATCTTTGAGATGGATGGAGGGTTCGTGATGGCTGTGCGGGAAATGAGGTGGTGGCCGAATTATTTTCTACAAAAAGGGAAAAATTTTGATGGCTTCTGGCAAAGGTATTTGAGCAGTAAGCAAAGGAATATTCTGTACGTATTAGGAAAAGGTTTTGATCCACGTATGAATTGTGGAATTGCACTGATATTGAAGGCCAATAGCGACTGCAGACTAACTTGTATGGTAATAAATTTTGAGGAAGGAAAATATTCGCCTTCACAAGCATATATGAATAAGGTTAACAGCAATTTTAATGAGTTAAAAAAATTGCTTGGAGATCAATATGATTTAATTGATGAAGATATAGCAATGTTGGATGGGAAAAAAAGAATTGGCGGGCGAAGGGCTGCCGAGTTATTCGCTGATAGGAAAAAGCTGACACCCTATACAGATATTATCGTAGATATCAGTGCTATGCCCCGCAGTATTTTTTTTCCATTAATTAATCAGATACTCATAGTGCTTGCTTATAATGATATAAGAGAGAAAAAAATTAATTTACATGTAGTCGTGGCCGAGGACTTCAGCCAGGATATTAGGACGAGTGCTAAAGAACTAGATGAAAATGCAAGTTACATGTTTTCTTTTTTTGCCGACATGGAGTTGGAAAGTCATGCAGATTCCCCGATTATTTGGTTTCCTGTTTTGGGTGAGGGCAAGCAAATACAAATAAGTACCATCTACAAGTTGCTTGAACCACGAATATTTAACCGGGAGATTGAAGTATGTCCTGTTTTACCTTTCCCTTCACGAAATCCTAAAAGGGTCGATAATCTTATTATGGAGTATCATAGATTTTTCGTGGAGCACAATATTGAATCTCGAAATGTTATCTTTGCCGATGAGCAGAATCCTTTTGATGTGTACCACCAAATTCGCAATGCCGGGTTGCATTATGATGTTGCTTTGGAACCGCTGGGTGGTTGCCGTAAAGTAGTTTCTGCAACGTCAAGCAAGCTGCTGAGTCTCGGTGCTTTAATGGCTGCTAGAGAAGGCAAAATGGCTGTTGCCTTCGTTGGGTCCCAGGGATATACATTGGATAAAAAGGAAAAGGAAAAGGAAAGTGCAATTGGTGACGACTGTGAGTTGTTTGAGATATGGATTAATGGCGAACCTTATTTTTAATGGTGAGGATTTATTACAGCCTGAAGGGGGGTGGCAATATGAATACGGTTGGAACTGTGAGAGGTTTATTTGGGGCAGGTTTAGTGTGCCTTGATATTATTAAAACCGATAAAAAGACTTATTATTATAATGGTGGTTCATGTGGCAACATAGTAGCGGCATTATCTTTGTTGGGATGGCGGAATGCTGTCCTGGTTGATCAATATAAGGATGAAGCCGCTAAAATATTGAATCATAATTTAAAGCTACTAGGGGTGAAGAGAATCGAATTGGCGGGGAGCAGTTTTGCAACTCCGCGTATAGTGGAGGAACTATCGTCTGCCAATGGGGGGATACACAGGTTTTTGTTGAGTTGTCCTAAATGTGGTAGCCAATTACCACGGCTTAGGCCCTTGCGGGAAAAAGCTGTACGTGATTTGGAATTGAATGGTTTTAATGTGTTTTATACCGACAGATCATCCAGAGGTATTGCGTGTCTAAGGAAGATTTTTAAAGCTAAGGGCTCTTGGGCCATTTATGAGCCAAACAGTTCCAGAAATCTTGGAAGCCTGATTACGAATGCCTTGAATTCCCATATCGTGAAATTTTCATCGGAAAAAGTTTCTGCTACTGTGGCGGATAATCTTAGAGATAAGGCAATCAGTGGATCGCTCCTGTTGATTGTTCGGACTTTGGGGAAAGAAGGATTAGTGTTTAGTTACCGATATAAAGGTAATAAAATGTCCAAATGGATCCATATGGGTGTTCAACACGCACCAAGTTTTGTCGATGCCGCCGGTGCTGGTGATTGGTGTACGGCAGGACTACTTTATAGTTTAATTGGTAAATATGAACATCCCCGCAGGTACCTGGTTAAAGAGGATGTAAAGGCTGCCCTCCACTACGGTCAGGCATTGGCTGCAATTTCCTGCGGTTTTGTAGGTGCACAGGGTTTAATCTACGCGGATGTAGGGGAGGACATCGAACAAAGCTTACTGGGAACAAGGAACAGGGCATCTCATAAAGGTATAATACCTGCTGAGCCTCCGATAAATATAAATAATGATTTTTGTGACTTTTGCCTCTTAAAAAAACCGGATGCAATAGGGGAGTAAGTGGTTGAGTTATCGAAAATTTCATCCAAACAAAGGGATGGTTGTGTACTACTAGCACAAGCCGGGGTGCTTTTACCTCTTGACTTTCTATTTACAGGTCTAACGTTAGAAGCAAAAATCCTTGACTGCACACCGCCGGTGCTGTATCGTGAGGCTAACAGAGCCCACCACGCCTCTTAACAATGCGGACCAGGGTGGGACGTTATATTTCCGGGGAAAAAGACCAAAATGAAATAGCCAGAGTCAAGTCAGGGACGGTTCTTGAACTTGAATTCATTCCCGTGGGAAGTGGGAACGGCGATCTGAATAGGTAAT
>JABMJD010000002.1 GCA_013201395.1 Candidatus Syntrophopropionicum ammoniitolerans
GGTCAACTCCTTTATGGTAGTATTAACCATTTACACGCAATAAGTTACATTCTCCCTTAAATACATACATTCGCCTTTGATATAAAAAAACCTTCTTATTGATAATTCAAATCATAAAGTCCACTTCCCCTTTTTCCAGCCCTATTATTTCTCTATTGGAATATTTTTTGGACCGAAAGGTATATATAATCACAGAATCTTCTTCTGGCTTTACTAATGATGTCAGCTCCCTTTTTATTTTCACCAAATTCGCTTGGGAAATTCTGCCCTCAAAAACTGAATTCTGTACCCAGTGCAGGTATTTCCGACATATTTTTAATGCTTTACCTACTCTTTTTTGACCAAAGTCATAGACCAGAATGATAAACACAAGGTCACTCCCCCCAATTCACCAAAGGCTGACAAAGGGCTCATAGTCTTTTTCCCCTAAAATATGTTTTTGAATTTTATACAGTTCCAAACGGTATAAGCGACGATATGATACATTCCTACCCAAATGTCTGTGATTTATGGTCGTTCTCATCCTATCCTCCATTTGCTCCAAAAACCTCCTTCGACCCGGCTCGTTAAGCAAAATACCAGCACCATGCTCTTGCTCAAAATGTTTTTCAGTAATCATTTTTTTATTAATCAATTGGAAGATAAGCCGATCAACCATTATCGGTTTAAATATTTCTGCCACATCCAAATTCAAGGTAAATCTACGGAAATTAGTGGCATGAAGATAGCCAATTCGTGGATCAAGATAGGTCTTGTAAATTTCACTAAGAATCATCGTGTAGCAGAGTGTATTACCAAAACTGAGCATGGCATTTAAGGCATTTTGGGGTGGCCTTTTGGTTCGTTTTTCAAAAACAAAGTCCGGGTTATTGATTATTTCATCAAAACAGGAATAATACCTTTCTCGGGAATGCCCCTCGTAAGCCATTAGTTCCTCGATTGTTTGGGCTTCCTCATATATTTTTTCTATATGCAGCAATTCCTGAACAACACCTTGCAATTTTTGATTGTTTTCTTTGCGGCGGTTGACATAGTATTTTAATACCTGTATCATTTGTCGGATAGAGCCCCCAACAAAGCGCTTCGCTAAATCCAATCTCCGTTTCTTGTTTAGATACAGCTCACTCTGCTTTAATATTACATGACCGGAATTTAAATGTTCCCTGGGATAATAAGTACCCGAATAATATCCAAAATAATTGAAAAAGTGAACGGCAATTTGCTTTTGAGCTAAGAAGTCCAACAGTTTCGTATTGAGATCGACTTCAGCAAAAATAAATATATCATTGGTATTTTCCACTGGAATAAACCGACGTTTACCTTCTTGATCCTCAAAATACAAGGTGTTTTGTTTCCGCTTAAATTCACCACTTTTAGTGATGTACAAGGTTTTTTTCACTATTCTTCACCTGCCCAGCAATACTCACGATAGGCACACTTGTGGCAGAATTTTATTTTTTGGGGAGGAGGCGGAACCGGCATATCCACATAGTTTTGGATATCCTTTATTGCGTTTAGCAACTGCTTTTCATTTTCATCATTCAATTCCACCTTTTCCTTGGTTTTTTCTTCTGCAAACAGCAATTCACCTGTGGCTTCAATACCCATTTTTTTTAATTGGTACAAATAGAATAGTAATTGAAAACGGCTTGACTCCCTAAACCGTGCACTTTTTTTAATCTCTTGAGCGATTAATTTACCCTTGACTTTCTTCAAACGATCTATTTTGCCGCTACCTAAGTCTATCTCTTCTTTTCCTCTTTTACTGTAATACTCATGAAGAAAACGCCCGATATCCACATTTTCATCTTCTTGATCCGGGGCGATTTTGCGCATCATCAGCCACAGCTCTCGTTTGCAAACAAAGTAATACCAAATATCAGTTCCAGTTACTGGGTAGGCAAGATAGTTATCAAGCATACATCCCACTCCTTCACCCTAAATAAAGCTGTCACTTACTTCATCTTCCAAAAAACGCAGCCCTTTTTCAGCATCATAGCGTCTGTCGTCCATAATTATGGGGATTCTTTTTTGCAAAAAATCCTCTTTTGCAGCTAATTTTAATGCTTTTTCCGCCGGCACCTGGAGTACAAACTGGTTAAATAAAATATTGAATTTTTTTCGCTTTTCATAGGTCCAAGACTGGCGGGTAGTTTTATCTATAAAAAGTTCATAAATATCCCAGGGGGAACTAAATCTAAATTCATCCAACAAAAACCTTACGCCCTTATCCAACAAATCCTCATTTTCTATCCAATCAAAAGGAATAAATAAGGGAAGGCGATAGTACTCCCTATTATCAAATACTTCATGGCGAGACAATCCCTCCCAGTCGCCTGCCATTGCCTTTTTAATATCTTGTAAAACTGCTTGATAACTATTCTCAGTAAACATATGTTGGTAAAAAGTGGTTACCAATTCCCCCATTTCCTCTTCCAACCAGACATCTTTTTGAAATAGAATTTCATCTGACAGCCGGCACAAAGCATTGGAGTAAATAAAACGGGTATCCTTTCCGTTTCTCAAAAGCTTGCCCGTCTCTATGGTTCCCATACCTTCATCCTTCTCTTTGTGTCTGTTGACTCTACCGGCCGCCTGGGTTAAAGAAGGCAAAATAGGAAGGGCACGGTACATATATTGAAAGCTCAAGTTCACGCCCGCTTCTAGAATTTGGGTGGATATGACTTGAACTTGTGCCCTACCAAGCCCCTTTTGCTGCTCTTCCAAGGCACGCTTTATTTTTTCAATTTGCATTTTTTTATGCAAGGGAACCATAAGGCCATGAAGCAGATAGCGCTCTATTTCCTCATGTTGGGGCAGTAATTCAAAAATATTACATGCATCATAAATGGTGTTTACAATAACTGCACTGCTAGGCTCATTTATTTTGTTCAACCGCTGTACACATCCTTCTGCATCTATAGGATCCACCACCTTTATCTGGTAGCGGTTATCTGATTTACAAGACTGCACCATCAGTTTAGTAGGTTTGGTGAGCAAACCATAAGTAAAAGGTGGCATGGTGGCAGAACAAAATATAACCTTAAGATTACAGATACGCTCCAGGGAGGCCAACCCTTTTAAGAAAAGATTCCAAACGGCGGCATCCATGATTTGAGGTTCATCAATAATAATAATGGCATTATGCAAATAAACCCGGCGCAGGGTTTCTTGTGCTCTGCGGGGAAAAACAGCTTTCATCATTTGCACAAAGCTGGTGCAAACTATGGGATTGGCCCAAGATTGTACAAACAAATCACTGAATTTATCAGTGTTTTCATTTTCGTCAAGTATTTTTTCTTCCGAAGTAGGGCCTGCACGTTTTTTCCGCCCAGCACCTAGCAAAGCCATTGAGTGATGCTGCATTGACTGGTATCCTGTAGCATTGCTGATATCCCCGGCATTTTGCTCCAAGATAGATAGGTAGGGGGCCACATAGATGATTTTGGAAAAACCTTCTCTCGCGATAGCATTAGCCAATTTTAAAGCCGTTACTGTTTTACCATAACCGGTAGGCATTTCCAAAACATAAAATGAATGGCCCCTGTTTTGCTCCCATTGTGCCATGATCATTTTCTGGGCCCTGGACCGAACCTGATTCAAGGAACAATCTTTCCCAGTGCTGCAAAATTCCCGAATGTTTTTTGCAACCTTTAGCCAATCTGACACGGCAAAGCGCTGATCCTTGATGTGTTCAATATCAAACCGGTCGGCAGCAATTAATTTTGCAGTGTGGTTGCGCCACTGCTGCAGTACATCCATTTGCTCATCAAGGGAACGGGCTGCAGCTTCTTCTCGATCATAAAAGGCATAGATTGTGTCCGTTACAATATCTTCATAGTCATTTTGCCAATCATTTATACATTCTGCCGTAATCCCTATTCCAATTTCCCTCATTTCGGGAAAAACTTCATAAAGCCAGTTGGCCAATCCCGCCATATCTATCCTGACAAAAGAATTGCTGCTCAAGCCTTCATTTTCTACAAAACCTTTTAAGATACCATGATGATCCGCAATGTCACGGGTAATAAAGAGCCAATCAAATTGATGTTGCTCCCAAAGTCCAGTGTTTTGCAAAAAATGATAGGCCAGATAGGCAAAAAAGATGGCCCCACATTTAGCGTGATTAGGGTTGGAGGAAGTTTTTCCCCTAATATAACGCTGCCAGTCATGGTGGGCTTTGCCCACATCATGACTGACAGCTGCTATTTCCAGTAGAAATCCCGTAGTTTTATTCACCTGCATGGTTTTCAAAAAAGAACAAACCTGGCTACGTGCCCCCTCAAGATGTTTTGATAGGTAAAATATTTTTTCTCCTTCGGTAGGTCGGGCCAAACAATTCTCCCACGGAGTTAAAGAAGACACACTAATTCACCACCCAGTTCCACTGAGGTAAACTCCACATCTGTTCCTTTCAGCTTAAATGTTAATTTTGCTCCCCTTTGCTCGTATATAAAGTCCACTGATTTGGTAAAGCTTCTGCCTCCTTCGTATTTTTTCATAAACCCACTGGCCCGTTGATAATAGTTACCGTCTTCCAAAGACAATTCCTCAATAATGGAGGCAGGCACCACCGAAATGGCGGAATACCAATCCCCGGAGAAATCTACCTCCGACACGTCCCAGGTGCCTGCATACTCCGGCGTTGTAAGGGAAAATGCGGATCCCAAATAGGTACTATATATAGCCTGTTTATTTTGCAGCATGAATTCTAGCCTGTCTGTATATTGTTCCCCGGCGTAATAAATACGGTAAGCAGGTTCCACCAAAAGCTGGATAGTTGTCGGCCTGTTGAATGTATTCCTGCTGCCTTTGCCTAGAAGGGAAAGGCGCTGACTGATCATTCGCACCTCGGAAAGCAACTGGATCCCCACCTGATCTGTTGTTACAAAGTCTTCGATACCCAAAACTGCCCCTACCAACCCTTTGGCTGCCGTTGGGGGGATAAAGGGAAATGTTAAATGGGTGGAGGTTGTGTCCGGCCTGCGGAAGTGAGCTATGGTGCTTCTTACATCAAAAGCAATAAGTTTCAAGTTTCTCCCCCCTACCAGGAGATTTCTTGAATGTGATTTTTCACATTGCCTTGTAATTGCAATAAAGGATGCTTCCACACCCGACATCTTTCTATTTTTTTCCCATACTCCTCCAATGCACCAACCAGTTCACTAACATCAAGGGTAACCTCTTTTATAGAGGAAGGCCGCTCACTATCTGTCCGCCAAACATCTGCACCGGGTAACAACCTGATCCTTTCCTCAAGATAGCCAATACGGAAGAAAGGATCATTATATTCCACATGAACTAAAAACAAGGCTTCTTGCTGCCCCCTGCCCCGAGCATGTCGATACTGGGTCCCTTGCCATAAGCCCCGTAGTAAGAGTTCCTGGTCATCTTTAGTCATTTGGGAATGCTCCGCAGTCCTGGCGTTTATTACACCCGTCATTGCAAAAACAGCAAAGGGGACAATATAGCTAGTCCAAATGGTGCCCTGGGTTTTTCCTTCACCCCCACCATCATCGGAAACATCTTTACTAGGCATGGTTACTGTACCTTGAACATATTGGGTGTCAACAGGATGAAGGGAATGTGCCCAAGAAAACTGCACAGGACCAGTCAAATTAAACTTTGGCTTTTCAGAATAAACAATGCCGAAGGTACGTACATCAAAAGCATGGTTAATTAAAACTGCTTTCATATCCGCCTTTGCTTCTTTTTCTTTTTTCACTGCTTTGGCAATGTTTTCTGCTAAAGATTTACGGCCTAACAATTTCCCTTTTTCGTTGATAATAGGCTGAACAAAAACATGATTTATTTCTCCTCCATCAGGATACATTGAAATAATAAAGTCCCGCACATCTCGCTTAATACTCACGTCGGAAAGGGATATACGCCCATCTTCTTCGGGAAATAGCCTGCGGGCATCACTATCGTTAATTGGATCCCTGTTCGGAATACCATCCTTTACAGACTTAACAAACATCAATTCACCATTATTGACTTTCATTACTTTTTATCTCCTTTTCTTTTTTGGGTAACATTAAATAACCAGACCAAAACATGGTTAGAAATTCATTCTTGTTTTTTGCCAACTGGTTATTATTCTTTAGCTCCAGCAGTGCCGGCAATGTTAGGGCTAAAGCCTTTTCATAATTCAATTGAATTCCCAAATCACGCTGCTTTCGCAATTCTTCCATTTTCACTAAACCATTTTTCCAGATCATTTCTGGATTTAGTTTGCTGCCAAAACGCATAATTCTTGTCCTCAGGTAGTCACTACCTACCTTTGCATAATAAGAACGGCCAAATTGCTGCACCAACAGACCAGTGATAAAACCCACCTTTTCCACAGTGTCAAGATCAGCAAAGGTAAGTCGTTCTCCGTTATAACGTTCCATTAGTTCTTTTAAATCACGCAAAACCATTCCTCCCTTCCTTTCATTTAAAATTTGTTGGTGATAATCATGATAAAAGGCAATAAAAAGGTGATAAAAAAGCAATTCCAAACGAACGCCAAAAACATTTCCTTTATTTGCTATTTCAGTGATGCGGTGTACCGTCTGTTTTGCAACCCGCTCCAACCCAATAGGACGACCATTAAGAATCTTCTCCATAGATGACCATAAATAGCCTGGCCCATAGGCATTGCTTAGCAAAGCAGGTAGATACCTGACCCTAAATCTAACAACCTCTTGTTGTTTTTCCGCAACCTGCAGCATATCCCCAAATTCATCGCAGGTGGCCTTTTGAAGACGTTTAATCAGGTTTTGCACCTTAGCAGCTACACTGGGCACTATGTCTTCAATTTGTCCGCGGATATGAATATCTCCCCTGGCCAGGATCCCAGAGTAATAAATAATGGTGATACGATAATTATCTTTCAAACTAGGGATGATCCGTCTTTCCAGCCCCCCAATAACCTCTAGTTGCAAGGCATTGGGTGGTATATCCTTGGCTTCAAGTCTATTTTGCAGTTGCCGAAAATATTTGTACATTTCCACGGGGCTGGCCCCGGTTATTGGCAAGAAATAGGGGATACCATAAATTGTTTCAAAACTGGTTGGTCTCATATGTTGTTTTGCTTCAACGTTAAACACAGGGGCAAACATTTCCTTAAGAAGGGCGCCTCTAATAGGGGTCTGAACCTGCTTCAAAAATTGAGCACCGTAGACAAAGGCTTCATATTCCTGTCGATTCAATCTGATACCCTTAACCCAATCCTTTTTACGCCAATAAATAGAAGCTGGTAAATCCCACGTATGGCTCAGCCATAACCAGCCTTTATTATACGCGGAAACTAATTTTTCTGATTGTTCATTCAACACAGTCGAGATGGCATCGGTGGTCACACCTAGTTCCTTTGCTTCTTCAAGACGTGATTGAATTATGTTGTCAACTATTTGCCGGCCATCTACACACAACGGATTGCCGTTGGCTTCCCTTATACCAATAGCAAAGTGGTTTTCACCCTGATCAAAACTAAATAGGCCCAGGGAATGATCCACAACATATAAAACCCCTTTTCCCTGTGTAATATACCGGTCTCCTTCCCGAACCAAGCAGTCGGCAACTAGGGTTGCTTTTTTTTCCAATTCGTCCTTTCTAAACTCCATGTAAGGGATGGTTCTGGCAAAACGATCAAAAACTAACTTGAATGTCTTTTTCTGTTCTGGGAGTTCGTTAATATGTCGGCCATATAGGGGATAACTGGCCAGGGGATAAATCCCTTGAGCAAGTAAGGGATTTCCCGAAGGTATTGTAACGGGCATAACAATAGCAGTGTCCAAATTAACAGGACCATTTACCTCATCCTGTAGCTTGCGATAATGAAGTATGGTTTCCTCATTATTTAACTCTACAATAAAAACATTGCCATAAAAATTTTTTACCTCATCCTTGCTCACATCAGTAAGTAACTGTATACGTTCCCCAATAGACATTTCACTTTCCACAATGGGCTGCCCAATTCGAATGATATCTGTTAAGAGCATTTCTATCCTCCTTTATAATAAATTTGTACATCTAGCATACCCTTAAGACATGAATATTCCTATACTAATAAGGAACCATTTTGCATATTAAAATAACACGGAACCGCTGCTTTTGAATCATAATAATCCTACACTAAGTTTCTATTCCTAATAGGTATGCTACAACAGCTAATTCCGCATCTTTAAAATAACACATGGGGATTTAAATGTCAAATATTCCAATATCCTTTTTAAATGGGGCCATCCCTACACCTTCTCCACTACCCCCAATCCCTGGGATCCCTTGGCCCCTAACCCCACATTGAGGGCAAACTCCAAGTACCTGGGTTCTCCCTCTAATAGGTAATGACCGGAATATCCCTTGATCACAATGCCTTTGTACATAATGATTCTTCTTTTAATAGAATGTAAGGGTTTTATGGAAAAATCGAAATTTACTTCAGCTAAATCCGCATCTCTTTTCCAGGCCTGCCACTTCCTGTATAAATTCCCTGCCACTAGTCGGCTAAAATCCCTTTCACTTGGTTCAAAATAATAGGTAAATTTGCTCCCATCGTGCCGTTCCAGCGTGCTGTAACTGACAATGGGTGACAGTGAACGGATTCTAATTTTTCGACTGGATACTGCTGGATAATCTAGTTGTACTCCCGTGCTAAATAACTGCTGACTGCCAATCCTGAATTCCTTCCCCATAATGAAAGAATTAACAATACCCTGAGAGATTGGCTTTAAGGGGGTTAAAACCACCAATTTTATGGGGCCAATGAATGTAATTGCACTCTCTCTGGGCTGTAGGGAAAATTTCCCCAGCAATCTGGAGAAGGAAAATAGACGGAACTGTCTTTTTTCATAGGCATAGCCTTGTTCATGGAGAAATGAGGCGTAAATCGGATCTAGAAGCTGGTATAAGGCAGCCTGAATGAAATGATTATGGTGTATGGGTAGCACAATCCCTTTCGTTTCTCCCTCTAGTGTAATTGTCAATTTCATGGAAATACTCCCTTGTCTTTTATGGTCCTATTTCTTGAACCAACTTAAATAACCCTTTTTACTTACATTCTAACCTCATCGTAGCATAATTTACCATAGTTGACTGCTCCATTTTCTGTGCTCTTCGACATGGCCGCCGGAAGATAGGCAGAATAGTAGGTATTGCCCCCATTGGAGAAATATCCACATGTCTTGTGGATACACATAACATAATCGTGCCATAATAATGGCAGTTTTTAGCCTACCTATAAGGGATTAGCAGGGTAATTGCTGACGATTGGCGAGCAGCCCCCCCACAGATGCAGGGGTTGAAATGATATGGTATAATTATCCTAATTAAAAAATTGCTTTACAATAAATATTAATTAGGAGGCTGGCTATGGCGAATATCAACCCGCAAATATTCCGGCAATATGACATCCGTGGGGTGGCAGAGACGGATCTGCGTGACGAGGTTATCGAACTGCTGGGAAAGGCTTTTGGCGCTTTTGTTAGGAAAACAGGAACCAAGAAGGTGTTGATCGGCAGGGATAACCGTCTCAGCTCAGACCGCCTGCGGGATGCCATATCCAGGGGGCTGTTGTCTGTTGGTTGTGATATTGTTGACATCGGTGTGGTAGTTACACCTGTCTTGTACCATGCCCGTATCCACTACGGAATAGATGGCGGGGTGATGATCACCGGCAGTCATAACCCGCCGGAGGATAATGGCTTCAAACTGGCCCTTGGGGACAGCACCATATATGGCGAAGACATTCAAAAGCTTAGAGAAATGATGGTGGCCGGCAATTTCCCGACCGGTGCAGGCAGCCGGACGGAAAAGGATGCGGTGCCCCACTACCTGGCTATGCTAAAGGAAAAAATAACGCTGGGGCCGCGCCGGCTAAAGGTAGTAATTGACTGCGGCAATGGTACCGCTTCACTTAATGCCGTGGAGATCCTGGAAAACTGGGGCTGTGAGGTGATTCCCCTTTACTGTGAATCTGACGGCACCTTCCCTAACCACCAGCCGGATCCGGTTAAAACAGTCAACCTTACTATGCTCAGAAAAACTGTTATTGAAAAGGGCGCGGATCTGGGTATTGCCTTTGACGGTGATGCTGACCGGATTGGTGTTGTTGATGAAACAGGGGGAATCATCTGGGGGGACATGTTGATGTGCTTGTATTGGCGTGAAATTATGCCCACCTACCCTGGCGCCCAGGCCATTATCGAGGTCAAGTGCTCCCAGGCGCTGGTTGATGAGGTCAACCGTTTAGGCGGCAAACCCTTCTTCTATAAAACAGGTCATTCCCTGATCAAAGCTAAAATGAAGGAAATTGGTGCTGTATTCACCGGGGAAATGTCCGGACACATATTCTTCGCCGATGAATACTACGGCTTTGATGACGCCTTTTATGCTGCAGGCCGTCTCTTACGTTTGCTTTCCCACACAGACCAACCCCTATCAAAAATGCTTGCCGATATACCCAAATATTATTCCACGGCGGAAACTAGGGTCCCCTGCCCCGATGGGGACAAGTTTCGGGTAGTAGATGATCTGGTAAAGCAATTTAAACACCAGTATGAAGTTATCGACGTGGATGGCTTGCGGGTCCTCTTCGGCGACGGCTGGGGCCTGATTAGGGCATCCAATACCCAACCGGTGCTGGTAGCCCGCTGCGAAGCCAAAACCCCCGCCGGCCTGGAGAAAATTTGCAGCATCATGAAGGGTGCTATGGAACAGTATCATGAGATAGGCAAATTTGACTGGGAATACTAGCTGCCGGCCACACAGGTAAATTATGTTGTTGCCGAAGTGAATGTAAAGGGTTACCAACGGACAGCCGTTAGGATAATGGATGATAAATAATTATAAGCCTGATGGGGGTAAAACCGTGAAATATAATATTTATGTAAATACCGCCGCCACCCTGGCCAAAAAGGCCGGTGAGCTCATTAGGGACAAGTTTGGTGGGGAATTTACCAGAGGATATAAATCCTGCCCCTCGGACCTGGTAACTGAAGTTGATCGTCAGGCAGAATTGCTCATCACCGGGGAACTGAGCAGAATATTTCCCGAACACACCATTATCGGTGAGGAAGGCAGCGGACAGGTTAAGAGCAGCGCCAATGATTATACCTGGTATGTGGACCCCCTGGACGGCACTACCAATTTTGTCTATGGCATTCCTTTCTGCAGCGTCTCTATCGGCCTGGCCCGGGATGGGAAAATGGTGGTTGGGGTAGTCTACGACCCCCTCCACGATGAATGTTTTTCTGCGACAGCCGGTGGGGGGACAAACCTGAACGGCAGGCCGGTAGAGGTGGATCAGTCCCGAAGAGAACTGAGTAAGGCACTACTGGTTACGGGCTATCCGGCTAATAAAGACTTTAGCCACCGGCTTGAGGGGATCAACTATCAACAGGTAGCTGCCGGCTGCAGCAACCTGCGGGCCCTGGGGTCGGCAGCCCTGGAGCTGGCCTATATATCTTGTGGGCGGCTGACCGGCTTTTGGGAAAACACCCTGATGCCCTGGGATGTGGCGGCCGGGGCCCTGCTGGTGGAAGAAGCAGGCGGCAAGGTCACTGACATTAATGGGGAGGTCCTCAGCCTGGAAAACCATCTTTCCATTGTCGCCAGCAACGGGTACATCCACGAGGAGCTATTAAAAATCTTGTTTTAGGTTATTATTTTTTTCAATTTAAAAGTGCTTAACAGCACATACTAATACTGGTGTACCAACAGAGGTTGCATAATAAATCAGGCAATATGTTAGATGGCGGTGAGAAATATCAGATCACAGAATTCCCCACCGGAAATGCCGGTAGCAATAATAGGAAATTCCAAAATGCTGGCTTGTCACCGGGAAAACGGTGAGATTTTCAAGCTTTTCTGGCCGCACATCGAATATGGCCAGCACCTGGGCCATTTTTGGCCCGGTATCAGAATCGCCTATCCGGAATGGAAGGGTTTTACCAAGTGGTTTCATTTAAACATTTGGGAAAACACACAGCGCTATATAGATAACACAAATATTTTGGAAACAACGCTAACCAGCAACACCCATCACATCAAGGTAACCCAAAGTGATTTTGTCTTACCTGACAACGATATCCTGGTCAGGCACTATCAGTTTAAAAACGAGGGCAAAAAAAGCGAACAGATTACATTTTTTATCTACTGTTCTTTCACCATTGAGGGATCGGCTATACAGGATGGGGCCTACATAGATTTCTCCAATAATTCTTTGGTTTTTTTCCGCAGAAATGTATACCTGGCCCTGGCCGGGGCCGGCTACCCCTTGGCCGGCTACCAGTGCGGCCGCCGGGGCACCGGCTCCGACCCTTTCCAGGATGCCTCAAAGGGGTTTTTACAGGGGGCCGGTGACAACATCCTGCATAGCGCCGGCAGCCTGGCCTGGGACCTGGGTGAACTGGATCCGGGCAACAGTAAGGCTTTCACCCTCTATCTGGCAGCCGGCCAAAATGAAGATCAGGTGCGGTCCCTTTTGGCTGCTGCCGGTGCAAAAAATGGTGAACAGTGGCTGGAGAAAACAAAGCAATTCTGGCAGGGCTGGCTGGAACCAAGCTTGAACCTGATTGGGGAAGAAGAACAAAGCCCATTTAGCAGATCACTGCTGACTATCAGGCTTCTAACAAATAAGGAAACCGGCGCTTCTATTGCTGCCCCGGAGCTTGATCCCTATTATACTGCCAGTGGTGGTTATGGCTACTGCTGGCCCCGGGACTCCGTATTTATCACAGCAGCCCAGGACGAAGCCGGCTATCATGATCCCGCCCGCCAGTTTTATAATTTTGCCGCCTCGGTACAAGATCGGGACGGCAGCTGGCACCAGCGCTATTTTACTGATGGCGCCCTGGCCCCTTTCTGGGGAAAACAAATTGATGAGGTTGGTTCAGTGTTATGGGGTTATGGCCACCACTTCCACCTGACGGGTGACCAGGGTTTTGCCAATAGTATCTGGCCTTCCCTAGAAGCCGGCGCCGATTACCTGACGGCTAACATTCAAGAAAACGGCCTTCCCATAGCAAGTTTCGACCCCTGGGAGGATTTATACGGCCAGGCGACCTATTCTGCAGCGGCAGCCTTCGCCGGCCTAAAGGCCGCTGCAGATCTAGCTCATTCCCTGGGGAAAAAAGAAAAATCCAACTCCTGGCTGGCCGGCTCTGAGCAAATAAAGGAGGGCATCCTTAAGCACCAGTGGTCTGACCGGCGCAATAGTTTTATCCGCGGAGCCAAACATCGGATTCATGGGGATCACTACAATCATATCCTGCACACGGGAGGAAGGGCTCACATCACGAAAGACCCCACCGGTCTTTATGTGACCCACTGGACCGACATGGACGAACGCATTGACGCCGCCTTGCTTGGTCTGGCCTATCCTTTTGCCGTCCTGGAGCCCACGGATAGAAGAATGGCGGCCACGGTAGAGGCCATTGAAAAAAACCTGTGGAACCACAATGTGGGCGGCATTCACCGCTATGAAGGAGATAATTACAGAGGCGGCAATCCCTGGCTAATCACCAGCCTCTGGCTGGCCATCTATTATTGCCTGGCCGGAAATCGCAGCCGGGCTGGGGAACTATATCAGTGGACTCTGGAACAAGCAAATCAGCACCTGCTTTTTCCGGAGCAGGCCGATAAACATCATGGTGGTCCCGCCTGGGTGCTGCCCTTAACCTGGTCCCATGCTATGTATGTGCTCACACACCTGGCCCTTAAGGGTAAACTGTCATGGCAACGTTAATATTTTCTTGTTTATAATCATTCTTTTTAACAAATAATAATACTGGCTACCGTCCCACAAAAAGGGGGTTGGCTAATGGGCAGAAGTCGTAGAGGAGTTATGTCCGAAAGACTGAAGTTCGAATTAGCTGATGAACTTGGCATAGGCGATGTGGTGCGCCGGGACGGAGGTTACTTCGGCAATGTTCCATCAAGGGACTGTGGTAACCTGGTCCGGTTAGCCATTGAAAGAGCCGAAAGAACCATTGCCGACGGACGGTAGACCAAGACAGGATGTCCCTATATAGGGGCATCCTGTTGTTACATTTTTGCCGGAAACCTGATTATTCACTGTGAATCTTATCTTTGGTTGTATAACCATATAAAAGAGCTAATATGTTATATTATAGGTAAAATTTGCAGGGGGGGACCCGAATGGCCATTGATGAAAAAGAAATCGCCCTCAGACTATTTTTGGCATTTTTAATAGGCGCCATAATCGGCACTGAAAGAAAGGTCAGGCACAAACCTGCCGGGTTGAGGACGCATGCTTTGGTCGGGCTGGGCGCGGCCCTCTTTACAATTATTGGTGTTTATGGTTTTACAGAGTTCAGCGCCCAACCATATTACCGGGCAGATCCGGCCAGGATAGCGGCGCAAATTGTCACTGGTGTTGGCTTTATCGGTGGGGGGCTAATATTCAGGGACAAAAACCACCTGAGCGGGCTGACCACTGCAGCCAGTATCTGGCTTACCGCCGGTTTGGGCACAGGGATCGGGGCCGGTATGTACTTTACTGTGCTGGCAGCCGGTATTTTAGGGTTTGTCGCTCTGTGGCTAAACTCTATTTTCAAGAAAATAGGGTTAGAAATGTTTGCCGAAGATCATTTCCACCCGGAGGAGGAACAGGAGACCAATCACTAGTTTGCCTGGAAATAGTAGGCTATAAAAAGGGCCAGTAGCGCCTGTGCATTTGCTTGACACCATCTACAACCTTCCTAACGGCCCTTCTTGCAGGCGGCAGTTCCTTGGAAGCAGGGCGAACCTTTTTTATATCCCAGTCAACCAATGTATTAACTATGGCCAGCACACCATCCGCCAGAGCTTTAGGATTATAACCCCCTTCTAGCACAAAAATTGAGGTACCGTTGCAGTACCTGCCGGCTATCTCCAGGACTGCTGCCGCCAGTCTGCCAAAGCCGGTGCCGGACATTTTCATCTGTCCGATAGGGTCCCTGGCGTGGGCATCCATACCCGCCGCAACCAACACCAGTTCAGGTTTATAGGCGTCTGCCACCGGCAGTAGGATTTGTTGAAAGGCATATTCATAATCATCATCATTACTCTTCCTGGGTAGGGGCACATTAATATTATAACCTTCTCCCCTGCCCTCGCCCACGAACCTGGCCGCACCGGTATCCGGGAAACTACCATACCGGTGCACTGAAAAATAAAGGACTGAATCTTCAGCATAAAAAGCATCCTCGATCCCATTGCCATGATGCTCGTCCCAGTCAATGATCAGAATCCGGTCTAAATCGTATTTTTTAGCTGCATAGCGGGCGCATATGGCCAGATTGTTAAAAAAACAGAAGCCCATGGACTTCCCCGGCAGGGCATGGTGCCCCGGTGGTCGTACTAGGGCAAAGGCGGTTTCAATTTTTTTATCCATCACAGCATCAAGGGCTGTGAGCACTCCACCTGCTGCCAGTAGTGCCGTATCAAAGGTAGCGCTGGAACCCGCACTATCAAATGTCAGAACGCCCCCACCACGGTCGGAAAAATCCCTAATCCGGTTAATATATTCTTGCTCATGAACCAACCTTATTTCCTCAACAGTTGCCGGGCGGGGCTTAATATCGACAACCCTTTCCAACATACCCGCGTCTGCCAGTGCACTGTAGCTATAGGACACCCTGTCTGCCCTTTCCGGAAACCTCCCCGTGTCATGGTTTAAATAAGCCGGATCATATACAAGTCCCGTTTTCAAACCAGTCTTACCCCCTTCCTATTACGGTATTTAAAGCCTACATTAACATAATTATGCAGCAAATACACACTTTTGTAAAACAAATTATGCGCTTTATTCCAGCTTACCCCTTTTTTCAACAACTTCCTAAATAAAAACAGGAGTTTTACCAGGAACATCTCAATACAGCTTTACCATGAACAGGCTTTCTTAACATGGATTTAACATTAAAAAAAGCAAGGTATGGTAAGATATCAGGGGAATATGTACAAAATGAAAGCATACACCTGTGGCAATGACATTTAATATAAAACCAATTCTTTTTGAGGTGAAATCATGTTAAAGAGAAGAAGGGACCCCTTTTTCGAATATTTCGTTGCCGTGGTCGAAAACATAATGACAGCCTCCAAGATTTTTCGGGAAGAACTGAACAATCTTGAAGATGCCGAGAAATTTGCCATCCAAATAAAGTCCATTGAATCCAAGGGAGATCAGTACACCCACGAAATAATCAAAGCTCTCAACAACACCTTTATCACACCGATAGACCGTGAAGATATTTTTGGTCTGACGATAAAACTGGATGATGTCCTTGATCTGCTGGAGGCCTGTGCCTGGAGTTTTGATCTCTTTAGTGTTACGGAAGTTGATGACTTTATGAAGCTGTTTGCCAGAAACATAGAAATGTGTACCCAGGAAATAGTTTATGCCATAAATTGTCTGGCAGATAAAAAACTAAAGGAAATACCAAGACACACCCACAAAATTAACGAACTAGAAAATGTAGCCGATGATCTCCTCCGAGATAGCCTTAAAACACTTTTTTTCAATTTTACAGATCCGATTGAAATCATTAAGCGAAAAGAAATCTACTACATGATGGAAGAAGTTTCAGATGCATGCGAAGATGTGGCCAACATCTTAGAAGGTATCATCATGCGTAATTCTTAAGAGGGGTTAAAATGTTTGATCCAATTATGCTCCCTATTTCCATTGTTGTATTTTTGGCGCTGACCTTTGATTTTATAAATGGATTTCACGACACAGCAAACACAATAGCCACCTCCATATCCACTAAGGCCCTGCCTCCCCGGGTGGCCATACTTTTTGCTGCGGTTATGAATCTCCTCGGTGCCTTGACCTTTACCGGGGTAGCGCAAACAATTGGCGGCAAAATAGCTGATCCGTTGGTGTTGGACAATGGTACCATCATAGTGGTAGCAGCGCTAATATCGGCTATCATCTGGAATCTCGTTACCTGGTATTTTGGTATACCCAGCAGTTCTTCCCATGCCCTGATTGGTTCTTTAGCCGGAGCTGTCATCATTGGAGAGGGCTATCTATCGGTAAACTATGCCGGTTTCATTACCATTGTCCAGGCCTTAATTCTATCCCCCCTAATCGCTTTTACTGTAGGCTTCATTATTATGAATCTGATTAGAATAATTTTTAAAAACAGTAACCCGGGCCGAATAAACAGGAATTTTCGCATTATGCAAATTTTCACTGCTGCCTGGCAGGCATTCAGCCACGGGACCAATGATGCCCAAAAGTCTATGGGCATTATCACCTTTGCCCTGGTAGCAGGCGGTATCCAGTCCAACCTGGACGTGCAGCTTTGGGTCAAGGTGTCCTGCGCCCTGGCCATGGCCCTGGGTACATCCGTGGGCGGATGGCGGATTATTAAAACCATTGGTACCAGAATTATTAAGCTGGAGCCGGCCAGTGGTTTTGCTGCGGATTTTGCATCAGCAACCATTATTATTATAGCTACCCTACTCAGGCTGCCGGTCAGTACAACCCATGTAATATCCTCATCCATAATGGGAGTAGGCTCTGCCAGACGTTTTTCCTCTGTACGTTGGTCTACAGCCCAGCAAATGGTCATCGCCTGGGTTATTACCCTGCCGATCACAGCCACACTTGCCGGCATAATCTATTTACTGGTCTCCCTTTTCTAACAAACAATCGCTAAATATCCACATTTTTCACCAAACATCGCCCTTTTATCTGCAGCAATGATCATGATCATGACCATAATTAGCTAAACCTTTGCCCTCAACAACAACCCAACCTAAACAATTTAAATTGCTAAGATGATTAATACACCTTAACCTGCTATAATAGACATATATCCTCGATGGGGGGAGGGTTTTAATGTCCGCAACCAGAGCAGACAACAGTGGCTTTGCACAAAAGGAACTTACATTAGAAGAACTGGATATCCTCCTAAAAATAAGCAATATTGTTACCTCCAATAATGCTCTTGATGAAATATTGCAATCAGTACACTCCCACCTACCAAAATTAATTCAACACACAAAAAGCGGCATTTTCTTCTACCATGAAAGTACAGGAAAAATTACCATCCATTCCAATATCGGCTTAAGTGAAAGATTGCTCAAACAATTCAGGGAAAACATCTCCAGCCATTTCCTCTTTATGAAACAACTCCGTACCAAAAAAGGCTGGCGCGCCACCGACATATTTCCTGTCGAAGAAATTAAGCGGCTTCCTTATTTCCAGTCTGCCCTCAGGCGTGATGGTGTTCTCTACAGTATCGGGGCGCCGATCCTTTTAGAAGACAGCTTTTTAGGCACAATCCATGTAATGCGTCCTGAGAGCAAGGGCGATTTCTCCCTCAGGGACCTTTGTATGCTGGAATTGATTTGTAACCAAATCAGTGTCGCCGTTAAAGACTCGCTAACCTATGAAAAGGACCTCAAAGAAAAAGAAGAAATCATTACTGTACTGCAACAAAAGGTAAAACAGGCGGAAAGATTGGCCTCCCTTGGTAAGGCAGCAGCCATTATCGCCCATGAAATTAAAAACCCTCTGACCTCAATTCGGGTATCCCTATATTCCATAGGGAAAAAATCCTCCTGGAAGATGGATATTAGTGAGGATTTAAATATAGTAAAGGAGGCTGTGGACCGGGTCAGCAGGACAGCTGAAGATCTATTGCGATTTTCAAGCAGCACCTACCTACGGCTGGAAGAAGTCAACCTGAACGAGCTGTTAAAAGGATTGGTAGAGGAATACAGAGAAGGAAGAGGAAAAAATTTTATTGTAGAAACCTCCCTGAACAAGCCTGTTCCTTATACCCTTGGTGATGTAGAAAAGCTTAAGGAGGTATTTAGCAACCTGTTGACGAATGCCCTTGTAGCCACTGAAGGTGGCGGCACTGTAAGAATATCTACTGATCATCTTTTTGATCAAGTTGTTATTGTTGTTGAGGATTGGGGCAGCGGGATATCCAAGGAAATTCAGCAAAAAATATTTGAACCCTTTTTTACAACTAAACAAAGTGGTACAGGCCTGGGTCTGGCCATAGCCAAAAAAAATATCGAAGCACACCGCGGCTCAATTAAACTAGAAAGTGAACCGGGCTGGGGAACAAAGTTTATCGTTACCCTGCCAGTATTTAATCAAGCCCGGCATGGTGATTCAGATGAATGAATATCTGTGTAGTGATATCCGCTTATTGCTGGTGGATGATGACCCGCTGGTACGCCGTAGTCTCAAGATGCTATTTGACCTGCATGATATTACCGTGGTGGGTGAAGCAACTAACGGTGAAGAAGCTATAGACTGCATTAAAAAATTCAAGCCGACAATGATCCTTATGGACGTAAATATGCCCAAAATGGATGGTATCAGGGCCGCAAAATTAATCAAAGCCAAAAACCCCAATATTCATATCATTATTCTTACCGTCAGTAACCAGCACGACAAAGTCGTTCAAGCCATCCGCGACGGCTGCTCTGCTTACGTCTTAAAGGACAGTCCGGCCGAACAATTAATCGAGATCGTGGAAAGCGTTGCCGAGGGCCGCTATTTTGTTGATACTGCTATTGCCAATGACCTCCTGGTAAATCTGGTACAAGGTTCACCCCACTATAGGATTCCCAAAGAACCTTCCTTACTGACCTATCGGGAGAAAGAAGTTCTCCAACTAATTGTCAACGGTAACAGTAATAAAGAAATCGCAGGCAAGCTAAATATTACACTGCGTACCGTAAAGGCCCATGTCAGCAGTATCCTGATCAAATTGGATGTAAACGATCGCACCCAGGCGGCGGTCCTGGCCATTCAAGAAAAGCTGGTGGATACCGGCCCAAAGTAGCACATTTTAGCAGATTAATCTAAGCAAAAAAAGTGCGCCTTTTGCCCAGGCGCAGATCATTTGGGGGTACTTTTCTTTTTTAAACTTAAGCCTTTTTAGGGGCTTTTTTTATAAAATATTTAAATCTATATAACACCTCCCGAATACCCATTATATTCTAGCTATTTCTTTATGACTCTCTTCAGGAAATAACCTTCGGCATCAATAACATCCCTGAGCAGCCTCAAATCCTCATCTGTAGGCTCTGCCATATCCTTGACATCAGGCGAGATAACCAGTTCGAAGCCAACCAAATCCTGTATATCAGCAGGAGTAAGGCCCGGTTTTACCTCCAGTAGTTCCATCCTCCTGGTATCCTCGTCAAAACCAAATAGCGCCTGGTTGGTAATCACCCGATAGGGTCCGGCACCCAAAACGCCGGCTTTTTCCCGATAATCTGCCGATCCGTCGCCAAAGCCGATACTGGTTACAAAGTCGAGTTTCTTGACAAATCTCCTTTTTTCCAGGGCCATAATAGCAATGGTTTTTTCACAATTGGCAGCCATAGCACCGGCGCCGCCGCTGCCCGGGAAACGGATACCAGGTTTATCGTAATTCTGTCCTTCAATAGTTGAACAGATATTTCCGTACATATCAATCTGGGCGCCACCGATGAAGGCATAGTCGGCACAGCCTCTCTGGGTTAGTTCAAAAGCACCACACAAACCCTTGAGATAACAGGCTTTGCGGGCAGCCCTGGTATCACCCACAGATAGGGGCATCCCCATTTCCAGGATAGGAGCCAGTGAACCGGCTTCATAAATCATGTAAAGGTTAGGGGCATGGGTAAACTGGGCGTGCATTGCCGCAATGATTGGCAGTCCGGTGCCCACAAACACTATTTTCTCGTCTTCGAGGACTCTGGAACCGGTATAGGCAATCATTTCAAATGGCGTATATTCAGACATTCCTTTACCTCCTTAGTATAATAATTTAGTTTAATTAAGCCATTAACTAGGTTAGGATAATTGGTTGACCACCATCGAGATCTTTTAGTTTTTTAATGGTTTTATAACCAATTTTATCGATAAAGTCATCGTGATTTTCGCAGCCGAAAATGTATTCATCGTAATATTTTTTCAGTGCATCCTTGCTGCCGGTCTTGCGGAAATCCTCGCAAATGCTTCTAAACATTTTCAGGTGATCCATATCAAACCAGTAGCTGCCGTAGCTGGCCCCCGGATAGGATCCATAAGGTACCTCAGTTACGGTGTCCACTACTGGGAATGGAATTTCAGTGAGGTTTGGATAAGTTCTAATATTTTCAGAAGCAATTATTTTTTCCGTGGTCATAATCGTGGCATTAGCAGCCATTGCTATTTCCGGGCAGGTGCAGTAGGCCCCAAAAATCCGGGCATTCCCGTACATATCCGCGGCGGTGGTGTGAACAATACCCACATCGGGATGACAGGCTGGAATCAGATAAACATTCTTGCCGCTAAATGGGCACTTAACCATCTTGCCCCTGTTAATTAGCTCCATATCCGAACCGCCATGATCTCTAACCGGAATGAAGGGTATTCCCATTGACGCCGCTTTAAACCGCACCGACATACCATAGTTGGTGTAATCGTCCATTTCAATCATGCCATTTGTGGCCAGGTAGCGCAGCATTGGTGCGATGCCGATAATTTCATACCCCCACCAGGCCAGTTCCACCCGCTTTATGGAAACACGGTCCGGATCCAGAATCATAGCCCCTGCCAGTAACTCCGGACATATGGAGTTTGATTGGAAGGACAGGGTCAGGTCTGTAGCACCGTGTCTAATAATCTCATGAATAATAGCAACGGGAACCCTGGTATTTACAAAACCGCCGATGCCCAGGTTGATGCCATTTTTGATATGTTTAGCGACAGCATCTTTCAAGGTCGTGGTTTTGTCTTTAAGGGCGTGCGACTTATTAACCATTGCCTTCCTGGATTCATCCGGAGTAGGTCCCCAGTATTCGAGTTTCTTTTCTTTATACTTCAAATTTGATATATTCCTGATTTTAGAACTCGCACTATTCATTAATTCTTTTACCTCCCTTAATAAATATTCTTTAGATAGCCTTAAGCCTTACTAAAAACATGTTTAGTTCCCAGAAATCACCACCCTTATTTTCAATCTAGCCAAGGAATGAAATCTGTGGTCATTTATATTATCAACTATAATTTACCTCCCCCACAATGTGCGGTTGTACTAGTCCTTTCATACATATTGGATGTATATCCATTAGACAATAAAAAAAAACCTAGTTTAAAATATATTTTCCAGCAGCGTTAATATAACTAAAAAATACAACAATCTGGGCCCATTATTCTGAATCTTTTAAATTATGACTATTTTCAGCTTAGTTGGCACTAGTACTTTAGTACAAGGCCTATTGTTCCTATGAACAATGGTATAGGAGCTACAGGTACAATAAAATTAATTTTTAGGGGGGTAAATATTTTTAGAAACGGTGAAAGGAAAGGTTTCTTTCAGTCACTATCAACCATTTTACCAGCTAATATGGAACTTTATGGTACGCACACTCCACAATAATGTCTCCTGCTCACCCCGGCAAATAACAAAAAAGCCAGGGAAACTACAGCAAATGACAGTGACTATCTTCCGAGTAGTCGACGGGAGTATAATCCAAAATCATAGAATGGATTTTGAAACCACAAAGGAGAGTGAATATGTACTGGACAGGCCTATCACCCGACGAAGCCAGACAATTTCTGGCGAATAAGGACAAATCCAAAAGAGACAAAAGAATAAGCCTGAAAGAAGCGGTACAAAAATATGTAAAAGATGGAGATAATCTTGGCATAGCGGGTTTTGTCGATGCCAGACAACCCATCGCTATTGTGCATGAGATTATCAGACAGGGCAGGAAAGACCTGACCCTATCCTACCAGTCAGCAGGCATTGCCGCCGAATACCTATGTGGGGCCATGTGCCTGGATGACAACAAAAACAGCATCAAGAGAATGGAGCTTGCCTACCTAGCCCATGAGGCCTTTGGCATCTCCCCGCTTTTACGCTATCTGACCGAAAATTCCCTGATCGAAATGGAAGACTGGAGCAACTACAATATGTCCGCCCGGTTTAAAGCAGGAGCTATGGGGCTTCCCTTTATCCCCTGCCGCAGCCCCATGGGTAGTGACATGCTGCAGACCAATAGGGCCATAATACAAGATTGCCCCTTTACCAACAGGCCGATCATGCTCTTGCCGGCCAGTCACCCCAATGTCGCACTTGTACACGTGCAGGAAGCCGACATCTACGGTAATTGCCGTATCCAAGGCCCCCTATTTACCTGCCCTGAAATATCTATGGCTTCCGCCCACACCATTGTTACCTGTGACCGCCTAATTGAACATGATGATATGGTCCGTTTCCCCAATAGGGTGAGTATCCCCTATTTTTCTGTGGATGCGGTAATTGAGGTGCCTTACGGTGCCTATCCGGGCAACAGCAACGGTCTATACTATTACGACGAAAAACACATACCTGAATTCAGGGATGCCTGTGAGAAATTCCGCAAAGGTGAGCGGGCCCCACTGCAGGAATACTTCGACAACTATATTTTCGGTGTTGAAAACACTACAGAGTTTATTAACAAAATCCCGCTCAACCAAATCCAACATGTAGAGAAAATTGAGCCTGGTATCCGGCTGGAATCAGCCCATACAGTGCTAGGAAGTTAGGAGGTGGAATATAGTGCCAAAGTATTCAGAAGATTTTACCCCGCAAGAAATGATTGTTGTTGCAGGGTCAAGGACCCTTATTGATAATAAAGTGGTATTCGCCGGCACCGGCCTGCCCATGGTAGCCATTACCCTGGCCCAGTTAACCCACGGCCCCGGCATCGTACCAGTATTTGAAGCTGGTGCTGTAGGCCCCGAGCTTTCTCGTGGTTTGCCCCTTTCAGTAGGTGGTTCCAGAACTACCTACAAGGCCAATTACCTGCTCGGACTCAACTCCGCATTTGAACTAACCCAGCGCGGCTTTTGTGATTTTGGATTTATTGGCGGTGCGGAGATCGATCCTTATGGCAACCTGAACTCAACCATGCTGGGATCCTACCCAGATGGCTATAACAAACCAAAGGTACGCTTGCCGGGCAGCGGCGGCGCCAGCGACATGGCCTGCTCCTGCGAACGTACCATCATTATCATGGTGCATGAGCCCAGGCGATTTAGTGAAAAAATTGACTATATCACCAGCCCCGGCTATCTGGACGGCTCACCCAACGCCCGCTGGCGCGCGGGAATGGTCGGACAAGGACCCTATAGGGTGATCACCACCAAAGCCATTATGGGCTTCGACGACGAAACCAAACGTATGAAACTAATAGCCACGCTCCCGGGGGAAACTGTTGAAAGTGTTCAGGAAGCAACAGGCTTTGAGCTAATTATTCCTGATGATGTGTACCCCTTTGAACCACCTACTGTAGAGGAGATCCGCCTAATCAGAGAGGTTATTGATCCTCTGGGCTATTTTGTCAAAAAGAAAATTAAAGGATAGTTATTATTTAAAAGCGTCCTGCAAGGCAGGACGCTTTTTTATCTCGTCATCTGGCTAACTGCTGTACATCAGGCCGCCAGCCTGCGAGGTGGCTTGGTTAACGCCAGCACGACAACACCAATGGCCACAAAAACGGCACCGATAGTAAAGGACATCGCATAGGTACCAAATTTGTCAAACATTTGGCCGGCAATCAGGTTGGAAACAAACCCTGCAATACCCCAGGAGGTAAACAGCAGGCCATAGTTGGAACCCTGCGCTGTGGGGCCAAAATACTGCAGACAAGCAGACGGAAACAGGGTGAACAAGGCGCCGTAGTTCCAGCCGATGATTATAGCTATTATACACAGAAGGAAAAGGGTTTTTCCTACCGGGAACAAGAGCGCCATAGCCGCTACCTGAAGCACAAAGGTGACCAGGAAACAAATCCTTACCCCTGCCTTATCGGCAATAGCGCCGATTAGCACCCTGACTATAGCATTTGCTGCGTTCAAGGTACTAGTGGCCAGGGCTGCCTGCATGGCTATAGCCGAGGTAACCTCCTCGGGTAGAGCACTAACCGCCACCCCCGCCAGGGCTGCAGCTTCTTTGGTCATTTCATTAATACCATGGGCTGCTATCACCCCGATAACCATTAGACCGGCAAAGGAACCGCAGAAATAAGCCAAATACAACATCCAGAACTGTACAGTCCTGATCGTTTCACCGAAGGTGTAATCCCGACCCGCCTTAGGCGCACCCGCTTTGGGAGCAGGCGGGTTCCAGCCGGCAGGTTTATAGCCGGGTGGTGGGTTGGATAAGCATAAGCCCGCTATAATGGCCATGAAAAACATTGCTATACCCACATACCTGAATACGGGCAACGCACCGCCAAAGGTATTGATCATGGATGTAGCCAGCGGACCCATAATGAATGAACCCAGGCCGAGACCAACCACAGTAAGACCGGTGGCCAGTGCCCTACGGTCAGGCCACCATTTGGGCGCGGTGGCAATTGGCGGTAAATAAACCAGGCCACCACCAAAACCGGCGATAAGACCGTAATAGAGATATAATTCAAAGGGTGTCTTAATAGTTGATGTTAGAAAGAAACCTATACCGACGATAGCGCCCCCGATGACAACCACTGGCCTGGGACCGAACCGGTCACTCAGTTTGCCGGCGGGAAAAGTCATCAAGCCGAAAACCAGTACAGCAATGGCATATGCTAACCCCACCTCAGTAGCCGACCATCCGAACTCTGCTCTTAAGGGCTTAATAAAGACGCTAAATGCGTAGAGCAGTAAACCGCAGGTGGTGCTTCCCAGTACTCCGCCAACGAGAGGAACCCATCTTGGCATAACAACACTTCCTTTCTTTTTAATTTACAAAAAGAATAATACTCACGACACCTATAAATTAACATTATGTCTGTGCTAGCCTAGCCTGATCACCTCCCCAGCCCCCTAAAAACAAAAACAGTTTTCAGGGCCTTATAGGCAACCATACCGTAACGGTACCATGAGAATCATTGTTCCCGATGAGTAACACCGTTGCGGGAGGTTGCTATACCCCCAAAAACTATTTAAACCGGGAGGTGATTTACCCTAAACGGCCCGGCAAATAGGCCAAAATCTACCTCCTCATCTATATTATACACCAACTAGTAGAAAAATTCCTCATAAATTAACTGTATTTTTTAAAAATTAAGCATTTGGCACCTTTTAATTCGTCTGTTTCCTCCGTCTGACGATAATTTTCGCGTTTATTCGCGTCATAATATTAATTGTGCTCAGCTCATGAAATGTCTGGATTACAGCACTTTCAACAGGGCCGACAACCCCTAGGAGCCTCCTATTAATTGCAAATTCCACACCATATTTCTTTTGCAGTTTTTTATTTAATGTTTCCAGTATCTCTCGCCTGTATTGCTCGTCACCCAGACTAAGCCATTGCATTTTGCTATATAAAAGCGGCTCTATATGATCATCACCTTTAATACATTCAAGAAAAAGCTCCCTAAAATCATCAAATTCCGGTCTTTTCAATTCTTCATCTCCCTTCCCGTCATAAATTATAATATCCAAAAATGAACTTTAGATTAATAGCAGCACCGACTATAGAATATGGGGCTAATCCTAGATGACTAGCCCCAACCAACAATCTTTAGGTGGAAATCCCAGGATCCATACAGTCAGTTAGTTATACCCTACCGGCCATGTTTTTACCAAAAGGCTGCGTATAACCTTCTTCCTTACCTTTTTGAATATATTCTATCGCCATTCCTGCTGCGTAAATTGCCATTTTCATACATGCCCTTGATCTGTCCCTGTCAAACCATTCCGGATAATCCTTATTTAGTTCCGCACAATCCAGTGCCCCAAATTTTTCTTTGAATTCATGAACCATACCGTTGAAAAAACGGTACAAGCCCGGGTTACCGTAGAGGCCGTCTATCCGATCCTTGAATTCACCTTCAAGCGGGTTTTTCCGTCCATGCACCGCCCCAACAGCCATCACCGCTCCGATTAGGGCCCCACAATTGTACCCGGCAAGACCGATTCCACCACCAAAACCGGTAGATAGAGCCACAGCCTCAGGTTCCAGACCGGTTATCCCTGTGTCGATGACAGCCTTGAATACAGATTCCGCACAATTAATGCCATCCCTAAAATTTTGTCTAGCATTGTCTTTTGCTTTTTGTACTAAATCACTGCCCATATACCCGTACCTCCTTCAAAAAAATTTGGTTATCACAACCACCATGTTAATTGTAACAAAAATCCTGCTGGTTTTGTCAAAATATTTTGTAATTGTATTTCTCCTGTTACATCTATTTCCATTATAAATACTCTGTTTGGTAGTGTGTAATCAGCACGGTACCCTGGGCCTCGATAAATCTTACTATTGCTGCCAGGACTTTACTAACATGGGCCTGTTCGCAGCTGACCATAGAAATACCAATGGTTGCACTCTGCCATAAGTCTTGTTGGTCTACCTCCGCCACAGACACGTTAAAACGGTTTTTAATCCGATCAATGATGCTTTTTAGTATCCGCCTTTTGTCCTTTAGAGAATTTGCTTCCCCCAGGTATAGCTGCAGCGTTAATACCCCAATAATCAAATGTCATACCTCCGGTATAAAAATATTGCTATATATATGCCTTCAGTTCCTCCCACCGGTCTATTATTCCATCAGGCTGTAACGATACCATTTCTTTACGGCCGGCAAGCCCCCATGTTACACCCAGGGTCCGGGCACCGGCATTCCTACCGGTTAAAATATCAAACCTGCTGTCGCCAATATAGATGCTCCTGGAAACATCTGCCCCAAGGTGTTCTACAGCCTGCAGCAGCGGCCCCGGGTCTGGTTTATGCTTTAGCGAATCATCTGCAGTAATTATTACATCCATAAAACAATCAATGCCGGTAAAAGAGGTGGTTCTTGTGGTCCCTGATCTGCCCTTAGAGGTAACAATGCCAAGCTTTATTTGCCGTTTTTGCAGATTACTCAACATCATCTGGGTATCGGGAAAAAGCCTGGTAAAAAGATCAAGATCGCGGTGGTAGTAAATATGATATAGCTCAACAAAGCGAGTTCCTTTACTCTCGGCAAAGTGTTCCCCAATATCCTTTAGTGGTAAACCGATCATGCCGTCGATAGCTTTTTCATCCCATAGGATGCCCATTTCATCAAACACATTCTTATAAGTGCGCCTTATTAAAGGCAATGAATCAACCAGGGTGCCATCCAGATCAAACAATACAGCTTCTATTTCCATAAAACTCATTCCCATCTAAATAAAATTAGGCCCAAACCTCGATCCCCAGAGGATCCCGGCCGGACCTTTTTCACATCTTTTTAGCAAGATTCTTTGTTTCCAATTCCCTAATCATCAAGGGTGCAAAATCGAGAAAATCAGCGCTCACCAGATGAAAATTAATCCCCCAGGCTCTTTCCGGCAGACGCGAACGTGCTGCCTCTCCATGTAAATGACCGTATATAACGGTATCTATCCCATATTTTTGAAACATTTCGATGAACTCATTTTTCTCATGGCTCTCAGACGTGGGCATAAAATGAATTAACACCATTATATCCTTTACCTTGCCGCTATCAACACTACTCAGGGAATTATCCATCCGGATTAACTCCCGGCGATAAATTTTCATATCATCGTTGGTAAAGCATTTTGCACCCGGGCACCACCACCCTCTGGAACCGCAGATGGCGATATCCCCCACCAGTACATGATCATTTTGAATCACCGCCATATTGTCAGGCAGGGCCGCCCGGACCTGGGTCAGGCTCTGCCACCAGTAATCGTGATTGCCGGAAACACATATAATCCTCCCCGGCAGCAGCCCAAGAAACCCCAGATCAAATCTGGCCTCAGCGAGTTTTAAAGCCCAGGAAATATCGCCGGGGATGAGCACTATATCATCTGTTTTTACTGTATTCAGCCAATTTTCATAAATTTTCCGGTAATGTTCCTTCCATTCCAGGCCAAATATATCCATTGGTTTGTACACTTCAACCTTGTCCCAGGCAGCCGGGTTTACCTTTTTACGAAAGGACAAATGAGCATCCCCAATAGCAAATATTTTCAATGTAACACCCCCCGCTTAACCTTTAATTTAACCTGTTTTACCGGTAAATAAAAAATTCAAAAAAAAGCAGCCCTACCAGGGCTTTAAGGGACACTATAAGAGTACTTCGGCGCAATCTTATTAGAGCAGGCTCAGGTGGACTGATCAATTTTTGACTCCACCCTTTTGGCCCAGATTGCCGAGATTTCCACATTAAGTGTGACCCCTTTTTCACTGTGTTTTTCACATAGTACCTTTCCCTTTTCATGCAGCAATGGCAGCAGCCAGCTTTGATCATAGGGAATAAAAAATGTTTTTTGCAGCCGGCTGGAGGCAAAAACCTGAGCAATATCTGCCAGTAGTTCAGCAAAACCCCATCCCCTGTAGGCGGAAAGAGCTACCCCCGGCTGATTTTTTTCAAACAACGGAAGTTGTCCGTCAGGTAAGAGATCAAACTTATTATATACTAAAATAAAGGGCTTATTGGCAGCCCCCAGTGATTCCAGAACTTTGTGCACAGCATCAATATGGCTTTCCGCGTTGGGGTGGGAAACGTCAACAACATGCAATAACAAATCTGCCTCCACAACCTCCTCCAGGGTCGCTCTAAAAGCAGCTACCAGGTGATGAGGCAGGTTTTGAATAAAACCTACCGTATCGGTTAACAAAATCGTTTCGTTATTCGGCAGAACCACACGGCGTGTGGTGGGATCAAGGGTAGCGAAGAGTTTATCCTCCACCAGCACATCGGCCCCCGTCAATTCCCGCAGTATCGTAGATTTACCGGCATTTGTGTATCCTACCAACGCCACCAGGGGAATGGGCACCTCACGACGACTTCGCCGTAAAAGATCACGATGTTTTTTGATGTCCCTGATCTCTATATTCAGATCCGCTATGCGCTTGCGGATACGCCGGCGATCAACCTCAAGCCTTGTTTCACCAGGGCCTCTGGTACCAATGCCGCCGGCCAGGCGGGACATGGCTGCCCCACGCCCGGTAAGACGTGGCAGCAGATAATTAAGCTGAGCCAGTTCAACCTGCAGCTTACCCTCACTGGTCCTGGCCCTGCCGGCGAATATATCCAGGATTAGCTGGGTCCGGTCAACAATCCTTACACCGGTAATCCCTTCCAGATTCCGGGCCTGAACAGCAGTTAGTTCCCGGTCGAATACAACCAAATCAGCCTCATTGTCCCGACAAAGCGCAGCCAATTCTTCCACCTTGCCCCGGCCTAAAAAGGTGGCGGCATCAGGTTTGTTCCTTTTCTGAAATATCTGCTGCAGGACATTTGCACCTGCAGTCTCCGCCAATCTGGTTAGTTCCTCCAGGGAATGTGTCGTCTGTATGGGGTCATCCCCTGCCAATTCCACCCCCACAAGAATTGCTTTTTCCTGCTGGGTATCCACAATATACCTCTCCTGACTGTTTTAACATCACAGTAATTATATAATAGAATGAGGCCTTGCGGCAACAACACACAAGACCCCGGTGGCATGAACATTCTTGCTATTTTATTCAGCCTGCTCTGCAAAAACCAGGTTGTTGGTCACCAGATCCACCTTTACCAGGATGTCACCGCCACGGGCTTTTTTACCTTCCAGCAGATAGACGGAAAGTGGGTTCTCCAATCGCCTCTGGATAGCTCTCTTCAAAGGTCTGGCCCCGTAGATAGGATCAAATCCTTCGTCTGCCAGAAGTGTTTTAGCCTCCCCTGCAACTTCCAGATTAATGTCCATATTTTCCAGGCGCTGCTTGAGCAATTGCAACTGAATGTCTACAATCTGGGCAATTTCATCCCGGCCCAAATTGTTGAAGATCACAATTTCATCAACACGGTTGAGAAATTCAGGACGGAAACTTGCTCTCAGCTCTTCCATCACCCGGGATTCCAGTTCAGCTCTGTTGTCTTCCCTGATCTCGCGGAACCAATGGCTGCCCAGGTTAGATGTCATAATCACAACTGTGTTTCGGAAGTCTACCGTACGACCCTGCCCATCAGTCAGACGGCCATCATCCAGCAGTTGCAGCAAGATGTTAAACACATCAGGATGGGCTTTCTCAATTTCATCAAAAAGAATCACAGAGTAAGGCCGGCGGCGTACAGCCTCTGTCAGTTGACCACCTTCCTCGTAACCAACATAACCTGGAGGGGCTCCAACCAACCGTGAAACAGTATGTTTTTCCATATATTCACTCATATCGAAACGCAGCATGGCCCGGTCGTCATTGAAAAGAAAGTGTGCCAGTGCTCTAGCCAGCTCGGTCTTACCAACACCGGTGGGACCGAGGAATATAAAGGATCCCATGGGCCTATTGGGGTCGGATACCCCTGCCCGGGCCCGGCGGATGGCCTCGGAAACAACTTGCACTGCCCGTTTCTGGCCAACAACCCTTTTTGTCAGCAGCTTTTCCATTTGCAGCAGCTTCTGCACTTCCCCTTCCAGCATCCTGGATACGGGAACACCGGTCCACTTGGATACCACCTCGGCTATATCCTCTTCATCTACCTCTTCCTTTAGCATCTTATGCTCTTTTTGCAGCTCGGCCAGTTTTTCGTTGTTTTGCTGCAGGCGCTTATTCAAATCCGGCAATATACCATAACGCAATTCGGCGACTCGACCTAGATCAGCCTCGCGCTCTGCCGATTGCTCCAGCAGACGGGTTTCTTCTATTTTCTCCTTGATTTCCCGGATACCCTGAATCAGCTCTTTTTCTTGCAGCCAATGTTCTTGCAAGGTTTCCATGCTTGATTTAAGCGTGACCAATTCTTCTTCCATTTTTTCCAACCGTTCCTGACTGGCCTTATCCTTTTCCCTGGCCAGGGCCTGTTTTTCAATTTCCAGCTGTCTGATCCGCCTATCAACCTCATCTATTTCCGTAGGCATGCTGTCGATTTCTATACGCAAGCGGGAAGCCGCCTCGTCTATCAGGTCGATAGCCTTATCAGGCAGAAAACGCTCAGAAATATAACGGTGGGACAGCATTGCCGCAGCCACCAGAGCAGTGTCTTTAATCCGCACCCCATGGTGCACCTCATATTTTTCCTTGAGACCGCGCAGGATAGCGATACTATCCTCTACATTAGGTTCGCCCACATAAACAGGTTGGAAACGGCGTTCCAGGGCCGCATCCTTTTCTATATGCTTACGATATTCGTCCAGGGTAGTGGCCCCCACACAGCGCAGTTCCCCCCGCGCCAGGGCAGGTTTAAGCATGTTAGCCGCATCAACTGCCCCTTCCGCAGCCCCGGCACCCACCAGAGTATGCAGCTCATCAATAAAAAGTACAATTTCCCCCTGGGCTTCATTTATTTCTTTTAATACTGCTTTTAGCCGGTCCTCAAATTCACCGCGATATTTTGAACCAGCGATCATGTCACCAATATCTAAACCGAGCAAACGTTTGTTTTTTAGGCTTTCCGGAATGTCACCGCTCACTATGCGTTGGGCCAGCCCCTCCACTATTGCTGTTTTGCCTACACCCGGTTCACCAATTAACACCGGGTTGTTCTTGGTACGCCGGGAGAGAACCTGAACCACCCTGCGGATCTCCTCGTCTCTGCCAATTACCGGATCCATCTTGCCTTTGCGGGCCAGATCTGTCAGATCCCTGGTGTAGCGCTCCAGGGATTGGTATTTGTCCTCCGGGTTCTGATCAGTAACGCGCTGGGTGCCACGGATTTCTACCAGGGTTTTGTAAACACGATCCTGGGTTACCCCATTCTCGCGTAGAATTTTTCCTGCCTCTTCCTCCCTATTGGCAATCATGCCCAATAAAATGTGCTCCGTGCTCAGGTATTCGTCCCTGAGTCTTTCGGCCTCTTTCCAGGCCTGGTCCACAATTTGGGAAAGGCCCTGAGAAACGTACATTCCACCCCCACCACGCACCTTGGGCAGCCGGTCTACAGCAGATTGGACCTGATTTGTCAGTTTTGCGATGTCAATTTCTAGTTTCTTCAGAATTTGCCCAACCAGCCCCTCGTCCTGCCTGAGCAAGCCCAGTAAAAGGTGTTCGCCCTCCATTTGCTGGTTGCCGTGTTCGGACATTAGTTTTTGTGCATCTTCAAATGCTTCCTGTGTTTTCAAGGTTAACTTATCAAGCCTCACAAAATCCACTCCTCTCTATCCCAGGCCTGGCGGATTTAACTGCTATTGACCATCCTTGACCTTTAATATAATTATAAATTAGGGTCTAATTGGTGTCAATATCGTCCCCATTTATTTAGAAAAATTTAACCTTTATTTAATATATTCCCCTGATCATACCTGGGTAGTCTCGGGCTAACCAGGCTTTGCTGGAAATATCCAGTTAATACAAGCATACACTTTAATTAAAAATAGAAAGGAAGGAAAATTATGAGGATGAGGATGCTTAATGCCGCCATAGCGGGGCTGCTTACCAGTCTTCTTTTGTATTTTCTAGCAGCACTGGCTCTGGCGAAAACTGCCTTTTATGTTTTTATACCCGGCGCTGTTTTGTTTGCCTACCTCTTTTACCATAATTCATGGTCGATTGGCCGGATCTGGTCCAAAGCCTGCCTGGTTGCCGCCGTTGAGTGTCTGGCCATACCCCTTACCTCCTGGATCCTGCCGCATTTTTATGGGCAGGAGGCTGTTATGGCCGCTCAACTGGATGCCCAAAGGATCGGGGAATCCCTTGGTGCCGCCCTGGGTGGTGCCTTGATAAACCTGTTAACAAGCCACACCGGCATTTTAATTGGCATCCTTCTCCTGGTCATCGCCTACATTTCCATCAGGCCGGCCAGAAGGAGATGTTGACCATTTTTTATTTTATTTGCATTATTTTTATTTCCATGAGCACACTATTAAAGAAATTACAGCCAGTAATAAGGGTTTAAATCACAAAAAAGGAGGTGGTAAACCTGGCTTCCGGCAGTATCGTAAGGGAAAGCCAAACCCCATAAGACTGTCTCCCGTTAGTCGGCGGGAAGAAAGGTATGAATCCAGGTTATTCAACTGATCGGATTTATTTCCCTTAGGAAACCAGGTAGATTTATTGATGCAATTAACTGAAATGGAGCTGCTCCAATTGGGGGAACAACTCAGGTGCGAGGCCCTGGCAATTAACAAAAACATGATGTATGCTCAGGCATCGACCGACCCAAAACTCCAGCAATTGTATACAAAAATTGCTGATAGGCACAGGGGTCATTATGAAATTTTAATGAGAAATGCGCAAAATTTTGCCCAGCAGAGGCAGTTCTAGGAGTTGAAAACAATGTTTGAAGACAAAGACCGCTTAACAGATAATCTGCTTACCCAAAAACAACTTGCCGGTGGCTATAACCACGCTGCACTTGAGGCCGCCAATAGCCAACTTCTTGATGCTTTTACCGGTATTTTAAGGGATGAACACCAGATCCAGCATGAAATATTCATGGAAATGAATAATCGTGGCTGGTATCAGCCTAAAACAGCGAACATGAATGACCTTAATCAGCATATAAATAGGTGGCATCAGGAACTGCAGAGGGTGCAAAACACAGCCGCCGGACGTGTAACACCCCAGCAAACCATCCCGGGGAACATGCCCCAGTATAATTACCAGCCCGGAGTGACAATGCCCCAGCAGATGAACATACCGCCGGCGCAAAATACCATGTACCGACCACCGCAAAATCCCATGAGCTAAACAGTAGATGGCGCCAGTATGATACTGGCGCCATTTAGCTCTAAAACAAACATTTTGCCGGCCAATTACCCAACAAAACTGTTTACCCTTAAAAAACAACCCTTCACCTAGCTCCCTGACCTGATTCATATGGAATAAAAACCACTCAACCCGCATTTTATACCATTAAACGCAAAATTCTTAATTATTTAAATAATTTAATATATTATGATAGCATTGTATTCTTAATAGTTGGTTGTATGTACAAGATGCCTTGTATTATTGAATTTTGGTGGAGGGGTAGTAAATGTCTAGAACGAAAAACCATGATGTACAATCCACGCCGGGTGAAAAAATGGTTTTTGACCCATCAGCAGGTTTTGCCGAAAAATCCCTGATTAGCAGTGTGGATGAATACAAAAAAATGTGGAGAAAATCCGTAGAAAAGCCCGAAGAATTTTGGGGCGAGATGGCCGAAAATATTGATTGGTTTAAGAAATGGGACAAAGTTGAAGAATTTGACTTTGAAGACAATCTATTTATCAGATACTTTGATGGTGGCAAGTTAAATGCCTCCTACAACTGCCTTGATCGCCATCTAAAAGGTTGGCGCCGCAACAAAGCAGCCCTAATCTGGCAGGGGGAACCCCTGGAGGACAGCAAAACATATACCTACCTCCAACTGCACAGTGAGGTGTGCAAATTTGCCAATGTCTTAAAAAGCATGGGGGTAAAAAAGGGAGATCGCGTTAGTGTCTATCTGCCGATGATCCCTGAACTTGTTATTACCTTACTAGCCTGTGCCAGAATTGGTGCCATCCATAGTGTGATTTTTGGTGGTTTCAGCGCCGAAGCCCTGCGTGAGCGCATTTTTAACGCAGGTGCAGAAATCTTAATTACCAATAATTATGGCTACAGATCCGGCAAGGTGCTGAAGGCCAAGCAAACAGCAGATGAAGCCCTGTGCGATTGCCCCAAGGTTAAAAACTGCATTGTAGTGAGGAGAATAGACGAGGATTGCCCCATGCAAGAAGGCCGGGATCATTGGTACCATGATCTGATGAAAGACGCCTCACCTAACTGTGAGCCCGAGCAAATGGAGTCAGAAGATCCACTGTTCGTACTTTACACCAGCGGCAGCACGGGCAAACCCAAAGGGGTGCTGCACACCACTGGCGGCTATATGGTATTTGCAAACACAACCTTCAGGTATATTTTCGATTATCGGGATGAAGACGTTTTCTGGTGCACTGCTGACGTGGGCTGGATTACCGGACATAGCTACATTGTATACGGCCCTCTTTCAGCAGGAGCAACCTCGCTGATGTTTGAGGGTACACCCAGCTATCCTCAACCGGATCGGTTTTGGGAAATCATCGAAAAATACCGGGTTAATACCTTTTACACCGCACCTACTGCCATACGCTCCATGATGAGGAGCGGTAACAAGTGGCCACTGAGCAGAGATCTGAGCAGCCTGCGTTTGCTCGGTTCTGTCGGTGAACCGATAAACCCTGAAGCCTGGCTGTGGTTCTACAAGGTAATCGGCAAGGAGCAATGCCCCATTGTGGACACCTGGTGGCAAACTGAAACCGGCGGCATTTTAATATCACCCCTGCCTGGTGGCTTTCCATTGAAGCCGGGGGCAGCTACACTACCATTTTTTGGTGTGGATGCCAAGGTTATTCGTCACGATGGTACGGAGGCTGATATCAATGAAAGTGGATACCTGGTCATCACCAGGCCCTGGCCGGGTATCGCGCGCGGCATTTACGGTGAACCCAAAAGATTTAAGAGCACCTATTTTAGCCAATACCAGGGCTGCTATTTCACAGCCGACAGTGCCTCCAGGGATGAAGACGGTTACTTTTGGCTATTGGGTCGCGTTGATGATGTGGTCAATATATCCGGGCACCGTTTGGGTACTGCGGAAGTGGAAGGTTCATTAGCAGTACATTCCAAGGTAGCTGAGGCGGCAGTAGTAGGTTACCCCCATGATATCAAGGGTGAGGGCATATACGCCTATGTAACGTTAATAAATGGAGCTCAAGCAACAGAAGATTTGCGAAAAGAGCTGGTTAGTATAGTGCGCCGGGAGATTGGCCCCATTGCTTCACCAGATGTCATACGTTTTGTTTCTTCCTTACCGAAAACCAGGAGCGGTAAAATACTGAGACGGATCCTGAGAAAAATTGCGGCTGGGGAGGTTGAGGAACTTGGCGATATCTCCACACTGGCGGACCCCAGTGTAGTTAACGCCTTGATCGCCGACAAACCCTGCTAAGTCAAACAAATTTTTAATCATTCACTTAACACTTAAAAACCATCATAAAAAAACCCCCTGCTTGTCCAGGGGGTTTTTGCATTTAAACTGATACTACTTCTTTAACTTCGGGTACCTCCTGTTTAAGTAAACGCTCGATACCCTGCTTGAGGGTTATTGTAGCGCCCGGGCAGCCGCTGCAGGCCCCTTGGAGACGCACCTTCACCAAACCGTCTTCGGTTACATCAATAAGTTCAACATCACCGCCGTCCCTTTGCAGAAATGGACGAACCTTATCCAGTGCCGTTGCTACTTTTTCCTTCACCAGTATTTGACCCCCCTTTAACCATAATTATTATGACTGTTCCTAGCCTCAACTATGTGTCTCTCTATAGTTTAAACCTATTTTACATGTTATAAATCTCTATTACAACAATTTATTTTGTGTTATATAATAAATAATGAAAACAAAAATGTTTTACCAGCAGCAATGGCCGTATAATTATAGTTGAATTTCAAAAACCCTCTCGAACCACACAAAAACATGGCCCTCATATTGACTTGGATGTATTCTTTCTGATAAAATAAAGTCTGTCATATTGATAATGCCGAAGTGGCGGAACTGGCAGACGCAGCGGACTCAAAATCCGCCGTGGTTCACCCCACGTGTGGGTTCGACTCCCACCTTCGGCACCAGCTAAAAATAGCAACCCCGCAAACCCGCGCCAACACTGGATCACAAGGCAGCGGGGTTTTGCTTTTAAGGGGAAAATAACACAACCGTAACACAGCCCGCAACCCAAAATAAACATAACCCCGGCTAAAAGCCAGGGTTTATTTTCTAACGGCAGGTTAGTGTTGTGCATGAGTCAATTATAGAAAACTATGACAGGGTCTCTAGTCATACTGCTTTTTCATTTTTATTAGCCAATTCGGCAAAACCTTATTTACCACCTTCATCATATGTGGCAGCTGAGAACCTGCTTCTTTATTTTCAGCCTTTTCATAGTCAATGTTTAATTGTATTTCTTCTATATATGGGATAGTGTCTTCCTTGACTATAGAATATTGGTCCAAGGACTTAAGTAAAACCTCACTATATAAACCCCATTCTTTAGCAAATTTATCAGCTTCTCTTTGCCGCCTCTGCTCCTTCCAATTTTCAAATGCCTGGTCAAAGTCCAGGTCGGCCTTTAGTTGCCTGGTAAGCAATTCTTTTTCAACAAATTCTTTCAATAATTTAGCCTGCTTCGCCTGCCCCATATCGCTTAATTCTTGAATTTCTTCATAGATTAGCCTCAAAGTTTCATCATCTACTGTTTGGATGCATTTCTCATTCTTAATTTTTGACCCGATTAAGCCTAATATGTGCTTATCATCTATTACCTGCCTTGTGGTAATTCTTGTTTTCCCACTTAAAGGGGTTATTGGCTCATCTATCAGGTCTATTTCATTATATTTTAAGTTTTTATAAGCACCTGCATATTTTAACCAGGTATGTTTGTCTATTTTAAATCATCTCTTTGTCCTTCAATGCCACCTTTATTTCTATATGCGGCATCTACCATCCCCCTATATCTAGGGTACTCTAATGTCACTAAGAAAGACATACAATTACCTCTAGAATCAAATAAATAATCCATTATATACCTCCAATATTTCTTTAGGTTATTCGATCACGTTTATTTTACCAACCATCCATAATCCTGGCTGCAATCCACGATGTAATCAACGTACACCGCATGATCCTTAATTTGATATAGAATGAGATACCATTTCTCAATGAACATCTTGTGGTATTTGTTTGGCGGAATAAACTCGGCCTCCAGAAAAGGGAAACGCTCCGGCATTTGGTGAAGGGAACGGATGGCGTCCATCAGGTCGTTTTTGATCTTGCGGGCGGCGGTGGGACTCTCCTGCGCCAGAAAACGGACATGGCTCGCCAGCATTTGACGGGCGCGATAGGAAACAATCACCTTATATTGAGGGTTCTTTTCCATGCTCCACCTCGTCAATAATGCTGTCCAGATAGCTGTCCAGTTCATCCGGCGTTGTTCCGGCGCGCCCGGCTAGACGGTCTTCCTCGACGGCCAGCAGTTCTTCCCGCAGCTTCAGCATTTTTTCACGGCGGCTAAAGGCCTTTATATCCATCACCACGAGATCTCCCTTGCCGTTTTTGGTAAGATACACAGGCTCACCTGTAGACCTGCACAAATCCGCTATTTCATTATAGTTCTGCCGGATGCTTGCGGACGGCTTGATCTGCATGATATCAACTCCTTGTAGTAAAATTCTAACCATATTATAGCTCCCTCTTGCTATGGAATCAACTGCTTTGGTTAGAACCTTTCGGTTTCCTGCGGCCGTCTTATCCCTAACGCTATTTTCAAATAATCGTTGTAATCCTTCCCGTGCTGAGGCGGCTCATCGGTAATGGTGTAGCCACCCTTCATGGATTGCTCAATATTTGGGTTATATCTTAATCTATATACTGGGAGCTTATTAGCAAAAAATAACCCCAGCCAAATGCCGGGGTTATTTTTCTTAGGTTCAGGATCCAGTTGGTATCATTTTTTTGCAAACTCTAGATACTCATGGCCAGCTCCGGTTGAGCCTTCAATACCTCCGCAGCATCAGTAATGTTAAGTTCCAACATTTTGATCATAGCGGACATCCTGACAACATTCATTTCTACACATTTATTACCACAACTGCAACCCAGTTTTTTTAAGGCTTCTGATTCTTTCCGGATGTTGGCAATAATATCAGCCATTTCGCATAGTTTAGATATTTCGGTCAAAATTATCGCCCCCTTTTATAATTTATTCCTTAGGTCTTTAAAACGCTTGGCCTTCACTTGATACCTGGGTAGGGAACCATAAGGGTGACTTTCATAAACATAGTTCAGGTTGGTTTTCAATCGCAACAACATGGCCAATTCCGCTTCTATCTCATTTTCATGGCCCTCATAACCGGGCGCTAGTTCATACTTTAGGGTGATTTTGTCTACGTCTCCTTTTTTATCCACAACCAATTCATATTCGTTGCCTAACTTGTCAAAACTACGCACCGCTTCTTCCACAGCAACAGGACTGAACAGAACTCCTTTAACTTTGGTAATATGGTCAATACGGCCCTGGATTCCGCCCTTGAACACACGGTGTGTGCGGCCACAGGCACAACCATTTTCACTCCACATGGCCACATCCTTGGTATCATAACGCACACATGGTTGGGCTAGCCGATCGAAGGCTGTGATGACAACCTTGCCAAGTTTATTGGGTTCCTCAATGGGTGCTCCAGTGTCCAAATCGAGAAGTTCTGCCAGGAAAAAGGCTTCATTAACGTGCATGCCGCCCGGTTTACAAGAACACTCATATCCCCAGGCTCCCATTTCTGTGGCACCAATATGATCATATACATTGCAGCCCCAGGCATCTTCCATCCTTTTTTTGGTAGTGGGAACACTAGCGCCTGGTTCGCCCGCACACAGAATTTTCGTAATGCCCAGATCCCTTGGATCAATGCCCATTTTGCGGGCAGTGTCCGCCATACCAAGTACATAGGTAGGTGTAGCCATAAAAGCAGTAGCCCGAAGCTCCTTCATTTTTAGTATTCTTTCTTCTGTGTTCAACAGGGCCCCCGAAACAATCTCACAGCCTATTTTCTCAGCCGCATAGTGGCCTGCCCAATAGGCAACAAATACATTGTATCCAAAGGGTAGATAAACCCTATCGGTATTTCTAAAACCCATCGCCCACAGGAACTGGCACCAGGTTTCGGCCCACCACTCCCAGTCCTGCCATGTATCAGGCTGGACTATCGGCTGCCCTGTGGTGCCACTGGTTTGGTGGTAAACTGTCACATCTTCTAAAGGAACACAAAGAGAATCACCATAAGGCCACGGCTCCTTGTACTGGGCCCGCCGGTAACTCTCTTTTTCTAATAGCGGCACTTTATTGATATCATCCCATGTTCTAATGTCCCCTGGGGTTAAACCAGCTTCATCATAAAGCCCTCTGTATAGTCTTGAGTTATCATAAGCCCATTTCAATATCTTTTTAAATTTGATTAATTGGAGTTCTTTTAGTTTTTCAACCGGCATGGTTTCCAAAACAGGATTCCAATAAATGTCTGGGCTAAGCATGTTGCCACCTCCATTTTGGTTGCTATTATTGTGGAAAAACAGGTCTTTCATAACCCTCCTCATTAATCTTTAATCTGATTATTCAAATAATTATGGGCAGATAACGACATTGTTCTTATATAGTAGAAACATAAATCGTACGCCAGCATCCAATATCTAAGCAAACCTGCCCCTTCTTCCGGGAAAGGAACCCCGAATCGATGCTGCCGAGGTTAAGATGTTCACACCTTAACTAAATATTACAATGTTGAATAAGGAATATTAAATACATGTTGCCGATTGAATTAATAACTAATGATAATAAATACCCTAAAAGGGTTTAACAACTGATTATCAGCCTTTCATAGGTATGCAAAATCATGTTACCCATGGAAAGCCGATCAATAGATATGCCTTAAGATATATGAACTTCTCCCTTGAACTTCTACTTGACATGCAAAAAGAGCAGGGCTTTTTCCTGCTCTTCTAAATAATATATTACTAATAAATATTTCATTGGCCTTTTTTTACTGCCATTTTGCTTTTCCGCCCGGACTTCCCGGTACTGTTCCTGCCGGCAGAGTTGTCTTCCTCTACAACGGTAGAAGTGCGGGCAGCCTTCTTTAAAGTCAGATATCTATAATATACATATACAAACATGGCGTAGAGCGGAATAACCAGGGCTATTTTATTCCTGTTTGTTATCCAGGGAACAGCAAACAAAAGGATGCCCAGCACAGTTACAAAAATCGCATACCAACGCCATCTTTTTAATTCAGTACTTTTCAAATCCTTCATTTTATTTTTATGTCTCCCCCCATATAATTTCATATCGTGTGCAAGCATCCACGGGCTGTTTCTACCAAATACAGTATTGACATTTTATTTTTTCTTCAACCATCCCAAACTAATTGGTATAATCTTGGGGGTCTCCAGCTCTGATTCAAGAAAATAGATCATTTTGTTGCAATCTCGACAAAAGTAGACATCCTTTTTCCCACAAGACATAATTATTAGTTCACCGCCACAAGCACATTTGGTTTCTTCTTTTTGCGGTTCCCGGGTCTTCCGGGATCTGAACAAATCTAATAAGGAGGCCATCTATCTCACCTATTTTCTTATTATATTGTCTTAATGAAACACAATCCTTATTATACCACGTTAAAAACAAATAACACCATTGGAGAAATATAGTACACCCAAGCTATTAATAAGAGCCATATTTACCACTGTGCTTGTGTATGAAATAAGTGTCAATTAGTAGGTTATGAGAAAGTTCTTGTTTCCGATTATGTTGTTTGACTATCCTTTGCATTTAATTTATAATTGTAAAAACAAAGGAGTGTTAATATGTCGTTTGAGGTATACAAACCCCGTTTAGAAAAGGAAGCTACAGTGGCTATTTCAAAAAATCATCTTACTCTAAACAAAAAACTAGCTGAAAAGTTTGACACCCGATATGTGGAGCTTGCTTTTGATCGGGAAACAAATACTATACGAATTAAAGCTGCTAATGGGGAAAACGGACTCGTTCTCAATAAAAACAAAATTGGTGCCAGGGGTTTTTTTAAGCATTTCAACATTCAACAAAAAGGCAAATATGCTGCAATATTTAACGAAGAGGAAAAGACCATTCTTGTGAAATATTAAAACCATTTGTTGTTACAACTGATACCAATTTTATATCTTGCCGGCAAATAGGGTTAAATATTATTTGCTACGGTATGATCATAAACAATTGGCTAGTGAATATTAAAATCAGTTTTACTACCACTTTGCAGGATTTCCAGTAGCTGTATGAGTTCGGTACTACTTTTCTTATTCATAGCCGTATCGGCTACCTTGTTGGACAACCCTTCCATACCCTCTCCCACATCACGCACCAGGAGCGCTTTGGGCCTGAACCGCCCCATTTTGTCCATACCGGCAGTTATTCCTTCCTCGATTAGGCTCCAGTCCGTCATCAAGACCAGATGACCTCTTTTAATTATCACCGGCAGGTATTCCCACATATCCAGGGTAAAACCTATGGAGACCACACCTTCCCCTTCCCAGCATATCTTCAGTGTTACTACATATTCATTATCGTTAATCGAAGTTAATTCCCAATCAAACCAGTAATCAATCTCCTCACCTTCGTGAAAACGTTTATATAAAACAGACAAGTCCTGCTCCAGGGTCGGGACCACCATAATCACGGCCTGTTCTGTTTCTCCAATGAACTCGGGGAAGGCCATTTCCTTTTCCATACCTTATACCCCCATTAATTTTTAATGTGCTCATTGCCCGCCTACCACTGAAAGGACCCATGTTTATTTATAACCCATTTTTCATCTTGGCAAGCAGTTCTTTGGATGCATCGGCCAGCACACGGTAACCTCTAAGGCTAGGGTGAACATCATCACAGTAGTTTTCCAGTATAGTGGCACCAGTTTCCTGATCCAAAAACGGTCTATAAAAATCCAGTACCGGTAGTTTTTTGTCGGCTGCAAATTTTTCTGCCCATTCCCTATAACCATCCAGTAAGCTGCCGGCAACACCAATTTCATCAGGAACAAATTCACCCAGGTAAACGGGTGCGGGCAAGCCTAATACCGGGCAGATGCCGTTATCCAGCGCTGTGGTGACCATTTCTTCTATATTTTCTTCATATTCCTCCTGTGACCGTCCCATAAATGCGTCGTTGCCTCCACCCATGATAATTACATATGCCGGATCCAAGTCAGTCACATCCCTTTTGAACCGCCGCCTCATGGCCCGGGTGGTATCCCCGTTAGACCCGGCGTTGATCATATTGAGACCCAGCTCTTTGGCGTTTAACCTGACCCAGGAGGATTCGGGCCCAAAAGGAAAACCATAGGTAATACTATCACCCAGGCAGACAATCCCATCCCGACCTGTTATTCTGTTAAATGAGTCGTAGCCATGCTCTTCAAAAAGCACAAAAGCAATCTGTTCCAGTGCAGATCCCCCGGCAATGTGGCGGCGCACCTCACTAACCATCACCCCGGCCACCTGATCAAAATCCAGGCCACCAACACCTGTACCCAGAGCAGGGAAGGCAATGCCTTTTAAATCCATTTCTTCAGCTCGCAAAAGAGCATTTCTGGTCGCGGACCGCACTTTGTCCCCATCGGTAGCCAGGTCCGGCCCCATCACAGCAGCGTGAATAACATGCCTTACCTTGAGCATACCCGCTCCTGTGACTACGGCTTCACCAATAGGGATGGGACCTTTGGCTCTGGCCTCTTCTTCAATGGTGGCCCCACCCTTTTTTTTGATCACTCCGGCAACACCGGCATCCATGGATAATTGGTTATTGGCTGCGTTAATAATAGCATCAAGCGCAAATTCGGTAATATCACCTTTGATTAGTCTAATCAAAAAAATACCTCCAGCTAATACATGCAAAAATCCCGGTAATAATGTAATATTCTCCTGCCAGCCGCGTTTTCCTTCATCTTATAAATTTTTGGTCCTATTCTTTAGCCGTTTCCTAGCATAATTGTAAATTAAATAAAGCACAATTAGGGCCAAACCAAGCAAGGGCAATTTTGAGTTCAGGTAGCGGGCTATTACCTGATAGTTGTGGCCAAAGAACATCCCCACAATCAAATAGAGAAAACCCCACCCGGCAGTGAAAAGCGAATTATAGAGAAGGAAATACCAAAACCCGATGTGACTAACCCCCGCCATATAGGGAGTCAGGTTGCTAACACCAGGAATAAAACGTCCAAAAATAATAAAAGCCGGCGCCGAACGCTCCAGCCAGGTCTGCGCTTTTTTAAATCCTGCAGGCGATAGTTTCAAAATTTTGCTGCACCGCAAAAAAAAGGGTTGCCCGAGATGCTTGCCGATTATATAAGCAGTGATAGCCCCGGCACTATAACCAAAAAAGGTAACGGCAAAAGCCATGGGAAAGGCAAGCTTGCCCTGCCCGATTAATATTCCTGTTATGATCACCATAATCCCGCCGGGGAAGGGTAAGCCCATGGCCTCAACATAAACACCGGCCAGAAGTCCACCCAGACCCAGCCTGGAAAGAAAGCTCATAATTAAGTCAAACAACAACATTCCTCCCCACAGTTATCCTATAATAGGATTCCCGGGGGTAGAAACCTTATGAAAATCTATAGAACCCTGGCTTCTCCCCTGTAGATTAAACCTCTTTGGCCGTCAACAGTAATCACTTCACCATCCTGGAGTATATTTGTGGCATCTGCGGCGCCTACTATCACCGGTATGTCAAATTCCATGCAGACTATGGCTGCATGAGAGGTAAGCCCGCCGGTTTCTGTAACTACCGCCCCCGCTTTTTCCATGGCCAGGTTATATTCACTACCTGTGACAGAGGCCACCATAATATCCCCCTCACTTATCTTTTCAGCCGCCTCCGAACCAGATTGAACAACCCGTACCGTTCCCGTAACCGACCTGTGGCCGATACCGGTGCCGCGCAAAATAATGTCCCCTACCGTATGGACACGAATTAAATTGGTTGTACCTTTGATTCCAACAGGTATGCCGGCTGTGAATACAATTAGATCGCCCCCGTGAATTAAGCCCGCACAAAGCGCTGCGTCCAGGGCTTCGTCCATCATTTCATCTGTATTGTCCCTGCTGGAAGCATTAATGGGATTTACCCCCCAATTCAGCGCCAATTTCCTCACTACCGAGGTGTGGGGGGTAACAGCCACGATCGGTGCCCTGGGCCGGTATTTGGAAACCATTTTAGCAGTATGTCCCGACTCTGTGGAGACAATAATTGCCGCAGCACCAAGATTCTGGGCAATAGAACAGGTAGCAAAGCTAATGGCGTTGGTGACTGACTGCTTATGCCTATCCAAGCCCTTTTTACTTAGTATTTCTTCATATTGCAGGGCTGCCTCAGCCTGATAGGCAATTCGCCCCATCATTTCTACAGCTTCTTTGGGGTACCTACCTGAGGCGGTTTCAGCAGACAGCATGACAGCATCGGAACCATCAAAAATGGCATTGGCCACATCACTGGTCTCCGCTCTGGTAGGACGGGGGTTATGGATCATTGATTCCAGCATCTGGGTGGCAGTTACCACAGGTTTGCCGGCAATATTACATTTTTCAATGATCATCTTCTGCAGCAACGGCACCTCTTCTACCGGAATTTCCACACCCAGATCTCCCCTGGCCACCATAATTCCGTCTGAAACCTTGATTATCTCACTAAGGTTGGTTACTGCTTTTCTGCTTTCAATTTTGGATATGATATCCAGGTCGCCGCCGGCTTCCTCTACTATCCGGCGAATGGCAAGAACATCTGCGGCCCTCCTAATAAAGGAAGCAGCTATAAAATCAAGCTTATGCTCAACGCCAAATACAATGTCCTGAATATCCTTGTCGGTAATAGATGGCAAGCCAATAGCCACGTTAGGAACATTAACACCCTTCCTGCTGGTCAACTCACCGCCGTTCATGACCAGGCATTCTATTTCTGTATCAGCGGAGGAAAGAACCTGCAAGGCGATCAAACCATCCGCCACTAAAATGGTGTCCCCCTTGTGGACATCCCCCGGCAGACCGGCATAGTTAACCGGGATCCGCCTTTTATCGCCCTCGATGGGCTCGGTAGTTAATGTCACCCTCTCACCTTGCACCAGCTGCACCGGTTCCTCCTTAAAATGGCCCAGGCGTATCTCCGGACCTCTGGTATCCAGCATGATGGCCACATGTTTACCGCTTTCCTCCGCTGCCTGCCGAATGGCCACTATTTTTCGTTTGTGTTCTTCATGGGTCCCATGAGAAAAATTAAGACGGGCTACATTCATCCCAGCCAACATTAATTCTTTTAAGGTATTTGCATTGTCGCTGGCAGGACCGATAGTACAGACAATTTTAGTTCGCCGCAATAGATTCCCCCCCAGGCATTAACATTTTTATATGGACAAAGTTATGGCCAGGTTGCATAGAGCCTGATCAAAAGGCTTTGCCTGTGACAGTGCATCTTCTAAAGGTACTGAAACCAGCTCACCCGCCCTGACGCCGATCATTTTTTTATCTTCACCCGCCATTAACATTTCCACCGCACTTGCACCCATGCGGCTGGCCAGGATTAGATCAGCTGCGGAGGGCATACCACCTCGTTGCAAGTGCCCCAGGATAGTAACCTTGGTATCAAAACCGGTGCGCTCCTTGATAATACGTCCCACTTCCATGCCGCTGGCTGTTCCCTCCGCGACCACAATAATACTGTGCAGTTTGCCCCGCCGGTAACCCCTTAAAAGCCGCTCGCAAATCTCATCGTAATTAAAAGGGCATTCCGGCGCCAGTATAGACTCCGCCCCACCCGCTAGACCGGCGGCCATAGCAATATGGCCAAAATGCCTGCCCATTACCTCCACAATAAAAGTCCGTTCATGGGAGGTAGCGGTGTCCCTAATTTTGCTGATTGCTTCCACCGCCGTATTCACGGCAGTATCAAACCCGATAGTCTGATCTGTACCGGGAATATCATTATCTATTGTGCCCGGCACGCCGATAACCGGCAGGCCGTATTCCCGGCTAAAAATGCAAGCACCGCGAAAAGAACCTTCCCCGCCAATGACGATCAGCCCCTGGATACCGAAGCGTTTGACATTTTCATATGCTCTGGCCCTGCCTGCAGGGGTAAGGAACAGTTCGGAACGAGCGGTACGTAAAATAGTGCCGCCCCTGTGGATGATATCGGCTACCGAGCTGGGATTCATTGGTATCATATCAGCTTCTATAAAACCATTAAAACCCCTTTTTATGCCGATAACCTCAAGACCGTGGTAAATTGCCTTGCGCACCACAGCTCTAATGCAGGCGTTCATCCCAGGCGAATCCCCACCGCTGGTCAAAAAGGCAATTCTTTGCAACAGTCTTGCCCCCCAGTTTGATAATATTTGCTGTATATATATTGCTCTCGATCTAAAAAAACATTCGACAGCCGTCAAATGTTTAGCAAATAAAAAGGCCAGGCATAATAATTTAAAACCTGACCCACGCTTCTACTCTATATTTCCAATGGAACGGAATTTTTCATATCTTTGGGATAATAAATCTTCCAGTTTTATCCCCACAAGTTCATCCAATGTTTCAGCTAGCACTTCATCCAGCATTTCCGCGGCTGCCTCCTGATCCTTGTGCGCCCCTCCCAATGGTTCCGGTATGATTTTATCGGCCACACCCAGTTCCTGTATATCCCTGGCGATGATCCTGATCGCCTCTGCTGCCTCACGGGCCCGGGAAGAATCTTTCCACAAGATACTGGCGTATCCCTCTGGGGTTATTACGGAATAAATGGAATGTTCCTGCATGAGGATCCGATCTCCCACCCCGATACCCAAAGCGCCGCCGCTAAATCCTTCGCCAATCACTACTGTGATAATGGGGACCTTTAGTGCAGACATAACCAACATGCTGTTGGCAATAGCCTCAAACTGGCCTCTCTCCTCTGCACCTATACCGGGGTAAGCCCCGGGGGTGTCAATAAAACAGATCACCGGCCGTTTAAATTTTTCCGCCTGCTGCATTAGCCGCACAGCCTTACGGTACCCTTCCGGGTGGGCCATGCCAAAATTTCTAGCCAGGTTTTCATTGGTATCCTTCCCTTTTAGTTGGCCGATAATTGTCACAGCACGCCCATGAAATCTACCTATACCACCCATCACTGCCGGATCGTCACCAAAACATCTATCCCCATGCAGTTCGACGAAATCATCGAAGATATACTTGATATAATCATCTGTGTTAGGACGTTCCGGGTGGCGGGCAATAAGTACATGCTGCCATGTATCGAGGTTGCTATATACGGACCTCATCACTTCGCCGACTCTTTTTTCCAGAATGGCTATTTCATTTGATAGATCAATACCCTTTTCCCGGGAAAACCTGCGCAGTTCATTTATTTTATCCTCTAGTTCTTGAATCGGTCTTTCAAACTCTAATGTTACCGCCATTTATCATCTTACCCCCTGCAGGTGTAATGCCAAAATTTTTGCCAGGGTCTCCTTCATTAGTGGTCTGGGAACAATCTTGTCTATGAAACCATGCTGTTTAAAAAATTCAGCCCGTTGAAAACCTTCCGGCAGTTTCTGGCGAATTGTCTGTTCAATCACCCTCGGTCCGGTAAAACCGATCATGGCATCCGGTTCGGCAAGAATAATATCCCCTAGTGCGGCAAAACTGGCGCTGACGCCACCTGTTGTCGGATCAGTAATCACTGTAATATATAGTTGGCCGGCATTGCTTAATCTGCCCAGCGCTTCCACTGTTTTAGCCATCTGCATCAAGGATAGTATTCCCTCCTGCATCCGGGCTCCGCCGGAAGCAGTGAATATAATTAATGATTTACCTGTAGTGGCAGCCAGCTCTATTGCCCTGGTAATTTTTTCACCGGCCACAGTCCCCATACTGGCCATCATAAAGTTTGTGTCCATAACCACAACAACAACAGGCCATTTATCGATTGTTCCTTCTCCGTAAACCACCACTTCATTAAGACCACTTTTATTGCGTGCATCCACTAACTTGCCCGCATAATCAGCAAGGTCAAAGGGATTTACCGGCAGCAATCCGGCATCTTTTTCCCGAAAGCTGCCATTGTCCAAAGTCATTTGTATCCGTTCCGGAGCAGTTAACCGATGATGAAAACCACACTGGCAGACCTTGTGATTTTTGATCAAATCCTTGTTCAACAGGATCTCGCCACAGCGTCCACATTTACTCCAAATATCGTCGGGAATATCACGATTTTCTGACTCTGTTGGTGCAAAAGAATCATTTTGTTTGCGATTGGTATCCAAAATCAAAAACAGCACCTCTTTATGATTATCAGATTATATTTACAATTTTCATCTCCTACATTTTTTGAACCTTCTCTACATTTCTGAAGCATGTTTTCCATGTTACGGTGTTCAGTCATTGGAATGAATACTGCCATGCCTGGTTAAGAGCTCCACCTTACCGCGTATTTTTATGGCTGAAGTATGTTCAGTAAATTGAGCAATCATAATTTCGCCCTTATCAAGCTTTTCCGAATGGTGAAACTTGGTGTCCATGCCGCGGGTAAGGCCAATTATGGTCACCCCATTTTCCAGCGCCTTGATCACCACATATTCTGCAGTTGGATCATTTAAAACATCCGGCAAATCGTTCACCCCTTAAAAATTTCCAAATTTCAATACATTCTAGCACACGGGTTTTTGTTTGACAAGCACTGCCACACCCCCGGCTTACTATAGCTTATTATTAATTACTATTTATCTGCTAAAGATCAAGTATGCTAAAAAAACCATCTTTTTTAGCCTTTTTGTCTCCAGTCTTTGTTCCTGCAGCCTGATAATTTTTCTCTTCGGCCGGACCCGGTCTTAATATCATGTTGTTATCTCTTTTTACCCTCACCCTTTCTCTGCCGAACAGCTCTTCCAATCTTTCGACCATCGGGGCGGAAAGATCCACATAAAATTCCTCCCCCGTCCTGATTACCCTTTTTTCATTTTCGAAGTGTAAAAAGACCGGCGCATTCCCTTTAAAGCTATTCATGATTAGTTGCAGCTGATCAAGCATTGCAGCATCCACATTGTCCATTTTCAAATGTAACTCACCAGCCAGATGACTGTCCAGAGTGGAAATTTCAGCACCGATTATTTTAGTTTCATCCCCGTTTTCCCTTACTTTACCTCTGATCATAATCACCTCATCAATCCTAAGCACGGGGCGACACCGGGCATAGAGATGCGGATAAACTACAACCTCAATAGAACCTGTAAGATCCTCAACAGTGAGGATAGCCATCGGATCTCCCTTGCGTGTGCTGGTTTTCTTCATGGCCATAATTAGCCCCCCCAGCACCACCTCACCGTTATCAGGCAATTCCGGCGCCTCCTTGGCAGTTACCGTTGACAGCCTATTTAGCACACTACGATATTGCTCAAGGGGATGCCCGCTGATATAGAGACCCAGGGTTTCTTTTTCCAACGCTAACATCTGATCCACCGGATATTCTTTCAGATCCGGCAGATCAATACTCATTGAGTCACCGCTATCATCCAGAAAATCAAGAAGGGACAACTGTCCATTTTCCCGCTCACGCTGAGATTGCTGGGCCAAACTCAGCCCGGAGTCTACTGCCGCCATCAACTGCGCCCTACGATAACCCAGGGAATCAAAGGCACCGCATTTGATCAAGCTTTCTAACACTCTCCTGTTGACACTTCTAGTATCCAGCCGTCTGCAAAAATCAGTGTAGTCATTAAAAATCCCGTCTTTTTCCTGGGATTGGATAATGGACTCCACCGCACCGGAACCGACGTTTTTTACAGCAGCTAAACCAAAACGAATTTTGCTGCCGGCCACAGTAAAACTTTCACGACTTTCATTTACATCAGGCGGCAGCACCTCGATACCCAGGCGCCGGCATTCCTCAATATAGGCGGAAACCTTGTCTGTGTTATCTTTCACCGAGGTCAAAAGCGCTGCCATAAAGGGTAGAGTATAGTTGGCCTTCAGGTAAGCAGTCTGGTAGGAAACCAATGCATAGGCGGCTGAGTGGGACTTATTAAAGCCATATCCGGCGAAATATTCCATCAAGTCAAAGATCTGTCCGGCAATACTTTTATCAATACCATTGCTAATGGCACCTTCTATAAATTGCGCACGTAACCCGGCTATAATTTCCGGTTTTTTCTTGCCCATGGCACGGCGCAGCAGGTCTGCCTCCCCGAGGGAAAAACCAGCTAGTTCACTTGATATGCGCATCACCTGTTCCTGATACAGAATCACGCCATAGGTGTCTTTTAGTATGGGCTCCAGTTTGGGATGGAGGTAGCTCGTTTTTTTAATCCCATGCTTGTTTTTGATAAAATCCTCCACCATACCACTGCCCAGGGGGCCGGGACGGTACAAAGCCACTAGAGCTATAATATCTTCAAAAACTTCTGGCTTCAATTCTTTGAGGATACCGCGCATACCACTGCTTTCCAACTGAAAAACCCCTGCAGTTTCACCTTTGGTCAGCATTTCGTAGGTCAACTGATCATCTATGGGTATACTATCTATATCAAAAGCATCACCTGTATCCCCAGTGATCAGTCTAGTTGCTTCGCTGATTACTGTCAGGGTTCTCAGACCCAGCATGTCCATCTTTAGAAGCCCCAGCTCTTCTACTGTTCCCATAGAATACTGGGTTGTTACCGGCCCATCGGAAGCCTTATAAAGAGGGATATAGTGGGTGAGGGGTTCCGGGGTAATGACGATACCGGCAGCATGTGTAGAAGCGTGCCTGGGCATACCTTCCAGGGCAACGGCGGTGTCAATTAATTTTTTGATTTCTTCCCCTTGATCATAAAGTCCCTTTAATTCAGGCGCATCATTTAGGGCTTTCTCAATGGTCATATTTAGTTCGCCCGGTACCAGCTTGGCCACCTTATCCACATCGCTGTAAGGCATACCCAGGGCCCTACCCACATCCCTGATGGCAGCCCGAGCCGCCATGGTGCCAAAGGTTATAATCTGCGCCACATGATCCAGGCCATACTTTTGCACCACATAGTCAATAACCTCGCCCCGCCGTTCATAACAGAAATCAATGTCGATATCCGGCATGGAAACTCGCTCCGGATTGAGGAATCTTTCGAACAACAGGCCATAATTTAGCGGATCAATGTTGGTTATACCCAGGCTGTAGGCTACCAGGCTGCCGGCAGCAGAACCCCTGCCGGGACCTACCGGTATCCCTTTTGATCTGGCAAAGTGAATAAAATCCCAGACGATGAGGAAATAGGCCGAATAGCCCATCTGCTTGATCACGCCTAGTTCAAATTCCATCCGTTTTTTGATATCGCCACCAACACCGCCATATATCTTTTGGATCCCTTGATAACAAAGTTCTTCCAGGTATGTATCTGCATTATATCCCTCCGGCACAGAGTAATGAGGCAGGAGATAACGCCCAAATTCCATTTTGACCTGGCAGCGCTCGGCAATGTCCAGTGTGTTATCCAAAGCCCGGGGAAAATCGCCAAACAAAGACCGCATTTCCTCGGCACTTTTCAGGTACAGTTCCTCTGACTGAAATTTCATCCTATCGGGATCATCCACACACCTGCCGGTTTGAATAGCCATCAACACATCCTGGTTGGCAGCATCTTCCCGTCTTACATAGTGGACATCGTTAGTGGCCACAAGTGGGATGTCCATTTCTCTATGCATTTTCAGCAATTCTCGGTTGACTATCCGCTGTTCCGGAAAACCGTGATCCTGCACCTCCAGGTAAAAGTTACCCGGTCCAAAAATCTCCCGGTACTCACCCGCCGCCTGTCTGGCCTTTTCCTGGTCTCCGGCTAGTATCTCTGATGCTACCTCTCCGGCAATACAACCGCTCAAGGCTATTAAACCTTTGCTGTTACCGGCCAGTGTCTTTTTATCCACCCTGGGCTTGTAGTAGAATCCCCTGGTAAATCCCTGGGAAACCACATTTAGCAGGTTTTGATAACCCTCCTCATTTTCCGCCAGTAAGACCAGGTGATTGAGATTATCATCAATTCGCGGGGTGCGATCCGCCATGGTGCGCGGTGCCACATAGACTTCACAACCGAGAATGGGCTTGATCCCGGCATTATTACAGGTCTTATAAAATTCCACCACACCGTGCATGGCACCGTGATCCGTTATGGCCAATGCCGGCATCTGCAGTTCACCGGCTCTTTTTACTACCTTTTTAATACGTGCTGCTCCGTCCAAAAGGCTGTACTCAGTATGAACATGCAAATGGACAAACAAACAATTAGTACCCCCTCCCAATACCAGACAGCATGATCATGTCCACCACCAAAATTTCTTCACACTATATCCACCCATTTGCCGCCGGTTATAGTCTCCAGCTGATCCATTGTAACCGGCAAAGCCGAACGAGACGTGCCGGCAGCAGCATAAACCACTGGAAAACGATGCATGGAATCATCCAACAGAATAGGCACCTCTTCTTCCAAGGCCAGCGGGCAAACACCGCCAACGGGATAGCCGGTAACTCGCCGGACTGTTTTCGGATCAGCCATTTTCACCTTGGAAACGCCGAGGAGCCTTTTTAATTTGTTGCTTTTGATCTTATTATCGCCGCTGGCCACCACCAAAACCGGATCCCCGTCGGCCATAAATAGTATAGTCTTGGCGATTTGGCCAACTTCTACACCTAATGCCGCCGCGGCCAGCTCACAAGTGCTGGTGCTCTCATCAAATTGCAATATTTCTAAATCCAGATTAAATTGATCCAGATACATCCGGACCCTTTCGATAGCATTCATAATTAATCCGCTCCTTTAACCCTGCACTAAAATCATGTTAACTAACACTACACAACATAGGTATTTCATGATTATTGCAACCCTGGAAAACCTTGTTGTCTCAACGCCTCGAATAACACAACTGCCACAGAATTAGACAGGTTTAATGATCTGGCTGCACTAATCATCGGTATCCGGATTTTAACCCCGGGGCAACCATCCAGTATCTGCTGGGGCAAACCCCTTGTTTCTTTACCAAAAATCAGAAAACCATCCGGGACATAGGAAACTTCTGTGTGCATCATTGTGGCTTTAGTTGTCGCAAAATAAAATTGTTTCTCCTTATAACGATCGGCAAAATCGGCAAAACTATTATAATAGTTTATATCCACCAAATGCCAGTAGTCCAGGCCAGCCCTTTTGAGATACTTATCCGCAGTTGAAAAACCCAGCGGTCTTATTAAATGAAGGGATGCTCCGGTAACAGCACAGGTCCGGGCAATGTTTCCAGTATTGGCAGGTATTTCGGGTTCAACCAGCACTATATGCAAAAAGTTCACTTCCCTGATTGATAAAGGCTACAATAATCTTTTAAACAACACCTATGGCAGGCCGGCTTGCGGGCCAAACAAATTTCCCGGCCATGAAAAATTAATCTGTGGTGAAAAGGCATCCTTTCATCCGGCGGCACACACGCTATCAGATCTTTCTCAACCTTTGCCGGCTCACGCTCTGTGGACAATCCCAGCCTGTGAGCTAGACGAAAAACATGTGTATCCACCGGCAAGGCGCTACCGCCATAAGCCACACCAATAATTACACCGGCTGTTTTTCGGCCTACACCAGGCAACGCCTCCAACTCACTTCTAGTCATGGGCACATGGCCGCCATGCTGTTTCATTATTTCCCTGGCCGACCCGATAATAAATCTGCTTTTATTGCGATATAAACCACAGCTTTTAATTTCTTTCTCTAGTTCATCCTGGGTCAGCTGGGCAAAGTCCTGAGGCTGGTTATATTTTTTGAACAGGTCGGCAGTAATTTTGTTCACCTGCTTGTCCGTACACTGAGCCGACAAAATGGCCGCTACCAACAGTTCAAAGGGGGTGTTAAAAACCAGTGCCGTATCGACTTGCGGATAGCATTTTTTTAATAATTTAATAATTTTGGAAACTTTGTCCTCTACTGTACATCTTATGCTGCCTATGAATAAAACTCCTTTATTTGCGCATCCTTAATAAAATGAAACTGAAACCTGTTTTCACTACTAGTTACAAATACTATTCTATATTCAATATTTTTTCAAACTCCTGTTTTACCTTTTGCTAATAAAGCACTTATTTCTGGGCAATAATAAAAAAAGCATGGTCATAGTTCAATTATACCATGATTTTTTGGTTGATCATCTCTTCTTATATTAAAGGAGGACAACTAATGTCTGCACTATCTCTTTTGTTTTTTTCGGCTTTAATACTTATAGTAGCGGGTGTTTTTTTATGGTCTTTTAGACGTAACCGTGCAGCTAAAATTGTTGACCCACCCCAACCATTATTCATCGAAGAAACAGCAGAGGAACTAGGGATCGATGTCCCTACAACAGCAAAACAACAGCCTTCTATGACAGAGGATATTTATCTGCCGCACAATTATGGGGTGGACCGGATGGTCCTTCTCGCTCGCGACCCGCACTGGCTGTTCGCCTACTGGGAAGTCACTGCCACAAAACAAGAAGAGTTTACAGGCATATACGGTAAAGAAGCATGGCTTTCCACCAGCCCCGTTTTAAGAATTTACGATGTTACCGGTGTCGATTTCAACGGCAATAATGCCCTCAACTATTTTGATTATCATATGGAGGACAATGTTGATAGCTGGCACATTGAGGTAGGTGAACCCGACCGTTCATTTTGCGTGGATCTGGGACGTATGTTTCCCGATGGCCGTTTTATCACCTTACTCCGCTCTAATACAGTCACCACCCCACGTGCTTCCCTCTCTGACTGCCTGGACGAAGAATGGATGTGGATTGAGGGGCTGTACCAATCTATCGGTAAAGTCAGGTATGGCACTAGTTCCCCGCTTATTATTGAGGAGCTGGCCCTAAGAAAAGGTGTACTGCCACTTGGGATCAGCTCCCCAGGGAATTGGCACGCTTAATAAATGAAAGGAGCCCCTTAATGTCAAAAGGATACCTTTGTTTGGTATTGCATGCGCACTTACCATATGTACGTCACCCGGAACATGAAGATTTTCTAGAAGAAAAATGGCTATATGAAGCTATTACTGAAACATATATTCCTTTGATCCAGGCTTTTGACCGGCTGTTGGCAGACAATGTGGATTTTCGGCTGACTATAAGCCTGTCTCCACCTTTGATCTCCATGCTCGTGGACCCACTGCTGCAGGATCGCTATATCAACCATTTAACAAAACTACTTGAACTAGCGGACAAGGAGGAGGGGCGCACCTATGGTAGCCCCTTCCATGAAACTGCCTTAATGTATAAAAAACGCCTCCGGGAAGCTATGCATATTTTTTGTGATCAATATGACCGTAATTTGGTTAACGCCTTCAAAAAATTCCAGGACAACGGAAGGCTGGAAATTATCACTTGCGCCGCCACCCATGGATACCTGCCTTTTATGATGCTGCATCCGGAGGCTGTAAATGCCCAGGTAAAAGCGGCAGTGGATCTTTATACCCGTCACCTGGGTGCACCGCCGCAAGGTATTTGGCTACCGGAATGTGCTTATGCCCCCGGAATAGATGAAATCCTGAAAAATAACGGCCTGCAGTATTTTTTTACTGATGCTCATGGTGTACTTTACGCCTCCCACCGGCCCCGTTTTGGGATTTTCGCCCCTATATACTGCCCTTCCGGGGTAGCAGCATTTGGCCGGGACATCGAATCCTCAAAACAGGTCTGGAGCAGCCAGGAAGGTTATCCCGGTGATTATGAATACAGGGAATTTTACAGAGATATCGGTCATGATCTGGATCTAGATTACATTAAACCTTATATCCACCCAGATGGCTTACGAACACATACCGGTTTGAAATATTATAAAATAACCGGGAAGGTTGAGTTGGGACAGAAAGAACCCTATTCCCCCCAACGGGCTGAAGAAAAAGCGGCAGAACATGCCGGCAACTTTATGTTTAACCGCCAACATCAAATACTGCACCTGGCCCGTATGATGGATCGGCCACCAATCATTGTTGCCCCTTATGACGCCGAACTTTTTGGTCACTGGTGGTATGAAGGTCCCCGCTGGCTGGAATATTTGATGAGAAAAATAGCTTTTGATCAAGATACTATTGGGTTAATCACCCCGGGTGATTACCTGAAAAGATTTACCTGTAACCAGGTAGCGATACCCTGCACCTCCAGTTGGGGGAATAAGGGTTATCATGAGGTTTGGCTATGTGGAGCCAATGATTGGATTTATAGACACCTGCATATGGCTGCCGATATGATGATTGCAATGGCTAATCGCTGGGGAAACAACGCCGGGGGTATACTTCACAGGGCCCTAAACCAGGCAGCGCGAGAGTTGATGCTGGCCCAAAGTAGCGACTGGGCCTTCATTATGAGTACCGGTACCATGGTTGAATACGCAGTAAAGAGAACTAAAACCCATCTTAACAACTTCCTCCGCCTGCATGATGAAATAGAAGGCAACAGGATTGATGAGGGTTGGTTAAAAGATTTAGAATATCGAAACAATATTTTTCCGGATATGAATTTTAATTGGTATCGATCCCTTGTACCGAAAGAAAAAGCAGTCTAGCAACAAGTGCCTTTCAATACAACATTTTTTTAAAACCCTTATAACAAAGGGTTTTGTTTTTTATGTTTTTATTGGCATCATTTACATCTTGAACCCTCAACCGGACATATAGTAATCTGGGTCTAATACTAATAGAAAGGAGCGATTTTATGCGTAGGTCTTTATTACTTGTGGTATTTACCATTATTTTGTCACTGGTTCTTTCTACAGTAGCCCTGGCCCACCAACCAAATAGGGTTGTTTTCCATGGTAACAACCAAAGTGGATCTGTCAGCTTTGGTGACCACGGTTTTGCCTGGTACCATTCTAATCCCGATCAAAATGCCAACATTTCCATCTCCGACCACTGGTATTCTCATTCTCACAATAAAATTAGTAAGCCCTATAAGGACGGGAAATTTAAACACCATTTGCAACAGCCATGGAATCAAAAATATGAACGTTATTTCTATGTAGACGATAATGGTGTCAGTCATTATTTTTACCTTGATCCGGATCGGAATTATGATGTAGTTAGTTATAAGGATAAAAACGGCACGACCCAATATTATTTCAAAGCCACAGGTTGGAAATAATATATACCATCAGGCAACAATAGCAAGGAGCTGTCCATGTAATGGGATAGCTCCTTTTTTAATCATAATTTATAAAACCTGATTGTTTTTCTAGAATAATTTCAAATAAAGTGTCCATGTTCCTAATTTTTTAAAAACTTAGCCGCTTTTTGATCCGGCTATTTCGTTTATCTTCTTAATATACATATCGGTTAGCGACTCGGCTATTTCCATTGTGCTGCCTTCACTAAAAACACGACACACCGGTTCGTCAGGATCAGGTAGTACCAATGCCCACCCGTCCGGATGATAAATTTTAATACCATCTAGTGTTTCAAACCGGCTGGCCGGGGGATCCTGAACCAGACACCTGATTACCTTTCCTTTGGTTTCCCATGGTACGGCTACATCCTGGCTGTCCATAAAAAACAATGGTATTTCATCTACCAGTTCAGACAATTTTATTTTATGTTCAGCCAAACAATCCAATATATTCACCAGGGCCGACAAGGCGTCAAAATGGAGGAAAAATTGCGATATACCCTCAGGCGCCGCTTCCTGGGTCAATACCTTATCCAAAAAATCCTGGATAGCTGATTTTGTTCGCACTACCTTGCCCCGGTATTGTTCAGCCAGGGATTCAATGACCATTGGTGCGGTCACAGGCACAACCACAGAACCGACCTGCCCCTTGAGAATAATAAGCGATATCAAAGCAGTAAACAGGTTATCCTGGATCACCCGGCCTTTTTCGTCTATTAGGACCAGGCGATCTGCATTTGGCTCCAGTATTGCACCCATATCTGCGCCGCTTTCAATTACCGCCTCAGATAGGGCCGGTAGGGCTTCCTGGCAAAGATCCCAACTGCAAAACCCCTTAACTCCCGTTAGAGAAAAATCCTCAACGGCAAAACCTAACTTATCACGCAAATTGTTAACATATGCAGCTAGATTTGACTGATCATAACTGAGGAGCAATTTGAATCCGGCCCGCCTTATAGACTCACCATTCTGCCCGGCACAAGTCGCCGCTGTGTATTGATGATAAATATCACTAACAATCTTTGGCGGGTGCAATCTATCGGCTTCGGAGCGGGGAAAGTCCTCCCTGGCCAGGGCATTTTCAACCTTGCGCTCGATAGCCCGGGAAATATTGCCGCCCCGGGAGTTCATAAACACCAAAACCAGCTTATCCCGTGTATGTGGCGAGACCTTAACATGTATGCCACCGTCGCAGTCAAGGGCACGCACTGCATAGCGGCTTTCCGGGGTAATACTGTCGCCCAGGTCCAGCACCTTTGCTCCCACCGACTGGACACCGCTGATCAATGCTTCTTTGATCATAGTTGAGGCTGTATAGCTATCACTGCTGATACTAATACGTGAAGCCGGGCCATTAACCGAACCAAAGGCTGCACCCAGCCTAACTGCTTTTTCAGGTGTGATTTCCACATTAACTAAACCTGAAATGCCCTCAAAACCAAATATTTTTTTCGGGGAAGCAGTGCCCCAAATAATGCTGCGATGTACTGTTGTACCCGGCTCCACTAGTTTGTGGGGCCATAGTTTTACATCCGGTTTCAGCTGACTGCTTTCACGAATAATTGAATCCTCACCGACCACAGCCCCTTCATAAATACCTGCCCTGGCCTGTACCTGAACCCTGCTGCCGACAACTGCGCCACGCAAGGCAGCACCTTTTCCTACAAAAACATTGTCCCAAATGACGCTCCTCTTTATGGAAGCCCCCCGCTGTATAAGACAACCACTTCCCAAAAGGGAATAGGGTTCTATTACCGCACCATCCCCAATCTGGCTGTTTGCACCAATCACAACCGGCCCTTTCACGATAGCGGACCCATCGATAGAGGCCCCTTCCTCCAGCCAGACCTGGGGAGCCACCTCTTTCCCGGGCATTTTTATTTTAACCTTATTTGAGAGTATATCTTGATGTGCTTCCAGATATTGTTGCAGGTTGCCGATGTCACACCAGTAGCCTGGCAGAACCAGGCCGTAAAGTGGCTTTTTCTCCCGGAGCAAAAGGGGGAATAAATCCTTACTAAAATCAAATTTTTGGCCGGGAGCAAAGTAATCAAGGGCCTCCGGTTCCAGAACATAAATCCCGGTGTTTACTGTGTCGCTAAATACCTCCCCCCAACCCGGCTTTTCTAAGAACTGGGTCACCCTGCCGTCTTCCGCTGTTATCACCACTCCATATTCCAGTGGACAATCAACCCTGGTAAGAACCAACGTTGCTATGGCACCCTGTTCCTTATGAAACTCTACTGCCCTGGACAATTCCAGATCGGTGAGAGCATCGCCGCTAATCACCATAAAGGTTTCGTCCAAAAATGCAGCCGCATTTTTTACGCTTCCCGCCGTACCAAGGGGTGAATCCTCAACAAAATAATGCAGGTTAACATCGTGTTCGGCCCCATCGCCGAAATGATCCCGAATTGCCTCGGGCATATACTGCAACGTCACCCCAATATCATTGAAGCCATGCTCCTGCAACAAGGCAATGATATGACTCATAATTGGTTTGTTCAAAACAGGCACCATTGGCTTTGGTCTACCACAAGTCAAAGGCCGTAAACGGGATCCCTCACCGCCGGCCATAATAATAGCCTTCATACTGAAACCTCCGTCATATAATTAATACTAGGAATACCTGGTCAGCATGCGGTTGAAGCGCCCAAAAAAGGTAGATTGCTTTTCCGGCATCTCCCACATAGTGGTTCTGTTTGCTTGCAATACCTCCTTATAGACTGCAATCGTCTGACGGGCGATACCTTCCCAGTTAAATTCATCCACAACCCTCTTATAGGCGTTTTCTTTCAGTTTTTCCCCCAATTCAGGCTTCTTAAGGAGGGTGAGGATATTACGGGCCAGAGAATGACTATTGCCGGTGCGTACCTTTAGCCCATCGATGCCTTGCCTGACGGTTTCGCTAATGCCCCCGCAATCAGAGACAACAACCGGGGTCCCCGCAGCCATAGCCTCCAGGACCACAATACCGAAGGGCTCGTACAAGCTGGGGAATACCGCCACATCAGACCAACTATATAAACTATTCCGGACATCATCATTGATATAACCGGTAAAATATACCCTATTAGCTATCCCCAGCAGTTCGGCCTGTTGTTTCAAGGTGTCCAGGTAGGGTCCCTTACCGGCGATAACAAACTTCGTCTGGGGATGATTTGCTAATATTTCCGGTGCGGCATCGAGCAAAATCTGCACGCCCTTTTCTTTAACCAACCTGCCCACATAAAAGATGATTTTTTCATCAGGAGCAGCGTAAAAACTGCGGCTGGCCTTATCACTCCTGGCTTGGAAATTGGCTACATTAACGCCATTGGGGATTATGGCCACCTTATCCTGAGGTAATTGGAAAACGTGCTTGATTTCACCTTCCATGTATTGGCTACAGCAAATCACCTTCCAGGCTTCATATGTAAGCCACCACTCAATATCGCTGATATGTCTTTGTACATCATTGTGCAGCCCATAGTTGCGGCCATATTCGGTAGCATGAATGGTGACAACCAGGGGCAACCGCCCAGCATGTTTAACGGCCCTGGCCGCATAGGCCACCAGCCAGTCATGGGCATGAATAATATCAAAACGGCGCACGTCGCTGAGCAAAGGGATGATCCTTTCCAGCAGAGCAACGTTAAATTGTGCCACCCAGGTGACAAAGTCTGGGGACGAAACTTGATAGGGCTCCACCCTATAAACCTTAACCCCGTTCACTTCTTCAAAAGACGGGGCCCCTTTTTCACCTGCTGTGATCAGGTGTACTTCCACCCCCTGAGCTGGGTAGGCGTTTGTCAAATCGTACACATGCTGGGCCAGACCACCAACACTTTTGGGCGGATATTCCCAGGATAACATTAGGACTTTCATTTGACGGCCTCCTATTCATTTATAATCATGCAATTAACAATAGCAAAAATCCCCACCGGGTAATGGCAGGGATTGTTCATTTTAATATCACTGGCCCCCGTTGTGAATTTCAAAACTCCAGTTGACACCATGATTATTGTCCCATTGCTCGCCGCCATTCTTAAAACAAAAATTGAAACGACTTTCTATATCAGGCATTTTCAACTCGCTGACCCAGCCCCAGCCTGTTTTTTCCATGGGGCTACTGCGAACGGTTCGCCATCTATTATGCGGCCCATATCCATAATGGAGATAGATCTGATCATTGTCCTTGGCCAGTACCCCATTATAAAAAACAGTGACATCCTCACTGGCGGTTATCGGTGTTGGATCAACCACAACCCCGCCTGGATAGTTAGCCCGATGCATGGCACGCAGTTTTGCTTCTCCCTCGCCGAATCTGGTTGGATTAGCCATCCAGTTTGCCTCCTTAAAATGATGGTATATTTAGGCTTTATTTACACTAGTATGGTTAATCTGTAATCTTTTTATGCAAGAATCTGCAAATCCTCCGTAATAGATTTTCATTAAAAAGCAAAGGGCGGAAATCCTGGGATTTCCGCCCTCCTGTAAAACAAACATCACTTTAATAATAATGTCCTGAATCTTAAGCCTGCAAATGGGCATTAACTTCACCCAAAAACTCCCCCGTATTGACAATCCTTTTTTCCCCCGTAGCCAGGGCCGCCAGATCCTTGGTCATGATACCTTCTTCAATGGTGTCTAGGGCCGCCTGTTCCAGGGCGGCAGCAAACTGCCTTAAACTGCTGAGGCCGTCTAATTCGCCCCTCTTTCTCAGCGCTCCTGTCCAGGCAAACAAAATGGCCACCGGGTTGGTTGATGTTTCCTTACCACTGAGATACTGCCGGTAATGCCTGGTCACTGTCCCATGGGCAGCTTCATATTCATAACAACCCGCCGGGGAAACCAAAACAGAAGTCATCATGGCCAGGCTGCCGAATGCCGAGGCGATCATATCCGACATCACATCACCGTCATAATTTTTACAAGCCCAGATAAAACCGCCCTTACTGCGCACTACCCTGGCCACGGCATCATCAATCAAGGTATAAAAATATTCGATCCCGGCCTGGGAAAATTTCTGTTGATACCCCTGAGCATATATCTCTTGAAAAATGTCTTTGAAATTATGATCATATTTTTTAGAAATGGTGTCCTTGGTGGCAAACCACAAATCCTGCTTTTGCTCCAGAGCATAGTTAAAGCAAACCCGGGCAAAACTCTTGATGGAATCATCTATATTATGCATAGCCATCACAGTACCGGGACCGGCAAAGTCATGGATCACCTGCCTGGAAATCTGCCCACCCGCATCCGTAAAAAGCAACTCCGCTCGGCCTTTTGTCGCCGTTTTCATTTCCACAGCCTTGTAAACATCACCGTAGGCGTGTCTGGCGATGGTAATCGGCCTTTCCCAGGTCCCAACCAAAGGCTTGATATTTTTGACAATTATTGGTCTGCGAAAAACAGTCCCATCCAAAATAGCCCTGATCGTCCCGTTGGGACTTTTCCACATCTGCTTCAGGTCGTATTCCTCTACCCTTTGAGCGTTGGGGGTGATGGTGGCACACTTTACCGCCACCCCATATTTTCTGGTAGCCTCGGCCGCCTCAATGGTGATCTGGTCATCTGTTTTGTCCCTATTTTTCAGGCCCAGATCATAATACTTTGTTTTTAAATCTATGTAAGGCGTCAGCAGCACGTCCTTGATCTGCCGCCAGATAATGCCGGCCATTTCGTCGCCATCCATTTCTACCAGCGGGACCGTCATTTGAATCTTCTTAACCAATCCTGTCACCCTCTCACTCGCCAGTTGCCGCCAAAAACAGGGGCCCAACTATATTACCCCTCCTATTTGCCGGCAACTTCTATTTCACATTAAGGCTAAAGGTTAAACCCGCCGTGTTTTTTGAAATGGGGTGCCAGCCCCCCGTCATTAAGGATCTTGATCATTACAGTGGGAAGGGGCTTTGCCGGTATAGTTATTCCCTTTGTCCGATTGGTAATTACACCGGCAGTGAGGTCGACATAAAGTTCGTCACCCTGCTCCAGCTGATCCGTGTCACACTCTACCACAGGCAAACCGGTGTTAATGGCGTTGCGGTAGAAAATGCGAGCAAATGACTTGGCCAGTACAGCCCCCACACCGGCATATTTAATAGCCAGAGGAGCTTGTTCCCGGGATGACCCACAGCCGAAGTTTGTGCCGGCAACAATAAAATCACCAGCAGCTACTTTCTCATAAAAATGAGGATCGAGATCCTCCATCACGTGTTTGGCCAGTTTTTTCATATCCAGGGTCTTGAATTTATATTTGCCCGATATAATGTAATCGGTATTGACATCATCGCCAAATTTATGGGCCCGACCGTTAAACTGCATAAAAAACACCTCTTAAACACTAATTAATTTAATTCACCTAACACAGCAACCTAACAGGCAAAATTATTAATCCCCGCAAACTTTTATAAAAACTCTCGCGGGTCGGTAATTTTCCCGGTAAGGGCACTGGCAGCCACTGTGGCCGGTGAGGCCAGGTAAATCTCCGCGCTAGAATTGCCCATCCGTCCTTTAAAATTCCTGTTGGCTGTGGAAATTACTGTTTCATTATCGGCGGGCACACCATTGTGGGTGCCCACACAGGGGCCACAGCCGGGTGTAACTAGGGCCGCTCCTGCTTCTACCAGCAGCTGGATAATTCCTTCCGCCATAGCATCCAGAAAAACCCGGCGGGAGGCAGGGGCCACAATCAGCCTCACATCCCGGTGAATTTTTCGCCCGCCCAGAATACCGGCGGCAATACGCAGATCCTCCAGCCGTCCATTGGTACAGGTACCTATCACCGCCTGGTGGATGGTTTTACCGGCCTCTCTGCTCACCGGCGCCACATTATCCACCCGGTGTGGTCTGGCTACCTGGGGCTCTAGTTTGGTCACATCATATTCCCGCACCCGGGCGTAAACAGCATCATGATCTGCCGTGACAGGTGTGAATTCACGAGTGGTAAACCGCCGCAGCCAGGCAAATGTCTTTTCATCTGCCTCCATCAGCCCTGCTTTAGCCCCCATTTCTATGGCCATGTTGGACATAGTAAAGCGTGCCTCCTGTGACATAGCTTCGATAGCTTCCCCTACATATTCTGTGGACATGTAGGTTGCCCCGTCTGCGGTTACATCCCCAATTAAATGGAGGATCAGATCTTTGGAATAAACACCTGCCGGGAGGACCCCGCTGCAGACAAATTTTATTGTTTCCGGCACCTTAAACCACATTTGCCCGGAAATCATACCACCGGCCAAATCAGTGGAACCAACCCCGGTAGAAAAAGCATTCAAGGCACCATAGGTACAGGTATGGGAATCGGCACCTATAATCAGATACCCGGGACCCACTTCCCCACTTTCCGGCAGGACCTGATGACAGACACCCGTGCCGATATCATGCAGGCAAAACCCACAGTTCCCGGCAAATTCCCTCATCAGTTTGTGTAGAGCGGAAACCCCTTCATTGGGGCTAGGTGCACTATGATCAATAACGAAGGCAACACTACTTCTGTTAAAAACCGCCGTGCCGCCCATATCATTAAAAGCCCTAATAGCCAGGGGGGCGGTACCGTCCTGCCCCATGACATAATCTACGGCGGCTACAACAATGTCACCGGCATATGCCTCTTGTCCACTCTTTGCAGACAGAATCTTCTCAATAATCGTCCGGCCCATTTTAATCCCTCTTTCCAAAAAAATCTTCGTAGATATACATTAGTTCTTTGTCGAAAAGCGGCCTTTTGATTGATACCGTGTATGAACGGATTTTAGGCAATAAATCAGCAGCCTGGCTGTTGGTGAGAGTGATACCGAATTCAGCAAATTTGGTTTTTAAAGCAGCAGTGCCGGAATGCTTGCCAATGACAATCTGGCGTAAAAGACCTACCTCCTCTGGGCGAAAAGCCTCGTAGGTTATAGGATTTTTTTGTACACCGTCGGCGTGGATGCCCGATTCATGGGCAAACATATTTTGGCCTACAATAGCCTTCCATCTGGGCAGCTCTCTGCTGGAGGCCCGGGAAACATATTCCGCCAACTCCAAAAACATCCCCGTCTTAAAATTCAGATCCATATTATGCAGATGCTTCAAGGCCATCACTACCTCTTCCAGGGCGGCATTGCCCGCTCTTTCACCCAGGCCCAGGACGGTAACCCCAATGTATTTGGCTCCCGCTCGCACCCCGGCTAAAGCATTGGCTGTAGCCATGCCAAAGTCATTATGGGTATGCATTTCGATATCTATATCCACAGCCTGCCTTATTTTTTTGATCCGTTCATAAATCGTAAAGGGCTCCATAATACCTACCGTGTCACAATAGCGCAGGCGATCGGCACCTGCCTCCTTTGCGGCTCGGGCAAATTCAATGAGAAACTTCATATCGGAGCGGGAAGCATCTTCAGCATTAACAGAAATCCCCATGCCTTCTTTTTTGGCAAAAAGGGTGGCCTGTGTCATCTGTTCCAGGACCCTCTCCCGGGTTGTGTTCAATTTATGTTTGATGTGGATGTCGGAGGTGGAAATGGAAATGGCCACGGCATCCACACCGCAGTCTATTGACTCTTCTATATCCTTAATAACAGGCCTGTTCCAGCCCATTATGCTTGCTTTTAAACCGATTTGGCAGATAGCCTTGATGGCCTCTTTTTCGTCTCCACCCATAACAGGCACACCGGCCTCGATTTGCTGTACACCCAACTCATCAAGGAGCCTGGCAATCCGTATTTTTTCCCTATTGGCAAACACGACCCCTGCCGTTTGTTCCCCATCCCGCAACGTAGTGTCTACAATAATTATGTCTTTGCTCATTCGTCTATCATCCTTTAAATCAACTATTTATTAATAAATGTCCAGGTTTATCTGGGACACTTATAAATAGTATCATAAAACCCATTGACAGAATAGTTAAACCCCAATGGTATTTATACCTATCAGTAATAAAAAAAACCTGCAGGTAGAACATTTTCGGTGTTACCCCACAGGTTTTTTATCATCCGCCGGCTCCCTTTTTTGTTTTGTCTTTTTTGCTATTGCTGTCTTTTGTTGTTTTTTGTTCCTCCTGCTCTTTTCCCCTACGGGATTCATATTCCTGTTTAAAAAACACCATCCATAGAATAAAAAGAGCCACAGCAAAACTCAAAGCTAGTTCCCAATTATTTGCAAACCAATCCATGCCTCTGTTTCACCTCCCGGCCTAAAATACCTGCACCTTTATGCATATCTACCTTATGGCATCCGACTCGAAACAATGCTTTATAACCTTTCCTTAAGTAACTTGTTCACTAATTCCGGATTAGCCTGGCCTTGTGTGGCTTTCATCACCTGTCCAACTAAAAACCCCAGAGCGCGCCCCTTACCGGCCTTATAATCTGCTACAGCTCCAGGGTTTCCGGCCAGCACCTTTTCCACTACGGGTACCATAGCATGCCGGTCGCTGATTTGCACCAAACCCTTTTTTTTGACGATGGCTTCCGCCGCCTGGCCACTGGTAAACATCTCCGCAAAGACTACTTTGGCGATTTTGCCGCTGATGGTTCCCTGATCAATCAACCTCAGTAGGGAAACCAAATTTTGCGGTGTTACCTTACATGCGGCTATTTCTATTCCGTGCAGGTTAAGCAGGCGGTTGAACTCACCCAAAATCCAGTTGCCTACTGCCTTGGGGTGGGAATAAGCCCGAACACAACGTTCGAAGTAATCAGCTAGTTCTTTAGTGTTAGTAAGGATAGCGGCGTCATACTCAGGCAAACTATAGTCTTTTATATAGCGTTGCCGGCGTTGCTCCGGTAGTTCCGGTAGGGAACCGCGGATATCTTCCACCCATTGCCGGTCAATTAGTAACGGAACCAGATCCGGTTCAGGCAGGCACCGGTAGTCATGGGCCTGCTCCTTGCTGCGTAAGGGTAGGGTCTCACCCTTTCCCTCATCCCAGGTGCGGGTTTCCTGAACGATCCGGCCTCCGGCCCGGAGCACCTCGATTTGACGTTCTGTTTCAAAGTGCAGTGACCGCCGTAAGGCTTTAAGAGAATTGAGATTTTTTATTTCTGTATTGGTCCCCAGCCTACCGGTGCCAACCGGCCGCACAGATATATTAGCATCGCAACGCAGGCTTCCCTCTTCCATTTTGCAATCGGACACACCGGTATAAAGAATAATTGTCCGTAATTTTTCCACATACTGACAGGCCTCTTCCGGTGAGCTCAGATCCGGCGCGGAAACTATTTCAATGAGCGGAACGCCGGCCCGGTTATAATCCACCAGAGAAAATGGTGTGGTGGTAATGGTCCCTTGATGCACTAGTTTACCGCTATCCTCTTCCATATGAAGACGGCTGATGCCGATTTTTTTGGGGCCCTTTTGGGTGTCAATTTCCAGGTAGCCATGAGTGGCAATGGGCAGATCATGCTGGGAAATTTGATAGTTCTTGGGCATATCGGGATAAAAATAATTCTTGCGGTCAAATTTGGTAAACTCGGCTATGTTGCAATTTAAGGCTAGAGCAGCCCTGATGGCATATTCCACTACCTTCTTGTTAATCACGGGCAGAGTCCCCGGAAGTCCAAGACAGATCGGACAAACATGAGTATTCGGTTCACCACCAAATTCGGTGGTAGAATCACAGAATATCTTGGTCCTGGTTTTTAGCTCCACATGCACTTCCAGTCCGATCACTGTTTCATATCGAGGCAAAATCCTAAACCTCCTGACCTAATTTATCATGCTAATTCTAATTTTGTTAGTATCGCCAGTCATGCAAATAATTAACTTTACAAATCCGGATACTGTTTGTGGTAGTCGGTATTCTGCTCAAAGGTATAGGCGGTTCGCAGCAGCGTACCCTCATCAAAGGGCCGGCCGATCAACTGCAGGCCCACGGGTAATCCACCCACAAAACCGCAGGGAATAGACAGCCCCGGCATACCGGCCAGATTTACTGAAATGGTACAGATATCAGAAAGGTACATCTGGAGGGGATCATCCATTTTCTCACCAATGGGAAATGCCGTGGTCGGTGAAACCGGTGAAAGGAGCAGATCATACCTTTTAAAGGCCTGGACAAAGTCCTCTTTTATTAGGGTTCGTACCTTAAGCGCTTTGAGGTAATAATGATCATAATTAGCCGCCGCAAGAGCATAGGTCCCCAGCAAGATCCTTCTTTTCACCTCAGCGCCGAATCCTTCACTACGGGTCTTCATAAACATATCCATGACGTCCCCGGTACCCTCAGTACGTACACCATAACGCACCCCATCATAGCGGGCCAGGTTTGAACTAGCTTCAGCCTGAGCAATTAAATAATATGTAGGCAAGGCATAATCTGTGTGGGGAAGGGTAGTATATTCCACCACTGCCCCCAGGGATTCAAGTTTCTCCATGGCCTTGATCACCAAATCACGCACGTCCGGGTCTATTCCTTCCACCATGTACTCCTCAGGCACACCAAGCTTTAGGCCACGCACATCATCTTTTAAAAAACTGGTATAATCCATGGCCCGTTGTTTAGCGGAGGTGGAGTCCAGCGGGTCATGGCCGCAGATGGCATTCAACATTAAGGCACAGTCGGTAACATCCCTGGCAAAAGGCCCGATCTGATCCAGGGAAGAAGCATAAGCAATCAATCCATAACGAGAAACTGCACCATACGTCGGTTTCATGCCCACAACACCGCAAAAAGAAGCCGGCTGCCTGATAGACCCCCCCGTGTCGGAACCCAAGGAACAAACAGCGGCGCCGGCGGCTACCGCTGCCGCAGAACCACCACTGGAGCCTCCCGGCACCCTGCTGGTATCCCAGGGGTTCCTGGTCGCAAAAAAGGCTGAGTTTTCGTTGGAAGACCCCATGGCAAATTCATCCAGGTTGACCTTGCCGGCGATAGTAGCACCGGCCGCTTCCAATTTCTTCACCACAGTAGCACTGTAAGGCGGCGTATAGTTGGATAGAATTTTAGAACCAGCGGTGGTTTTAATCCCATCTGTGCAGATGTTATCTTTTATGGCTATGGGAATACCGGCGAGAGGGGTAACCTTTTCCCCATTGCTGATTTGCTTATCTACTGCCCGGGCTTGATCCAGAGCTTTACCCGCCGTCCTGGTAATATAAGCCTGAATTCGGTCATCAACGGCCTCTATTCTGGCATATATAGCCTTATTTAATTCCTCCGCCGATATTTCCTTTTTTATTAGTAGTTCATGTATTTCATGCGCGGTAAGCAGAAAAAGTTGCAAGGTGCTCTCCTCCCAAATTGTAGCGGGTTGTCCAACCCAAACCAGGCCATTTAAACGATTTTCGGTACCCTGAAATAGTCCCCTTGCCGGTCCGGACAGTTGGCCAGGGCATCTTGCCGTGAAGTATGCTGCCCCACCCAATCCTCACGAAAAACATTTTGCAAAGGCAATACGTGGGTAGTAGGTTGCACATTTTCCGTGTCCAGACAGTCCAGAGATTGAAAATAGTTCAGAATATCATTTAGCTGCCTGGCGAACATGGCTTTCTCTGATCCGGTCAATTCCAGCCTGCTGAGCAGGGCCACATGTTCAAGGTCTTTTTTTGTGATCAAAAAAGCCTCACCTCTTCCTATTCTATCCACCAAAACTATCCATCAAGGATATCTGTATCCGCTAATTTCTTAAACTCGTTTTCATCCATTATAGGGATATGTAACGTTGTAGCTCGATCATATTTTGAACCTGGTTTCTCTCCAGCCACAACATAATCAGTGTTGCTGCTGACACTTGCCGACACCTTCCCACCCAGTCTTTCCACTACCTCTTGCGCTTGCCGGCGGGTAAAATCCTTCAGGGTGCCGGTAAGAACGAAAACCTTTCCATCAAGCGGCCTAACATCAGTGCCGTTATTTTTTTCCGCCAGAACGTTAACGCCTGCCTGGACAAGCTTATCAATAACCTGTCTGTTTTGCCCCGCAGCAAAAAACGCCACAATGCTGGAGGCTATTTTAGGCCCGATTTCAGGTATAACCATTAGTTCTTCTTCAGTAGCATCCACCAAAGCCGCCAGGGAATCATAATGGGAAGCCAGTATTTTTGCTGCCCGCTCTCCTACATGACGAATCCCCAGAGCAAAAATGAGCCTGGACAGGGGATTCTTTTTGCTTTCCTCCAGCGCCTTTAATAGGTTTTGGGCTGATTTTGGTCCCAGCCGCTCCAGACCAACAAGATCCTCATAACGAAGCTGATAGAGATCTGCCGGGTCATGTATTAGTCCCCGGGTGAGGATCTGAGCCAGTACTGCGGGACCCAGCCCGGCTATGTTCATGGCCTGACGTGAAGCAAAATGGATTAGCCCTTCCCATAGCTGGGCCGGGCAAGCTATGTTTGTACAACGTACTGCCGCCTCTCCTGCTGCCCGCGTGACACTGGAGCCGCATGAAGGACATTCAGAGGGCATGGTCCAGGCCGGCTCTTCACCTTTTCTCTCCTCCGGCAGGACGGCAATGACTTCGGGGATAATATCCCCCGCTTTTTGGATCATCACCTTGTCACCAATGCGAATATCTTTATCACGAATGTTATCCTCATTATGTAAGGTAGCTCTACTCACTGTGGTGCCGGCGATCCGCACCGGGTCCATTTCTGCGGTGGGTGTAAGCACCCCGGTACGTCCCACCCGCACAAAAATATTCTTCACAGTTGTAACCGCCTGCTCCGGCGGGAACTTGAAAGCTATCGCCCAACGGGGGCTTTTCGCCGTCGCCCCCAATCGCTGTTGCTGATCCAGGGAATTGACCTTTATCACCAGGCCGTCAACAGAGTAGGGCAGTTCAAAACGGTGCGACTGCCAGTCCAGACAGTATCTTATAACCTCATTTATATCGCTAAATAAATGGTATTCATTGGCCCGCAAACCTAGTTCCCGAAGCAAATTCAGCACATCGCTATGCTCCTGTTGTTGAACACCCTCACTGTAGCCAATACCGTAAACAATCAGGTTTAGCCGGCGTGAAGCCACAACACGGGGATCAAGTTGGCGCAAGGTCCCGGCTGCAGCATTGCGTGGGTTGGCAAAAAGAGATTCCCCGGCTTCTTCCCTGGCCTCATTTAGCCTGGCAAAGGAATCCTTGGGCATATAGGCTTCACCCCTGATCTCCAGGGCCTGGACAGATCTGCGCAGGCGAAGAGGAACACTTCTTATAGTCTTTAAATTCTCACTAATATCTTCGCCCGTCTCACCGTCGCCCCGGGTGGCCCCTCTAGAAAAAAGGCCATTTTCGTAAAAAATAGAAACAGCAAGGCCGTCTATTTTGGGTTCTACAACATATTGAACAGCTTCCCCGGACAATGCCTGTCGTACCCGGCGGTCAAAATCCTCTAGCTCACCTGCCTCAAAAGCATTGGACAGACTCATCATCGGCGTCAGGTGATGTACTGTAGCGAAACCTTCTCCCGGCTGTCCACCGACCCTTTGAGTCGGTGAATGAGGACTGGCCAGGGAGGGATATTTTTTTTCCAAATCCTCTAACTCTCGAAGCATTTTATCATAGAGGGCATCCGATATGGTGGGATCATCCATAACATAATAACGGTAATTATGGGCCTCAATCTCGGACCGCAAGGCTTCAATCCTCTCCTGAGCCTGTACAATATCCTCTTTCACTTTTTCACCCCCATTTTTGTACAACCGTAAAATATATCAGAACCAACCAGATTATAAGACATTCCACACCTACACCAGGAGGGAAGCAGCATATTTAACCAGATAAGCCGCCGGCACAAAAATTAACTGGGCTAAAGCAGTACCCAGGATCCTTGTCAGCGACAGATAGATAACCATTTGTTTTACATCCTCGTCACTTCGCTCCCCCTGTAATGCCTGGTCGGTAATAGCGGCAGCAGTAGGCTCAACCACCGTAGCCGCCAGTATAGTGGCTACCCCATTCACCACGGCCGACAGTAGGGCGGCAGTAGAACGGAAATTGGGGAAAAGGGCCCCGGCATAAATTGCGGAAAGCACCCCAGTAGTATACACACCGGTAACAATTATATTTAAGAATAAAAACGTCTTGGGGATGGCAACTTTCCTTTTCGGTGTTATTTTAAATGACTTCCTGCTCTGTTGCCCAATTTGACCACCTGCACGCATAAAGCGGCGGGGTGAAATTATAATGCCGGCCAGCATACGGGGCACCGAGCCTGTTTCCTCAAAAGAAAATATAGCACGATTAAATATGTTGACAAAAACCGGGATCAAGGCGGCAGCAATAACAGTCCCCACCGTGGCGGCCAAAATGACGAAGCGAATATTATCACCAAGTGAGACCAGCAGTGCCTGATAAGCAGCACTATTAACCAGCTCCGCATCAGCCACCCTGATCCCCGTCTGGATCTGTCCCGTTTTAATAACCATTTCCACAATCGAAGCTAAAATTGGCGCTTGAATCGTATTAGCAGTGCTGGCCACCAGAAATATCACGTTATAAATGGATAAACCTGTGGCCAGTCTCTGTGTACGCACGCCCGATATGCGCATGGCATAAGCCAGGGTATTAATAAAATGAATCACCGCCGTCAGGGCGGCCACGATTAGGAGACGCTCCATAATCCCTCCATAACCGGTTTAATAGTAGTATTGCCAAAAGGACTATCTGAGTTACTCATTTGTTTCAAACGCTGATCTAGCTGATTATATCTCATCAGCCTTCTGCAACGGTGCATATTTTGCCAGCAGTACCTTTATACCCTGCTCCGGAAAGGCTACCTGATACTCGGTATCCTCACCATCACCCTGTACGCCGACGACTACTCCCGGGCCCCACTTATTGTGACTGACCCGGTCACCAAGAAGATATTGCTGAACACCTAAAATTTTTTTACCACCAGCGACACCTGCCCCTCCCATCCCCGGCCGGTCCTTCTTAATGCCATTTCCCGGTAAATTGTCATTGCTTAAAAGGTGGGGCGGGATTTCTTCAAGAAAGCGGGAAGGCTTGTTGTATTTTTCAGCGCCAAAAAGAGTTCTTTTCCAACAATGAGTAAGGTAAAGACGCTGCATAGCCCTGGTTACACCAACATAACACAGGCGGCGTTCTTCCTCCAGCTCACCCGGTTCCAGCAGTGAACGGGAATGGGGAAAAACACCTTCTTCCAGACCAGCCAGGAAAACAACTGGAAATTCCAGGCCTTTGGCACTATGCAGTGTCATCAGGGAAACCTGATCATGCTCTGCATCATACTTGTCTAGATCTGTTACCAGGGCTACATTTTCCAGGTAGTTCCGCAACCCTTTTTCTTCTGCATCCCGGTCAAATTCTTTAGTTCCGGAAATAAACTCGTCCAGGTTTTCCAGCCTGGTGCGTGATTCTACAGTATCTTCAGCCAGCAGTTCCTTACGGTACCCGGTTTGTTCCAACACCTCTATAGCCAGGTCGGTAACATTAGCATCTAATAACTCCACCCCAAGATGTTGGAGCAATAGGCCTAGTTCGCTGCATGCCGCCCTGGCCTTACTAGTAAGCCCGCCAATTTCGGGCGCTCTAATTAGGGCCTCAACCGGTGTAATCAGGTTGCTTTCGGCAAAGGATATGATTTTGGCCAGAGAAGCAGGGCCGATACCGCGCCTGGGGACGTTTACAATCCTGGCCAGGCTGACCGTGTCCCGCTGGTTTACAATTAGCCTCAGGTAAGCCGTGATATCCTTTATCTCTTTGCGGGAGTAAAATTTCAAACCCCCAATAATAGTATAAGGCAAGCCCGCCCGGACAAATATTTCCTCAATTACCCTGGATTGGGCATGGGTGCGGTAGAGCACGGCAAAATCGCGATATGGTCTTTTTTCTGTTTCCGTGAGGTGGAATATCTTCCTCGCTATATAATCGGCTTCCCTGTGTTCGTCTTCACCAAAGAAGCGCACCGGGCCGGTACCGGATTTTTCCGCCGTCCAAAGACGTTTTTCCCGGCGGTTTTCGTTGTTTTTTATAATATGATTGGCCACCTCTAAAATCCGGCTGGTGGAGCGATAATTTTGCTCCAGCTTGATTAGCTTTGCTTCCGGATAGTCCTTTTCAAATCGGAGAATATTATTGATATCCGCACCCCGCCAGCTATAAATTCCCTGATCGGGATCGCCTACGGCGAACAGGTTGCGGCGGGTGCCGACCAACAGATTGACAAAAACATATTGGGCATGGTTAGTGTCCTGGTATTCATCAACCAGGATGTAGCGGAAACGATCCTGATAATATGCCAGCACTTGTGGATTTTCCCTGTACAACTGTACCGTAAGGAAAATGAGATCATCAAAATCCACTGCATTGTTTTCCCGCAGTTTTTCTTCATATCGATCATAAACCCTGGTAACCACCTGGTTAAAACCATCATAGGCCTGTTTCTTATAATCACTCGCGGTCTGCAGTTTATTTTTAGCCTGGGAGATTGATGCCGCTACCGCCCGGGGCTGATATCTTTTCCCATCAATGTCTAGTTCTTTAATACAGTCTTTGACAACGGTGAGCTGATCATCGCTATCATAGATTACAAAGTCACGGGTACGTCCAAAAAACTCCTCCTGGCGCCTTAAAATACGCAAGCAGGCAGCATGAAAGGTGTGAATCCAAATGTCACGTGACATTTCCGGCGCCAGTGCTTCCACCCGCATCCTCATTTCCTGGGCTGCCTTGTTGGTAAAAGTAATGGCCAGAATGTGATATGGCCGGATCCCCATCTCTCTGATTAGATGTGCTACCCGGCAAGTTAAAACCCTGGTTTTGCCACTACCGGCACCTGCCAGGATCAGTAATGGTCCTTCTCCATATGTCACCGCCTCAACCTGGGCAGGATTAAGATTATCCAATACGTCCATCAACCCCCAAAACTTTAACATCTCATTAATAATATAAATTCTAAGTAATCAACGCAAATCCTGCACCGCCGTCCACACCGGTATTGTTCATTGAATTCAAACAAACATTGACAAAAAATGCTGATTTTGTTCCGGAATAACTAACCGGACATTATCAGCAAAGGTGCAGGGTATAGGTACATACAATTAATAAAATACACCAGGGGGCGCCTCCGCCCCCATTTCAGCTCATGTCCCATGATGAGCCCATCCTGTTAGATCACCTTCTCCGCCAACAGTTTTTCCCAGGCAATCCTAAACCATGGTGTGTACATTTCCGGGTTTTTTTTAATATCCTCAGTCAAGGCATTTTTTGCAATCCATTTATAGTCGGCCACCTCAGCAGGATTTTTTATCGGGATCCCATCCCACCTGCCGAATAATACGTGATCATACTCCTTTTCCGTCACACCATTTTCAAACTTCGCTTCATAAATAAATGAGAAAACTCTCACTAACTCGGTGTCAAACCCCATTTCTTCCTGTAGTCTCCTATGTGCGGCAGCCTCCAGTTCTTCTCCCGGCCGCGGGTGACTACAGCAAGTATTTGCCCACAACCCCGGGGTATGGTACTTGTCCACAGCACGTTTTTGGATTAGTACCTCCTCCTTGCTGTTAACAATAATGATCGAAAAAGCCCGGTGCAACCTGGGGTTTATATGGGCATCCATTTTTTCAGCCGTACCTATCATATTATCATTTTCATCTACCAGGATAACGTATTCTTCCATGGCCGACCTCCAGAAACATAAAATTTTTTTTGTGTACATGAAGCCTCATTCGACTGCATGCCACCTGTTTCCAGATCACCCTTACTTAAACACCATATTTTCAATGCTAACTGCAGATCAAACTTTTTGTTTGGATCCTTTAAGGAAAAGCCACCTACCTCACATATTTTCCCCAACCGGTATTTAAAGCCGCTCAAGGTGATCATGGTGGCTTTGGCTGCCTCCCGCATGATACAGTTGCTGTTAAAATAATTATTTAGGGTCTCAACTAGCTCACTTCCATTTTTGCTATCATACTCCAGCAACTCACCAAGCTGATCATGCATAAAGTCCACTAGACTGCTCTGATTATTAGTATTGAAAAGCAGGCCAAATGTACCCAAACAATCAAAAGGAATAGTCATATTTTTCTGGTTTAGGGATTTTATTACCTTTAAAGCCCATTTGGCTTCCTGGTATGAATCGCTAAAATCCCCCGGGGTAAAGCAAACCCGGCCCAAACCTATAGATATTGTCAATGATGGCAAATGTCTGGCCACCATCTTTTGCATTCTGCGTGCCAATTCAACTGTATTAGAAGTAGCCCTATCCTCCAATGCGGTGATGATTATAATGTTATCACCGCTAATGGTAGCTGTACCTGTCCTGTTGTATATGTTTAACGCTGTGTTAATTATTCCGCAAATCTGTTCCCTAACATGGGGAGTAAGCCCCTTGGCCTGGATAGATTTCCCTAGTGAACAAGCCGGCTCATCCACACCGGCAACAAGCACCCGGTGAGATCGCTTAATATTATAACCAAGACAGCGAGCTCTTTCAACAATCGATGTTTCGGATCTGAACTTACCCGAAACCAACTCCAGCACAAAATCACCCAGCAAACGACTTTCTGTTTTGGCCACTGTCCGATCCTGGGCCATCTTCAAGGCGAAAACAGTAACAATAAAATCCATTGTCATCTCTTCGTGTTCAGTGAGCTTTTTTTCGGGTTTAATCAAGCTGACGTAGCCAATAACCTCCATGCGGTTAATGACTGGAAAAACAAACTGGGTTATTGGTCTTTTGGTTAGTTCCGACGGTAGAGTAACAGGCCTGTTTTCCTGGCGGAGTTTGGCGACCAGGTGACGCAGTCGCCAGTCATCAATGATATCCCCGGTGGAAAAAGGCGGCTGGCAATTGACTTCCATTGTCATCGTAGGCGAAAAATAGGCCACCGGCTGAAAGGACTGATCCTCTACCAATACTGCCCCATTCATAATTTTACCTACTGCACTGGTAATCATTGTTATATCGTCACCGTTTAGCACCATTCTGGTTAGCTGTTCATGGACAGCCACAGATTGTCTTAAAGCCTCATTCTGCTCCATTATGCTAGTCTGGGGCCAATCCACACCTTGACCCAGCGTAGTGCCATGATAGTATTTCAGTTCGGGGCGAATTTCCTCACCCCAGTCAGACAACTTCATCCCTACATAACGGCAGTGCTGATCACCCATGGCAGCACAGGAAACCTCTTTGATAATTACTCTTTCACCAAAAAAAGCTGACATAATTCCACTGGCGTAACCCACAAGAGTCCAGCATACGGGCTCTGTGGCTGAACCGAAATGCTTTATGTGGTGCTCCGCCTCATAGGAATCATACCAGCTGCCTTCACACATCCAGGTGTGTTCGATATCATTTGGCTTCTTCTCTTCTGAGGATATAACGTTGGCCATCCCAATAAAGGTGTGAAAGTTTCTTGCCAGATGATATCTGCTTTCCTTATCTATACGTGGGAAATCACTCATGAGATTTTCCACGTCCCGAAAACCGTTATTAAAACCAAATCGTATCAAAAATCCTTTAGCTTTTTCTTTTCCCAGGGTATAGATCAGGTCTTTGCGCAGGATGCCAATGGCATTGGCATTTAGAATTAGTATGCGTTTATCCTTTAGATAGTTTTTGCCTAACCCTGCCTGCAATTTAAGCATACTTCCCAATTGCATTTCCTGACTCATTATTACGTCCCTCCGTAAATAAAAGCCTATTTAGAGACATGTTGTCATCTATAATTATATCATCAAAACAAAACAACTGCCTTTTAAATTAAAAATTATATGGGGTATTCTAATTGTGGAGGCTCTATTGTATGGGTTATCTATATTTGCTCGCACCTGGGATAGCAAGGGTAGGGGGAATTGTACTTTGCCATTGCACGTGGAGACACCTTTTAGTTTGCTATAATAATATTTAGTTTTTATAATCTTGAGGGTTATATGGAATGGCCATCTGGATCCATTCTCTGGATTCAGATGGCCTTTATCATTCCACCCATTACCTGAGAGGAGTAATTGGCTAATGGTCCTATTAATCCTTAATGGGACATTATACCATAACCATTTCCTTTGTAATCTAGGTAGAAATGGCGATTACTTCTTTTTCAGTGGAGCAATCGGAACCAGGATTTGCAGGTCCTCCGGTTCTTGCGTAAATTGGAATTTCTTATCACGCAATTCCGGCTTGATTACCTCATCCTCCTCAGTATTCCTCCAGGTAAAGTTGCAACGGCTGCATGCATACATTTCCCATGCACCTGAGCCGTCTGGCGCTTTTGTTAATAGTCTCGCCGTATCATGTAAACAACGCACACACTTCATGCAATTTATCCTCCTTTTGTAAACCAGGTATTATAATTTAACACTATGGTATTAAATATCTATGCTTTCTGGGCAGCTTTTTGCAGATCGGCAATGACCTTTTCAAAGTCTTTAGAATCAGGGCTTTCAATCAGCCTGGTGTCACGCAGCAGTCCATCCGGATCAGTCGGTTCAGTGGCATCAATGATAAATTTGTTGCCCATACCGGCTGGGTAAGATGTGGGATCAAGAGGCATACCCGGTGTGTTTTGGATAACCAGGACGTCCTTTTCTGCGCGTACCCGGCAGGACAAGGACCACATCACCTGTTCCAGGTTGAACGGGTCGACATCTTCATCAACAAGAATAATGTTCTTGCAGTAGGAAATACCATGTGGTGTGGAAGAGAGACGGAATGCCACTGACTTGGCATAGCCACCAAAACGGTTTTTGGTAGAAATGATAGTGGTCAAACCGTGCTGGTACATAGCGTTCACCGCATGTACTTCCGGCATGCTTTCCTTCAATTGGTTGTATAGAGGTGCACTGGTGTTGAGACCCATAAGGTAGTCAATTTCAGTCCAGGGGCGACCCATGAAGAGGTTTTCAAAAATTGGGTTCTTACGGTAGCTAATGCTCTTTACCTGAATTACCGACTGTAGACGCATACCGGAGTAACTTCCTGGGAACTCACCAAAGGGCCCTTCCGGAACACGCACGCGGGGCAATATTTCACCTTCAATAACAAATTCAGCGTTAGCCGGAACATCAAGGTCACTGTTCAGAGCCTTGGTTATTTCCATCGGGATACCGTTAATGGCTGCAGCATACTTGTATTCTGATTGATCATAGTTAATTGGTGTGCTGGCCATAAAGGTCAGTACCGGGTCATTACCCAGGGCAATAGCAACAGGTAGCGGTTCATTCTGTTCTTCCGCATGGGTTACGTGGCGGGCAATGTCATGGAAAGCAAGGGCCTGGATACAAATTTGGTCCTTACCAATGATCTGTAGCCGGTAGGTACCTACGTTCTGGGTATCAAAGTTGTCCTTATCATATGGATCCTTACTCACTATGCAGGACTTGGAAAAGAAGCAGGCGGCATCCCATTTATTGATGCGGAAAAGCGGAATATGTTCAAAAAGGTTGATGTTGTCCTTCACTATTACCTCATGACAGGGAGCCTTATCACTGTCAATATTCTTTATTTCTCCAGGATACCTGTCCCAGGCTTCCAGGAAGTTAAAGAACTGATCCTTTACCGGGGTATCCTTATCCAGACCCATCATTAAAGCAATGTTAGCCCAGGAGCCGTGCACGTTCATGGCTATCTGCATGCCCTTCATGCCTTTAATGTTATTCATAATTACGGCAGGACCGTTCGGCACGTCGACTGCTGCCCGGCAAATTTCCCGGATGGTTGGTTCCGGATAAATTGAATCTTTAATACGAACAAGCTGTCCATTTTCCTCCAACTTGGCTAAAAACTCACGTAAGTCACGAAACACTGTATAATCACACCCCTTTTTTTTCTTTACCTCATAATTTTTTCGATGTCAGTTACTCGGCTTTACACCACAGAACATATGAAGTTACTGTATTCTTTTACCCTGCAGCCACCTCCATTGATGTATTTATTCACCTACCTGTGACATGTTGGCTACAATTAGAAACAGCGACGTCGGTGAGAAACATCTATCTATACTGAAGATTATCATTATCTATAAACCATTTCTATGCTCCAAATAGACACAATAACGGCCAACCCACTATCCCTTTTAACAGTGTTAACCACATATGCCAATTTGGCGCAGCAAAAAACAGGGGCTATAGATGATCTGCATTTCGTAGGTATATATCATTAAATGTTGGAAGATAGTTTCTATGATTGAATAACTGTTATTTCAGTCAGCTATTCACCAAACATTCAACCTGTTAAGCCATAGAAAGGCAAACACAGCCATGATAGCTTTTATACAAGGAAGGTATAATGTGGCCGGGTATTTCGGGTTTTTTATAATATCGGGCGGACAAATGAAAAGGAGGCTTGCTTTTGATGAACAAAGTGGTCTTAGGGATATCAGGAGCGACTGGAGCAATATATGGAATTAGGTTCCTGGAGGAGGCCAAAAAAGCCGGTGTGGCCACACATTTGATTTTAAGCAATTCTGCTCAAAGGACTATTAGTTTCGAAACTGACTATTCACTGGATCATATTATCCAGTTAGCTGAAGATCACTACCCCAACAGTGATATCGGGGCACCGCCGGCAAGTGGTTCCTTCATGCACCTGGGGATGGTAGTAGCACCCTGCAGCATGAAAACCCTTTCCGCAATAGCAAACGGCCATGCTGACAATTTAATCAACAGGGCCGCTGATGTAACCATTAAAGAAAGACGCCGGCTGGTACTGGTAGTACGGGAAACGCCATTTAGTCCTATTCACCTGGAAAACATGCTTAAACTATCCCGGATTGGGGTAATTATTATGCCTCCAGTGCCTTCATTCTATAATAAACCCCTGACTATTGACGACATTGTCAGGCAAACAACAGGACGAATATTTGATCAGTTGGGAATTGAGAACACCATAGTAAATAGGTGGTCCAAAAATAGTGAAGCCCTAACTGGACTCTATGTCTGATATAACAAATTAATCAAAAATATGCTATCCACAATCCACAGTCATAAAATAAATATAAAAAGGCAGGGTTATCAGCTGAATCTGATGTCCTGCCTTTTTTGTTCCGAATATATGTCGGCTGCGTCTTCTAACCACAGGCTTTCCTAACCAAATCATTTAATGCTTCCTGAACCATACCATTAATATGCTGGATATCTTCCTGTTTAATATTATCGTTATGTATACCACAGGAAACCACAACCGGCGCACCCAGTCTGCCGGCCAAAAAATGTGCTGCCGGCCGGGCGACTTCATCTTCCTTGTGCCCAGTTAGGGTCATAACGGACACAGTGGCACTGGTTACCGCCGGATCCCTCAGGCTTGGCCGCGGAATACCGAGAGCCACGGCGCCAAGATGGGGAATTTCACCACCCGTAATAACTACATTCCAATCCTTTCCCATAGCCAGCGCCTGTAAAAGCACCTCTATACCCTTGTATTCTTTACGTATTTCAATAATTTTTCATCGACCTCCTGCTGTCCTTGTCGACCGTTATGCCACGCTCCTGAGGCAGATGAGCAGTGTTTACTTCATCAACCACGTTTTTATTTCTCCGTGCAGCCAGCACAGCCCGGACATCAGACGGGGAAATGCCATGCCAGGCCAGCAACACCAACAGGTGGTAAATTAAATCCGCTATTTCCTCAGTCAAGGCCGTTGCCTCACCGTTTTTGGCGGCAATGATTACCTCTGCGGCTTCTTCACCGACCTTTTTTAATATTTTATCCTCACCCTGCTCAAAAAGATAGGCCGTATAAGAACCCGGTTGGCTTTGCCCACGCCTACTGTTAATAACTCCATATAGCTCTTGTATAATATCCATCGTTATTTCCCTTGAGTTGCCTTAGACTAACCTGCCGGAATTAGCTTTTTTTTCCCGTAGACCTGCTCCGGGTCAAATTGTTTCTCACCGACCACAGTAACTTCCCCATCCTGTTCAATGCGATAGTGAAAACAAGAATAAAATCCTTCATGACAGGCAGCCCCTTTTTGTTCGACCTTGACTAATAGGGTATCACGGTCACAATCATAGAGAATTTCTTTTACCCGTTGGACGTTGCCGGAAGTTTCACCTTTATGCCAGAAGGTTTTTCTGCTCCTGCTCCAGAACCAGGTTTCCCTGGTGGCCAATGTTTTTTCCAATGATTCCTTGTTCATATAAGCCATCATCAAGACAGCACCACCGTCACAATCCTGCACAATGGCAGGAATAAGCCCGGCTTCATTATATTTTAACATATCTAAATCAAACATCTGCTATTATTCCTCCAAGGTTTTAAAAACATATATTATCGGCAAAAGCCGGACATTCATTAACCAACTTCTTCCCCCTGCCCCGCTGCTATTACCAGGGCCTCCTGTATAGTTACTGTTCCGGCATAAAGCGCCTTGCCCATGATCACAGAGTCAACCCCGCAGGGTTCAAGTTCTTTTAATCTCCGTAGATCATCAGCAGTAGAAACACCGCCTGAGGCGACGATCTTTAAACCGGTAGCAGTGGCAAGTTCTCTGATAGCCTCAAAATTAGGCCCCCGTAGGGTACCATCCCGCCGGATATCTGTAAAGACAACTCTATTTATGCCCAGGGCTTTCATTTCACCGGCCAATTCAATGGTCCCTTTCTCCACCGTAACACCCCAGCCTTCAATAGCAACCTGGCCGTAACGACCGTCTATACCCACCAGGATGGCATCACCGTATCTGGAACATGCTGCCGAAACAAGTTCCGGTTTTAAAATAGCGGATGTTCCCAGGATTACCCGTGCAGCACCCAGCTCCAGCAGTAGTTCTATCGACTGCATGTTTCTAATGCCGCCGCCAACCTGTACCGGTATTGTCAGCACAGATAGAATTTCCTTTACAACGTCGTGATTCTTTGGTGAACCGGCAAAGGCGCCGTCCAAATCTACCACATGCAACATCTGTGCACCCTTTTCCTGCCAGTGAGCCGCCATTGCCACCGGATCCTCTGAGTAAATGGTCTCCCGGTCAAGCTTGCCTTCCACCAGTCGAACACATTTCCCTTCCCGTAGATCTATGGCTGGGATAATTAACATAATTCAACCACACTCCCGAAATATTCTAGTATCTTGAGGGGATCCAGTCTCACCTATCCTTCTAAAGTTCCTTTGGTAGAAGGAACACCATCGCTACCATCCCTGGAAACAGCCATTTTCAGTGAGCGCGCCAGGGCTTTAAACGTTGCCTCTATAATGTGGTGGGTGTTTTTCCCATTAAGGAGACGGATATGCAGGTTAAATTCCCCGTTAGCGGCCAGAGCCCGCATAAATTCCTCAACCACTTCCGTATCAAAGTCACCAATCCTCGTCGCCGGCATGGGCACATCAAAAGCCAGATATCCCCTGCCACTGAGATCAACAGCTGCCATAACCAGCGCATCATCCATTGGAATAATGGCTTGACCATATCTTGTAATTCCAGCTTTTTCGCCCAGTGCCTTTTTTAAAGCCTGCCCCAAACATAGACCAGCATCCTCTGCCGTATGGTGGCCGTCCACGGCCAGGTCCCCGCGTCCGGTTAGTTCCATGTCGAAAGAAGCATGCTTGGCAAATTGCTGCAGCATATGGTCAAAAAACGGCGCGCCGGTAGTTACCCAGTAGACTCCATCTCCGTCAAGGTTTAACGAACAGTTTATTTCCGTTTCCGCTGTCTTTCTCGTGACGTAGGTAACACGTGATTCAGACATTTTTTCTCCCACCTTATAATAGATTTTTTATTAAAAAGGGCTTTTCCACCCCAATTTAATCAGAAACTAACCACTGCCGATAACCTTTTTTAATTTTTCTATAAAGATGTTGTTTTCCTCTTCCGTCCCCACTGAAACCCTCAGGCATTGGGGCAAAAGGCGCCCATCCACATTCCTGATTAGTACACCTTGTCCCAGCAGGCCATTATACACCTTATCGGCAGGCAATGTGGTCCTGAACATGATAAAATTTGCCTGGGTAGGAAACACCCTCACGCCCGGGATGTTTTTAAGCTCGGCAATGAGCCTTTCCCTTTCCTGCAATATGTTTTTTACCCTTTCCTGGAAAGGAGGGAGATTGCACATCACTGCACATGCTGCCGCCTGGGAAAAAACATTCAGATTGTAGGGTTGTTTAATTTTAAGCAGTTCATTTATGATTCCTGAACCCGCCAGCAGATAGCCCACCCGCAGGCCGGCCATGCCAAATGCCTTGGAAAAGGTACGTAAAATAACAAGGTTGTCATAACTGCCCAGCAAGGGAACACTGGATACTCCGCCAAACTCATTATAAGCCTCATCTACCACAACAATAGCGTTGACTTGTCTAAGAATTTTTTCAATTTCCTCAGGTGGGGCAGCATTACCTGTGGGGTTGTTTGGCGAACAGATTACAACAATTTTTACCTCCGGCATGGCAGCGGCGGCAATCAATCCATCAACATCCAGGCTAAAATCATCTCGACGGGGCACCTCCAGCATCTTGCCGGACGCTATCCTACCATGTACCCCATACATGGAAAAGGTCGGCGTAGCCACAGCATATTTCGCCCCGGTTGTAAAGGCCAGCATAAGATTTAGGATTAGTTCATCCGAACCATTTCCTACCATTATATTACCCGGCGGAACTGATATATAGTCACTTAAGCATTTGCGCAACTTGGCTGCTAAAGCGTCAGGATAACGGCATAAAGCCTTTGTATTTATCTCCTTAAAAATCTTATCCAATACTTCCTGCGGAAAATGATGCGGGTTCTCATTGGCATCCAACTTGACCACGTCCGCATAAAAAGGCGCGTCATATGGGACCGCATTCTGCAAATCTTGCCGCACCAATGCTGATAAATTAAACGCTCTACTCATTCTATAGACAGCCCCCTTTGTCCTTTCTTTTCCCGCATTTTTTCAATAATTAGCTTATAACCATCTGCACCATAGTTCAGCGCCCTCTTTACCCGGCTAATAGTAGCTGTACTAGCTCCAGTTTGGCTTGATATCTCACTGTATGTAAGGTTTTCTTGTAACATCTTGGCCACTTCTAGGCGCTGGCCCAGGGATTTCAACTCGGCCACCGTACAGATATCCTCAAAAAAACGGTAGCATTCATCTAGGTTTTCTAGTAGCAATACAGCCTCGAAAAGCCTATCCAACAGATCATCCTTGAGTTTTCCGATATACATCATCGCCCCTCCGGATCTTCATTACACTACCAGTTTAGCATTTTAGCATACTGAAGAAAATTAATCAAGAAAATAGCACTTTTTTAAAGTGCTGCACCTTTTCTGATCAGATCTTTATTAATTATTTATCTGGTGATCCATTAGCCTGCCTATTTAAGCCATCTTCTGCACTGCCCGCCGGCCGATATCCTGGCGATACTGCATTCCATCAAAGCTAATTTTTTCTACCGCCTTGTAGGCAGATTTAATGGCGATTAGAATATCCGACCCAATTGCGGTCACTCCCAACACCCTGCCGCCCGCTGTAACTGTGTCCTGGCCCTTTTTTGCTGTTCCGGCGTGAAAAACCGTGATTTCGGGCGGCATCTGCTCCAGCCCCTTAATTACTTTTCCCTTGGTATATGACCCCGGGTAGCCGCCTGAGGCCAGAACCACACAAACAGATGATTGCTTTTTCCACAGAATATCAATAGTGTTAAGGCGGTTTTCCAAAATGGCCTCAATAATTTCAATAAGGTCCGTCTCCAGCAAAGAAAGCACCGGTTGTGCCTCGGGATCGCCGAAACGGGCGTTAAACTCCAATACCTTTGGCCCCTCACTGGTAATCATTAAACCAGCATAAATAACCCCGCGATAGGTGCGGTTTTCCGCATGCAGAGCATTGATCATCGGCGTAATGATTTCCTTCATTACTTGCTCATGGAGTGCCGGGGTATAAACAGGAGCCGGGGCATAGGCCCCCATGCCGCCTGTGTTGGGACCCTGATCATGGTCAAAAACACGTTTATGATCCTGGGATGAGATCATGGGCACAGCATTTACACCATCTGTGAAGGCCAGAATACTGACCTCCTCACCAACCAGACACTCCTCAATCACCACCAGCTCACCCGCTTCGCCAAAATTCCGGTCAACCATGATTGAGTGCACCGCATCTAAGGCAGTCTCCTTATCCATGGCCACAATTACTCCCTTGCCGGCAGCCAGACCGTTTGCTTTGATCACACAGGGCACACCAATCTGGTTTATATACCGGACAGCATCTGCCTGCTTGTTAAAAACCGCATATTTTGCCGTGGGAATACCGTATTTGGCCATAATGTCCTTGGCCACAACTTTGCTTCCCTCTATTTCTGCTGCTGCCTGGGAGGGTCCGAATATTTTCAGGCCTGCTGCCTGGAAGCGGTCAACAATGCCTGCACATAGCGGTGCCTCCGGGCCAACCAATGTCAAGCCGATACCTCTATCAGCAGCAAAAGCCAGTAACCCGGGAATATCTTCTGCCCCGATATTAACACAGGTGGCCATAGTTGCTATACCGGCGTTACCAGGGGCGCAAAATATTTCCTTAACACGGGGGCTCTGTTTTAATTTCCAGACCAGGGCGTGTTCACGCCCGCCGCCGCCTACCACCAGAACCTTCATCAAACTTCACATCCTTGATCATAGTTAAATATGTGTTAGTGCCTGAAATGTCTCATGCCGGTAAACACCATGGCGATATCATGCTCATCTGCTGCTTCGATTGATTCCTCATCCCGAATAGAGCCACCCGGCTGAATTATAGCTGTTATGCCCGCTTTTGCTGCCAGCTGCACTGTGTCATTAAACGGGAAAAAGGCGTCTGAACCCAGTACTGCACCACGTGCTTTTTCGCCGGCTTGTTCAACGGCTATACGGGCAGCGCCTACCCTGTTCATCTGGCCGGCACCTACACCCAGCAGGGCACGCTCATGTGTAATCACAATGGCGTTTGACTTCACATGCTTGGCCACTGTCATAGCAAATAAGAGCTCATCCATTTCTTCCATAGTTGGTTCACGTTTTGTTACTACCCTGAGCTCAGGCAGACGCAGCACCTCTCGGTCAGCCTCCTGTATCAGTAATCCACCGTTTACCTTCCTAATCTCCATACGGTCACTGGTTTGGCCCCTGAGCTCCCCGGTTACCAGCAGCCTGAGATTGGATTTGGCCTTTAAAATTTTTAAAGCCTCTTCCTCAAAAGCGGGGGCTATGACCGCCTCCAGAAATATTTTGGCCATTTCCGTGGCTGTTTCAGCATCAACAACACAGTTGCAGGCCACAATGCCCCCATAAGCTGATAGCGGATCAGTTTCCAGAGCCTTCGTGTAAGCACCTACAGCATCATCCGCACAGGCACAGCCGCAGGGATTATTATGCTTGACTATTACCGCCGCCTTCCTGCTAAACTCCCGTACCAGTTCAAAGGCTGCGTTTAAATCCAAAATGTTGTTATAGGAAAGCTCCTTGCCCGATAATTTTCTGGCGTTAGCCACACAGGGGCCTGTAACTGCGGGATCCCAGTAAAAGGCCGCCTGCTGGTGCGGGTTTTCCCCATAGCGAAGGGTCTGCACCCGTTTCATTTCGATGTTCAAAGTAGCTGGAAAAATTTCTTTGTTGTCGGCCTCCTCATCGGACTCTCTATTTTTAATACCCTCAAGATAAGCCGCTATGGTAGCATCATAAGCAGCGGTATGCGAAAAGGCTTCCCAGGCCAAATCCAACCGCAGCTTCATGTCTACTTTATCCCCGCGTATGGCCTCCAGGACATCCATATAGCGGCCCGGGTTGACAACCACCAAGACATTTTCATGGTTTTTAGCTGCTGCCCGAATCATGGTTGGTCCACCAATATCTATATTTTCTATTGCTTCTTTCATAGTTACGTTCTTTTTGTCTATCGTTTGCCGGAACGGATAAAGATTGACGACCACCAGGTCAATTGGGGTAATACTATGCTCCTTAAGCTGGTTTAAGTGATCCTTATTGCGCTGGGCTAGAATGCCGCCATGGACATGGGGATGCAAGGTCTTGACACGCCCATCCAGTATTTCGGGAAAACCTGTAACATCGGATATGTATGTAACGGGTACATCTGCCTCACGCAGGGCACCGGCAGTCCCGCCTGTAGATACTATCTCCACCCCCAGTTCCGTCAGGCCCCGGGCAAATTCCACAATGCCTGTTTTATCTGAAACGCTAATCATGGCACGCATAATATTCATAAAAACTGCCCCCGTTCTATTGTTTTGTATAAACCTTTCTGCCTATTAGCTTGAGTTTTCCCTCCGCTATCAGCCCGATTGCCTGCGGATAAATTTTATGCTCCTGCTCCAAAATGCGGTCGGCAAGGGAATCTACCGTATCATCATCATAAACAGGCACCACAGCCTGAATAATAACCGGCCCGGTATCCATCCCTTCATCAACAAAATGTACTGTGCAACCACTGAATTTAACCCCATAATCCCAGGCTTGTTGCTGGCCATGCAACCCTGCAAAGGCAGGCAACAGAGCCGGGTGGATATTTATAATCATGTTCGGGTAGGCCTCCAGGAGAACCTTGCCGATTATTCTCATGTAGCCGGCCAGACAGACCAACTGTACCCCATGTTCACGCAGAAGGGCCAGTATATCCTGCTCATATTCATCTTTTGAACCAAAATCCCGCGGGTTCAGGTGCAGTGCCGGAATACCGGCCTTTCGCGCCCTTTCCAGGGCGAAGGCATCCTTGTTGTCGCTGAACACCATAGCCACTTCGACTTCGATACGGCCGGCTTTGGCGGCATCCATAATAGACTGCAGGTTTGAACCCCTTCCGGAGGCCAACACACCCAGACGAAGCTTGCCCATTTTTTCCCCTCCCTATTTTAACTCCCGGAAATCTCCCCAGGCGGGCAGATCATCCTTATAGGAAGCTAACTTTTTTATTGCCTCTGGTTACTTCTCCAATCAGGTAACTTACTTCGCCCCCAGCCGCAAGCTCCTCTATAACCTCTTTTGCCCGATCTTTCTCAATCACCGCCACCAAACCGATACCCATATTAAAAGTGCGCAGCATCTCCTGCTCAGTTACCGCACCTATTTCTTTAATCAAATCAAACACCGGGGGCACATCCCATGTGCCTAACTTTATAGCTGCACCGGTTTCGGCGGGCAACATCCGGACAACATTCTCTGTCAAACCACCGCCGGTAATATGTGCCATTCCTTTAATTCTAAATTTTTGCAGCAGGGGCAGTACAACTTTAACATAAATCTTCGTTGGTTCCAGCATTTCTTCCCCTACCGTCCGACCCAACTTATCTACATATGAATCCATTTGATAACCGCCAACTTCCAGCAGGACCTTGCGCGCCAGTGAATAACCGTTGCTGTGCAATCCGGAAGAAGGCAATCCGATTAGTACATCACCCGGCACTATTTCCCTGCCGTCAACAATTCTGTCCCGTTCAACCACGCCAACCGCAAAACCAGCCAAATCATATTCCTCCGGGCCGTAAAATCCCGGCATTTCGGCTGTTTCCCCGCCAATAAGCGCACAACCTGCCTGTTGGCAACCGGCAGCTACGCCACTGACGATTGCTGCCACCTTTTCCGGCGCCAGCTTGCCCACCGCCAGGTAATCCAGGAAAAAGAGAGGTTCTGCTCCCTGAACCAAAATATCATTCACGCACATAGCCACGGCATCAATACCAATAGTCTCATGTTTTTTCATCAGCATAGCGATGCGCAGCTTGGTACCTACTCCATCTGTACCGGCCACCAAAACAGGTTCCCGGTATTTGTCGGCATTAAGAGCAAAAAAACCACCGAAACCCCCTATTCCGGCCAAAACCTCCGGTCGGAAGGTGCTCTTCACGGCGCCCCGCATCAGTTGCACAGCTTTATTTCCCGCATCTATGTCAACCCCGGCATCTGCATAAGTCAACCCTTTCTTATCCCCGGTCATTTGCTGCCCCCCATTGTTGTCTTGTAACCTTTATTGTTTAAAGCTTTCCCCAGTCTCACAACTTCAATTTTATCTATCTCCAAATATGTGACAGGCACTTCCCTATTGCTAATAAGTTCCACAAAATGAGTGGGAATACCTTTTTCTTTATGCCGGCCCCGAACAATGCCCGGACCTGACTGCTTAAGACTGTCCCAGTTTTCTCTACACCTATTTACCCCGGCCCTACAAACCAAATCTTTTATATATTTGATCAACATTCCTCAGGTGGTAGTTGTAGTCAAACAGGTCGTTGATCTCCCCTGGATTTAGTAGCTCAGCCAGCTCAGGGTCTGCCGCCAGCAGATCACGAAAGTCTTTCCCTGTGCGCCATGTCTCCATGGCGTTGCGCTGCACCAGTTCATAAGCCCGTTCCCGGGAGAGTCCCTTTTCCTCAACCAGGGTTAAAAGGACCCGCTGGGAAAAAATTAACCCGTGGGTACGATCAATGTTGTGCATCATATTCTCGGGATAAACCAATAAGTTGCTGATCGTATCTGTAAACCTGGCCAGCATATAATCAAGAATGATCGTGCTGTCGGGCACAATCACCCGCTCCACTGAGGAGTGGGAAATATCCCTTTCGTTCCAAAGGGGAACATTCTCCATAGCCGCCAGGGCGTTGCCCCGCAGTAGGCGAGCCATGCCGGAAATACGTTCACCGACAATCGGATTTCGTTTATGAGGCATCGCCGAAGAGCCCTTCTGGCCCTTTTTAAAACGTTCCTCAACCTCCAGGATGTCGGTACGTTGCAGACTGCGCAATTCTGTGGCGAACTTGTCCAATGAACTACCGATAACCGCGATAGTGGTCAGATACTCCGCATGTCGGTCCCGTTGTAAAATCTGGGTGGAGACATGAGCCGGTTGCAGCCCGAGCCTGGAGCAAACATGGGATTCTACCCGGGGGTCAATATTGGCATAGGTACCGACAGCACCGGAAATTTTGCCCACGCTAATTGTCTCCAGAGCCTGCTCCATCCGTCTGGTATTGCGGTTGGTTTCATCTACCCAGAGCAGCATCTTAAGACCAAATGTGATCGGCTCGGCATGAATGCCGTGGGTGCGGCCAATCATAACTGTCCGGCGGTGTTGTGCCGCTTTTTCCAGCAGTGCTTCCTTTAGCCTTTTCAACCGCCCTAGAATATGTTCCGCAGCCTCTTTCATCAAGGCGGCCAGGGCAGTATCCAGCACGTCGGACGAGGTCAGCCCCAGGTGAATATATTTGGCAGCATCACCCACATATTCCCCTACATTGGTGGTAAAAGCAATCACATCGTGGTCAACCACGGCCTCAATCTCAGCAATGCGCTGCACGTTAAATTCCGCCTTTTCCTTGATTGCCGCTAAGGCCTCAGGGGGCACCTTGCCCAGCTCAGCCATAGCCTCACAGGCAGATATTTCCACATCCAGCCATTTACGGAATTTGTTTTCCATGGACCAGATCTGTTTCATTTCGGGCAGGGTATAACGGTCAATCATTTTTAGCCTCCTGAAATTTGAATTCGCTCTAAGGATTTTGGCACTAACCCCTCTGTTTTGCCGCCTTAATCCTGCCGCGTCTACTACCTATCCCTTTGGGCGTGCCAGGTAACCCTCAACACCTAGTTTGGCCAGCAAATCATTTTTTTCTCCAACCTGCCGGGCCAATTTATCCTTATAAGCAGCGACTGCTGCCCGCACGGATGGGTCACCGCAACCGATAATCTGGGCAGCCAGGATACCGGCATTTTTAGCACCGTTGATAGCCACGGTGGCCACAGGTACACCGGAAGGCATTTGGACTATAGAATACAAAGCATCCACACCTTTTAAGGCGCCTGATTCAATAGGAACACCAATCACCGGCAGGGGGGTATAGGCAGCCAGGACGCCGGGTAGATGAGCTGCCCCACCCGCTGCGGCAATAATCACTGCCAGTCCACGTTCCATAGCGCTACGGGCGTAATCTGCAGTTTTATCAGGTACCCTGTGAGCGGAGGAAATAATCACCTCATTGGAAACACCCAGTTCATCCAGAATATGGGCAGTCTCCTGCATAATCGGCAGATCAGAATCACTGCCCATTACAATACCAACAAGTGGTGATGTCGTCATATCGTTTATTCATCCTTTAAATAGTTTTATTTTGCATTATTATGGGTACCGGATCAAAAATAATACCGCTATAAATGTGAAGCCCGGGCGTGTAGGATTTCGTTTGTGAGCGAAACCTATCCGCCTGGGCGGTTTTATATTAACACAATAGGTGCTTCTGTCAATAATAAATGTGGAGGTGTTTTTACTCCCATTCTATTGTTGCCGGGGGCTTACCGGTGATATCATAGGCCACCCGATTGACTTCTTTGATTTCGTTGACAATACGCGAAGAGATGGCCTCCAACACTTCATAGGGCAAACGGACCCAGTCGGCGGTCATGGCATCCACACTGTTTACCGCCCTGATTACTATTGTATGGGTATAGGTGCGTTTTCCATCCAACACACCAACACTCCGCATGTCCGGCAGCACAGCAAAGGACTGCCAGATCTGCCGGTAAAGACCGGCTTTGCGGATTTCCTGCTCCACAATAGCATCCGCCGCCTGAACCAGATCCACTTTTTCCGGTGTTATCTCACCCAGTATGCGCACCGCCATGCCCGGTCCGGGAAAGGGCTGGCGCCAGATCACTTCTCCAGGCAGGCCCATCTCCTCGCCCAACAACCTCACTTCATCTTTAAACAGCCAGCGCAGCGGTTCCACCAGTTCAAAGCGCATGTCCTGGGGCAGGCAGCCCACATTGTGGTGGCTTTTGATTACGGCAGCAGTAGCTGTGCCGCTTTCCACTACATCGGGGTAAAGTGTGCCCTGAACAAGGAAGTCAATGTCACCCAATTTGGCGGCTTCATCTTCAAAAACCCTGATGAATTCCTCCCCGATGATTTTTCTTTTTTGTTCAGGGTCGGTTACACCGGCTAGTTTATCAAGAAACCGTTTGCGGGCATCAACAAAAATCAGTTTGATTTTGAATTTTTCCCGGAAAATTTTCTGCACCTGCTCAGCCTCATCCCGGCGCAGCAGGCCGTGATCCACAAAAACACAGGTGAGCTGATCCCCCACTGCCTTTTGGGCCATCACTGCAGCTACAGAAGAGTCAACGCCACCGCTAAGGGCACATAAAACCCTCCTATCCCCTACCTGCCGGCGTATTTCGGCAATAGCCCCTGCCAAAAATGAATCCATCGTCCATAGCCCACGGCAGCCGCAGACATTATAAAGAAAATCTCGCAAAATATCCTGGCCCCTGGCCGTATGGATAACTTCGGGGTGAAACTGCAAAGCATAAATATGCTTGTCCGGCTGGGCCATAGCCGCCACCGGCGCTTTAGCCGTGCAGGCTGTAACAACAAAACCAGGCGGCACTGACTCCACCCGGTCCCCGTGGCTCATCCAGCACTGTTCAACCGGTCCCAGGGCAGACAAAACATCTCTGCTATCCAGAGTTATTAATTCAGTTTTTCCATACTCTCCGTGATCGTCAGGCGATACCCGGCCACCCAACATCTTGGCCATTAACTGCATGCCGTAACCAACAGCAAGCACAGGTGTCCCCAGCTCGAAAATAGCCGGATCACACACCGGGGCCTGATCCTGATAAATGCTGCTTGGGCCACCGGAAAAAACAAGCCCCCGAGGCTTTTTCTCCCTAATTTTCTCAATAGAAGTAGAAGAAGGCAGTATTTCACAAAAAACCTTTAATTCACGGATGCGTCGGGCAATAAGATGGCTGTATTGGCCCCCAAAATCGAGCACTATGATCAGTTCCTGCTCCGGCAAACCCATGCCTTATTCCCCCTTGTTCATATAGATTTTAGGACTTAAAACCATGATGCATGGAATATTTCTATAACGATCACCATAATCTAACCCGTATCCTACCACAAATTTATCCGGAATAACAAAGCCTTTATAATTGATTTCCACTGGTTTAATCCGGCGGGAAGGCTTGTCTAGAAGGGTGCAAATTTTAACACTGGCCGGGTCACGGGAACAGAGATTTTCCGCTAGAAAATTCATAGTTAGACCGGTGTCCACTATATCTTCAACAATAATAATGTGACGCCCCCTGGCTTCACATGCCAAATCCTTCAGAATGCGTACCCGACCTGAGGATTTGGCTGCAGATCCATAACTGGAGAGAGCCATGAAGTCATATTGGGTGGGAACAGCTATTTCCCGCACCAAATCAGCCAAAAATATCGCCGCGCCTTTTAAGACACCGATCATCAGCAATTCCTTGCCGGCATAATCATTTGAAATACATCTGCCCAACTCCGCAACTTTGGCTTGTATTTCCTTCTCCGAAATCAGGACACGTTCACAGTCCGGATGCAACCTTGCAGCCCCCTTTAATAAACCTGCAAAAACCTAATGGACTTCCTGATAATGCCTTTCTCGTTTAAAACATTATATCTTGTCTGCAATGATTAATAAAGCCTGATAAAAAAAACCGGCCGGGCCGGTATGGGTTCTAAATTGCCGCCGGATCTACCTCCGGCGGGTTAATCACTATGTCTTCATCGTAGTCCCAAACACGCAGTGTTATTTCAATACCACCTGTGGGGTTTTGTTTGTCCCGAGCCTGCAGTATGGCCTGCCGCAAACGATAATCTTCGGTGCTTAACCAGACCTTAAAAAAATAATCGCTTAAACGTAATTCAAGAAAGGGATCCATGAGGTTGGGACGCATTTCCAGGAGAATTAACTTTTCACCGTTCACCTTCTCCAGGCCTTTATATTTCAAATCGGGGACATCCTTAAAATTAAAATAGGCCAGGGGATTCAGCTCAGCATAAAACAGCTCCGAATCCGCAAGTTTGTTCCCGGGCAAGGTAAGCCATTTACTGGTTTCCTGATCTTTGATATAAGCAGTGTCGCCTACCTGGACAAACTCAATGGGCATGTTCATCATCACGCCGGTCATACGAGCCCTATCCGGGGCCACCCGCTCCCCTTCTATCTTACTAAAAAAATCATTGACTTCTTTCCCGGCAGTGGTTAGTCTGGTCTCAGTCTGGTAACGAAAACTAGCACTGGATCTTGTTTTTTCAATGCCGGTAGCCAGCATCTGCTGGGGCGGCATCATTTTCCCTACCCCCCTGGACATCAGGGTCCCCACACCCTTGATCGCCAGGAATAGGAACACAGTTAGGCCCAGTACATACAATGCCGACCTTTTATTCAAAACAACCCACTGTGGTCGCAGCACTAGGATATCCCCCTATCCGAATGTTCGCTAATCTATTCCTATCATACGAAAAGGGGCAGGAAATTATGACAGCATACCGAAAGGCTATATAGTAAATAATCTATAGCAGACAACAAGAGTTATTCTCAAAATTGCCGGGGAGTGGGGCTAATGGCGCCTCCCACCACCGTATAAATTTGTTAGGAGCTGTAACAGTGGAAATAAAAGAAATGCAAGCAGAGGTAGACAAATGGATCACCCAGTTTGAGGAAGGCTACTGGAGCCCTCTTTCCATGATGGCTCGCCTGTCGGAAGAGGTAGGGGAATTTGCCCGGGAAATCAACCACCAATATGGGCAAAAAACTAAAAAACCGGAGGAGCCGATTGGGGACCTGGCACTTGAACTCGGTGATATTTTGTTTATTGTGGTGTGTTTCGCTAATTCTTTAAATATTGACCTGGAAGATACCTTTAAAAGGGTGCTGGCCAAATACCGCTACCGTGACAGTGATAGATGGGTCAGGAAGGAATAACTTATTTGTTTTTTATATCCGGTTATATTACAATTTAACCAAATAATATAATTTTGATTTTTGGAGGGAGTATTATTAGATGGCCGTAATTATACCGATTAGAGGCCTGCGTTATAACCCGCTCATAGTGGAGAACATGGCCGATGTAGTAACGCCACCTTATGATGTCATTGACACCGCAGCCCAAGAACGTTACTACAGACGCAACCCTTTTAACATTATCAGATTAGAATACGGCAAAATACTGGGTGCAGACAATGAGAAAAACAACCGCTATACTAGAGCGGCAGCTGATTACAAAAACTGGCTGGGGCAAAAGGTCCTCATCCAGGAACAAAAACCGGCCATATACCTGTATGAGCAGGAATTTACAGCAGCAGGAAAAAAGAAGATCCGCAGTGGGATTACCTGCGGTTTTAAACTGGAAACCTACAAAAGGGGGAAAATCCTGCCACATGAGGAAACCATACCCAAACATAAAGCTGATCGTCTTCAACTAATGCGCGCCTGCCAGGCAAATTTTAGTCCTGTCTTCAGCTTATACACCGACCGGGAAAACAGGGTGATCACCACTCTTAAAAACACAGTAGAAGGAACCCCACCGGATATAAATTTTACTGATGACTATGGTGAAATACATAGAATGTGGGTGATCACTGATCCGGACGCAATCGCAGAGGTACAGCAGGTTATGTTGGATAAACGTATTTTTATTGCGGACGGGCATCACCGTTATGAAACCGCCCTGAACTATAAAAAAGAAAGGGAAACCAACGACGCAAAACCTCAGGAACAGGCTGCCGGTTCAGCGACTACTACTCAAGATGCACAAGTATCTGAGCCCGCCTATAACTATGTGATGATGACCCTGGTCAACATATATGATCCGGGGCTGATCGTGTTTCCCACCCACCGATTGATTAGAAATATAGTATCCTTGGATGTAGGCCGTCTAATAGAACAGATAAAAGAAAATTTTATCGTTGATGAATATGATTTAGACAAAAATAACTTCCGGCAGCTTCTCGATATGTTGGAAAAAAGTGGCCTGGGGGAACAGTCAGGCCAAAAAACACAGAACGAAGGAGAACATCACCATGTGTTCGGCCTGTATGCAGGTAATAATAGATTCTATCAGCTCACCCTGAAAGAGGATCTGGACCTGGCGCAAATGATGCCGGCAGGGAAATCTACCGCCTGGCAGAAACTTGACGTTTCTGTCCTGCACACACTGATTATTGAAAAGCACCTCGGCATCTGTGGGGAACTCAGGGCCAGGGCAGATCACATCACCTATACTCGTGGAGAAGAAAGTGCCATTGATGCAGTAGACAGGGGTGATTATCAGCTAGCATTTTTCCTTAACCCCACCCTGGTGGACGAGGTTACAGCCATCGCCGGGCAGGGAGAAAAAATGCCGCAAAAAAGCACCTTTTTTTATCCAAAATTAATCACTGGCTTGGTGATAAATCAATTGTAAGGTAAAAGCCGTTCAACTGAACGGCTTTTTTATTGGATCCAAACGATTTGCATTTTAATCCACCTGTTTGTTGCAGTAAAGCACAATCTCATTTTTTCCCATACCTAGCTTTTTTTCAAAATAGCTGCATTTGCATAAAAATATAAAATATATTTTTCTGTCGGCTTCCACCAAAGATTCAAAATTACCTTGGCCCTTAGAAATAACAACATCAGCCTGGTTAAAAATAGACAAGAACCCCTGATCACATTCACTGAGCACCGTCCCGGGGTAGTCCGTCCCATTATTAATCACCCGAGCATATTGATCAATACCGGCAATTTTGGCATCCTGTTCAGTTATATCGTTAATAACCGGTTTTCCCCTGGTTGCAAAATAAATCTCCAATCCCGGATATAGACCTTTTATTTCCCTAACTAAAAATTTATCCAGCACTACCTCCCCGGCATTATCACCCAGGTATAATAGGGTTTTAGCTGCTGCCAGATCCTGCTGTAAATCTACTAAAAAGGATGAGGTAAACTCCTTTTTCATAATCTCCTGTATAACCTCAATAACTGTGGCGGAATCCAGGTCGGGAATGGCCCCAAAGTCAATCACATTTCCAGCAGCGGCAAGCTTAACAGCCGCTAAAAATCTGTCCGCAGCAGAAGCTATAAAATTTTCAAACTCACCCGCCATTGAAAGCGCCTTTTGATTATAAAAATCCTTATCCTTACCATAAGGGTCGTTGTTGTTGGTAAAATCCCTGAAGACTCTGTGGATTTTGCCGGCCAAAACGGGAGCAATTGTATTTTCATCTATGTTACCGGTTTCACGCAGCACCTGCAAAAAAAACAAGGCCCTATCCTGGTTATCTTCAATGTGCTTTGTGGCCATGTTAGCAGCTTGATTCAGCTGACATTGTAAACATTCCAAAGAAATTTTAATTTTACTACCACCTTTCTTCAAAAGCCTGGGCTCAAAAACCCCTTTACACACAAATCTGATGGATGAATATATTACCGCTGCTCCTCTTTCAGCTATCTTAATTTTATCTGACCGGCTTTAATGCTGGGTTGCCCAGCGTAAAACCACAGCTAAAACCAGCAAATGGGTTTTTATCATTATATCATCAACAGGGGGCTTGGCAGTCAAGGGGTGGGGGTAAATAGTTTTACAATCCTAACAATTGCCAGCCTATTTGCATGCAGTAGACTTTAATAGTTTCTCGATTTCCTCGGCGGGCATAGGCTTATAATAGTAGTACCCCTGCACATCATCGCACAATCTTTGGCTAAGAAACTCCAGTTGCGGCGCTGTTTCAACGCCCTCGGCCAGGACTTCCAGCCCTAAACTTTTGGCCAGGGTAATTATTACTTTAGTAATTGCCTGATCCTTTTCACTGCCTTCAATACCATGTATGAACTGCATATCAATCTTAATCCGGTCAATAGGGAGCATTTTTAAACGGTTGAGAGAGGAATACTCCTTTCCAAAATCGTCAATAGAAATGGACACCCCCAGCTTTTTCAGCCTGTTTAAAACGTTTACCGTATGTTTTGCTTCCTTACTGGCAATATCTTCAGTAATCTCCAATTCCAGGTGTCCAGGACTTAAACCTGCTTCGGTAAGAATATTTTCTATGCTATTGGCAATAAGCGGATTGTTGAACTGGCTAATAGATAGATTAACGGCCATACGCACGTGGGGCAACCCCATATCCTGCCACTTTTTATTCTGGTTTACTGCTGTTTTTAACACCCACTCGCCAATACTGTGGATTAAACCATTTTTTTCGGCTAGAGGAATAAAAACATTGGGGGGCACCATACCCATTTCCGGGTGTCTCCAACGCAATAAGGCTTCCAACCCGATGATCCGACCGGTATGCAGCCTTACCTGGGGTTGATAGTGAACCGCCAGCTCATTATGCTCCAGAGCCCTGTACAGGCTGTTAGAAAGGATCACGTTTTTCCGTACATCCTCTTTCATATCCGCTGTGCATAGTACATACTGATTTCTCCCCCTGGACTTGGCTCTGTACATGGCCATGTCGGCATTTTTAATTAATGTTTCAGTATCTTCACCGTCGAGGGGATAAACAGCGATACCAGCGCTACTGGTAATGTAGAACTCCTGTCCCTTTAAAATAAATGGTTTTTTAAACTGCCCCATGATATCTGCGGTAATCCGGTCTATATGTTCGGCATCCACAATGTTATCGATCATTATCATAAATTCATCCCCACCGAAACGAGCAACAATATCCGTTTTCTGTAAACATTCCGACAGACCCCGCGCCACTTCTTTAATAATACTGTCACCACCGCTATGCCCCATGGTGTCATTCACTTCCTTGAAATTGTCCAAATCCATGAACATAACATAGATGAATTTTTTGTTCTCTTTGGCCGAATGAATAGCCTTATTGAGCCGGTTCCCAAACAAGGTGCGGTTGGGAAGACCCGTTAAACAGTCATAATAGGCCATAAATTCGATTTCTTTTTCAGCCTTAATTTTTATTAAGCCATCAGCCAGCAGATTAGCAAGGATTTTTAGTAATTCAATGTGATAGTTGGACCATACCTTAACCGATACCACAGAATCCAACCCGACAAAACCCAGAAGTTCCTCTTGTTCCTCAATAGGAATTACCACTACGGATTTAACATTTTGACGAGTTAGTTGAAACTTTTCTGCACCCGCCTCCACCGGCAGCTTGCTCACATCCTCGATGTAAACCAGTTTTTTGTTTTTCAGTTGCGCCATCCACCAGGGAAATGTATCCAGGGGTACATCTTGAATGGTTCCTACCTCTGGGCTGATTCCTTCATTGCACCATTCATGAGTATAGGTCATAGTGCTGTCTTGATGGTCAATCATAAATATATAGGTGCGGTCGGCATGAAAAAAACGTCCTGTTTTATTTAACATATTCTTAATTTTTTCATCAATGTTTACCTGGTTGACACTGACAAAATCGGTGGAAATCTCCGAGACCAGTTTTTGAAAATTAATTTGATAGATATTCTCCTTTAACCTCTTGATGTAAATCTTGTTTACATTCCATCCCACCCAGAAAGCAATCATTAATATGCCGATCCTCATAATATAATCATATTGATCCATCTGTATTGCTTCCCGGGGCGCATATAGCCAAACTAATATTTGGGTAACAACAGCCACGGCAGTAACCAAAATTAGTAGGGTGCGAGTACTGAATACAAGAGAAACAATCATAATAATAATGGGGAAAACCCAGACAGTGATACTTGAATATTCCAAAAATTTCAGGGTAACTATGGGGATACTTAATAGCGTGATCGTTATTATTAGTATGCTTCTTGTTTTTTGGGACTTTATATACTGACATGCCAGGATCGTTAAACCCAGTATAAAGAATAACCCGCTGGTAAATAGCATGGATTTTAAACTATCTTCACTACCCACCATATGAGGCAAAAAATAGGGTATAAAACCAAGTACCCCCCCTGCAATAAAAGCAATCGCCAAATAATGATGTAATTTTATCCGAGTTTTGTGATCCAGGATTAACTCATCCCGACTTTCTATTACCCCCTGCAATGGCCCATATTTTTTTATTGAATAAAGTATAGCCGCAACTGGCAGGAGGCTAAACAAAGGTGCCATTTGCGGCAGGGGATTCAGCAAATGGGATCTTAAAACCACATCAGTGAAACCACCCAACAGCAAGGCGGCAAGTAGCGTAAAAAAGACCAGGTTGGCTTGCCTCTGAATAACCTTGTCGGATGTTTTCCGTTGCCAACGCCAAATAATTCTCAGGCAAGCTAGAACATACCCGACATAATAGGTATAAAAAAACAAATCCCAGCCGTTATGCACCCCTATATTAACCCAACCGTAAGTCATCTTCACCAGATGATACTGAGCACCAGCCATTTCCCCGGAAATAGAAAAAACATACATATTGATAGTTGCAGGTAGATGCAATAACCACCAAAGACGCTGTTGCTTCAAGGTAGCTTTTTCACTGGTCAACAACAACAAAAAGTGTAAAAACAAACTATATACAGTTGTCCAACCAAGGGCGGCAAACCGCCGCCAGAATAGACACATATCCATATTTGCAGCAGAGTTGGCCAACGCGAACCCAAAGGACCATAGACACAAAGAGATAGAAACCGCCAAAAACATCCTGTTTATACTTGCCTTGCGGTTCATTCGGATAATATACAGGCCAAAGAACAAATAGATAGCAAAGGCCGCTAAAAACAATAATGAAAACCAATGTGTGTATTCCACGAGATCCTCCGTACAGGTTAATACTAAACCCTAAGGTTTACAATTATTTTTTTTGCGAACATGCATTGCTTGCCTTCTATAGTTATCGGCCGGATTTATTTTTTACTTGAGTGATATCCTATCTGCTAATAATTATTTCGTTCCCATTCCTCACCTTATTTAAATCACTTAGATGTTAGGATCACCCCAAAAATGAAAAGGGAAAACAGCGGACATGGTTGGAGCCTCATAGTTTCCCTCACAGAAAAATGGCCCTGATGATAGATCAAGACAGAAAGGTGTAGTAGTTAAAAAAATACTGTTTTAATATTGTTTTTGATTTTGACGGTCCTTTTGCTTTCTTAGCGGCAGCCCAGTGGTAGTGGGTTGGTGCCTGCTGCAACATTTTACTTGACCGAAATAGCAGTTCCTTGCTAAAATTGTGGCAAATAGAATATTTGTTTAGCAGAGATGAGCTTAGTTGAGAGTAGTTGAGTTTAGACGAGCGGTGTGTGATCCATAAAATGTGACAGCCGGCTTTTTCGTCTGGCTGTTTTTTGTTGTTTTTAGGGGGGGTTAATAGCAGGGAGGAGACAGTGGCGGCAGCAGGGATATTAAACAAGGGTTACCACCGATTCTAGGCTGTGCCCTAAAAGCTATTTGCTTACTTGTGAAGAAACGAGAAAACTGGACGGGGGGAAGGACAGATGTCAAAGGGCAGATTTGGAACATACGGCGGTCAGTATATCCCAGAAACATTGATGAACGCCGTAATCGAGCTGGAACAAGCTTATGAGCATTATAAAAATGATGAGCAGTACAACAGGGAATTGACCAGCCTTTTCAACAACTACGTTGGGAGACCCACTCTTCTTTATTTCGCGGCAAGACTAACCAAGGACTTGGGCGGTGCTAAAATCTATCTCAAACGGGAGGACTTGAACCATACCGGTTCCCATAAAATCAACAATGTACTTGGGCAATCCCTCCTGGCAAAAAAAATGGGCAAAACCCGGATTATTGCTGAAACAGGGGCTGGGCAGCACGGCGTTGCCACTGCCACCGCTGCGGCTTTAATGGACATGGAATGCGAAATCTTCATGGGTGCGGAAGACACGAGACGGCAGGCCTTGAATGTTTATAAGATGCGGCTTCTCGGCGCCACAGTGCATCCTGTCAGTTCAGGGACGGCAACCCTTAAGGATGCGGTCTCCGAGACCATGCGGGAATGGACGAACAGGATAGCTGACACGCATTATGTACTCGGTTCTGTCATGGGGCCGCATCCCTTTCCCACAATTGTCCGGGATCTACAGGCGGTCATCTCCAAGGAGATTAAGGAACAGATGCTGGAAAGAGAAGGGCGATTGCCCAACGCAGTGATTGCCTGCGTTGGTGGTGGCTCTAACGCCATTGGGGCTTTCCACCATTTTATTAATGATAAATCTGTCCGGTTGATCGGCTGCGAGGCGGCCGGTAGAGGCATCGGGACCTTTGACACAGCAGCAACCATCTCTACAGGTAAAATAGGGATCTTCCACGGCATGAAGTCCTATTTCTGCCAGGATGAATATGGACAAATTGCCCCTGTTTACTCTATTTCCGCCGGCCTCGACTATCCCGGTATCGGCCCGGAACATGCATATCTGCACGATATCGGAAGGGCAGAGTATGTGGCGATAACTGATGAGGAGGCAGTTTCTGCCTTTGAATATCTATCCAGGATTGAAGGCATTATCCCTGCTATTGAGAGTGCCCATGCCATCGCCTATGTACTGAAATTGGCACCAAAACTTGATAAGGATAAAATCATTGTTATTAATGTTTCCGGCCGTGGTGATAAAGATTGTGCAGCGGTAGCTCGCTTTAGGGGGGAGGAAATTTCAGATGAGTAGAATCAAGGAAGCCTTTGGCCGCGGGAAGGCCTTTATCCCTTTTCTTACCTGTGGGGACCCGGATTTGGAGACCACCCTGGAACTATGCAAGGCGATTGAAGATGCCGGTGCCGATTTAATTGAACTGGGCATTCCCTTTTCTGATCCCATCGCTGAGGGGCCGGTGATTCAAAAGGCAAGCCTGCGGGCGTTATCCGGTGGAGTGACAACTGATAAAATATTTGATCTGGTAGACAAAGTGAGAAAAACCGTCCGCCTACCCCTCCTCTTTATGACCTATGCTAACGTCGTCTTCTCCTATGGGACGGAGCGTTTTGTGAAGACCGCTACTGAAATTGGTATCGACGGGCTTATCCTCCCGGATGTGCCCTTTGAGGAAAAGGGGGATTTTGAACCCATCTGCAAGATGTACGGAATAGATCTTATCTCCTTTATTGCCCCCACCTCCCTCGAACGCATTTCAATCATCGCCCAGGAGGCAGCCGGTTTTATTTACTGCATTTCTTCGTTAGGTGTGACTGGGATGCGAGATAAAATCAACTCTGACATAGATAAAATGATCGGGCTCGTTCGTAAATCAACCACTGTCCCAACGGCAATTGGATTCGGCGTCTCTACCCCAGAACAGGCTGCCAAACTGGCGGAAAAATCCGACGGGGTGATCGTCGGCTCAGCAATAGTCAAACTGATAGAGCAATATGGCCGGGATGCTGTCCCCTACGTTTTCAATTATGCCAAAAAAATGAAACTTGCGATTACCAAATAGATTTCGATATAGGAGGAGAGCAAAATATATAAAGAAATTATGGCTAAAATAACCGCCAGGCAGGAACTAACGGGACAAGAAATCTTTGCCCTGATCAGCGCCATCAACAACGATGAGGTTTCAGATATTCAGATTGCCGGTTTTCAGGTTGCCCTCTTGATGAAGGGAGCCTCCCTTGCTGAAATTACTTCGATTGCCAAGGCCATGCGCAGTAACTGTGTCCCGCTCAAGCCGAAGGTGAATGCCGAACTAATGGACACCTGTGGTACAGGTGGGGGACTAAGCACCTTTAATATCTCTACCGCCACAGCCCTCGTTGCCGCTGCCGCCGGTATTCCTATTGCCAAACATGGCAGCCGTTCTATTTCCAGTTTATCAGGAAGCGCTGATGTTCTGGAGGCGTTAGGCGTTAACATCAACCAGACCCCTACCCAGGCTGAACGATTGATCGAGGAAATTGGAATCGCCTTCATCTATGCGCCCTTATTCCATCCTGTCATGTGTAAGGTTTTAACGCCAGAGACCGAACTGGGGATCAAGACAATTTTCTATACAATTATCGGCCCGCTAATCAACCCCGCATTTGCCCAACGTCACCTGTTAGGGGTCTTCAAACAGGAGCTGTTAGACATCGTTACTCATGTCGCTAGTGAACTTGGCTACACCAACGCTATGTTCGTCCATGGAAGAGATGGCCTTGATGAAATATCGCTACTTGGCCCAACAAAGATCAATGAACTAAAAAACGGTGAAGTAAGAAGCTACGAAATCTGTCCCGAGGACTTCGGCCTCGAACGCTGTACCTTAGATGAGATTAAGACTGGAACGCCGGAAGAAAACGCCGCAACGATCACTGGTGTTTTTACAGGAAGGATCAAAGGCCCCAGGAAAGAGGCCATCATCCTTAATGCGGCAGGTGCGCTTGTTGTTGGGGGTAGAGCCGAAAATTTTGCTGCAGGCATCACCCTGGCCTCAGGGATCATCGACAGTGGTTCAGCCTACGACAAGCTTGAAGAACTGAGGACATTGTCCAACAAAATTGCAGGTTGCTGTCGATGAAAGGGCTGCGTGAAAGCCTCGAACAAAAGCTGGCCGGCGGCTCTATCCCCATCATCCCGGATATAAAAATTAGATCACCAAAAGAGGGGAATCTGTTTCTAAACATTACCCCGCTAGAGGCTGCTCAGCTAATGGAGAAACTCGGTGCACCAGCCATCTCTGTTGTCTCTGAACAAAAATACTTTGGCGGCTCATTGCAGCTTCTCGAAGAGGTGGCCTTAGCTGTGTCTCTCCCTGTCCTCCGCAAGGATTTCATCAAAGAAGAAAATGATCTCTATAGGACAAAAAACTGCGGCGCAACAGCAGTGTTGCTGATCTGTGCCTGTTTGTCTGAAAAGAGGCTTAGAATGCTCTACGATCTTGCTATCGGACTCTCTTTAGAGCCACTTGTAGAGGTACATACAAGGGATGAATTAGCCCTGGCAGACAGCATCGGTGCCAAGCTGATCGGCATCAACAACCGTCAGATCCTGGCCCTGGAGAAGGACAACGGTTCTGTGTCTGTAACGCAGAAACTTGCCCCAAGTGCACCCCAAGAGGCATTTTTAATCAGTGAAAGCGGTATTACCACACCGGAGCAGGCCAAGGCAGCCATAAAAGCCGGTGCTGGGTCAGTGCTCGTGGGGACGGCGATCTGGAAATCCCCAGATCCGGGTGAGTTTTATGTGGCGATGTCTCGCGGGGAGGGCAAAAAAAATGAGCAAGCCTAAAATGTGTAAGGAAAAATTGAAAAGGGTCAGGATTAAAATTTGTGGGCTGAAACGGGCTGAAGATGTTCCTCTCTGCCACCAATTTGGTGTTGATATGGTCGGCTTTGTGACGGAATACCCGCTGCCTGTCCCCTGGAACCTGACAGCCGAAAAAACAAAATCTTTCCTGGAAGAGGTGCAGCCTCCGCTGAAAAGCTGTCTTGTGACAGGAGGAACCTGTGGGAAAATAATCGCCTTGGCCAAGGATCTACACCCTCACTATATCCAACTTCATTACCGGGAAACATTAACGGAAACGGAATATATTGCTAAAACATTAAAACAATTCGGCATTGGGGTCATTAAAACGCTGCCTTTTTCACCATCTGAACGGCTGGCCTGTTTTGGTACTGAGGAGCTCGAGGAATGTGTTAGGCTTCTCAATTCAACTGCGGTTGACGCTATTCTGGCGGATAGTCGGGGGCCATCTAATGCTGCCAAAAACGGGACCCCTATCAATATCAGCTTTTTCCGGAGAATAAAAAAATGCGCCCAAAAACCAGTCATTCTGGCAGGCGGAATCACAGCCGAAAACTTACCAAAAATCCTTTCTTCAGCGAAGCCCGAGATCATTGATATCATGACCGGTGCGGAAAGTACCCCTGGGATTAAAGACAAAAGGAAGCTGGCTTCTATTATTCAACAGGCTCAGGGATGCAGGGAAATGGGTTTTTCAGGTTTGGGGCATCCTTAGAGGAATAGGACTAGTGGCAGCCCGGGCAGTCAAAACCATTGAAAAAGGTGGTCAATGGGTACACCTAGCGGGGTTTTGTTAGATAGTTTCCCGCTTATTTATGGGGCAGGATTCCGCTAGATTTTTTTCAGCCAATCTCCTATTGCCTGGTTTTTGGACAACCCCGCCAGGAGGATTTGCCAACTGCACCCATAGCTGTCTAACAAAAGAACCCAACCTGGAAAAGCTTGTGGAATACGGATCTTTCACCCCGACCATGAAAAAATAACACACAAAAAACCCCGTGAATATCAATGTTCACGGGATTTCTGTAATCAGTGGTGGGGATGACTGGTTTCGAACCAGTGGCCTCTTGAATGTGAGTCAAGCGCTCTCCCGCTGAGCTACACCCCCGTGTTGGTTTAATTGGGACATTAAATATTTTATCACACGGGAGTCAAATGCACAAGAATTAGAATTGCCCCAACCTGCCCATAGACCACAAATATAATCCTATGAACCCCTTCCGGATTGGATAATTGGTAGTTCCCCGCCAGTTATAGTTTGATATATTTCCTCCCAGGAATGTTTTCGGTAAATAAGTTCAGGCAGCACCCCGCGGTTATAAGGAGCATCCATTAACAATACAGGAATCCCGGCGTCACTTACCTTGATGCCTATTTCCAGAGTATCCTCAATCATTACTTGCAAATCTTTGTCCAGGCATAGTTCCTTTTTTTCATGGCTGCCGAGCAGCAAAAGCTCGTCATATGGCAGGTTATTATTCTTCAGCCAATCGCGGGTTTCCTGGTAATATCTCTTATCTCTAGCTGTAACAATGCATATTTCATGTTGCTGTTTGAGTTTGCTCAAATAACGGGCGGACCCGGTGATTGGTTCCACCTTACTCATCAAAAAACGCCCTTTATGTTCAAGAAATGATTGGAAATCCTTGAAAGTAATATCATAAGTCCGATGAATTTCATAAAGGTGGATTTCCTCTAAACGCATATTTTTATTAAAAAACTTATTCAATTCAGCTACCCACAGGGGCAAACTGTTGGCCAGCACCCCATCTATGTCTACACCTATTCTCATTACAACCCTCCACTACGCATAAAATCCTTTAGGCATTATATTCTCTGACCATGTCTAAATTCCCTGCAGACAGGCATTCTTCTCCCCGGGCAGAAAAAAAGCCCCTTTGCAGGGGCTACATGATCGATAATGTTTGGGTGTTTTTTAATATGAAAAAATCGCATTTCCTATTATTTTACTTACCGGCCTGGCCCATAGCCATTTGCTATTTGCATAGTTGGCAAAGAAATAAATGGCTCCGTTTGTTGGGTCAGCCCCCCTCAAGGCTTCTACTGCTGCCTGGAACGAACTACTGCTGGCCGGCCTGTTGATCCACCCATTCAGCACCGGCTCAAACTGGTAGATTCCATTTCCTTTTTCGTATATCACATCGCTTATTGTCTTAGGGAACCCCGGGGTAACCACCCGGTTTAAAACCACCGCCCCCACTGCAACCTTGCCCTCATATGGTTCTCCATCTGCTTCGGCGGTAATTAACCTGGCCAGCAAATCCACATCAGCCAGGGTAGGCCTGATCAACACACCTCCCCTACTAACAGTTTGCGGTATAGCCATGGCTGCTGTACCGGCGGGTAGGCCCAAAACCATGCCCGGGTAAATGTTTGTATTTTTTAAATTGTTTGTTGTCATCAAATCCTGATAGCTAACACCATATTTTTGCGCAATCAGCCAGAGGGTTTCCCCTGCCTGCACCGTATGGGCAGACCCGCGCGTATCAACAGTACCGGACCCCCCTGGGACACTAAGTCTCTGGCCAGGGTAAATCAAGTGATCCCTTATTCCGTTAGCCTCCATCAGGGAAGCCACACTCACATTGTAATTGCGGCTAATGGTATAGAGGCTCTCACCCGGTAGGACAGTATGGCCGGTGGCGGCCAGGGCCGGCAAGGGCATAAAAAGAACGCCCCAAACAAAAAAACACAACAACATCCGAATAAACAAGGACATCTAATCCCTCCTTTGGCCTCCGGGGTTAGCTGACGGGTTCGGGTTGAGGGAACCCTACAATTTAGTCATAACTACTATATTGATTCACCCCAAAAAACTTATCCCCCGTTCCCCAGTTTTGCCAGGGGTTCGGCCTATTGCATAATTGTACAAGGATCCCCATTGCTTGGCTAGACACAAATTATTACATTTATACAAGTCGCATCCATAAAAACCTTTGCAGCCCTGTCGAAGACATAAAAAAACCACCCCGGGTTTTCTACTTAACCAGAGGCGGTTTTCTATCCCTGCACACTCAAAAAAACAATTATTTATTCGGTAGGAGGTGCTTCTTGTGCTAGTTTTTCACCACAGTTCATGCAATATTTAGCATTCGGTGGATATTCTTCATTACATTTGGGGCAAACGGGAGGTTTGGGGTTTAGCTTTTCTATTTCTCTAGAGAGTTTAACAATTTCCTCTTCAAGAACCTTGGTGGTATTCAACAGTCTGTTAATTTCTTCCTCATGATCTGCTGCTTCCTTAAATTGCATAAACACAAGGTTGCCCAGGGCATAAATGTTATTTTCTACTTCCTTTTCCAGCTTGGAAACCTCAAATTTCAGCTTGGTGGATTCTACAATATCACCAGCCTTACCCCCAATATTTTTGGCTCCCTCACCCAGAGATTTGGCGCTTTTAGTAACCCTTTCCAGAAAAGTCATGCTCGCTCCCTCCTTTTATTAAACTACTGTTCTTCTTGTTTCAGCCACTCAGTGTAGCTATCCAACTCCTTGTTCACTGCTGCATCAGCCAGTTTGTTTTCCTCACGAGGTACATGTTTGACGGTAATTTGAAGCCCTGGAGTCATAACTAGATTTTCCCACACTCTTTCTGCTATTTCCCGCAGTGACGGCTCTTTGATTTTGTACTGACGATTGAATTGGCGGACAACCAACTCACTATCGGCCAGCACCTCGGCAGTCAGACCCTCATGTTCACCCGCCAGATAAACCAGAGCATTCACTGCCCCCTCCAGGGCGCTCCATTCAGCAAAATTATTAGTAAAAGACGGTCCAAGAAACTTACTTTTTGTGGCCATTATCTGGCCCTCTTCATCGATAATAACCATTGCCGCAGCAGACGGACCGGGATTACCCCGGCTACCCCCGTCTATATTTACAGTGATTTTCATACTAACACCCCACTTATCAAACACCCCCACATTGAAATGCTGGGGATGCCCGGGTAATTTACCGAAACTACCACTTTCAACACCAGTATTTTGGCCAGTTTTAGGCTGCTCCACCAGCCCAACCTTAACGTAATTTTACCATAGATGTACCCGTACTACCAGTTAATAAGGATTTTCATATCTAGTAGATTGTCTCCGTATTATTTTTGGCATAATAGTGCAAATCTAAACTAGCAATAGGTGCAAAACTATACCAAACAGCATGCCGATCATATGGGGCAGGAACAAAAACATCCCCATACCCGGGATGAATACTATTGCAGCCGCCCCCGATCGGATAATACACACGAAAGGGATAAATAATGAGTATAACATGATGTAAGTCAATGACACATAGTTGCTAGATAAAAGGTGGGTTGTAACAATGGCTGCAAAACGGGGACATTCTATACACTGTACCGCTTGGGATAGCCGGAGCATTTCTGGGACATGGGTTTGCACACGGTGTAGTCCACTAATTCCACCGGTGATAAGCACATGAAAAAATTTGTCCTGTATTTGTTGCGTTGGCAACTAAGCACACCAATACTGGCTATAGTGATAGCGTGGCTGGCTTATCTAGGCGAATGGACAGCCGCGGCAATAGCTAATTTGATCGGCGGAACCATATTTTTTTGGGTAGACAGATGGATATTCAAATCTTAAATGAAATGGAGCCGATGGTCGGATTCGAACCGACGACCTGCGCATTACGAGTGCGCTGCTCTACCCCTGAGCCACATCGGCATATACATGACAAGACAAGACATCGCACGGGTTCCCCCCTTGGGGGCCCCTACTATTTCTTGCCAAACATAAAACCATGTAATTAAGTATACAACAAAATATATTGTCTATTCAAGTCTCACCCCTTTTTACCATTTAAGATTCTAATATCCCCCGGATTTTCATAGTATGTGCAGAGGAATAAAGCCCCGGGGGTGGTCTATATTTTTCCGCTCAGAGCAAACATGGTCGCATTAGCGCTATGTTTATTAATTATGCTTGTTTGCCCGCAAACAGCCTTTACAGAACATAAAATTTTGATCAATAAGGGCACAAATCAACTGGCGTTTTATATAGACGATCTGCTCATCGACGTATTTCCCGTGGCCACCGGCCGCCTGCCCCACTATACACCGGAAGGAAACTGGCAGGTGGTCAGCAAGCTGGTTTATCCTGCCTGGCGTCCTCCCGGCGGGGGAGCACTCATACCAGGCGGCATAGCGGCAAATCCCCTCGGTCCCCGCTGGCTGGGACTAAATGCTCTGGGCACCGCCGGCAGTAGTTACGGCATACATGGTAACAATAGTCCCTATTCCATTGGTACCTACGCCTCTTCAGGCTGCATTAGGATGTACAACGAAGACATTCTCTGGCTTTATGAACATGTACCCATTGGGGCTAATGTACAAATTGTCAGCACGGGGCAAGATTTACAATCCCTGAAGAAATACAACCAGGTTTATATCAACGGTGTCAGGCAGGAATTTGCCTCCTGCCTGGGTCTGCTACATGCAGGGGACACCACCTATTTATCGTTGCGCAATCTGGCATCAATCCTGGGTTGCCGCCTCACCTGGGAAAGTGCCTCCAACAGCCTTATTGCTGCTAATATTGACAGTGAGGTACAGTTAACCATAGGGAAAAATACAGTCACCGCCAACAACACTACCTATGAAACTAACGATGCCCCCGTCCTACTGGAAGATACGACCTATATCCCCGATTACTACCTCAGGGATTTTTTCGGCGCTGTTTTTCTAGCTGAGGAAAACAAAATACTGCAAATAAAACTGCCCATTAGCCCCAGTGACAGAAATCTGGTTAAACACCATTTTCAACTGTTGGTTAACGGCGAAGATGTTTATTTACCGGAGTCCTGCACACCGCTTATTGAGGATGAAAACCTGCTTGTTCCCCTCAGGCCCTTATGTGCAGCTACCGGCGCTGAGGTAGAATGGAATGTAAATAAGCAATCAGTGGAGGTTAAAACAAAAGGCCACCTACTGTCCATACCTATAGATGGTTCCCCTGCCCTGTTTGACAATGATATTTTAGATCAAAAAACACATATTTTTATCCATAATGGTGCCACCTTTATCAACCTGGATTTTCTAAAAAAGCCGCTCTGCTGGGAAACGACGGTGGATTATAGCACCCGCACCTTGAAAATTACCTATACGAAAAGAGCCCGCATCGCCACCCGAATCCTACCCCCGGTCCAGATGTCCCTCAGAACAGTTTGATCTTTCGCTTTCCCATTGGCTGACCCGGTCATCAGCAATAACCGATATGTGGGCGTAAGAAATTTCTCTAAATTTTTTCTCAATCAGACCGTTTACAAAAAAACCAATGTCGTCACTATCATCCAGCTCAAACATCTGATCTGCCTCCACCACCAACTCCAGCAGATAGCTATTCGGCCCCACACACATGGAACGAACATTATGTATGTCCTTGATACCGGGGATGGTCATAATGTAGTCACCAATTGCTGTGATTAGTTCCGGATCGGCGGATTCACCGAGGATAGCCGAAACATTCTCCCTGGCGGTACCAAAACCAATAAAAAATAGCAATATACCGATAATGATCGAAGCCACCCCATCGAATACGATGGCCCCTGTGTGTTCAACAATTAGAATTGCCCCACCGGCCACAACCAGCCCAAATAGCGCCGCTGTGTCCTCAAGGAAAATAAACCGGGTGGATGGGGTAGCTTTTGCCAGTGCCGGCAGGATAGAAAAAATCAATTTTAGCCCCCGTGCCTCTATGCCGGTTTCACGCACAATAGCCCGCAAGGCCATTAGAAAGGAGTAGATCTCCAACAAAATACTAATCACTATCACAGACAGGTTAAGCAGTACAAACCCAATGGGTTCCGGATGGATGATTTTCAACACGCCGCCATAAATGGAGAGAGCCCCACCAATAAACAACATACCCAGGCTGGCGACAAAACTCCAAAAAAATATGCGCTTGCCATAGCCGAATTGGAAACGATCATCACTGGGCCGGTTGGCCTGCCTGATCCCAATAAGCAGAAAAAAGCCATTGGCCCAATCCCCCAGTGAATGTTTGAATTCCGCCATCATGGAGGCACTGCCACTCAAAATGGCTGCTATTAATTTCATCGCTGCAATTAACCCGTTAGCTACCAATGCCGCCTTTATAGCTGATACACTGTTTTGTGTCAAGGTAGTATCTCCCCACTTTTCTGTTCACTAATATCCCCGATCCGGCCAGATAAAAAACAGTAAATTTTACATCCTTCTTAGCAGCCATCCTTATGAACAGGTGTTATCAGCTGTATTAATAGGATATTCCCGATGAACAAAAAAAACCAGGAAATCTAGATCCAAACTAGCCACCTTTACAATTCCTTCGCCACACCCACACATCCCTGCCGGCCGAAGCCGGGGCCGTCTTGGCCATAGTGACGATACCATCACAAAAAATATTTATCTGCACATTACAAAACCAAAAAGAAAAGAAGCCTCTCAAAAATTCAGCGAATTAATGAGAAGCTTCTGATGCAATGCCTACCTCATATTTTCCCCGGATGTGGGAAGAATGTGGGGAGATAGCATAGTCTAGCTAGAAAAACCAGATACCATGCGGGCTCTAGGGCTAGGTTACATCATGCCACCCATGCCACCCATGCCGCCGCCCATGCCGCCCATGCCACCCATGCCGCCCATAGGATCCTTATCACTTTCAGGCTTATCGGCAACAAGAGTTTCGGTGGTTAGAATCATGGCAGAGATACTGGAGGCATTTTCCAGAGCAGAACGTGCCACCTTGGCCGGGTCTACAATACCATCGTCAATCATGTCCACAAACTCAGTAGTAAGGGCGTTGAAACCCACCCCAGGGTCAGTGTTTTTGACTTTTTCAACGATCACAGATCCCTCAAAGCCGGCGTTGTCTGCAATTTGACGCAGGGGTTCTTCCAGCGCCCGGCGTACGATGCTAATGCCGGTTTTTTCATCGGCGACATCGGAGGTGAGGTCTTCCAGGGCTTTGATCGCTGCAATGTAAGCCACACCGCCACCCGGGACAATACCTTCTTCAACCGCTGCACGAGTAGCGTTCAAAGCATCCTCAATACGCAGCTTCTTGTCTTTCATTTCAGTTTCCGTAGCCGCACCCACCTGAACTACCGCCACACCACCGGCCAGCTTGGCTAGACGCTCCTGCAACTTCTCCCTGTCGAATTCAGATGTGGTTTCTTCAATTTGGTTTCTAATTTGGGCTACGCGTTTGGTAATATCATCAGGGTTACCGGCGCCTCCCACTATAATGGTTTCTTCTTTCTTAACCCTGACCTTGTTGGCCCGGCCAAGCTCTTCCAGGGTAGCCTTATCCAGCTTCAATCCCAGTTCCTCAGTGATTACGGAACCGCCTGTGAGGATAGCAATATCTCTTAACATGTCTTTGCGCCTGTCGCCGAAGCCGGGAGCCTTAACTGCCACACACTGGAAGGTGCCGCGCAGCTTGTTGAGCACCAGGGTAGCCAGGGCCTCCCCCTCAATATCTTCAGCAATTATCAGCAGCGACTTTCCAGCCTGTACAACTTTCTCCAGTACCGGCAACAGATCAGCTACGGCAGATATCTTTTTATCAGTAATCAGGACATAAGGATCTTCCAGATTAGCTTCCATTTTGTCGGTGTCGGTAACCATATATGCAGATAGATAACCCCGGTCAAAGTTCATTCCTTCAACAATTTCCAGGTTGGTTGTGGTTCCCTTGGATTCTTCCACAGTAATGACGCCGTCTTTGCCTACCTTTTCCATTGCATCGGCAATCAGGTCACCAATAAGATCGTCATTAGCCGATACGGTTGCCACCTGGGTGATAGCTTCTTTGCTTTCAATAGTCTTGGCTGATTCCTTGATTGAATCAATTACCTTTTCAACTGCTTTTTCAATGCCTCTTTTGACAATCATCGGGTTGGCGCCCGCAGCTACGTTTTTCAACCCTTCACGTACAATTGCCTGAGCCAATACACAGGCCGTGGTGGTACCATCACCGGCCACATCGTTGGTTTTGGTAGCCACTTCCTTTACCAGTTGCGCACCCATATTTTCAAATGGATCGGACAGTTCAATTTCTCTGGCGATGGTCACACCATCATTTACAATCATCGGCGAACCGAATTTTTTCTCCAGTACCACATTGCGCCCCTTAGGGCCCAGGGTAATTTTTATCGCGTCCGTCAGGGCATTAACACCCTTTTCCAGGGAACGACGGGCATCTTCACGGAAAATAATTTCTTTGCCTGCCAATTTCTTTACCTCCTCTTTTTACTAGCCTTCGATTACGCCGAGGACATCTGCTTCACGCATAATCAAATAATCCACATCGTTAATTTTGACCTCATTGCCGGCGTATTTAGAGAAGAGAATCTTCTCTCCCGGTTTCAGATCGATAGGAACACGCTGACCGTTTTCCAAAAGCTTGCCGTTACCTACAGCGATAACTTCCCCTTCCTGGGGCTTTTCTTTGGCCGTATCCGGTAAGACAATACCGCCTCTAGTTTTTTCCTCGCTGGGTAGTGGCTTAACAACCACCCTTTCACCTAATGGTCTGATCACTAAAACCCCTCCTTGTAAACTGGTTGGATTGCTTGCTCATTTGTTAGCACTCAGCATCAATGAGTGCTAACATTACGTAAATAATAATATAGAAATGAATTATTAAAAGCAAATTGGCTCATCTCATAATATTACCCCTCTTGGCCCAAAAAGGAAAAACACCTCATTATTGCTTTCAATATCTTCCTCTATCTAGTTTCTTTGGCTATTCTTTTTTAGGGGCCCCTCTCTAGCATATTTTCCCACCAAGAAAATTTTTTATACCAGCCCAAAAGAAAAAAACTCGACTTTATTCAGCCGAGCCGCATTCCCCGCCCCTGCCTGCAAGGGTTTCCAAACCATGAGGCAAGGCAGGCATTAATACCGCCAGACATTCTCGTACCGCCTTGACGCTGCCGGGCAGGTTAATAATCAGGGTATTGTTACGAATTCCTGCTACCGCCCTGGAGAGCATGGCCCTGTTAGTTTTTTTTAGGCTCTCTGCCCGCATGGCTTCTGTCAATCCGGGTGTTTGTTTGTAAACCACAGCCAGGGTAGCTTCCGGGGTATTATCCCTGGAGCTAAAACCTGTACCTCCGGTGGTGAGAATTAGATTCAGTTTTTTAACATCCGCCATTTCAATCATTGCTTCCTTTAGAAGGTCCAAATCGTCGGGCACAATCATATAATCCGTTACCTCTCCCAAAGGCTTAACCATGGCCCTGATGGCCGGCCCACTTTCATCAACCCGCTCGCCACGGGAACCTTTATCACTAACCGTAATGATCCCTATTTTGTTCAAAGGTTACCCACTCCCATTTTAGATATTATACCGGTGTATCCTTAGCCCTATGGGGTAATTTCCCCCTGGCCAATATCTTACCTTATACCTGGGTCCAGGCTTCTTCACCGGCGCGCTGGAACACACCGCTTTTGCCGCCGCTCTTATGTATCAATCTGACAGCACCAATAGTCATTTCTCGGTCTACCGCCTTGCACATATCATATATGGCCAGTGCCGCCGCCGACACAGCAGTAAGAGCCTCCATTTCCACCCCGGTCTGCCCTGTGGCCCTTGTTTTGGCCTCTATTTCCACCCTATTGCCCTCCCTGTCGGGACGGAAAACCACATCTACCCCCGTTAGCGCCAAAGGATGACAGAGGGGTATCAGGTCCGGCGTCTTTTTGGCGGCCATGATTCCCGCCACTCGGGCCACACCAAACACCTCTCCTTTAGAAACCTTACCGGTAAGGATCATTTCCAGCGTTTCCGCACGCATAGATACCTCCCCGCGGGCAACTGCCTCCCTGCGGGTAATTCCTTTTTCTCCTACCTCCACCATCCGGGCCTGACCCAGTTCATCCAGGTGAGTTAAACCGCTCAAAACAACATCCCCTTTGTGATTGTTCTTGTTGCCTGGTCTTTATTAGAATATCAAACAATAGACCATATCATACGACCGCCGGGTCTCTACCGAAAAGCAGCCATGCAAACTGGCTATAGAATAACATAGTTACATTCAACCATACCAGCCTATTTTCCTGCCTATACCCAAAAACAGGCCCTTTTATTTGACACAAACGAACATTAAGAATAGAAAAGACACACCCATCTATGAGTGTGTCTCATTAATAACCAAACAGCACAGGCGTTTTCTAAGCCCTGAATTAAAAGCACCCAAGTTCACAGGATATGACCTTGATTTTTAGCTCATCCGCCGCTTTACCAATAACTAAAGGCTCCACCTGTAGATCCTTCGCCAGTGCCCTGGCCTGGGTGCAGGTAATCTGCCCTCCCTGGGCCACCTTTTTAACCGCGTCCAATACCTCTTGTCCAATTTTCGACATCAAGGACACTCCTTTCCATTGAGGAAATAACCCCTATTTTAAGCATTAGATACCCCCAACCCCCGAAATAAGGGTGTACAGAAGGATAACCACACCTTATTTTCCCAAAATCACTTGCTCAATGTAGTTAGCTACCCCCACTATATCATTAAGAGCAAAATGGGGGACAGTAGTCTGATATGGGGCATCACTAACTACAGCCAACAGTTCACTTTCCGGTACATCAGGCCGCTCCGATGTCCCATGCTGGTAATAGACCTCTATTTTAGGCCACTTTTCCTTCTTGTATCCTTCAATAATGATCAAATCCAGCTCGCCGGCCAATGAAATTAAAACCCCCGGACCCGGATCACCATCTGTTTTCTTAAATAAGGAATAACCCTGAGGTGTGGCCAGGGCCACAAAATCAGCACCCGCCCGGGCATGGCGCCAGGAATCCTTGCCTGGGTGATCGAACTCCACACAGTGGTGGGTATGCTTAATAATACCAATCTTGTATCCACGGTTTTTCAATTCAGCAATCAGCTTTTCGAGAAATGTGGTTTTACCCGCACCGGAATAACCAGCCAGACCAACCACCGGTACCAACTTTCCCATCTGAGCCCCATCACCTCTACATAATCACCTATCCAACCGTCAAACAACCAGTTAGGGCTTGTCCTGTCCATGCCATCTTTTTATTATATCCAGCCGGTTATTAGCCACCTATTTGTGACATTACCCGTTTGCTGTCTACCCAGCCGTCATGCATATGATGCCGGTCAGGTTTCATGTCAATAGCATCCCTTATCAGGCTAACTAATTCCTTCTCTTCCGCCCCCCTGCGCAGCGGTGTTCTCATGTCTATTTCCCTACTATCATAAAGACATGGACGAAGACCGCCACTTGAGGTCAGGCGCAGGCGATTGCAACTTCCACAGAAATGATCGCTCATGGCTGTAATAAAACCAACTGTTCCTGCCGCACCTTCAAAACGGTAGTACTTGGCCGGCCCGTTTCCCTTGACTGACTTGGCGGGAATTAGCCTGCCGATCCGGCGGTTAACCTTTTCCATTATTTCCCCAGCCGGTACAAAACGTCCCTTGGACCATGAATTGCTATCACCAATGGGCATTATTTCGATGAAACGAATGTGCAATGATCTGTTCAGGGTGAGCCGGGCCAGGGCCTCCACTTCGTCATCGTTAATACCACGCACTACCACAGTGTTTAATTTCACCGGATGCAACCCCACGTCAAGGGCCGCCTGTATCCCTTTCCAGGCCGCCGCCAATTCACCGACCCTGGTAATTTCCCGATAACGTTCATTTTTCAAAGTATCCAGGCTGATGTTTACCCTTTTCAACCCGGCTTCCTTTAGCGCTGCGGCGTGATAAGGCAAAAGAATGCCGTTTGTGGTCATTGTTATGTCATCTATCCCAGGAACACTTGCCACGCGCCGAACCAGGTTCAGGATCCCTTTACGTACCAGGGGTTCTCCCCCGGTGAGGCGAATTTTTTTGATTCCTACCCTGGTCCCGGCTTTGATTACAGCCTCAATTTCTTCTGTCCGCAAAACCTCATCGTGGGGCAAGAACTTTACACCTTCCGGAGGCATACAGTATACACAGCGCAGGTTACACCTGTCCGTCACTGAAACACGTAGATAGTTTATTTCCCGCCTGTAAGTATCACGCATATTGTTTCACCTTTCCAAGTTAGTCAATTATTTATTTTAAAGTGAATATTAATTGGGACAAGTTTTTATAATATCAATTATACAATAAATTGGCGGTTTAGTGTTTGAAAATTCTAACCAATTTCAGAAATTTCTCTCTACTTGTTGAATTTTGCAACCATAAGGCGACTTTTTAGATGATTAATTATAGCAATTATCCCCAATGCGTACAACCTTCTGCAAACAAAACGCATCCGCTACAGACATAAAAATGTCCACGCCTATAAATGGGGGAAATCAGCAGAATATTTTGCTGTCAAGAGAACAAAAGGGTTATGCTAAAATATACTAAAATGCTAACGTTTGTAAAGGAGAAGAAACAATGATTGGACGGCAGGAAACCGTTATTGTACTTGAGGCTACAATAGACGATATGAATCCGGAAATATACTCATACCTTTTAGACACGCTAATTAAGAAAAAGGGGGCACTGGATGCCTATCTAACCCCAATATATATGAAAAAAAACAGACCCGCTAATCTACTGTCAATAATTTGTCGGGAAGAACAACTGGAAAAACTGCTGGAAACTGTGTTCAGGGAGACCACCACGCTAGGTGTGCGCGTAAGGAAGGAACAGAGAAGAGTGTTACCGAGAAGTTTTGCTATAGTAAAAACCCCCTGGGGTGAGGTAAAGATAAAGATTGGCTTTCTAGATGAAAACAAAAAGGAAATAGTGCAATATGCACCCGAATATGAGGCCTGTCGCCACATATCGGAAAAACATGGGATACCATTAAAAGAAGTATACAACTCTGCTTTGCAGGCCTTTGTCCGGCAAAAAGAAAATAACCAAAACGACTAGAACCAGTTTTAAAGAGAACCAGCCCCACCGGCCTCATCCATACTGCCACTGCGAAAACCCTGCAGATCCAGTGCCGTATAGGTATAACCTATTTCTTTAAGCCTGGCTACAACTTCCCTGGATCCGGTCATCAGCAATTCAAAGCAAGCCGGTGAAATTTCTATGCGGGCCAGGTCACCATGGTGCCTTACCCTGACCTGGTCTATGCCCAGGCTTTTTAAATATTCTTCCGCCTGATAAACCATGGCCAGTCCCCGTGGGGTAATTTCAACTCCGTAGGGAAACCTTGTGGCCAGGCAGGGGCTAGCCGGCTTATGGGCGGTAGGCAAGGCAAACCGCCGGGAAAGAATATATATTTCCTGCTTGGTTAGCCCCGCTTCCTGTAGCGGTGACAGTACTCCCAGTTCCTCACCGGCACGAAGGCCGGGACGGTGAAAGGCGCCGTCATCTGCGTTAACTCCATCAATTACCTGCCTGATACCCCTTTCCTCGGCCAATTTAAGTAATGCTGTGTAAATCTCTTTTTTGCAGATATAACACCTATCTGGGGGATTACCTTTAAAGGCCATGCTTTCCAGATCCCCTGTGTTGATAATAACATGCCCGGCACCGATCGCCTCAGCCAGCTTTCCGGCCTCGTCAACCTCACCGGGGGGATTTACCGCCGATACTGCTGTGACAGCCAGCACTTGATTAGCCAATATATCCTGGGCCACCTTGAGGAGCAGGGTACTGTCAACACCGCCGGAAAATGCTACCAGCACCGAGCCGTAACCTTTTATAATGTTTTCTAGCCGGCCCAGCTTCCGCTCCAGCTCTCCCATAACAAAACCACCTCTGTTAATCGACCGGGTTACTTGTCACTTTTATGGTCGTGGTCGTGATCGTGACAGTGACAGTGATCCAGGGCATGATCGTGACAGTGATTTTGATCGTGGTGGTGATCATGCTCCCGGCCATCATGGCTGTGTCCACCCTTATGCCTCCAACAGTGATCATGGCCAGGCCCTGGTTCATGGGTGTGTGTGTGATCAGTGTGTGTGTGCACCCTTTTGTGGCCATGGGGGCAGATATGATGGTGCCCCCGTATTTTGGCTGCATAGCTCTCGCCGACAATCAGCCTTAACAGGTTCGGATGCTCCATTACATTTTTGCCGGCCCCATAACCCACATTTCCCACGATCATGGGCGGCAAATTAATAAAATCCTGGGCCAGAACAGCAAGCAGCGCCGCCCCCGTGGGGGTAACCAGTTCATTCTGGACCCCTGTCCCATATATAGGAACATTATGCAATATCTGCAGTGTAGCCGGTGCCGGTGTAGGAATGATACCATGCATACATTTGATAAAACCTCGGCCTACAGGAAGAGGAGAAGCATAAATTTGATCTACCTCCAGCTGGTGCAAACCCCATACGGTACCGACCACATCGACGATTGCATCAACGGCACCTACCTCGTGAAAATGTATTCGCTCCGGTGTCGTATCATGAATGGCGGCCTCTGCCGCCGCCAGGCGCATAAACACTTCTTTGCTTTTATCCTTTACCTGCCCCGGTAGATCACTGCCCTCAATAATTTGCAGGATATCTGCCAAACCACGCGCCGGCTGCTCTTCTTCCAACAGGTCCACAAAAATATTGACACAAGAAATACTGTTCTTTTTTCCCTTTTCACAGCGCAAATCATAGCCGGTAACCGGCATTTTAGCCAGTTCCGCCTTTAACCTGTCAAAGTCAACACCGGCACTGACCAAGGCACCAAGACACATATCACCACTAACCCCGGAAAAACAATCAAAATAGGCAATTTTCACGCTCGCACCTCCACAATCATCCTGGTAATGGCGTTGGCCATAGCCGCGGCGCCAAAACCGTTGTCTATATTTACCACACTGACTCCCGGAGCGCAACTGTTAAGCATGCCCAGCAGAGCTGAAAGTCCATTAAAACTAGCGCCATAGCCTACGCTGGTGGGCACAGCAATGATTGGCTGATCGGCTAGACCACCAACCACGCTGGCCAGGGCTCCCTCCATCCCGGCCACCACAATGATCACATTAGCCCAGCGAATTAACGCCAGTTGAGCCAACAACCTGTGAATCCCCGCTACCCCCACATCATAAACACGCCGCACCGTATTACCCATTACTGTTGCGGTAACAAACGCCTCTTCAGCTACCGGCAGGTCTGCAGTGCCGGCACTCATTACCAGCACCTTACCCCCGGGGCCGGCCTCTTCACCACGGTTAATCACAATGGTACGGGCCAGTTCATTATATACGGCATCCGGATAGATTTCCCTGACTCGATCGAAAGCCTCCCTGGTAGCCCTGGTAGCTATAATGCTCCGGCGACCCTGGCAGAGCCTACTGAAAATTTGGGCAATTTGTTCCACTGTTTTGCCCTGACAAAAAATTGCCTCCGGAAATCCTTTGCGCAAGGCGCGGTGGTGATCCAGCCGGGCAAATCCCAGATCCTCATAAGGCAGGTTTTTCAATCTGGCCAAAGCCTCTTCAATAGTTATCCGGCCTTCTTTAACATCCACCAACAACTTGCTCAGTTCTTCTTTAACCATTGGTCTACTAAGACCCCTTTATGTACATTTCGTTACCCTGATCACTCGCTCTTCTGTCAAAATAATATCTACCGGGACATCATGGGCCTGGGGAAAAACATCTGGTTGTATCTGAAACTCATAGGCTAGACCGATATAAACAGTATCCTTCCCGGTACGGGGCAAAAACCGGTCATAGAAACCGTGTCCGTAGCCAATACGGTAACCAGACAAATCAAAAGCCACCCCAGGTGTAATCACCAGGTCCAGTGTTGCCGGATCCAGCAGCTTGGATTGGGGCCCCGGTTCAAGGATGCCCCAGGCACCAGGCTGTAAGTCAGCGGGAAAATCAACAATTAGCGCGGGGGTTAATAAACCTTTAGCTATGTCGGTAAGGGGTGCGGCCACGTTTTTCCCATCGGCCAGTGCATGCTTCACCAGCTCCGCCGTACCCACTTCACGACGGAAATCAAGATAAACCATAACACTGCGCGCCTGGCAATATTCATCCAGGGACAGAAGCCGGCCTATAATCAACGCACTTTTTTCATCCACCTGCTGGGGCGTAAGAATATTTCTTTTATTAATAATACTACTTCTTAACTGTTCTTTTATTACTTTACTTTCCAAAGGCATCTCTCCCGCCAGACTGGCCCCGGATCCCCAGGGCATGTTTAAAGCTGATAAACATCACTACCGGTCATCACACGCACACCATTTTCCTGCAATACCATAACTGCCTCTGCCAGCTTTTCCACCCGGAAAACAACCAGGGCGTCATTGGATGCCTTTTGCACAAAGGCATAAAGATATTCAATATTTACACCTGCCCGGTCAAGGAGCTGCAGGATCTGGGCCAACCCACCCGGTTTATCAGTCACCTCTACCGCTATAACATCAGTAAAGGCCACTGTGAAACCTGCTTCCTTCAAAACCTGGTATGTGTGATCCGGATCATTGACAATTAGCCTGAGAATACCAAAATCAGCAGTATCGGCTATTGATAGGGCACGGATATTGATACCTTTCTCACCCAGCAGCATAGCCACCTGAGCCAGACGTCCCGACTTATTCTCTAAAAAAACTGAAATTTGCTTGACCTTCATCAGATGTCCTCCTTCTTATTTGTATGAAATTTAGCGACAAAAAGGTGTCGCCTTTCCCTTCACGCCCACAGTTTATTTAATAGCTGCCAACAGCACTACCAACAGTGCCGGCTATTAGCTAAAACCACACAAAAAACGTCAGAATACACAACTGGACATTAGACTGTAATGCCACCTGTGGGCACACAATCCGGCTATCACCTCCAGCACAAAATTCTTTACACAGGGGTCAGTCCGCACCCCATTAATTCACCCACAGGAATACTCCTCGTCTTTTAAGTTATTAACAGGCTTATCCACATTATCCACATGTAAAACCATCCACAGGTTCCAGTCACTTTAGACCCCTGTTTAAAATAAACACAATTATTTTTGCATTATAAGCAACTAAAACACAATTCGCCGAAAGTTGCCTTCATATCTCTCTTCCCCCAATTTTAGACCCGGCACAGCATTCAGTGTCGGCGGCGCAAAGGACTGTCGCAAAAATTTATGGTAAGCAGCGCAGGCAATCATCGCCGCGTTGTCTGTACACAGTATCAGTGGTGGTACATGCACCTGCAGTGACCGGCGACCGGCCTGATCCATAAAATCTGCCCGCAGTTTGCTATTGGCGGCCACACCGCCGGCGAGAAGGATTGTGGACACGCCGGCCCCCTTCGCAGCCTCAATGGTCTTATCAACCAGGACATCTGCTACCGCCTGCTGGAATCCGGCAGCTAGATCGGCCTGGTTCACCTCTTCGCCCCTTTGCCCGGCCCGATGGAGAAAATTTATTACCGCAGACTTGAGTCCACTAAAGCTGAAGTCCAAACTGCCCTTTTCCAGGTAGGCCCGTGGTAGTTCAATAGCACCAGGATCCCCTGACTGGGCCAGGCGCTCAATAAGCGGCCCGCCGGGATAGCCCAGACCAAGGGTACGGGCCACCTTGTCGAAAGCCTCACCTGCCGCATCATCCCTGGTTTTCCCCAAAACCTGATAACTGCCGTGTTTCTCCATATAAACCAGGTCAGTATGCCCACCGGAGACCACCAGGCAGACCAGGGGGAATTCCAAGCCGGGAGTTACCGCGAAATTGGCGTAAATATGGCCCTCAATGTGGTTAATACCCAGAAGGGGTAGATCTAAACCATAGGCCAGTGCCTTTGCCGCCGCCACTCCTACCAACAAGGCCCCCACCAATCCGGGCCCATATGTCACTGCAACAGCATCAAGATCTGCAAATTCCAGGCCGGCCTCCTCCATGGCCTCCTCAATCACAGGAGTGATTAGCTCCAGATGTTTGCGGGAGGCTATTTCGGGCACTACACCACCGAATTTCTGATGAACATCTACCTGTGAAGATATTATATTGGAACGTATTTCTGCACCATTGACCACAACAGCTGCTGCAGTTTCATCGCATGATGTCTCTATACCCAAAATATTAACACCCATTATGTAGCCACCTGCCAATCCGACAATACCTGATCATGTCTATGTTTCTACCACATCTATTTCTCTGTATTATAACACAAAAAAACGCCAATATTACGTAGCACAAAGGCAATAGGGGACCACTGTTAAGACCACAGCGAAAACAGTGGATCTGAAACAGCCCGGAAAAGAATAAACGGACTCCTGCGGGGGAAACTAGCCATAAATAGTAATTGGGGGAATTATTCATGAATAATATGCTTAACAATTGGGATCAATGGAAGAGAATGCTGGGCCAGGCTGTGGAGTATGCCCAGGAGCTGGGTATCCCAAACAATCAAATCAATTCTATGGCCCAACAACTAGGAGATATCCTGGCTGAAAAGGTGCCCCCTGGTAACCCGGAACAACAAGCGATGAAGGAACTCTGGGAGGTAGCCGAAAACAACGAAAAACAGGTCCTCGCCTGTCTGATGACCAAACTGGTAAGCAAATAGCCGGGGGTGGGCTAAGCCCACCCCTTTTTTATTTCTGCTGCTATTAAATTTAGCATCCGATCATTGGAAAAATATCCACTGTGACTTTTTATGGGGTCAAAATCTATAGTTAGTTCAACATGTTCATCCAGGTTGTCGATAAACTTGGGGACCATATGTGGAAAAGCTATATCCAGGATACCTGCAATATTGGTAAAACGCCCCACTGCCGGCCGTATGCGGAAATCTGTCCATTCCGCCACCCCATGTTTGAACCAGAACAAAGGGCTTCCCAGCATGATTAGGTGAGAAACCTTTTTTGCTGCTTCCTCGTTTTGCTTCAAAGCGCAGTAACATACTATTGCTCCTAAGCTGTAGCCGATCAGGTGGACCTGTTTACTACTGTTATCAATAGCCTCATACAAGCGATTATTAACGGCGTGGTGGGTTTTATTGAGGTACAAATAAGATATTATGTCGCCAAAATTGTCCACTACATAATCAGCTAACTTTTTAACCGGCTTTAGTCCTTCTATAAAAGAAAAACGTGATAAACTAATCTCCTGCAATGCCTGTTGCCGTAAGGCAGTAATTTGCACACCCAAATCACAAAGTCCAGTCTCTGCCCTGGAGCCCGGCACCAGGTCATAATAATACACACCGCCAAACTGTTCTTCCGGCAGTCCTAACCCGGCCCTGGAAAGGGCCGCATTCAATAACTCAGCCCATTTTTGCCAGTAAAATCTATCGTCACTATGTCCCATACCATGCACAAACAAAATTATCCCAAATCTTATACCCCCTGGAAACTACTAATTTATACATAATATTCCGCACATGGATATTTGACAAGATTTATTAGGCAGCCCTTTCCATAAACAAGCCCCTGCCCCAATGTCGGGTCTCCCAACAAAAGGCCGCATCATCCTGATCCTATTTAAAACCCCGCCTTTAAAGGGCGGGGTTTTAGCTAGTTCTTTAATGAAATTGTACCCCTATCACATGCCACCAGTTCTGTCCTGATATCACCACAATTTTTACAAACAATGGTAAGCTCATCGCAGAGATCCCTTTGTGACACATAGGAATCGAAACCGTTCGGATCCTGGTTGCCACAATCACAGATAAACCTGATCATTTTTTATCACCTCTGCTTGTTAATTAAAAATTCGACAGCAGCGGTGATGATCCTTTTTTGTTCAATATCCAATGTTTGCCCTGCGCGTGGCAAAAATTTTTACTAATGCTATGCCGGCAACAAAGCCCCCTACATGGGCCCAAAAGGCTACGCCCTGTCCCACCTGGCCAAAACTTACCGCGCCGCTGACCAACTGCAACACAAACCATAAACCCAGAAACAATATGGCCGGCAGGTAAATAATCTGGATGAAAACAAAGACAAAAACCAGCGTAAGCACCCTGGCGCGGGGAAAAAGAACCAGGTAAGCACCCAGCACACCGGCAATGGCGCCGCTGGCACCGACCAGTGGAATGTTGGAATGGGGGAAAAAGAATATATGGGCAAATGTAGCCAGGTAGCCGGTTAAAAGGTAAAATACCAGGTATTTGAAATGCCCCATGCTGTCTTCCACATTATCCCCGAAAATCCAGAGGTAAAGCATATTGCCCAGAAGATGCAGCCAGCCCCCATGAAAAAACATGGTGGCCGTCATTTTAGCAAATTGCTCCACTGTAAAGCCTGCACTAACAGCCTGGGCAGGAATTACAGCGTGGTTAAATATATACTCATTCAGGGACTGGCCCAGAGATAACTCAAAACCAAAAACAATCACGTTAATTGCGATTAGAATGTAATTCACAATCGGGAAGGTACTGGAAGGTATATCGTCTCTTAAGGGTATCACCCTGTGTCCCTCCTATATCATACAAAGGCCCACCATTTACACACTTTTTCATCAGAAGATCCCCTTCAAATGGCGCCTTTTATATTCTTCCCGGTTTTGTCAGGCTTTAGGAAGGTCTATATTACCAGTGCCGCTTGTAATTATTTTTCCAGGGCAGTAAGCACATCCGTCAACACCCGTCCCGCCGTTTCATTAACCACAACTTCAGCCTTATTGTCCCAGGCGGTGGAATCTTTGTTTACAATAGCCAGCCGGGGAGCCATATCCGGCAGTTCCGCCACCGGGTAGACGGTAAGGCTGCTGCCAACCACAAGCAATAGATTGCAACGATGCATAGCCACCACCGCCCCACCAAAATCTCCTCCCAGATCATCCCCAAAAAGCACCACATCCAACCGGAGCACACCACCGCATGCTTCACAAAGAGGTGGATTTATCCCTTCATTAAACTGATTAACGAGAAAATCAAGGGGGTACCTTTTTTTACAATACATGCAGCTACAGGTCCTCAGGTGACCATGCACCTCCCAGAGTTGTTTTGAACCTGCTTTACGATGTAATCCATCAATGTTCTGCGTGATCACACCGCCAAGCAAACCTTTTTCTTCCAACTTGGCCAGGGCATAGTGGGCAGGGTTGGGTTCCATTTCGGTAAAACCGGTCCAACTCATTAAATTGGTTTTGTAAAAGGCAGCCGGGTCCTGTTTCAAAGCAAAAACTGAAGCCGTCTCCATTGGGTTGGTCTTTGTCCACAGGCCCCCGGGGCTCCGGAAGTCAGGAATACCACTTTCAGTGCTAATGCCGGCCCCCGTAAGAGCTAAAGTGCATGACGAATTTTTGATTAGATTGGCCAGGCGATTAATCTTTTCAGTGTAATCCATATATCACATGCTCCTATATCTTTATATGTTATGTAACCTGCCTTTGAAGACAGTTACCTAACTATATCATAATTGTGGACACCGATAAAAACAAGCCTTGGCCGATTAATACACCCACCGGTACATGCAATATTCACCGGCCCCACCTCCTACAGGGTAGCTATTTACGTGGTTCCAGTGCCGTCAACGGGTCTGCCTGACCCAGTGTTCTACTGAACAGAAGACTGCCGGCCCCCAACAAAAGATTGATCACCGCAAATACAAGGTAGATCAAGCTAAAACTGGTAGTATCCTTTAACAATAGATACCCGCCGTATAACAGCAACCCACACCAGAAGTAATTCCTCACTTTCTTTCTGGAGCCAAAAACAGTGTCAATAAAGGCATCCAGGCGTCTATGATTTTCGCTCTTTGTTTTCCCCAGACCATGATCTTCCTCGCCAAAAACCCCAATGCCGGCCCGTCTGGCCAAATCAATCAAACCATACCTGTTGACTAGCATAATTTTAATGCCCGCGCGAGTCGCCTGCCTGGTAACCTGAGCTACACCGGCCGCAAAATCACCGCTGGTTATAAATAAGCCGTTTTTCAACCCGGCATCATCCAGGGCGTTAAAAAAGGAGCTCACCGCCAGCGGGGTCACCGGCTGTTCCCCCTCCTGATATAAGCATTTAATCCCCACCGGGGCACCCTTAAAAAGACCCTTGATATCGATCTGTTCATTCCACCTGGCCTTTTTATCTTCCCCATGTCTCAGGTTCAACTGGGCAAAACCAGGCAAATTGCCAAGCAAATCCTTGACCGGGGCTGCAAACCCTTGTTGTGGATGTAACTTTATCTCATCCATAAATCGCTGCCCGGCCAACCAGAGGCCCCGCTGAATTTCTTTTCTTTTTTGCCGCTTTTCCAAAAATTTTTTTAGAGCTACGGCCTGCATAGTCAGCAGCAGCAGTGAAATGGCTAATGAAGCGGCAGGCTTACCAGTGAGGTTAAGCAGCACTAAAAAACCAGCCAGCCATATCAGTAAAAGACCACCAATATAGTCAAGGCTTTTCCCAATTATAGTCCGACCATCTTCTTTAGGCTTCTGGGTGAAATAACGCAACACCGCCACCCGTTCGCGCCTTTCCTTCCAACGGGCCAAACTAAACCTGAAATGGCGTCCCCCGGTTGCCAAAAATTTTCCTGCTGTAAATCTGTTTTTCATCATCAATCCTCCGGTTTTATCCCTTTATGATCATTTTAACCACATTGCCGGTAAACATTACCTTTACTGCTGCTGTTAGTTTCCGCCGGGAGGGACCTATTTTGACAGTAGTAACTAACTGCTCCTTTACTAAGGCAGGTTTATATAGTTTAATGATAATGTTGTAATTACTTTTCAGGAGGCCAAGAAAATGCTTTATGAAAGCACCAGGGGTAACTACAGACGGGTTCCGGCAGCAGAAGCAATTAAGCTAGGGATAGCACCTGACGGCGGGCTTTTCGTCCCCTCTGAACAGGTGATCATTGATAGCAAAAAGCTGCAAGAGATGATCGGGCTGGACTACCGGCAGCGGGCACACTTAATATTGAAGAAATTTTTAGATGATTACACCATAGATGAAATTAATAACTGTTTGCAACAAGCCTATAACACTGAAAATTTTACTTCACCGGCAATCGCCCCACTGCACAAGCTAACCGACAGCCTTTATATACTTGAACTGTGGCATGGCCCTACCTGTGCCTTCAAGGACATGGCCCTGCAGATTCTGCCTCACTTTTTAACAAAAGCAGCGGAAAAAACAGGGGAAAAATCCACCATTGTGATTCTGGTGGCTACCTCCGGTGATACAGGCAAAGCTGCCCTGGAAGGCTTTAAAGATGTACCCGGATCTCGGATCATCGTTTTCTATCCTGATCAGGGAGTCAGTGAAATCCAGAAACTGCAAATGCTGACCCAGGAGGGTAATAATGTAGCCGTGGTGGCAGTACGGGGAAATTTTGATGACGCCCAAACCGGTGTAAAAAAAATTTTTGCGGATGAAACCTTCAATCTGGGACTGCAACAGGCTGGTTACAGACTTTCTTCAGCCAATTCCATCAACTGGGGCCGGCTGGTTCCCCAGATAGTCTACTATTTTTCCGCTTATCTGGACCTGGCCGCAAAAAACGTGATTAAGCCGGGAGAAAAAATTAATTTTGTTGTTCCTACAGGTAATTTCGGCAACATCCTGGCCGCCTATTACGCCAGAGAAATGGGGCTGCCAGTACACAGGCTAATCTGCGCAGCCAATACCAACAACGTGCTCACTGACTTTATCCGAAGCGGCATATACAATCGCAACCGGCACTTTGTTAAAACCATTTCTCCTTCTATGGATATATTGATTTCCAGCAACCTGGAACGCCTGCTTTACCATATTGCGGATCGTGATCACAATAAGGTAACTCGTTGGATGGCTGATCTGCAGGAAACAGGCCAGTACCAGATTGATGAGCATAGTAAAAACAAAATCCAGGAGATATTTTGGTCCGATTATGCCAATGAAGAAGAAACACTGCATACTATCAGCACGGTACACCGCCGTTTTGGCTATATTATAGACACCCACACCGCTGTGGCCATGAAGGTTTACGAAAAATATACAGAGGCTACCACTGACGGCACAAAAACAATTGTTGCCTCTACTGCCAGCCCCTTTAAGTTTAACGATAGCGTAGTCAAAGCCATTCTTGGGGAACAGGCAGTACAGGATCAAGATGAGCTGCAGCTACTGCATGTACTGGCAAAAACCGGCGGCACAGATATTCCCACCGGGCTAAAAAACCTGGATCACAAGCCTATCCGGCATAAAACAATTACCGGCAGTGAGGGTATGGCGGAAACAGTTAAAGACATACTGGGGATATAGAAAAGACCTGATTATTTCCTAGAAATGTTTGACTTCTATAAGATATCATGCTAAAATCAAAAGGTTCTAACGGTTAGGTTTATATATTTCCCTCTCTCAGCCTATTATGTTGGTTAGGGATGTACATCCTAATCAAATGGGCTAATATTAATTAAGAGGGGGTTTCCTAATGTTTGAGGACCGTTACCTGACCTGCCGTGACTGTGGCGAAGAATTTGTTTTTTCTGCCTCAGAGCAGGAATTTTACGCCGAAAAAGGCTTTACCAATGATCCTGGACGTTGCCCGAGCTGCCGTGCAGCACGGAAACGGAGCAACAACGGCTACCGCCAGAAGCGCCAGATGTATCCGGTGGTATGCGCCGAATGCGGCAAAGATACCGAGGTTCCTTTCCAGCCTACTGGAGAAAGACCGGTATACTGCAGCGAATGTTTCCGCCAGAGACAAAGTTACTAAAAGGGACAAAAAAGAGGCAGTGTCAAAGACCTGCCTCTTTCTTATCTTTCGTCTGTGGTTCCCTGATGCCGTAGCCTTTCAATAACCAATCTGTCAGTGGGAAAAGCCAGCACCGGTGGCCTGGTTAAATCGAAATACCCGACCTCATCCAAATCGGCCTGAGCCTGCAGCACACCGCCCACAATATCAGCCATAAACCAGATTCCTACGGTATGGGTTTCTGGGTTGTGAAAATTTGACAACACAGTATAAACCCCTTTAATAATAACATCCAGGTTGGTCTCCTCTTTAAATTCCCTCATAGCAGCGTCATAGACATCCTCGTCATATTCAACATAGCCGCAGGGTATGCACCACAGGCCTTTATAGCTGCTGTTTCTTTGGCCCAGCAGGATTTGACCATCTTCATTTAGTATGATCACTGCTACGCCGACTACCGGGTTTTCATAAAAAATGTATCCGCAGACTGCACAAGTAAGCCTCTTTCTTTCCTCATAATTCTTATATAGTAGATTGCCACCACATTTTGGGCAATAAAAAAACCGCTGCTTCACTTCATACACTCCTTTTACAACACCACAATTATTATTATAATGCCTATTCTACCATTAAGGAAGTTTGCGTAGCAGGGTTTTGGCAAAAAAACATATTGATCCGCATTACTGCGGATTTACTGTACCTTTATTGAGATCTACATATAGGGCATTTTCCTCTTCATCATAGTCAGCCTGATATTTACCCTTGGATGTTATGTAAAAATGATTAAAAAACCCCTTACCGAAAACCTTTGTCTTCTTGATGTTCTGACCATCTTCCGAAGCTTTTATCCTGATTATATTTTTTTCTTTATTAAAGGCCAATTCAACCTTTTCTGTGTTCAATTTTTCACGGGCATGCTTGTTTAATACAATGGAATTCTTAGAAATCGTGACCAATGGCAGTTTGGGCACCCTTTCACCACGAGGCTTGTAAATTTCAAAAGCTATTTTTGACACCCCCAGATTTTAGCATTATTAATAGATTATAAAAAAGAATCACACCTTTGTCAAACAGGATTAGATATTCCAACAAGACAAACCTTATATTAAGATATTTGCTAGACCAGGGCTTTTTAAAAGCCTTATCACATTTCAAGGCAAATAGCGACCTTTTGCACAAAAATAAGCTTGTTCAGTCACTTTTATTGTGTTTTTAGCGCCTCCGGCCATTAAATTAGAAAACTTTAGGGCAGCTATAAATATGTCATAAACAGCTCCTTAGCACCTACTGCGCGGCTTAATCTCGATGGAGGTTAATAATTAAAAAGATATTTCTAATGATAAAGGATTTTTTTACTAGCACAAAGAACATTAAAATTATTGCACTATGGTATTTTGTTACTATCCCAAGCAAGGGGGGGAATAAATTTGGATTTCACAAAACTTAGTATTAAGCAAAGAGCTGACCTGTGTGAAAATATTTATAATAATGATCGAGGAAACGGCCCCCCAAAATGTGCCGACCATTTCCTCGATAACCAGGAATGCGGCAACATATGCTGCGGTCACTGCCCACACTACACCACTTGCACCAAGGAAAAATGCCGTAAAGTGTGGATAAACCCCCGGCTAGTCATGGATAACCCGGTAGGCAGATTGATCTATGTAGATTTGGCCACCGGGGAGCTTGTTACCGGGTCAGTACCTTGCATTATCAGTGAGATGTATGATGACAACGAATAATGATCTATCTGCCCCTTTAATCAAAATAACGCCTGGCCCCCCAATATTCTTCTCCATAGGGGGGACTGTCCAGGGCCTGGATGGACACTGGGAAATTGCTGTTTGGTGAGTGAATGATCATGCCATCCCCGGCATACATGGCCACATGGTGGATTGGTCCAACACCTCCCTTCCCCGCGTAGAAGACCAAATCCCCCGGTGCCAGCCTACCCATAGCAACAGCGGTGCCTGCCCAGGCCTGCTCATCTGCGTCCCGTGCAATAGATATGCCCTGGGATTGGTACAAACGCATGACAAAACCGGAACAGTCGAAGCCATAAGCAGAGGTCCCGGCCCAGATGTAAGGCAAGTCAACAAATTTTTTCGCTTCCCTTATAATACCGGCCCCGGAAAAGTGCAAATCGGTAACCATATTTGTGCAGCCCCGGTATAAATAACCCCTACCCCCGTCGGGCAACCGTATGGTTATTACCTGATCGTTCTTTTCCAGCATGGGCAACCTGATCATATATGATGCCTCTATTAGCTGGTCTGTCAGGCCGGGGTTTTTAAATATCCCCGTTGTTCTGTCCATGACTACCACATGGAACCTGGTTGCTAGATCATGGTTATAGGTGTCATTGCTGACAATATGGTCTTTGGGCACCCAGCCCGGATAGCCACGAACATCGATAGATGTCTTCTGCCGGACGGCAGCAACCTTTACCCATTCTCCCCGCCGGGCAAGAATTATTACCGGTTCACCCAATAGGGCCGTTGTCACCGCTTTATTCACCAGCCATAAACGCCTGTCAACATCCATGCCGCCTGCCCAGGCCGCGGGATCATTATTTTTCTGCAATATTAACCTGTCATAATCCCTACCTTGTGCCGGTTCCTGCCAGAGCACTGTCACACCAACCCGTATTGCCCCCCGGGTGGGACTGTTGGTAACATTTGTACTGTCCTTTTCCTTGGAGGGACAGCATGGAAACGTAATCATCACCCGACCACCTTTCAGACTGACAAAGGACCGGCATGAACCTGCCGCCCAAAATGTTTTCCCCATTAAATAATGTTTATAAAAGAAATATTTAATTATTCCTCCAGAAAAATATTGAAATGATGTTATAATTAGCATATGCCACTGGCAAATTTTTCTTTGAGGAGTGTAAAAAATGAGTGTTTCCAGCAATGAAGCTTTGCAGCTTCTTCAGGAGGGCAACAAGAGGTTTTCCACAGGTGAATTTGCGACTAAGGACCTGGGACAAGCCAGGCGGGATGAATTGATTATCAAGGGTCAAGACCCTTTCGCCATCATCATTACTTGCTCCGATTCCCGGGTACCGCCGGAACTGATATTCGATAGTGGGCTTGGGGATCTTTTTGTGATCCGTACAGCAGGTAATGTCCTGGATCCGGTGGGTATGGGCAGCGCCGAATATGCGGTTGAACATCTAGGCACACCGCTACTGATAGTTTTGGGCCACGACAAATGCGGCGCCGTACAGGCCACTATGGACGGCGGAGAAGCACCGGGCAGTGTGGCGGCAATTGTTGCCAAAATTGCGCCCTCTGCTGAAAAGGCCCGGGCAGCAGGGGTCACGGGTGATGATCTTTATGAAGAATGCTGTCTGGAAAACATTAAAGCCACTGTAGATGAGGTTATGGGCAGTGAAATAATACAACATTTTGTAGAGAATAGCAAACTGGCCGTCATGGGGGCCAAATATTATATGAGTTCCGGAGAGGTAGAATTTTTTTAGTGGGGTATGTTTTTTTGAATGGGATTGAACCAAAAACCCCCTGCACAGGGGGTTTTTTTATATAGAACCAACAGGCTTTTTTAAACATTCGGCAATGTTATTCAACACCGGGATTGCTGGTATCATCTACTCCAACTGTTTTGCCTTCATTGTCGGTTTCCACTATTTTTTTCATTTCCCTTAATTCAGCCTCCAGCAAGCGGATTATTCTGGTTTTTCTATACCCGCTGATAAATCCCAAACAAAACATAACCAGAACACCGGATATTGCCGAGGCCAAAACAACAATAACAGTGGAAACCTCCTTAATCTGCCAGAATAAAAAGTAGATCGTCATTTTTTCTGTATTCTGCACAGCAAAAATAGCTACTGCCAGGGCCAAAATCATTGCTGTAAACAGGTAAAACTGGACCCTACCCATCATACCCCTCCCAACATTATTTGCATTTATATTTCTGAGGTACAGTGAGGACAACGTGTGGCTTGAATTGGAACCGCCGTAAAGCAATAAGGACATTCCTTAGTTTCCGGCGGCGTTGGTACATTCTGCCGTTTAAAACGATTGATCTGCTTGATAACAAGAAAAATAACTAGAGCCACAATAAGAAAATCAATAACAGTATTTAAAAAAAGACCGTAATTAATTGTTGCTGCCCCGGCTGCCTTGGCCTCAGCTAGTGTTCCATATTTCACCTGATCCAAATTTATGAACAGGTTGGTGAAGTCTACCCGGCCCAATAAGAGACCAATTGGTGGCATGATTACATCATTAACCAACGAAGTAACAATTTTGCCAAAAGCTGCACCAATAATAATGCCCACAGCCAAATCCACCATGCTGCCGCGCATGGCAAACTCCTTGAATTCCTTTAACATGTAATACCTCCTCCCATAAATCCTGCTTCATATTTAAATAGCTGACAGATCTAATTATACACAATAGCAAAGTCTAATTAAATTTGTATTTCTGCAGTAATATATAAATATAAATTAAAATCATTAGGAAAAGAGGCCGCAATAAAAATACCCACCATAACATGGTGGGAAGATGTTAACAAGGTAGTATTAGATGAACCTGGCAATCGGCCCATCCTTGCGTATCAGGTTTTCTATTTGGGAATAGGGTATTGGAAATTCAGGGATCCCGACAAAATGCGGGGTAAATTCTAATTCCTGAAAGTATATGACCAGGTTGTTTCTAGTGAGGTAATAATCCTCAAAGTCATCAATGCCCGTAAATTCCTTGATCAGGGGTATATCCCGTTCCTCTATCTGCTCCCGGATGATTTCATTAATGACATCTTTGTAATTACTGTTTCTTTCAAATAAGTCATAGAGGCGGTATAACCGGCCCGTTTCTAGATTTAGCGTCAGGGATCGCTGTTCCTCTATACCGTTGGCGGCATGTATTCTAATGGTAAAAACATTAAATTTCAAACTGAGGATACCCTGCTCATTGAGCATCACCTCATAGTTACCAGTGATATCACCATAAACATCGCAGCCTTCCCGGGGAATCATGGCCGCCACACGTTCTTCTATCAACCTGTTTATTTTGTCTTCAACTGCATCATTTCTCAGGCCGGATACCTGGGGGTAGACCACGTCTGTACATTCATTTTCTATCTGTACATCCGATATTTTGGCGCTAAGGTCTTTATGGGACATTTTTCACCCTCCTTCACCTCCATGTTATTCATTTTAAGAGACTGGTGTTCAAAAAACAAATTCATCTATAGCGGGACAAACAAAATAAGGAGCGCATAGCGCTCCTTAAGTTATGAGGTGCAGGATCCCACTACATATGATAGGTTTTATCCATTTCCCTATGCTTGAAGGTTTTTTCCCGGCCGGCATATTCCGTCACGGTCTGTCCATTGCCAAGCAAAATATATTTATAGATTACTAACCCATCCAGACCCACCGGCCCACGGGCATGCACCTTATTGGTACTAATCCCCACTTCCGCGCCCAAACCATAACGGAAACCATCGCTAAACCGTGTAGAACAGTTCCAGAACACGTTCCCTGAATCGACCAGGGAAACAAATCTTGCTGCTTTATCCCGGTTGGTTGTAATAATGCTGTCCGTATGGCCCGAGCCGTAACGGTTGATATGCTCGATGGCCTGATCAAGGCTGTCCACCACCCGTACTGCTAGTTGATAATCCAGGTATTCTGCCTTCCAGTCCTCTTCATCGGCCGCAGACACGGGAATAATCTGTTGGGTCCGGGAACAACCAACCATTTGCACTTGTTTAGAGTCCATGGCTTTCTTTAGTACAGGTAAATAACTTTCCGCAGCCTCAGCGTGCACCAGCAGGGTTTCTACCGCATTGCACACAGCAACATACTGAGTCTTGGAATCTACCACAATCTTCACAGCCATAGCCGGATCAAATTCCTCATCTACATAGCAGTGGCATATCCCATCCGCATGCCCCATCACTGGTATCCGTGAATTATCCATGATGTAGCGCACAAACTCATTTGATCCTCTGGGGATAATCAGGTCAATGTATTCATCCAATTTTAACATTTCGCTAACCTGGGCCCTGGTTTCCATCAGCTTAATCCAGTTGGCAGGCGCCCCCGCCTTTTCCGTAGCCCTGATGATTACGTCAGCCAGAATGCGGTTGGTTTCCATGGCTTCGGAACCGCCTTTTAGCAGCACACCGTTGCCACTTTTCAGACACAGGGTAGATATCTGCACCAGGGCATCAGGCCGGGATTCAAATATTACCCCAATGACCCCGATGGGGCAGGTTACCCGATATAATTCCAGATCCTCATCCAGTTCTGTGGCCGCTAGTGTTTTGCCTACCGGGTCTTCCAGTCCAATCAGGCTGTTGATCCCCTCTACCACATCCGCTATTTTATCTGCATCAAACTTAAGCCTCTTCAAAAGCGGCTCCGCCAGGTTTTCTTTCTCACTACGGGCCAGATCCACCTGGTTGGCCTCAATTATTTCCCCCTGGCGTTCAACCAGAGCCACAGCAATTTCCTGCAAGGCTTTGTTTTTTTGCTCCGCGCTCATGGCCGCCAGTGTAATAGAAGCATTTTTCACCTGGCGCGCAAATTCATTTATACCCATATCATCCCCGTCCTTCTGTTATTTTCTTACCGGCCTCACATAGTCAACCTCCGGCTGCAGATAGCCTCATTCATATATATATTTATTTATATTCTAAGCTGCCGGCAGCTAAATTTCAACAGCATGGTTAGGCCCCTACCCCTCCTGGAATACCTTATGACCCCACCGCCGGGACCAGGCGTCAAATCCGGAACCTAAAAATTCCCCCCCTAAAACAGGATTAATCCGACAAAAGGAGAATTCTAGCATGAGATGTTTACTGAAATAAAATCACCACCAGCTTGAGAGGTAAAACATGAACAAGTCATTGCTTTATGTATTTGAAACCCGCCCTCAGTTTATCATCCTTTCCATTGCCTGTGTTCTGGCCGCTACCGGCGCTGCATACTGGAAGGCAGGAACGGGTAATATCAACCCCATTTACCTGGCGCTGGCCCTGGTGGGAGCAGCGTCAGCCCACGCTTCGGTTAATATCCTAAACGACTACAGCGATTATAAAAGCGGACTGGACAACATGACCTGCCGCACACCTTTTAGCGGCGGCAGTGGTTTTTTGCCTAAAAAACTCTTATCCCCAAAGGCGGTCCTTTTTTTCGGTCTGGCCACCCTGGCCGTTACCGTGCTGATTGGTTTATATCTGGTATACGCCAGGGGTTGGCAGCTGCTTTTGGTAGGCATCCCCGGTGTACTGCTGATTGTTTTATATACAGACTACATCACCCGCTCACCTTTGCTCTGCCTACTGGCCCCCGGGCTGGGGTTTGGACCCTGTATTATACTGGGCACATATTTTGTACTGCAAGGCTATTATGATTACACTGCCCTGGTCTTGTCTCTAGTACCTCTTTTCTTCGTCAGCAACCTGTTATTGCTTAACCAATTCCCCGATGCAAAAGCCGACCGGGCAGTAGGGCGACGGCATTTGCTTACCTTGCTTACACCAAGAAAAAACGCCTATATATATGCCGTTATTATTGCCGCAGCCTATTTAACGCTGGCCGTTGGTATCTACCTGAAGTTGCTGCCCCTATTCACTTTGGCCGGCCTACTCAGCCTGCCGCTGGCCATTACTACTGTGGGCGGTGTCATTAAAAACAGTGAAAACATCCCCTCCCTGGTGCCATTCCTGGGTAGAAATGTAATTGTTATTTTATCCACAATGTTATTGATAGCCCTGGGCTTGTTTTTGTCCTAATGGGAGTATAACCCCCCTGCAGGGGAAGGTACCTCGAGCTTACGCAACCCCCATATCTTTTCTTGCAGGATAATAGCATAACGGTGAAGGAAAGAAATCATGTCCACAATTAGACAAACCTGCCCATCGGCTGTGGGCATAAAAAACCACCCTTTTCCGGGTGCCATTAGCCTGTGAGACGACGAATATAGCAGATCTCTATAATGTATAATAATTAATAAAAGGGGTGTCGCCTTTAACTGGACAGCTGGTTCTCAAGGTATACTGACTGCCTTATAATACCGGCGGTCATTGTTATTTTCTCTCTAGCATAGCATACGGAGGGAAACAACCCCCCAAGATCACCAAAGAGAAAGTAAAAACCTCTGTTCATGTAACCATAGACAGCATTTTCCTGTGGGGGAAGTGGCAATGGCCAAGCAACAACCCCTTCCATATTATGGAATACCCTGAACCTATGTGGCCGGAGATACTAACCACCGCTCCAACTCTTGATAAGCATTATGAATTTCACTGTCTGTAAAATGCGGCTTAATCTCTTTCACACGGCAAAGCATATCTTTTTTTTCCAAAGGTTCTTCCTGATAAACGTATATGATTGTGGATCGCAATTCTAGTTCTCTAGCATTCATGCCACCAAATTCCTCGATCACATCTCCTATTTGGGATGCATATTGGGTCAGAAAACCTTTTCCCCGTTCCCTGAAGTGGATAGTTTTATCGGCTTTTTTAATTTCATATCCTGATCCCCGGCCCCACTCTACCCTAACTCCATCCATAGATGCAAAGAAACTCAAATCATCAGCCAGCTCCTCGCTATACGGACCATAGTTATATAGTATATAACCATAGCCGCAGGGAACACGAAAGATGGCCTGTAGAATATAAACGAGCTTTTGCAAAACAGTTTTCCCAAACTGGGGTGAAACACCCTCTAGCTTTAGGGCTAGCTCCGCCATCAAACTATATTGATCCCATTTTTCTGTGAATTGGTCTGGCAAGATTAACACCCCTTCCTTTTTAACAATAGTTCCGCTTCCTCGCGATCTTCTAGTGACACATATATACGTCGCTGTCTTATTGGCAGCAACCCCCTTACCACACTAGAAATAAAGGGTAGGGGCACTGTTTCTTTTTGCCCGGGGGCAATGTCGCGTTTGATCATAATATCCGATTCCCCTCCGCTATACCAGGATTTATTTGGTTCATCCACAAAAGGCTCAAACTGTGACAACATGTCCAAAACCTCGTTTGATCGATCAAGCTCAGCTTCTGTTGGCACCTCAGACGTATTAAAAACGCATCTGTGGTGCTTTCTTTCTTTTAGCGCATGGGCATCTTGGCCACCCTTTCCTTGGTTTAAAAGCCCAAGAACCTTCCAATCGTCCCATGAAATATAGTCGTCTATATTTTCCAGTGAAGTTGGTGGTAAAAAGGTTTTTCGTTTGGCCACATCGAATAATAAGGATTTCATCGCCCCGGCAAAATGGTGATCATAAGCCCTTCTGGTGTGGTGGAAGTATACCTGGGTAAACATCATGTATCTGGCAATAATCAGGGCCTCGGCGGCATGTAGACCGCCCTCCTCCACAGCAATCATAGGTGCCCTCGTTTCTGGGTGTTCTGCAATGGTCAAGGTAACAAGAAGTCTTTTAAGATCATAGCTTCCGTAATTTGTTCCAATATGATAGGCATCCCTTAGTAGGTAGTCAGCCCTATCCGCATCAATTTGCCCAGCTACAAGACTACGCCAAAATAGTCTTCGGCCCAATCCAGCACCCCCCACAAGGAAATCACTAATTTGTTTTGCTGTTATGTGGTAATTCTGATTATAGGGATGCTCATCAATGACTTCCTTGAATTTATATTCCACAATTGCCGCTGAATAGTTCTCGTGTTTATAGGGTTTATCGGTACCTGGATTTTTACCCATTAAACCTTCACCTGCATGGGAAAAAGGTGCGTGGCCAACATCGTGTAGTAAGGCAGCCAACCTCACAAATTTTTTATCGTTTTCAAGTCCGCTGCCATTGTAACCCAACCTGCTCTCCAAGTAACCCCTTTTTTTGCTTACAATTTTCTCATACATCAGGGTAGCTAGATGCATTACACCCAGCGAGTGTTCAAACCTGGTATGTACTGCTCCGGGATAAACCATGTCTGTCCAAGCTAGCTGCTTAATACGGCGCAAACGTTGAAAGACTGGATGGTTAATGATATCTCTTTCCCATCTGTCCAGTTCAATAAACCCATAAATGGGGTCACGGATTTCGTATTTTTTATTCACCCCAAAAGCCCCTCCAAGGAATAAATGGCATTTAAGCCCCATTTAAGCAAGCCCTACCATCACGCTGCTTTGAAACTTCTATAGGGGGTAGAATAAACCTGCAAAAATTCGAAATAAACCTGTGCCACCGTAAGCTGCTGGAACTGTCTTTCCCATTCCAGCTCTGAATCCAAGGGTTGGGAAACAAAAAAACACTCCTTAGGAGTTCCTGTAGCCGACAGAGGCCATCACCCTGGCCGACAGGATTGTATTAATGACGGCCAGGCCCGCTACCATCAAGTCTGAGTATGACATTCACCTGCCCCGACCTAGATCATCATTTGATATTATATTTGATCAAAGATTCACAGAAATCCACAAAAAGATCTGGGGAGATTTGAGAGAAGAAATAGTTAAAGCAGAGGGGGACTAGACAATTAGGATTGCTAACAAGAAACATTTAATCACCCTTTGTAGGGTTTTACTGATAGGCATAATTTTATTCACTTGGGAACTCCTGTCTATGCTAGAGGTAATTGATCCTTTCTTTGTAAGCCGGCCCTCAGCAATTATTTTAGACTTTATACTCCTATTCACCTCAAAAGATATATTTCCGCATCTTGGGGTCACCTTATATGCCACTTTGCTAGGTTTGGCCCTAGGCTCCGTCTCAGGTTTGGTTTTAGCTTTTATGCTGGGCAAATTTAGGCCCCTAGAAAAGGTACTAGACCCAGTAATATTTGCTCTTTATGGTATCCCCAAGCTGGCCCTTGGCCCATTATTTATTCTATGGTTTGGCCTAGGAATAGAGTCCAAGGTAGTTCTCTCCTTTATATGGGTCTTCTTTGTAATGTATTTTAATGCGTACGGGGGCTTTAAGGATGTTGATTATAGATTAATTAATTCTATACGGCTAATGGGCGCCAGCGAATTTCAAGTAATCACAAAAGTAATATTTCCTTCAAGTTTACCCTGGATTTTAACCGGGTTGAAGTCGGGTGTAGGAGTAGCGTTATTAGGAACTATCGTCGGTGAGTATATCGGTTCATCAGTTGGATTGGGTAACATGGTTATGTATGCTGGAAATATGTTCAATACAACCCGGGTATTCTCTTCAATTTTAGCCATGACCTTGATAATGATCATTTTAAACGAACTGGTTAGGTTGTTGGAATCCCGGGTTCTTCGATGGAGAACTAATAGCTTTTAGGTGCTTATTTAAAAATTCTAGGATGAGGGGGTGACTAGTCACAAACAGGCACAAATTTGTTTCTATTACTCGCCAAAAACCATAAAACTGTAAAGGGAGGAAAACGTCATGGTGTTACTTAAGAAATCTAGGTTTAGTTTTATTATTTTGATCCTATCCTTACTTTTAGTAAGTGGTTGTTCTAGTGAGCCACAAAATGGGAAAGAAACAGATTCAACCCCTGTAACATTGCAAAAAATAAAAATTACCCAACCTAATTTTTTAGAGGCTTGGCTCCCCATTTATGTCGCTAATGAAAAGGGCTATTTTGCGGAAGAGGGCCTAGAAATTGAGTTCGTTACTGTGATGGGAGGACACAATGTCCGGGCAGCAGTAATAGCCGGGGAAGCAGAATTTGGCCATACTGGTTATGAGCAGGTAGCCAGCACCTTTGAACAAGGAAAAGGTTGTAAAATGATCATGACTACCACTGAAAAACATCCTTGGTCCTATTTTGTGGGAAAAGATATCGAAGGTATTGCTGATTTAAAAGGCAAAAACATTGATGGGGGCCTAGAAGGATCATCCTATAGATCCTTTGCCCGGGCTGTTGTGCAATTTGGTGGGTTAGATCCCGACAAGGATGTGCAATTTGTGAATATTCCCCGTGGTTCGGAAATAGTAGCCTTGGAAAAGGGGGAAGTACACGGCGCCTTGGGAGCAGATAGCAATACCGTTCATCTTCTAAATAAAAATTTCAAACAAATAGTAAACATGATCGATGACGCCGATCATAAGGCAGTAGTTGGCTCGGATACCTATCCCTTGTTTGTAATCATGGTTAGTGATGAATATATTGAAAGCAGTCCTGAACAGATTCAATCCTTTACTAATGCTACAGTTAAGGGCATGAATTTTATTAGAGAAAATGATGCTGAAACAATAAAGGAAACAATAGCTCCATTATTTACTCATGTGGATAAAGATATATTAGGTGAATATATCAAGATCATTTCACCCGCACTGTCAACAGACGGTTATGTTAGTGAAGAAGGGCATGCGGTGGCAATAAAATATGCCATGGATGTAGGGTTTATTAAAAATCCGGTAGAAATGAAGAATATTGTTGACCATACATTTTTGGATAAAGCCCATCATAAATAGAGTCACATTACTGAGGCCAGAAGGCGACATTGGCATCGTATTTTGGCAAGATTATACCTAATCAAACCAACTCCACATTTTGGCCAGAGGGCGGGTTTTGGCCCGCAATTTTGTGAAACAGTAGGAAAGGTGGGCTTGAAAATGGATGTTAGAAAAGCTGTAATATGTGGGGTCTGTCCCGGGGGGTGCATGGTGGACGTCCACCTAAAAGACGGGAAACTGATTGATATTTTTCCGCATAAGGGAAGCCCCTTTGGTGCGCTATGTGTAAGGGGAGAATTTGCTAAGGATATATTATATTCTCCTGACAGGTTGAAAAAACCACTTATCAGAATGGGGAAAAAGGGTAAAGGAGAATTTAGAGAAGCAACCTGGGAAGAGGCTTTGGATTATGTTGCCGAAGGCTTTATGAAAGTTAAAAATGAATACGGTTCTAGGTCTTTGATGAGCCACATGGGACGTGGTGGTTTTGAGCAAAGCACAACAGATTTTATGGGAATTTCGGAGCCGAGGAATCGCGCTGTTCCAGGTTTTTTCGCTCCACTTGGGTCCCCTAACGCATCAGGAGTAGGTTCAATTTGCTATAACTCAATTGGCATATTCGCACCCATAACAACTATTGGGCTTTATGGCACCAATATTCTACCCGATATAGCAAATGCAGACCATATTGTAGTATGGGGAACCAATCCTATTACAAATTCACCTCCTTTTCAATTTCGTGCTATCTTAAACGCCAAAAATAAGGGGGTAAGAATAACAGCTATAGATCACTATAAAACCAATATTTGCAAATATGCAGATGATTATTATTTGGTTCGCTCTGGGACAGATGGGGCACTGGCTCTAGGTTTACTAAAGGTTATTATTGATGAAAGGCTTTATGACCAGGCTTTTGTAAACAATTGGACAGTGGGCTTTGCAGAACTAAGGGATTACATAAATTCAAAAACCCTTGAAGAGTGGGCTGCTATTTCCGGTTTAAAGGCAAAAGATATAAACCGCCTAGCCCGCCAACTAGCAGCGAAGGAAAAAACTACCTTGACTATGTACACGGGGCTGGAATATTCAAATTCAGGGGTACAAACTATCAGAGCTATATATACTATTTGGGCCTTGCTGGGAAAATTAGATAAGCCGGGGTGCCTTTTATTAGATTCGAAAGTTAACATGGAAAGGATAAAAGAAATTATATGTGCGAAATCAGCAGAAGAACCAGTTGGAGCCAAAGAGTATCCCTTATTTTGTGAATTAACACAAACAGCCCATTTCCTCAAATTCCCACAAGCTGTTCTAAAGGACGACCCTTATCCGATAAGGGGGTTATTGAACTTAGGATCTTCAATATTGACTAGCTATCCTAATACCTATAGGTATGCAGAGGCTTTATCAAAACTAGATTTTTTTGTAGTAATAGATAGATGTTTTACAGAGGACTGTAAATATGCTGATGTGGTATTACCTGCCACCACTTATTTTGAAATTGAATCCTATGTATTTCACGGGTCGAATATCAAAAAAAGAGAACGTATAGTAGAACCGCTTGGGGAAGCACGCAGGGATATTTTTATCATACATGAAATTGCCAAAAGGCTTGGCTATGGCGATAATTATCCCAGGGATCAAATGGGGATTTTGGAAAGGGCCCTAGGAAATAAGGAACTGGCCGAACAATTGAATAGAGAAGGGTTCATAAAAATAGCCCCACCCGAAAGGATATTTAAAAAGTATGAAAAAGGTGGGCTTCGCAAGGATGGCAAACCTGGATTCCCCACTCCTTCACGCAAGTTCGAAATAAAATCATCGCTATTGGAGAAATATGGATACCCAGGGCTGCCTGAATATGTGGAACCAACCGAAAGCCCCCTCAGCCAACCGGAGTTAACGAAGACATATCCGTTAGTTTTAAATACCGGCACTCGTATTATGACTAGCTTCCGGTCACAATTCTTAAACATAGCAGGTTTACTGAAAATTCAACCAGATCCTTTAGTTTGGATTAATACCAAAGATGCTAAAAAACGAAACATAGAAGATGGGGATAAGGTATTGGTAAAAAGCCCAAGAGACGGAGTTGAATTTGTGGCTAAGGTCACGGACGAAATGCCTCCTGGGGAAGTAGAGGTAAATATGGGTGGCGGTTCTTCCTATCAAACTGAATCATGGGCGAAATCAAATGCCAATAGGTTAACGGATGATAATAATTGTGATTATATTTCCGGATTTCCGGTTCTCAAGGCACTGCTATGTGATCTAGAAAAACTATAAAACCAGGGGGCTTGGGTGGCTATAAGCACAGTAGTTGAAAAAAATAGTGCGCTATCTAGTATTGACATTGGTTATGAGTATTCTTTAGTGGAAACAGCGGGCTTTTTGTCCGCTGTTTTATATTATTACTACAAGCTCAGCTTCCTTCAAACAGGATGCCGCCGCCATTTTTTTTTTGCTGCAGGTGGCACAGATGAAATCCCTGTACCTTCCCCAGGATGATTGGGGGATAGAAAAGCACTTCCATGCTTTCGTATCTGGCCAAAAAAACTGTTGTCCACTGCAGGGTCAGAGGATACCGTGCTCCACCTAGCTGTTTACGCAAATAAATTGTTTACCTCCGGCCATGCATTTGCAGGTTTCCACAGTGTTTTCCATCAGGTTGCCCACCACCATGCACAAATAACTTTCGATGCCTGCACCCCGGGAGACAATAAACGCCAGCACACCATCTTTGCATATACAGAAGGGTCTTTATAATACCCGGCGTGTCCAAAAACCTGTTTAGGCTATCTAAGCCCACTAGGGTGGCTAGATACCTACTACATGTTGGTTTTAGAAAGTGTTGCCAAGAGTTGTCCGGAAAAGTGTAGGCTTTCCTTAATCTACCTGCATAGCCAATGATTGCCCCTTAGGCTTCACCGCTTGTCGCCAGCTTATCCACCATACAGACCTTAATATTAGGTTTCTATTCATAAGACTACGATTGGCAATTGAGCCCTTTGTGAACCTCACCACAGATTGATGGCATGCCCGTCATACAATAGAGGGGCGGCTGCCTTCCTTAAGCCACCGCCCCCACAAAAATGATTAAAAATCTTGGGTAATCAAATCCCAAAAACCACCTTAGCCCTGATTTTCTCCGTCAATATCGGCATGATACTCCTGCAGTGATTTTACCTCCCGGTAGCTGTTTTCTTTATAGGCTGCGATCCCTCTGGCGCTGGCCACGGCCGCCGCCGGGGTGGTAATGTAGGGCACATTATTTCTTATTGCCGTCTTGCGGATGTAGGAATCGTCATACTGGCTGCGTTTCCCCGATGGGGTGTTGATCACCAGGTTAATCTCATTGTTAGTAATACCGTCAACAATGTTGGGACGACCCTCATACACTTTTTTGATTTCTGTAGAAGCAACACCGTGTTCCTTGAGAAACTTATATGTTCCCACCGTAGCCTTTATTTTAAAACCCAACCGGGAAAATTCCCTGGCCGCCTGCAACATGGCCGGCTTATCCTGATCAGGGACACTGAGCAAAACGGTGCCGGATGTAGGCAAGGGGACCTGGGTGGCCTCCTGGGCCTTATAATAGGCCAGACCAAAACAGCCGGCTATCCCCAACACTTCACCGGTGGACCGCATCTCCGGACCCAATATCGGATCCACCTCCGGGAACATATTAAAGGGGAAAACCGCTTCTTTCACCCCATAGTGAGGGATTTTTTTGGTAGCCAATTTTTTAACGGGGAAACTATTGCCGGTTTCAGTCGCCAGCATAACTTCCGTGGCAATCCGGGCCATGGAAACACTGCAAACCTTTGAAACCAGGGGAACAGTTCGGGAAGCACGTGGATTGGCTTCCAGCACATAAACTCGGTTATCGGCAATGGCATACTGCATATTCATCAGCCCCACTACATTTAGCTCCCGGGCAATTTTTCTCGTGTACTGCACAATTGTTTCTATATGCCGGTCGGAAATACTAATGGGGGGAATCACACAAGCCGAATCCCCGGAGTGGATACCTGCTAACTCGATGTGCTCCATCACAGCCGGTACAAAGGCATCGGAGCCGTCGGCAATGGCGTCTGCTTCCATCTCAATAGCGTCTTTTAGAAACCGGTCGATCAGTATTGGCCTTTCCGGTGTTACCCCCACCGCAGCAGCCACATAACGACGCAGGCTTTCCTCATCGTATACTACTTCCATACCCCGGCCGCCCAGCACATATGAAGGGCGAACCATTAAGGGATAGCCAATGCGGCCGGCAATAGCCAGAGCCTCCCCGATATTCACCGCCATACCGGATTCCGGCATGGGGATATCAAGCTGATCCATGATCTGGCGGAAACGATCCCGGTCCTCAGCCAGGTCAATTGTTTCCGGCGAAGTACCGAGGATACGCACACCGGCCTCTTCCAACTCGGCGGCAATGTTCAGGGGGGTTTGGCCACCAAACTGAACGATTATTCCCAGCGGTTTTTCCTTTTCATAAATACTGAGCACATCCTCCACCGTCAGAGGTTCGAAATAGAGCCGATCGGATGTGTCATAATCGGTAGAAACAGTTTCCGGGTTGCAGTTAACCATAATGGTCTCATAGCCCATATCACGCAGGGCAAAAGCTGTATGCACGCAACAATAATCAAATTCGATACCCTGGCCGATGCGATTTGGCCCCCCGCCCAGGATCATTACCTTTTGCTTATCCCCGGACACAATCTGATCCGGCCCGTTATAGGTGGAAAAATAGTAGGCGGCATTTTCCACACCACTTACAGGTACGGCTTGCCATCCCTCAACCACCCCAATAGCTGCCCGCTGCCGGCGTATTTTTGTTTCCGGCTGGTTTAGCAACTGGGCCAAATAGCGGTCGGCAAAGCCATCCTGCTTGGCCTGGAGCAGCAATTTATCCGGCAGCTGTTTATCCCTATACCTGATAATTTCTTCTTCCAGGAGCACCAGCTCTTTCATCTGTTGAATAAACCAGGGCTTGATGTGGGTCAAGCGGCTCAGATGCTCAACACCGGCACCTTTACGCAGGGCTTCGTACATAATAAACTGCCGTTCACTGGATGGTTCTGCCAACATAGCCAGCAGTTCATCCCGGGAAAGAAGGTTAAAGTCTTTGGCAAACCCGAGACCATAACGGTTAATTTCCAGGGAGCGAATCGCTTTCTGCAACGCTTCCTTATAGTTTTTACCAATGCTCATTACCTCACCGACAGCGCGCATCTGGGTGCCCAGCTTGTCCAAAGAACCAGGAAATTTCTCAAAAGCCCAGCGGGCAAATTTAATCACCACATAATCATCGGCAGGAGTATATTTATCCAGGGTCCCCTCCCGCCAGTAGGGGATCTCATCCAGGGTCAAACCGGCGGCCAGCATAGCCGAAATTAGAGCGATGGGGAAACCGGTGGCCTTGGATGCCAGGGCTGAGGAGCGGGAAGTTCGCGGGTTAATTTCAATAATTACCACCCGGCCTGTTTTGGGATCATGGGCAAATTGGATGTTGGTCCCGCCAATAACGTCGATGGCTTCCACAATATCATAGGCATACTTTTGCAACCGCTGCTGTAATTCCGGCTCCACTGTCAACATCGGGGCCGAGCAAAAGGAATCCCCGGTATGCACACCCATAGCATCAATATTTTCGATAAAGCAAACGGTAATCATCTGGTTTTTGGCATCCCGTACTACCTCTAATTCTAATTCTTCCCAACCAAGGACAGATTCTTCAATCAGCACCTGCCCCACCAGGCTGGCGGCAATACCACGGCCGGCCACATTTCGTAGTTCTTCAACATTATAAACCAGTCCGCCACCGGCACCGCCCATAGTGTAGGCGGGGCGAACCACCACCGGATAGCCCAGCTCCAGAGCAATAGCAGCAGCCTCCTCCACGCTGTAGGCCGGTTTGCTCAGAGGCATTTCAATACCCAGCCGATGCATGGTCTCTTTAAAAATGATCCGGTCCTCTCCCCGTTCAATGGCATCAACCTGCACGCCAATAATCTCGACACCATATTTGTCAAGAATACCTGCCTTATGCAGCTCCGCACTCAAATTAAGACCTGACTGGCCGCCTAAATTCGGTAGCAGCGCGTCAGGCCTCTCTTTAGCAATTATTTCGGACAGGCTTTTCAGGTTCAATGGTTCGATGTAAGTTATGTCTGCGATGCCCGGGTCGGTCATAATCGTAGCCGGGTTGGAGTTAACCAGGATGATCTTATAACCCAGCCGGCGGAGGGCCTTACAGGCCTGGGTGCCGGAATAATCAAATTCGCAAGCCTGTCCAATTATGATCGGCCCTGAACCAATAATCAGGATCTTGTTGATGTCGGTTCTTTTCGGCATACTTATCCTCCTAAAGTTACATAGAATAGACCATGTCTCTTTGAAACGTTTTATCAAGCGTATATTATATCAAAAAAACGGTGAGTTAGTAAGATGCTTGACACTCTTGTAGCTTAATTCTTCGTACCCATGACGAGCAAACAGTAATAGGCCAAAACTACCAACTGCAAAAAAACAGGTGTTACTATCACTGGAGTCGAATATTGTCGAGATATTTTATCAGTGGAGGCGAACTAATGAATATTGCCATGTTTTCTGATAGCTACTATCCTTACGTAAGCGGGGTAGTACGCTCTATTGAACTATTCAGACAAGAGCTTGAAAAGCTGGGACACAATGTTTATGTTTTTGCCCCATCCTACCGTCAGCAAAAAAAAGAGGAAGGGGTTTTTCGCTTTCCATCCATAACAGCCCCCACCTTAAAAGATTTTTCTCTGGCTCTGCCCTATTCGCCGGGGATAGGAAAAATGATCCGCGACCTGAAAATTGATCTGGTCCATTGCCATTCCCCATTTCTAATGGGCAGAATGGGCGCACGCACAGCCAAACAAAATAATCTACCTTTGGTATTTACCCACCACACCCTCTATGATCTTTATGTCCATTACGTACCCCTGTTTCAAAACCTGGTGCGCAAACTAACACTGGGCTATGTACGCCGGTTTTGCAACAAATGCAACCTGGTTATTACCCCGACCAAAATGCTGGCTGAAAGGCTAAGGGGGCTTGGTATAACAGCACCCATGCAGGCTATCCCTACCGGCCTAAAAATGGAGGAATATGCCGACCCCGACCCGGATTGGCTGTCCCGGCAGTATAATATCGGACCGGAGGAAAAAACACTGCTCTGTGTCGCCAGGTTCAGCAAGGAAAAAAACCTGGATATGGTTTTGGAGGCCTTTCACCTGATCAACCGGGCCCACCCGGATACACGTCTTTTCCTTGTGGGTATCGGCCCTTATGAAGAGGAGCTGCACCGCATTGCAGCCGACATGGGCCTAGATTCACGGGTAACCATTATCGGCCGTGCCTTACCCCGCAAAACCCTCACTGATTATTACGCCGGGGCTGATCTGTTTATATATGCCGCCACCACGGAAACCCAGGGCATTATCGTTAGTGAAGCCCACGCGGTAGGCTTACCCGTTGTGGCAGTAGGCGCCAATGGCATAGCAGAGATGGTCAATGACGGCTTCGATGGTTTCCTAACCCGCCCAGATGCAGAAGACCTGGCGGAAAAGGCCCTGTGCATCCTGCAAGACGAAAAACTCAGGCAAAACCTGGCTTCTCAGGCGAGGGAATCCGCCAAAAGAATCAGCGCCACATCTACCGCAACCAGAATGGCTAATGCCTACAGGGATTTGCTGGGTTGATCATAAAACCGCCATTATACCAGATGGCGGTGTTTTTCTGTCTCCAGAAAGTCTTGCTTTTTAAGCAGCAGCCTATCAAAACTTTAGGTTTTTCAACCAGTCCCAATTATTCAGGTACCAGTCTACTGTTTTTCTTACACCTTCCTCCAGGCTAACTGCCGGTCTCCAGCCCAGTGTAGCCCTTGCTTTGCGGATACCGGCCCTGGCCCTGCTCCCCTGCATGCCGACCCCAGGTTCCAGGCAATTATGCATCACAGCCGATCGCCCGGTGTAAAGCTCAATCAACCTGATTAGCTCTGAAAGCCGATGGGGGCTGTTGCTTCCTAGATTGATAATCTCGTAGCCGACGGGCTGTAGGGCAGCCACAGTGCCCCCGGCAGCATCTTCTATGTAAACAAAATCCCTGCCGGCAGCCGGGTCGCCACATATTTGCAGAGGGATACCGGACCCAATGCCCCTGACAAAACGAAGAACCTCCATGTCCGGCCTACCGGCCGGGCCGTAAACAGTAAAATAGCGCAGCACACTTACATCCAGGCTGTATAGGTGATGGTAGGCATGGGCCAGTGCTTCCGCCACCTTTTTTGAAGCCGCATAGGTTGATAAAGAGGTATTTGCCGGTTGCTGTTGCTCTCCTTCACCCGGTACCTTCTGCTCCGCACATAGTAATGAAGTGGAAGCAAGAACAAATTTGGCTGTACCACATTGCCGGCATAGTTCCAGCAAATTTAATGTCCCGCCGGCGTTAGTGGCAAAATAGGCGGAGGGGTTTTCCCGACTGCTGCATACGCTGATCCTGGCGGCCTCGTTAATAACAGCCGTCGGCCGGTAATCACGAAAAATAGCCCTGAGAGAGGCAAAATCCTCAATATCCGCTTGAAAAAATGTAAAACGGAAATATTGTTCCAAAGCATCCAGACGCCAGAGTTTTAACCTGCTATCATAGTAATCATTTAGATTATCTATACCGATAACCCGATTCCCTTGTTCCAAGAGCATTTCGGCAACCCTGCTGCCAATAAAACCGGCCACCCCGGTGACAAAAACTACTTGCATGTGGTGTTACCCCCATTTTTAAATCTTTATTTCCTTCCAATCGGTCAATAAATATGATCCTGGACAAGTCCGATACCATATTTAAATTCTATGCCCAACAGCCTGCAGAGTTGCCATAAAAACCGGCCCGCCAATTGCAAAAAGGCGCTTTAAATAGGACAATACCACCCCTGTTTCTAATTTGCTCCTTATGAAAATAAGGCCAAAACAATAGTTTTCTATGTTGTTTTTAGAGGTATTTTAGGGCAACTTGTCGAATTGATGGGGATAATAAAACGCAACCCGTTGCGTAATACCTGCGTAGGAGGTAAGAAGAATGCTCAATATCAACATTGAAACCGATGCCAAGGAATACCTTCTCAGTAATGGTGGCGCTGTAACCGTGCGAGCGATGGTAATGTCCGGCTGCCACGGCGTCACAAAAGAGCCTCTTCTATTTGCGGAGACACCGGAGGATATCGCAGATTACGATTTGGTTGTTGTGGACAGAGTTAAAGTCTACGTAGCTAAGGAATCTGTAATTGAGCCTGCCGGGGCCAAAATATACCTGGTGGGTGACAGTGCATACAAAGGTTTGGAGGTCAGCGGGCTAAGATACAGAATGTAACCCCTTATAAAAGGGGTGAAAAAAGCCCCTGGCGGATCTCTTCGCCATGGGCTATAAAAACCTGCTGTCGGATCGCTATTTAGCCAACCTTTCCCGCAACATAGAATTAACAGCGCCGGGATTGGCCTGGCCTTTGGTGGCCTTCATCACCTGGCCGACCAAGAAACCGATGGCCTGCTCTTTACCGGACTGGAAATCCGCCACTGGTTTGGGGTTTTTGCCAATTACTTCAGCAATAATCTCGGCTAGCCGGTCCACGTCAGATATTTGAGACAGGCCCTTTTCTTTTACTATTTGTTGCGGTTCCCGGCCTTCCTGGAACATTACTGCAAACACCTTTTTGCCCATCTTATTACTAATAGTGCCTTTGTCAATTAACTGCAGCAGAGAAGCCAGTCCCCCCGGGGTAACCTTCGATTCACCCAATTCCATACCACGGGCATTTAACAGCCTCAGCAACTCACCCATAATCCAATTGCTAATTTTTTTGGCATCCTCGTATTTTTCCAGCGTGGCCTCAAAAAACTCCGCTAAAGACAAAGAACTGGTGATCACCCCGGCATCATAGTCGGGTAGGCCATGTTCATCCACCAGGCGTCTGCGACGGGCGTCGGGCAGCTCCGGTATAGTAGCTCGCATATTTTCAACCCAATCCGCCGTCAGCTCCACCGGAGCAATTTCCTGTTCAATAAAACACCTGTAATCAACATCTTCCTTGCTGCGCATGGCCATGGTGATACCCTGGCTTTCATCCCAGGTGCGAGTCTCCTGGGTTACACTATCCCCTTCTTCCAGAACCTCTATTTGTCTTTCCACTTCATACTCAATAGCCCGCTGTACGGCACGGAAAGAATTCATGTTTTTTATTTCTGCTTTAGCACCCAGGATGGCGCTGCCTGATGGACGCACGGAAATGTTAGCATCACAACGTAGGGAACCCTCTTCCATTTTCACATCGGAAACACCGGTATACTCCAGGATAGCCTTCAGCTTCTCCAGGTAGGCTTTGGCTTCGGCCCCAGAACGAAGCTCCGGTTCCGACACAATTTCCACCAGAGGAACGCCGGAGCGGTTGTAATCCACAAATGAAGCGCGGGAAGTCATAATTGAACCACTGGCATGGACCAGTTTCCCCGGATCTTCCTCAATATGAACCCGGTTGATGTTAACGCGTTTGTCCCGGTCTTCCGCCTTGATATCTAAATAGCCCTGAACGGCGATGGGCTGGAAAACCTGGGTAATCTGAAATCCCTTGGGTAAGTCCGGATAATAGTAGTTCTTCCGATCAAACCAGGTATCGGTATTAATTTGACAGTTTAAAGCCAGTCCGGCCCTGGCGGCCAACTCTACAGCCTTTTTATTCAAAACGCCGGTACTACCGGGTAGTCCCAGGCAAACTGGACATACTTGCGTATTGGGTGCCTGGCCGAATTCCGTGGAACAGCCACAGAATAGTTTTGTTTTCGTTTTCAGCTCCACGTGCACCTCTAAACCAATAACCGCCTCATATCTATCCATCTTAACCCCCTATGGTTTGTTCTTATGCTTTGTATTTTCCTGCCAAGTATAGCCCACCCGCAGCAGCACTTCCTCGTCAAAATGGCGGGCCATGAACTGCAGCCCCACCGGTAGCCCATCCACCAAACCAAAAGGTAAGGACAGGGACGGTAAGCCGGCCAGATTGGCAGCTACATCGCAGGTTGCGGATAAGTCCGCCGCCGGGTCACAGCAGGCTATCCCGGAGCCGGTAGGCGCCAACAGACAGTCACATTTTTCAAAGACTCGTTCGAAATCCTGCTGCACCAGAGTACGTGTTTTGAGGGCCTTGACATAGTAATCGTCGTAATTAGCAGCACTTAGTACATAGGTACCCAGCATAATACGTGTTTTCACAGCCCTGCCAAAACCCCGGCCGCGGCTTTTGCTGAACATACCCTGCACATCTTCATCGTCCACCCTAAAACCATACCTGACACCATCATAACGGGCCAAGTTGGAACTGGCTTCAGCCGCCGAAATGATGTAATGTGCCGGTAGGGCGTAGGCGGTATGGGGCATGGACACCTCTCTGCAAATAGCCCCCAGCTCCGCCAACCGGTCTGCTGCCTGCCGCACTACTGCTGCCGATTGGGGCTCTACATGAGCTAGATATTCCAGCGGCAAGCCAACCTTTAATCCCCTGACGTCATTGATCAGACATTTTCTGTAGTCGGGCACCTTCACAGCAGCTGCTGTGGAATCCCTGGCGTCATGACCGCAGATAGCATTTAAAACCAGGGCCAGATCCTGCATATCCCGTACCAGAGGACCAATTTGATCAAGGGAAGAGGCATAAGAGATTAGGCCATAGCGGGAAACGCGGCCATAGGTAGGTTTAAGCCCGATAACACCACAACGGGCCGCCGACTGGCGCAGTGAACCCTCAGTATCGGCACCGAGAACAAAAGCTGCTTCCCCCGCCGCTACCGCAGCAGCCCCTCCATCGGAACGGGAAGCCGGCGCCTGGGGCCCACGTTCCTCATCTGCAGGCCCAATGGAGAACTCATCCATATTACATTTACCCATCAGTATCGCACCCGTGTCTTTTAACCTGGATACCACCTCCGCATCATAGGGAGGGATAAAATTGTACAACATGTGGGAAGCACAGGTGGTTTTTACACCCATCGTACAAATATTATCTATAATGGCCATGGGAACCCCCGCCAGTGAAGATAGCTCTTCGCCCGCCGCCCGCCTGTCATCAACAGCCCGGGCCTGATCCAGTGCTGCCTCCGCCGTTACCGTTACCATGGCCTTGACCCTATCTTCCGTCCGGTTAATACATTCCAGATGGGCCCGGGTTATTTCCTCGCTACTGACCTCTTTCCTGGCCATCAGTTCACTCAGCCGGTAAACCGGCAATGTATGTAGATCCATATGGTACCTCCTGTTTAAACAATACGGGGCACAACAAAAGCCCCATCCTCTACCTCCGGCCCATTGGCCAGGACTTGTTCCCGTTCCAGGCCCGGCTGCAAGGCGTCCTCCCGCAGGACATTCTTTATTGGTCGGACGTGCAGGGCGGGCTTTACGGCACCTGTATCTAATTCCTCCAACACTGTCAAGTAACCAAGTATTTCATTTAAGGATTTTGTGCAGATTGTTAGATCATCTGCAGTCAAATCAAGCCGGCTTAAAAAAGCCAGCTGCCCAACGTCTTTTCCACTTATTTGCATGGTACACAAGTCCTCCCCGCCTGGTTATTTGTGGTTTTTCGACAATCATACAACCTTTATTATAATAAAAAAGGTGCTATGTTACAATTATCGCCAAAACAAATCCCATTCTACACCCTTGAGACTTTTACTAGTTGTTTACTGTCGAATATTGCTGTATAATATTTCATTATAATCAGATTTTGTTGTGGGGGGTTTAGTGCTGGTTCCGCCTCCGTTAACTAATAAATAATCAAGCCCTTGTGGACACGCAAAGGCTTATTTTCTTGTCATGACCGCGAATAATGTCATATTTCGTAGAATTTAGGGATGTTCAACTAGCTGAATAGTAGTACAATGTTCACAAGTGTAAATTTCGCGGCCGGGGGTAATAACCCCTGCTGGGACAAGTAGCAGGGGAAAAATTTAAATCCAGGACTTGTGACCGGACTACGGTTATTAAGATCAAAACAAAAGAGGAGGAAGAAGGATGAGGATTGGCAAGAGAATAGCCTTGCTGGTGATGGTGCTGTTTGTTTTCAGCATTGCAGCAGCAGGTTGCGGCGGGGGGACTGAGACAGATGATCCGGCCGGAGACGTGATCAAAGTAGGTGTTAACGTTGAACTATCCGGCGGTACGGCTAGCTATGGAACCAACGCCAGAGACGGTGCCCTGCTGGCAATCGAACAGATTAACAAAGACGGCGGCGTGCTGGGTATGCAGCTCAAACCTATTGAAAGGGACAACAAGTCCATTGCTGACGAGGCTATGAGTATCAGCGCTGCATTGGTTGGTGAAAATATTGTGGCCCAGATCGGGCCCCTGACCAGTGGTGATGTGGCCGGCAGCACACCGGTGATGATGGAGAATAAGGTTCCCCTCATTGCCCCGGCAGCTACGGCAGCCAACGTAACTGTTGATGACAAAACCGGTGAAACCAGGGATTATATTTTCCGGGTTTGCTTTATTGACCCCTTCCAGGGTACCTTGATGGCTAAATTTGCTGCAGAAGATATGAATGCTACAAAAGCTGTTATTTATTGTGACAACTCCAGTGATTACGGCAAAGGCCTGGCTCAATATTTTGAAAAGACCTTTACGGAAAATGGCGGTACCATCCTGGCCCAAGAAGGTTTCGTCAAGGATGACCGTGATTTCAGGGCTGCCTTGACCAAAATCAAAGGGTTAAATCCGGACTTTATTTATGTCCCCGGCTATTACCAGGAAGTAGCTCCCCTGATTAAACAGGCCCGGGAACTGGGCATCACCGCCCCTATCGGCGGCTGTGACGGCTGGGATTCTCCGGACATGGTCAGTGTAGCCGGCAATGAAGCCTTAAACAACAGTTTCTTTACCAACCACTATTCTTCACAGGATAAAGACCCACAGGTGGTAGAATTTGTAGAAGCCTTCAAAGCCAAGTACAACAAAGAACCGGATGCCTTTGCCGCCCTCGGCTATGACTCGGTGCAAATTATGGTACAGGGTCTAAAGGACGCCGGTGAGGCTGATTCAGTCAAATTAAAAGAAGCACTGGAAAAAATCACAGACTTTGCTGGTATTACCGGCAACATGAGTATCGACGAACAACATAACCCGGTTAAAGCCGGTGTCATCCTTGAATTCAAAGATGGCCAGCAGGTTATGAAAACACGTATTCAGCCTTAGGATACGGTAACAGGTATTTTCGGGAAGAGAGGGGCACACCTCTCTTCCTGTTCTTCCCGTTTAAACATGGAGGGATGTGGCAGATTTGCTTGAATTTACCCAACAAATAGTCAATGGCTTATCCCTTGGCGCCATATATGCATTAATTGCCCTCGGTTACACCATGGTCTATGGCATCATCAAACTAATCAACTTTGCTCATGGGGACATCATGATGGTTGGGGCCCTGGTGAGTTATTTCTCACTGACACTTTTGGGGACCAACATTTTTGTTGCCATGGCGGCGGCTATGATTGCCTGTGCCGTATTTGGCGTTTTGATTGAAAAAATAGCCTACCGCCCCCTGCGTAACTCCACCCGTATCGCGGCGTTGATTACGGCCATTGGCGTGTCGCTATTTTTGGAGTATTTTACTATCTTCATTTTTGGGCCTGCCCAGAAGGTATTCCCCGCATCAGCCTTCCCGATTAAAGCCTATGCACTAGGTGGACTATCTGTTTTAAATAAGGACGTCTTTGTCTTTGTTTCCGCAGTAGTACTGATGATAATCCTGCAGTACATCATTAAATGGACAAAAACCGGTAAAGCCATGCGGGCCGTATCCCTTGATCAGGAAGCAGCAGTCCTTATGGGTATCAGCGTGGACAAAACAATCTCCATTACCTTTGCCATCGGCTCTGCCTTAGCTGCCGCGGCAGGTGTAATGTTAGGTATTTATTATAATACAGTTAACCCGTTAATGGGCATTATCCCCGGGCTGAAAGCTTTTGTGGCTGCAGTACTAGGCGGCATCGGCATTATCCCCGGCGCAATGGTCGGCGGTTTTGTTATGGGCCTTTTAGAAACTATGGTCAGCGGTTATGGCAACAGCCTTTACCGGGACGCCGTTGCCTTTGGTGTACTAATATTTATTTTGCTAATTAAGCCCAGCGGTATTTTTGGTGAAGACACCGGCGAAAAAGTGTAGGTGAATTAAATGCAGAAGGTAAACAACAAATGGCTAAAACTCGGCATCGAGGTAGTGGTACTGGCAGCATTATTTACCCTGGTACAATACCTGATCACAGCGGGTCTGCTTAAACAATATTATCAGATTAGTCTGGCATCTATGTGCATTAACGTTACCCTGGCAGTCAGCTTGAGCTTAATTAACGGTTTTACGGGGCAGTTGTCCCTGGGACATGCCGGATTTATGGCAGTGGGAGCCTATATTGCAGCCATAATGACCAATATGCTGGATCTTCCCTTTATTACCGGGATACTGGCCGCCATGCTGGGGGCGGGACTGGCCGGCTTTATCATTGGTGTCCCTACACTGAGGCTAAAGGGGGACTATTTGGCCATTGCTACCCTGGCTTTTGGTGAAATTATTCGGGTCACCCTGCAGAATATAGGCTATGTAAACGGACCGGCCGGTATTATGGGGATCCCCAAATTTGCCACCTGGCCCTGGCTGTTCGGTGGAGCCATAGTAACCATTGTGGTCATAGTCAACCTGATTAATTCCAGTTATGGCCGGGCTATAATATCAATTCGTGAAGATGAAACAGCATCGGAGCTAATGGGCATTAACACCACCAAATATAAGGTGCTGGCTTTTGTGGTCGGTGCCGGCTTTGCCGGACTGGCCGGGGCCCTCTATGCCCACTACTTTTATATTATCAAACCGGAAACCTTTAACTTCCTGAAGTCATTCGACATACTGGTGATGGTAGTGCTGGGTGGGCTGGGGAGCACCACCGGAGCAATCATTGCCGCTGTGTTTGTTACTGCCTTGACGGCGGCTCTGCAGTCCTTCCCGGCCATCAGGATGGTTTTATATGCCTTAATACTGATTATCGTGATGATCTACCGTCCACAGGGATTGATGGGGAACAAGGAGCTGAGCCTGCGAACATTTGGTAGGATTTGGGGTGGACGACATTAACTTAATGGAAATAAGTAAATTAGAAAAATCCTTTGGCGGCCTTAATGCTGTTCAGGACTTTAATTTCCACATCGCAGAAAATGAGCTGGTAGGCCTAATTGGACCCAACGGTGCCGGGAAAACCACCGTCTTCAACTTGATTACCGGGGTTTACAAACCGGATAATGGTTGCATCATGTTCAGGGATGAAAATCTAGTAGGAATGGCCCCCCACACCATTTGCACCAAGGGTATCGCCAGGACCTTTCAGAACATCCGCTTGTTCAACGATCTCAGTGTGTTGGACAACGTGAAAATAGCCGCCCATAAAAATGTACCTTACAGCTTAATGGGGGCCGTTTTCCGCACCCCCGGCTATTTTCGGGGGGAAAGCGAAATAGAGGCGGAAGCCCTGCACTACTTGGAAATATTTAACCTGAGAAATAAAAAGGATGAACTGGCCAGAAACCTGCCTTATGGTGAACAACGGCGTATTGAAATTGTCCGCGCTCTGGCCACCAGACCCCTGCTGCTAATTTTAGATGAACCGGCAGCCGGGATGAACCCGCAGGAAACCCAGGCGTTAATGGAATTAATTCGTTATATTAGAAAAGAATTTAATTTGACCATTCTGCTCATTGAGCACGACATGTCCCTGGTTATGGGGGTATGCGAGCGCCTGTACGTGCTGGACTATGGACAAATAATCGCTGAGGGAACTCCGGCGGAAATACGTGCTGACAAGAGGGTAATTGAAGCATATCTGGGGGAGGATGTTGGATAAACCATGCTCGTAGTAAAGGATATAGAAGTATATTATGGGGCTATTCATGCCTTAAAAAAGCTGTCCATCAAGGTAGAACAGGGCAACATAGTCACCTTAATCGGAGCCAACGGGGCCGGCAAGTCAACAACATTGAAAACCATATCGGGACTTACCAGGCCCAAAACAGGCCAGATTGTTTTTAAGGACGAGGATATTACCCGCACACCGCCGGAAAAAATTGTGGGTCGGGGCATTTCCCAGGTACCGGAGGGCAGGCGCATATTTGCCGCTATGTCTGTTATTGAAAATCTGGAAATGGGTGCTTTTCTACGTAAAGATAAGGCCAACATTGATGCAGATATAGAAATGGTTTTCACCCGTTTTCCCCGCCTCAAGGAAAGACGCAAACAAACAGCGGGGACCCTCAGCGGCGGCGAGCAGCAGATGTTGGCTATCGGCCGGGCCCTGATGGCCAGGCCGGCATTGATGCTTATGGATGAGCCCTCAATGGGCCTGGCCCCACTGCTGGTTAAGGAAATCTTTGAAATCATCAAGGACATTAATGAACAGGGCACCACCATTTTGCTTGTGGAACAGAATGCCCACATGGCTCTTTCCATTGCTGACTATGCCTATGTGATCGAAACGGGTGAAATTGTGCTCCAGGGCAGCGCCAGTGAATT
>JABMJD010000012.1 GCA_013201395.1 Candidatus Syntrophopropionicum ammoniitolerans
TTGAACAGCTTACCTTCCTTCACCAGTTCATCTGCCACCACACTAAAAGTCAAAAACTCCTTTATGCCCGCTTTTTCCATCACCATTTTAATGTCACGGGCATTGCCAATTTCCTTAACAGCAGCATATAACGATTTCTTTTTGGTATCGATAAATTCATTTAATTCCCTATCCAACTTGTTCGTGCGGTAAACAGTGTCATTGCTTTTAATTAGATAACCAAGTTTAATAAATTCCTCTTCACAAACCCCATCTTTTTCTGCGAACAACAGCATCCTGAATAAATTTTCATCCATTTCCCTAACCCCTTTCCAGTTAAATCAGCTTGATACGGCCACAATTTTTCAAGCCGGCCGCCCAATTTCCTGCCACCTATTGTTACCTATCCTTTCCTATCCCCAAAGTGCATTATAAGAAGAAGAATAAAAAACACCCTCATTTTCGGTGAAGGTGTTTTCGAGAGGGAGGAGATAGGGTGATTTAAACATTTAATGGTTTAGAAACATTTTGGGAAAGGCCATGGTCACCTTATACCCACTTTAGCCATTATTCATTGCTTATCGCTATTATAATAGCCACCTCACACCATGTCAAGTCATGTTAAGCACAATTTAATGCTTTTTTGGATATGCCTATGTCACGGCATGTTATGCCATATAACGCAGCTCATATTTTATTCTTTTATATCACCCGGTTTTCCGTAGCTAATATTTCCTTCCGGTGCATCTGCAGTACCCCCAACTCCTGACTATAATCGATCTTGAATTCATCCCATCATATGTAAGCCTTTCAAGGATTTCAATTATGAAGTTGTCTGGGCCAAATTCATCCCATTCCTTCTGGAATTCCCGGCACGGGTGAAGGCCACATCTCAGTTTGACCCTCGTCCCGTTGAGCCCACCCCGTAAGTCTTGGGTGCCCTTTAGAAAATACCGCCCGTTAACCTTGGATCTGATAATAAATATGCCCATTTCCGGTTTCATCTGTTTGTATTGCAGCTTCAATTCTTTTTTTCTGTCCATGTAGTGTACTCCCGCAATTAGTTCCTACCATCTGTCATTTCAATCCTTATGACTTCGTTATCATCATTAATCCAGGCCTTTATTTCAGCACCAATACTAATATCGCCAAGGCGAATACCCATCCCATCTTTATAAAAGGCTGCATTTCTTGCTATGTCATATTGGGATCTCACACCAATGCCTTCTCTAATTTTTATCATTTTCTGCGAGCCGCTTGTTACCAGGTCGCTAACTATACCTTTAACGGCTACACCTTCTGGAAAAGAAGATGGTTCCAGGGAGTTAATCGCAGTAATTTTATTGTCCAAAACCTTAATTTCTATGTATTCGCCTTTATTTAATGTAGAAACATCCATATCGCTACCGGCCTTATCCAGTTTAACACCAGCTGCTACCTGTCGGGTTATTTCCTTGCCGTCTGCACAAACAAGGCCCAGCCAATACTGATCGTTAATTGCCAGAATGGAATTTACCACACCCTTATATTCCTGCCTGTCACCTGGTGATCCAACGTTAATATAAACAGCGTACCCATTTTCATCTAAAATTAGCTGTATTGCCTCACCTGGCCTTAATTCACTTGATGCTATGCCATTCTCGTTCCTAAAAACCCCACAATTGGGGGTGTAACTGACAACACCTACACCATCAATATACACTGTCCTGTTATCCTGATCGGTTCCCAGTACAATACCATCTAATCTTCGATCAGCAGGGCAAGGATCTGCATATCCAAGCCTTACAATGTTAGACATCAAAACAGCCATCTGGGCTCTATTAATATTATCTTCCGGCTTGAAGATATTGCCGGGATACCCCTGCATAATGCCCTTCTTGACAACGGCAGCCACACCATCACGGTATTCACCAGGGATCCGATCCGTATCACTAAACTCCAAAGCACCGCTGGCAGGTTCCAATTTAAGTGCGTGAAAAGCCAGCATGGCCACTTCTGTCCGGGTTGCGGGGGAGTTTGGTTGCATTAGATATAGATATTTCCCATCAAGTATACCAAGGTTAACAGCAGTTATCAGGTAACCGCTTCCCCAGTTTAGGCCTGCGGGCATCTTGTAATCGACGTTTTGCACCTTTGCTGCCTCGGCCTGATCCTCCAGCCCGAGCATCCGTACCAACATGGTTACTGCTTCCAGCATAGTTACATTGTTATATGGTTTATAAACAGCATCCGGATAACCAGTAACTACCCCGCTGGCTACCATCTCAACGATAGCCTTTTGTGCCCATGGAGCCTCCTCCAGGTCTTTGAGTTCACTTCCTTCAGCTTTTAATGTCCATCCCCCGGCAAAAATCATCATGAGCATCACTAGTACAGGGGCCAAGAAGTATAATTTAATATTTCTAAGGTTTAACAAGCACCATCCCTCCCCAAAATTTATTTACACTTAATAACAACGAAAGCATTTTTATATGATTACCCCAAAACATTCTCGGGCAGCAGATCCATTCCCCATTTTTAAGGCCCGGCAACAGTGACATGCGGCCGGGCTTTTGTGCCAAACGAAGACCCTATTTATCTCCTTCCTCGGGAACAATGCAAATAAAAACAAAGTCCTGGTCACCTGTACTGCTAAACTGGTGCTCCACATCAGAAGGAACATAGGCTATGGATCCCTCCCCCAGCATAACCTTTTTTTCCCCGGTGTACAACACCCCTTTTCCGCTAAGAACATAGTTAATATGGGGCCAAGGGTGTGTATGGCATGGAGTGCATCCCTTTTCCTTGAGGGTAAATAGGCGCATCACCCAGCCTGCCCAGCCCTCATGCGGCCCTATTAGTGATTTTTTAAAGGCGTTTAATGCCCCGGGTACTGATACCCGGGCCTCTTCCAGTTCACCAACATTAGTTACAAACACAAAAACACCTCCATAGCTTGCTTATCCCCTTTATCCGGAATTTAAGCCACGACTAACCTTTCCTTTCCAACTCCAGCAGATATGCCTTGACATCCAACCCACCGCCAAAACCTGTTAGTCTCCCGTTAGAACCTATCACACGGTGGCAGGGGATAATAATGGGGATGGGGTTACGACTACAAGCATGCCCTACTGCCCTGGATGCCCTAATGTTACCCACACTGTGTGCTATTTCTCTGTAACTACGGGTTTCGCCATAAGGTATATTCAAAAGGCTTTTCCATACCCGGAGCATAAAATCTGTACCATCAAAGGTTAGCGGTAGGTTAAACCTTTTTAGTTTTCCTGCCAGGTACTCCTGAAGCTGCCGAGCGGCTGTTTTTAATGTGTCAGTTTCAAAAATATTTTTATCACGGGGTGCCTGCTCATTTGCAAAATACAAATTGGTTATATTGCCGTTTTTTTCTGCTATCCCAATCTCCCCGATACTTGTTTGGTAAAAATATATATTATTCAAGATATACACCCCCGTGTTGAATGCGGTCAACCAACTAATTATCATATTATACCATAGGTCAGCGATTTGGCAGGGAAAAAACATTCAAAAAAGGCGCGTAAACTCCCGCGCCTCCAACTGCATATTATTAAAACAAAAAACATCTGTTGCCTCCCCCGGTACCCGAACTAGTCTCCTAGGGTCCGGTTAGGAGCTAAGATCACCCGATATGTTCAATTTATCCAATATATCTGCTGTATTTTCAAGCCAGTCCCCCTCGAAGAGTTCGATTAGTCCCCTATCGCAAGCTGTAGCGATCCTGGGATCGATGGGAAGCCGGGCCAGAATATCAATTTCATGCTCCCCCGCAATTTCCTCTAGATGGCTTTTGCCGAATAGTTGATGTTCTTTTTCACAGTCGGGACACTTAAAATAGGCCATGTTTTCTACTATACCAATTATCGGGATATCCATCATTTTGGCCATCTTAACTGCCTTTGACACGATCATGGAAACAAGTTCCTGGGGTGATGTTACAATTATAATCCCATCCACAGGTATCGACTGGAATACTGTCAGAGAAACGTCTCCCGTACCTGGCGGCATATCAATAAACATGTAATCAATATCACCCCAGATTACATCCGTCCAAAACTGCTTTACAGTGTTGCCAATAATAGGTCCCCTCCAAACAACAGGATCGGTTTCGTTTGGCAGCAGCAGGTTTGTCGACATGATTTCAATCCCTGTTTTGGTTCTTGTAGGCAACAGCCCCAGTTCATTACCGGTTGCTTTTTCCTTAATACCGAATGCCTTGGGTATGGATGGTCCGGTAATGTCCGCATCAAGAATAGCAGTGTTATAATTCCTTCTTTTCATTGTCACAGCAAGCATCGCCGTTACCAATGACTTGCCTACCCCACCTTTACCACTTACAATACCAATGATTTTTTTAATTTTACTTAGTTCATGGGGTTTTTCAAGAAGATCCTTGGGTGGCTCCTTCCTCTCGGCACAGTCTTCGCCACAGGCGCTGCATTTTTGATCACAATCTTTGCTCATTTTCTCTCTCCTTTATGGTTATATGTTATTTCGATATTTAGATGCGTTTTTGCCCTGCCCTGTGCCTGAGGCACCTGCCACATCCATGCAAATGCGCTCTGCCATCACAAAGCTTGTAATCCCCACCTTCGATCTTCAGTATATGGCCTCCAACCAAAAACGCTGCAATTTTTTTGCGGGCGTCATTATAGCTTCTCTGAATGGTAGTACGAGCAACCTTCATTCTTTCTGCGCATTCCTCCTGTGTCATAGCTTCATGATCTATTAGGCGGATAGTTTCAAATTCATCTATAGTCATTATGATTTTTTCCCTGGCTGTGGTGTGTTTCTCGTTGAGCGGCCCAAACAGGGTACTTTCCGGCAGACTACACACCTTCCTCCGTTTTCTCGGCCGGGGCATAATTTATTCACCTCAGTACATGATGTTACTTGTTCTCAGCTGTCCTCAATTTAATGTCATACCTATACAGAACCAACCCCTTCCTGCCTGCCCCCGCCTTTACAGACCGGTGGCATTCTCCTGGAATTTTATTTGTCGACCCCTGGTTATTGACATATGCCCTTTACAGTTTTATTATACGCTGATATGAATATATGTCAATGTTTAGCCAATCTCATCGCCTATGGTCTTATTTTTTTGTAACACGTCAGTTAACGTAGAAATAACATACTACCCTCTTTTGCTGATATATGCTACATTAGTCCGTCCTTTTCATTTATAAAAACTTTCTTTACAATACCATCCCGCCAACCGCCAAGCACTGCCTCAGCTGCTAATGCATTATTACAATACGCAGCCTCCACACATCTTATCACAACACCCGCCGCTTCTATCCTGGCTTGATCATATATTTCAAAAAGCATTTCAGCCCGTTCCCGATTCAAGTATACCTTCCAGTGTCCCGCCAGTAAATAGTTCTTTCCTTTATTCATTATAAAACCGATCACGTCTTCCACGGGGAAACCCAAAAATATTCCTACTTCATGTGGGCAGGTAGATGCGAATTTGTTTTTCAGCAATCCTAATTTTGCCTCCAAATTAACAGCATCTTGATAACCCAAACTGTTTAAAAAACACAGGTTGTTTTTTTTGTTTAAAACCCTCTCCAGTATCTTTTGTTTATAAAACAGCACTGTTACTGTCTCTGCGGTGTTTTTTAATTCATAATAGTCCAGGTTGAATTTTTTACATATTTCCTGTTTATAACAATGCCACAAAGAAAAAACATTTTTTCTGCGCCTGGAGAATGCCAACAAGGTAGATGGCTTTTTCCCCCTAATAGTAGAAGCAGCTCCAAAAAAAACAACTGCCGCCAGAAGATCCTTACCCTGTAACCTATTCAAACACTTTAAATACCGTATTTTTAGTGCAGTGTCCAAGCCCATTGCCTCCCCCGAAAACAAAAACATCATATTTTATTATGATGCCAAACCTCACCCCAATTTTATTCACCTGGACACCCCGCTTTCCACCTGTGATCTCAACACTATTAAACAAAAGCCACCGCCTAACCAGTAAACTGCTTCCCTTGATAAACTCCTAATAATGGGAAACACGTCCCGGTACCACAGGCAGTGGCTTGTTTATTCTAAATGTGACTTAATATTTAGGCTCTATTATTATCCTGCACAGTATCAGCGGTTGACACAAATTTTCTCCTGATTTTAAAGGCCCAATCATCTAGTATGCTATAAACAACCGGCACAAGAAACAGAGTAACAAAGGTTGTAGCCAGCAGACCGCCAATAACCACTGTAGCTAGTGGGGCATTGATCTCCGCACCCTCCCCGAGCCCGGTTATCATTGGCGCCAGGGCCAGGATGGTAGCCAGGGCAGTCATTAGAATAGGCCGCAGCCTGACTCGACCCGTCTCTATCAGCGCAGCAGTCCGTTCCATACCGGCAGCAAGCATTTGTTTTAAATAATCAATATAGACAATAGCATTAGAGACAGCTATACCAACCAACATAATGATACCGATAAAAGCCGCAATGTTGAAACTCCTCCCCGTAATAAGCAATGCTAACACAACTCCGATAACTGCTCCGGGTAAGGAAAAGAGAATCACAAAGGGATCCTTAAATGATTCATATTGTATTACCAGGATCACATATACTAGTAGGATTGCCATTAAAAACGCCCATAGTAAGCTAGAAAAAGCCTCTACCATTTGCTTATTGTCCCCACCAAATTCAATAGAGTAACCGGCTGGGAGCTGCATATCCGCCAACTGTACCTGGATATCTTTGGTCACACTATTCAAATCCCTATTTAGCAAATCACAGGAAATAGTCGCCTGACGAGACTGATCCTCCCTGTCAATACCCACCGGCCCTGTAGACAGCTCAAAATCAGCAACCTCCGCCAAAGGAATACTGCTGCCCACAGGGGTAAGGAGCTGTAACTGCTCAAGGGTTTCCATGTCATTAGTGCCATTTTTGGCGGCTGTCACCCTAATATCGATCTCATCTCCTTCAAAACGATATCTGGAAGCAACAGTACCGCTAATAGCAGCCTTGACCTCACTTGACACCTGGGCCGGTGTTAAGCCGAAATACATAGCTCGTTGTCTGTCAATCCTAATTAGCACTTCGGGGTTACCATCCCCCATCGTGGAAGTAACTTCACGAGTGCCGGGGACGCCGGCCACAACCTTTTCAATTTTTTTGGAAATCTCCCGCAATGTCCCCAAATTATCGCCTTTGAGATTGATCTGCACAGCACCGCCGGAACCCATTGAAATCCCACTATCTACACTAACTGACTTTTTAGCACCAGGGATATCCTTAAGAGACTGGCGAATTTTTTCGGCAACCTGTTCGGCCCCTTCCCGCTCTCCTTGAGGAATCAACTGGACGCTAAAAACTGCCTTATTGGTTGCAGAACCAGTCATCGACATCACCCCGGCACCACCCACACTAGTAAAAACAGTATCAACAGCAGAATTATCCAGTAATCTTTCCTCCACCACTGTGGCAATTTTATCCACATCTACAAGGGTTGATCCTTTATCCGTTTCAATGGAGACCGCTATGGTGCCTGCATCCATAGCTGGAAAAAATTCCGCCCCGATCATTGGGGTCAGGACCAGGGATATGCCAATTAGGGCTATTGCCCCCAATACTACTATGCGTCTATGGTTTAAAGCCCACCGCAGCCATTTTTTATATTTCTCACCCAAGTTATCCAACCATGCACCCAGGCGATGAAACTGCCTGCCGATGGCATTCCTGCCGGCATCACCTTTTGTTTCCATCGCCTTATCTGTTAGCAGACGGGAGGCCATAAAAGGTACTACTGTTAAAGCTACCAGTAACGAACAAACAATGGCCACGGAAATAGTAATAGCAAGTGGGGTAAAAATGACCCCACTAAGACCACCGGCAAGACCAATTGGTAGGAATACTGAGACCATAGTCAAGGTACTGGCCAAAACAGCACCACCCACCTCACTTGTTCCCTTTAGGGTAGCATCATGGGCAGATAAACCCAGGCTGCGATGACGGTAAATATTTTCAAAAACTACAATGGAGTCGTCTATCATGCGCCCCACTCCCAGGGCAAGTCCACCCAGTGTTATAATGTTTAGTGTTTTGCCTGTGTAGAAAAGCACAATAAAGGTGGCTACCAGTGACAGGGGTATTGCTATGGCCACGATAGCAGTACTGCGCAGATTGCGCATGAAGAGAAAAATAATTAATGCTGCCAGGATAGCGCCCTGGGCCAACGTTTTGCCTGTGCTGCCAATGGATTGGTTTATGTAATCTGACTGATCCATGAGGATTTCCATATCTATCTTGTCGCCAAGTTCAGCCTGAATTTTTTTCATTTCTTCCTTTACATCTGTGCAAGCTGCAACTGTATTGCCATCACTTCTTTTTTGGCACAGTATGCTTACAGCAGCTTTGTTGTTGACCCGGCTAATTTCTGTTGTTTCTTTATAATCCTCCCTAATTTCGGCAATTTCTTTTAACTGGATTTTGTTACCCGTCGCAGTAGTTAGCGCAACATCACCAACGTCACCCACTCCCCCAAATTCCTGTAGGCTACGCACTAAATACTCCCTTTCTCCAAAGGAAATATCCCCACTGGACATATTGTAATTTTCCACAGCTAAAAAACTAACTATTTGGTTAAGACCCAGACCGTAATTCTGGGCTTTAACCGGATCAACCGCCACCTTTATTTCACGTTCCCTACCGCCAAAAATAGTTACGGAAGCAACATCAGAGATACGTGATAACCGTGGTTCGATGTCGTTTTCAGCCACATTTTGCAATTGGGCCAGAGATAATTCATCAGCACCAATGGCAACAGCAATAATAGGCATCATACTAGGATCCATTTTCATTACCTGGGGTTTGGTGGCATCATCGGGCAGATAACTTTCAACCATTGAAATTTTATCCCGAATATTGGCCATGGCATTATCCATGTTGGTTCCATAGTTGAAAGCAACGAATACAAGGGAGGAATTGGATCCGGATTGGGACATTATAGTATCTATATCGCTCACGGTGGCCAGCATATTTTCAATCGGCTTTGTTATATGCTCTTCAATTTCCTCGGGGCCGGCCCCACCGTGGCTGGTAATAACAGCTGCATAGGGCAACTCTATTTCAGGCAACAGATCAGTAGGCATCTGGGCCACGCTCATAGCACCTATGAGAGTAAGCGCTACCATTAAAACTATAATCGTAGCCGGCCTGTTGACCGCATATTGGGCAATCTTCCTGATCATTGAGCATTTCCTCCATCAACAAAATTGAGCACGCTGTTTTCATCAATGAGGGTGTTTCCTTTGGTAACTACCCGCTGTCCAGCCTCCAAGCCGCTAGTTATTTCTACATAGGTTCCATCGTTTAGCCCCGTTTGCACTACTACCGCCCGGGCACTATTTTCCTCGTTTACAACATACACAACACTTTCACCACTTTTTGGGAGAACAGCAACCATCGGGATACCGATGACACCGGCTCGGCACTGGGTCCCCAGCATTACCCTGGCAAACATCCCCGACTTTACCCCGGCCTCATTATTAGGCAGAGAAATCTTAACCGGATAGGTGCGTGTTAGCGGGTCAGCAACTGAAGCAACACTTTTGATGGTACCGGAAAGCATTTCTGGACCAATGGCACTAATTTGCACCTGAACAGCTGTTCCTGTAAAAACCTTGGAAACATCCGCCTCACTTACCTTTACCTCGACCTCCAGATCAGCAGTGTTATTTACAACAGCAACGGGACCCTGCATATTAACTGTATCTCCCACTGCAACATCGATCCGTCCGACAATACCACTAATCGGACTGGTCACCTCACAGTCGGCTAAGTTCTGTTGGGCCATGTTCAGTGCAGCCTGTGCCTGAGCTACACCTGCCTCAGCAGCACCTGTATTTAGGGCATCATATTGGGCCTTGGCTGCCTCCAGTGCCTGATCTGAAATAGCAGCAGCATCATGAAGCTGCTGCATGCGATTGTAGTTTTCTAGGGCTGTCTGCTTCTGGACATCATTAGCCGCCTGGGCAGCTCTAGCCGAAGCTACCGCTGCTTCAGCTTGCCGGACAGCCGCATCTAATTTGCTACGATCCAGGCTAAGAATAACCTGCCCCTGCTGAACAGCCTGTCCCTCTGTGACATAAACAGCTGTAACCCGATGTGGCAGGTTAGGCATCACAGCTACTTCATTGCTCCCTTTTATTGTGCCAATATAACCCGTATATTTTGTAATATCCATATGTTCTACAACTGTTGTGTCTACGGTAATGGCATCTGGCACTGTTTCTTGCTCCGTCTTATTGCCGCAACCGCTTAAGCCAAGGTGCAGGAAAACAATAACCAGCACAGCTGCAGCCTTTAGATATCCTGATTTCACCAAAATCCACCCCTCGTTTAATCCCATATCTTTTTTTGTTATGTATAGATGCACCGGTCCTCATTTACTAGTTATTTAAGTAAAACCATTTTTCTCATAATAGCATTAAATCTCTTTATCCCGGCAACGAAGTCTCTAATTACCTCTTCGTCCCCGGCGTCCAAAAATTGCCCATATCTTTTCTCGGCAGCACCTTCTATCTCCTGGATTATTGTTTCACCATACTCTGTTAGTCGCAATTCTACAAATCGTTCGTCCCTGGGATTTCTGTCTCGTTTTATGAAGCCGGCTTTTTCTAGTTTTTTGCACATGGCAGAGGCATTGCCGCTCGAAAGCCCAATTTCATTGCATAACTCACCAACAGTCAGACATTCAAACCGTTTGATTCCCATCATTATTCTGGTTTGCATCATGGTCAGTCCATACCTCTCAATAATGGGGCGAAAAAAAATATCTACGTTATCCTTTAGACCACGCCAAAAGTCCCAAAGCAATACCTTTAATTCCAGGCCTGTCATAGCCACCTTCACTCCAATAACAATTGTGCATATTATCTATACACAATAGATAATATATAGCAATTGTTCCATTGTCAATATATTTTACCTGGGCTGTAAGACAAATTGGCTAATGCTCAATGTATACATATTATGTTTTTTTTGTCCACTTCCTCTGCGTTTTCAGCAAAAACTTAGCAAACCCCCATAATTAAAATATCTGGTACAATATACTTGTATGTTAATCATGGGGGAGCATGCACCTTGGATCCGGCACTACCTTTTTTGCCAACCAGGCAGGAAAAAAGCAATCTAAATAAAAATATACCTCTGTGGGGGAAAACACAATGATTGAAATTAAGAATCTGAGCAAGGTTTATTTTGCATCAGGACAAGAAGTACTAGCGCTGGATGATGTCAGCCTGACAGTGCAAAAGGGTGAAATATTCGGCATTATTGGTCTTAGTGGAGCAGGCAAAAGCACGCTAATTCGGTGCATCAACATGCTGGAAAAACCTACTCGGGGCTCTATTGCGGTTGATGGTCAAGAGATTACCCTGCTTAGTCAGCATGAACTCCGCCTGGCTCGCCAGAAAATCGGGATGATTTTCCAACAATTTAACCTGTTATCATCGAGGACTGTCTTTGATAATGTCCTTTTCCCACTAGAAATCGCCGGAGTACCGAAACAGGAAGCAGCTAAGCAGGTCCAAGAGCTGCTGGAGTTAGTAGGCCTCACTGATAAGGCTGAAATGCATCCGGCCCAGTTAAGCGGTGGCCAAAAGCAGCGGGTGGGCATAGCACGAGCACTGGCCAATGGACCCAAGCTCCTTTTATCTGATGAAGCTACTTCCGCCTTAGATCCACAGACAACCCGTTCAATCCTCGAGTTGCTCAAGGATATCAACCGCCGGTTCCATTTAACAATTCTATTAATCACCCATGATATGAATGTAATTAAGAAGGTGTGTGATCGGGTAGCAGTTATCGACAATGCACGTATTGTAGAGGCTGGTGAAGTGCTGGAGGTTTTCTCCAACCCCAACACGCCAACCTCCCATAGTTTTGTCAATGCGGTAATCAGCAGGGAAATTCCTGGGGAGCTGCTGCACAACTCTGTAGAACCAAGCGGAAACTCTGTCAGTAAACTAATCCGGGTGTCATTCATCGGCCCTTCAGCAGGAAAACCTTTGATATCTTCCATGATCAGGCGTTACGACCTGGATGTCAACATTATATATGGCAACATCGACCGCATTAAAGATACCCCGTTTGGCAACCTAACCCTTGAAATACTTGGACATCCCGACTTACTGCAGAAAGCCCTGGCTTATTTACGCAGCCAGGGTCTGGAAATAGAGGTGTTAAGAAATGCTTGAGCTTTTGGGGGACAACTCCTGGATGGCCGGCAAGGTACTGCTGGCAACCTGGGAAACCATATACATGGTTCTAATATCTACTGTTCTAAGCTATCTGGCCGGGCTACCCCTGGGAATCATCCTGGTTACCACCAATGAAAACCATATACTGGAAAACAAGGGTTTGAACCAGGTTCTGGGGTCAATTGTCAACGCCGCCAGATCCATTCCGTTTATCATTTTTCTAATTTTACTCATACCCTTCACACGTTTTTTAATTGGCACCTCAATTGGCACGGTAGCATCGATAGTACCGCTTACCCTTGCTGCCATCCCTTTTGTGGCCCGTATAGTAGAAACCTCACTAAAAGAAATCGAACAAGGACTGATTGAAGCTGCCGTTTCTATGGGAGCTAATGCCAGGCAGATCATAGGCAAGGTTTTATTGCCGGAAGCAATGCCTTCCTTATTGCTGGGGGTTGCTATAACTGCCATTAACCTAGTTGGCTATTCAGCTATGGCGGGAATTGTGGGAGGAGGTGGATTAGGAACCCTGGCCTATTATTACGGCTACCAGCGCTATGAGGACACTGTGATGTGGATTACCGTCATTGTCCTAATCATACTGGTGCAAGGGATGCAAATGCTTGGTGACAATCTTGCCGGTAAAATAGTAAATAAAAGGAGGTAAAATGATGAGAAAATTCTTGATACTTGTTGGTTGTTTGATTTTTGCGGTAGGTATTTTGGCAGGCTGTGGCAGTGAACCGGCCCAGCAAACCACTGGGGATACTGATGCTGCCGTCAAATTGGTGGTTGGCGCCACCGCCAAACCCCACGCTGAAATACTGGAGGTTGTAAAACCCATTTTGCAAGAGGAGAATATTGATCTGGAGATCAAGGTATTTACTGATTACGTACTATTAAACCCGGCGCTGAAAGACAAGCAAATAGACGCTAATTTCTTCCAACACCTGCCCTATCTGGAGGACTTTAACGGCAAGAACAACACCGACCTGGGATGGACAGTGAAGGTCCATACAGAGCCTATGGGTGTATACTCCAAAAAGGTTACCGATCTAGACATGCTGGCTGAAGGTGCCAGTATCGGAATACCCAATGATGCCACCAACGGTGGTAGAGCCCTGATGGTACTCCAACAGGCAGAACTACTGAAACTCAAAGAGGGAGCCGACATTACCGCCACAGATAAGGACATTGTAGATAACCCCAAAAAACTTAAAATTAACATGATGGATGCAGCAATGCTGCCCAGGGCATTGGATGATCTTGATGTTTGTGTCATTAACAGCAATTACGCCCTGGAAGCAAACCTCAATCCTGTTGAGGATGCCATTTTCACAGAAGCAAAGGATTCACCTTTCGCCAATATCCTGGCGGTGAGACCCGAAGACAAGGATAAAGACAGCATCAAAAAACTGGGCCAAGCCCTACAATCACAGGAAGTTAAACAGTTTATTGAAGACAACTACGAAGGAAGTCTCATTCCTGCATTTTAAAACAAACTAACAGTGCTGCATGATCATCTGTTGCCGGACGTCAAAACGTCCGGCAACATCTATAATAGCCCCAATTCTGTTCATTATTATTCTTTTCCATTCCAGCAATAGGTGCAAAGCTTGTCCTCATCTATGCCGATGGCCTTGATCATATCGTGAATGCTTTGGTATTTCAGTGTTGTGAGGTTAAGCCCCTTGCTAATACAATCAACCATACAATTATATTGCACCGAAGCCGGATCACAATATGCACCCAGTGATTCTGGTTCTTTCCCCTCAAGTTTAATAATAGCTCGCCTTGCTACTAGTTCTTTAGCTGCCCGGGAAACGGAAAAATTTAAATATTTACAACCGAAAAGAATAGGCGGGCAAGCGGTCCGGATATGGACCTCTCTGGCCTTGCACCTATAAAGTAGATCAACAGTTTCACGCATTTGTGTGCCACGAACAATAGAATCATCACAAAAAAGCAAACTTTTCCCTTTTACCAGTTCCGGGATAGGCATCAATTTCATTCTGGCTACCAAATTCCTAATTTCTTGTTTCTGAGGTATGAAACTCCTGGACCAGGTGGGAGTGTATTTTATAAAAGGACGTCCATAGGGCACCTTGGATTGATTTGAGTAACCTATAGCATGTCCAACGCCGGAATCAGGAACACCGGCAACCATGTCAACCTCCACATTGTCATTCCTGGCCAGTAGGGCTCCGTTTCTGTACCGCATTGCCTCAACGCTGACTCCTTCATAGGTTGAAGAAGGATAACCATAGTAGACCCATAGAAATGAACACATTTGCATTTTATTACCCGGTGGCGAAATTCTCTCTAAACCTTCCGCAGTAACAAAAACAATTTCCCCAGGTCCGAGTTCATAATTGAATCCATAACCCAGGTTAGCAAAAGCACAGGATTCGGAAGAAACGCAATAAGCATCCTTTTTTTTCCCTAATACCAAGGGAGTTCGGCCCAGCCTGTCCCTGGACACATAAATTCCTTGTGGTGTCAAAAGCAAAATTGAGCAGGATCCTTGAATCAGCTCTTGCACTTTCAATAGACCCTCTTTAAAAGAGTTTTCATGGTCTATAATAACGGAAACCATCTCCGTTGGGTTAATAGCTCCTTTGTTTGTTTCCATGAAATGAATATTTTTTCGATCCGAGAACTCCTTGGCAATAATTTCTTCCAGGTTATTAATTTTCCCCACAGTACTAATTGCATATTGGCCCAGGTGTGAACGTACCGTTAAGGGCTGCGGGTCGGTGTCACTGATACAACCGATACCCATTTTCCCTTTTAAATTTACTATCTCAGCATCAAATCTCGCCCTAAATTGTGTGTTTTCAATATTATGAATGGATCTATTGAAACAGCTTCCGTTCCAGATTGCCATCCCCCCCCGGCTGGTACCAAGATGGGAATGGTAATCTGTACCAAAATATACGTCTGTGACACAGTCATCCTTAGAGACAACACCGAATACCCCGCCCAAAGACTACACCCCTTACAATAGTAATGATATGTTCGATGTATTTTACAACAAAAAAACAGGAGTTTAGACACATTAATAGGATTACATTTTTAAGATAATATTGCAAGAACATTTTATATCCATAATGAACGAATAAAAGCCAGGTCAGTAAAACAGTAAACATGTGACCTGGTTTTATCTGGGTGTCCTTACTAAATGCCCCATTCCAATACCCTATTTAAAAAAGAGGCCAGTTCCGCTGTATGTGGCCTTATAAATAGCCGCTCACTGTCCCCGTATTCCGCAAGCCTGCCATTTACAATAAATATCAGCTTATCACAGGCTTTTTTAGCAAAGCCCATTTCATGTGTTACTAAAATAATATTCAATCCATCATATCTCAGTTCATTTAGCATGGCCAGCACTTCACCGGTGAGTTCCGGGTCCAGAGCACTTGTCGGCTCATCCAGTAAAAGCAGCTTCGGCTTAACTGCAACTGCCCTGACGATAGCTACCCTCTGCTGCTGGCCCCCGGATAGTTCATTTGGGAATTTATGCTTGTCTGCGGATAGCCCAAACCTGGCCAGCAACCTATTTGCAATCTTTTGAGCATCCGCTTTTGTGTATCCATGAACATTTACCAACGGCAGCATGACATTTTGTTGGGCATTTAGATGATTAAAAAGACCTTTGGCCTGAAACACAAAACCAATTTGCCGGCGGTGTTGGATAAGATACCGTTCATCAAAGATGATTTTATTTCCATCAAGAAATACATCCCCAGTTGTCGGTGATATAAGCCCTCCGATTATTCTCAAAAGGGTAGACTTTCCTCCCCCAGATGGGCCGATAATCGCTAGAGCTTTAAAGTCCTCAATGAAGGAGATATTGTCCAATACCTTTTTCTCGTCCGTAAAGATTTTGGTAACTCCCGCAAGTTCAATTCTCATAGCTAAATTTACCTTCAAGATACCTTGTATACATAGAGATTGGGAAAGTCAGGGACAAATACAAAAGGCCCAAAAAGATATAGCTTTCAAATATGGCAAAATTTGAGGCACTGATTTCCCTAATGGTTTGAGTTAGCTCGATAACGGATATTAGAGACAGCAAGGAAGAATCCTTTATGATCGATGCAAATTGTCCGGCCAGAGCAGGCAGGGTTCGTTTAATGATCTGCGGCAGAACAACCAGGCGCAATGTCTGTCCAGCCTCTAATCCCACAGCCTTTGCTGCTTCCAATTGGGTAGGCTCAATTGAATCAATGCCTCCCCTGATAATTTCTGCAATATACGCACCTTCAAAAAGCGAAAGGATTAAAACCCCTGCTAAAAACCTGTTGTCAACACCCCAGGCGGTACCAACGATGTAAAAAAAAAGATAAATCTGCATAATCATCGGTGTACCTCTAAAAAACTGCACATATACCTTTGAAAAATAAGAAATAGCCAAAATTCGTGAATTGTTGGCCATAGCAGACAAAAAACCCAGCAGTAGGCTCAATATCAGGCTGACGAGACTTAACTCCACTGTGGTAGCAAACCCCTGGATCAACCTATAGCGAAATGTCCACAAAAAGCTAAAGTCAAAATTTATGCTCAACCGTTTAGCGGAAAAAAAGAAAAACAACAGGAAAAGGGCTACCGCGATGACAATATTTAAAAATTTCTGCAGTAAGGTTATTTTATCGTTGGTACCCTTGATGAAAACCCTATACAACGCCATAATATCCCCTATTTATCTAGATCGGAAAAGAACCACGCAAAACCGTTCTCATCAAAGGTTGCCTTTTCTTCCCGCAAATATTTTTCAGTTATGGTGTCAAAGCCGTTTTGGGCATAGAACTGATCGATAAATGTGTTTAACTGGTTCAAGAGTTCCTGGTTGCCTTTTTTTACCCCCACCCCCCAATACTCAACACCCTGAAAGGGGATGAAAACTGCCTTTGTAGTTTCTGGATTTTTTAAATTGTTCCTATAAATAGTTAGTTGATCATAAATAAAGGCATCAGCTTTCCCCTGCACAACCTCCATCACGCAGGCGCTTTCATCTGGGAAAGGCACAATACTGGCCTTTTTTAAGGTTCTCTCGGCATAGATTTGCCCAGTAGAACCAGTCTTCACAGCAACATTTTTACCTTCCTGATCTAGGTCTTCTGCTTTATTGATATTTGTCTCGCTGTTTACTAATAGTGCCAGTAGGGACTTGGCGTACGGCTTGGAAAAATCAATTTTTTTCTTTCGCTCCTCAGTTATTGTCATAGAGGAAATAACCGCATCAACCTTTCCTGCTTGTAACGCCGGGATTAACCCATCCCAACTGATGTTTTCAATTTTCACAGCTCGGTCGGCAAATTCGCCAAAGGCTCCGGCTAAATCAACACTAACTCCTGTTGGATTGCCATACTCATCCTTTGTTTCAAAAGGGGGATAGGCAAGTTCCATGCCAACAACAAGTTCATTTGTTTCTTTCTTGCCGCATCCAGATACAATTAAAACAGCAGCAATTAAGATGAATATTATGGGGACAAGCCTTTTCATTTAATTATTTCCTCCTTGTATGTAGATAACTGGCCAATGATGTCAAACATGCTTATCTGGCGGCAAGGAAACCACCTATTTGTTAGTACCTCAAGGGTTCTACAAACAATTTCTATGTTGCTCACCTTAAAAAGGATGCAGTTGCAGAGGAGATACCTTTCTAGCAATAGGATTCTATTGCATTCACAGGACATGCCTTTGAACAGCTACCACAAACATCACACTTATCTATATCAATTGCATAGCCGCTGTCAGTTTGATATACTGCTTTAAAATTAATTGATTGACATATCTCTTCACATTTGCCGCACTTTGTACACAAATCCACGTTTATTTTTAACCCTTTAAACCGGTCAGGAAAATATCCAAAATTAAAGTGTTTCCTTATAATCTTATGGTCACGGCTATGGCAGTCATAATCATAATTGTAATAATCCCCTTTGAAACGATAGATACAAAATGTAACAGTATCTGGATACTTGATAGTATCTTTTACCCCTAATCTAAAGATTGGCTTTATATCTGCCTTTTTCTGCAACACTGCAAAGGGTATTTCTTTTACGTCACCTGTTGCCTTGATGGTATATCCGGGTTCAAAATTTGGCAATCCGTCTTCCCCTATCCTTACACGGGGAGAGGCCGACATGCCACAAATGGATATTTTCCTAGTTTCCATCAATTGCCTATAAAATGGTTTTACTCTCATGGTTCTAAAATACAACCCTTCTTCATCCCAGGCAAACAAATGGGCGATCCTGGTCTCTGGATAGTCACCGTCGATTGTGGCGAATGTCAAACAACCGATCCGATCAAATGCTTTGTATATTTCTTCGATTACCATTGCCTACATCTCCTTATCCGCAATGTTGCTCTTTAAACATTATAGTTAGGCATCGAACCATATTTGCATTGTAGTTCGATACCTAACTGTTGTCAAGCCAATTAATAAAATGACAGTTTCTGATCACACAGCTATTTTATTAACGGTAAAAGCTCCCTAAACTCTGTGGTATTAGCCTTTTTTATCAAATCAAAGAACACCGTTTCGGTGTTGATCACCACAGCACCCATCAACGACATCAGGGTTATGCCGTTGGAATAATTCCCCTTTGTGCGTGAACACACAGCATCTCCCACCACAAAAACCTGATAGCCACCGGCCAGCAAATCCCTGACAGTTTGCAAAACACAAACATGGGTTTCCATCCCGGTAACAATAATCTTGTTTTTCCCAAGCTGTTTTAGAACCCCAGCAACTTCTTTAGTGCAACCCGAAAATGTTGTTTTTTCAAATGTCAAGGCGTTGGGTATGTTTGAACTAATCTCTCGCACTGTCTTGCCCAGCCCTTTAGGATATTGTTCTGTCACCATAATCGGTATCCCTAAATATGCGGCCGTACCAATCAAGGCGTTGCTTTTACTGATAACCTGTTCACGAAACTCCATTGCCGCCGCCAGGCGTTCCTGAATATCGATAATCATCAGCACTGTTTCATCCCTGTTTAAAACAAATTTATCCAAAACGCACACCCCCTGAGGTTTCTCTGGTTATTGCTAAGTTACTATAAAAAGCCCGTAACTGCCGGGCTCTTTATATCCTACCATGAAAATACCTACTGTGATGAAGCAAGGATTGTTAGTTCCATTGATTGCCTATGAATTGGTTTAATTCTTCTGCTTTTTCATAAGCCAGCCTGGCATCCTCATGCCGGCCCAGCCCAGCAAGTGCCTCAGCTTTGTTCATCCAGGCAGAGGGGTTTTCGGGATCCAAATCCATTGCTTTTTCATAAACCTTTAATGCTTCATCATACTGGCCCATTTCACCCAATAAGACCCCCTTATTAATCCAGGCAGAAGGATCCTTGGGATTTAATTGCAATGCCTTTTCAAAATCCCGCATTGCTTCCTCACTTCTGCCCAGAGACCCCAGGGCAACACCCTTATTAAGCCAAATGGAAGGATCATTGGGGAAAATTTCTGCCGCCTTTTCATAGTACTGCACTGCTTCTTCTTGTCGACCTAATTCACTTAGTGCAATACCTTTGTTCGTTAATGCAAAGGGATCACAAGAGTCGTGCTCCAATGTTTTATCAAAAGCCTTTATTGCCTCTACAAAACGGCCCATCGAACCAAGGGCAACACCCTTGTTGAACCAGACATAATAGTCGTCAGGGTTAATTTCCAGGGCCTTATTGAAAGCCTTTATCGCCTCCTCATGTCTGCCTGCGGATCCCATTGCTACACCCTTGCTAAACCAGATAGTAGGGTCATTCTCTTTTTTCTGCAAAGCCTTATCAAATGCCAATACCGCTTCCTCGTGGCGATTTAGCTTACTTAATGCCAAACCCTTTTTCACCCAAACACCTGGGTCCTCCGGTTCCTTTTCTAGATCCTTTTCACATTCCAGCAGCAGTTTGTCATACGGGTTTAAGTTCCCACCTGCATCCATATCCATTTTGCTAGATTTGCCCATTGTTTTGTCTCCTTCGAAAAAAAATTTTGCCTTTCACATTGTTGATAATCATTTTAGTTTATCATTTTACCTCCTGGCCGTAAACCTTCCTGCCGGTTACATGGCTGCCTAATTATTGGTTTACCTTTTCTTATTACTCCATAAGGCGCCCGGCAATGTTAGTATTCTTTTTTGTATCCTTTTCCAAAGCTTCTTTCAAATCATCCCTAACACTCTCTTTGGCTAGTTCTACATGAGAATGATGGGCGGAACGGCAGATAAGGTGGGTAGAAACTGGTGAGGTCAGAAAAACGAAGAATATGCCAAGAAATAATTTTATACTAAAATAACCCTCAAATAAGAAAAAGAGGAATGTACCCACAAGAACAAATAGCACACCCAGGGTAGAACTTTTGGCCAGTGCATGGGCACGATTGTATACATCCGGCAGTCTTATAAAACCAATGGAACCCAGGAATCCAAAAATTGTCCCCATTAGAATAACCACCGCAATGCTTAATTCAATCGGGTTGCTTCCGTTCAATAACCACACCCCTCTCAATAAATCTAGCAAATGCGATTGTACCAATGAATGAAAGAATGCCAATCAGCAATATCACCTCAAAAAAGGCAGTGCTTTTTAGGTATACGGAAAAAATAGCTACCCCGGCAATCAGGTAAATCCCCAAAGCGTCTAACGCCTGGACACGATCGGGTGCTGAAGGCCCTTTAACCAACCGATAAATTGTAGCCAAGATTGAAAATATCAAAAGAACCAAAGATACAAACAATATCCCTTCGATCATTGTCTTGTCACCCTCTTAATGGCTTTTTCAAATTTGGTTTTTGATCGCAAAACAGCATCGCTAAGTTCAGGTATATCCATAGCATGAATATACAACACCTTGTTATCCGGGGATACCTCAACCACCACAGAACCAGGGGTTAATGTAATGAGGAGGGAAAGCATGGTTACCTCTGCATCTCCCTGCAAACTAGTTTCCAAGGCAAAAATCCCCGGCTTGATGTTGATTTTTGGTTTAACAGTTTTCCCTATAACTAAAATACTGGAAGTAAACAGCTCATAGATAAAAATTAAAATAAGTTGTACAATAGCGTGTATAGTAAATAAATAATACTTTGTGGATATAAATCTATGAAAAACAAATAGGATAGCCAGGCCAAGCAAATAACCACTAAAAAAGCTAATGTAGCTCCAGTCATCCTGAAAAAACATCCACAAAAACCCAATGAACAGGTTAATTAAAACCTGCACAGCCATTAGAATCACCTGCCTATGTTAAAAACTAGTAGCCACCACTTCCTAAAACAGCCCCTATATAGGCTTGTGGGTTAAGCAACCCTTCTACTGCTAAATCTACATAGCTATGAATTCCCTCCACACCTAGACCAAGGGCTATCGTCAAAACGGTTAGAAAGGCCATTGATGGCAATAATCCTTTTGCTGTTCCTTTTTCGTTATCTTTAGCCAGGTTCGTATAACCCCAAAATACACTCATAAAAATTTTCATAATAGAATATAACACCAGCAGGCTCGTAAATAGACCAATTCCACCCAGCCAAAAATAACCTGCCTCAAAGGTTCCGGCGGTAATAAAAACCTTACCGGGAAAGCCGCTTAATGGGGGCACACCCGCCAGGGACAAGGCTGCAATAAAAAACATCCATCCTAATCGGGGATGCAGGTGAATCAGGCCACTCATATTTCTAAGCCTGCCGGTACCGGTCAGGTGAATAATCGTTCCACCCAGGAGAATAATAAGAGCCTTGATGATCATATCATGAAGCAGATAATACATAGAGCCCCTCATTCCCACCAGGGTAAAGGAGGCAAACCCCGCCAAAATGAATCCAATCCCCACCACCACGTTATAGGTAATAATTCTTTTTATATCCCAATAGGCCACAGCGCCCATGGCCCCTAAAACCATGGTCACACCGGCCAAAATCCCAATAAATTGGTGTGTAAACGCCGGTTCATGATAAAAGACAAGAGAAAACAGGCGGATAATGGCATAAATACCCACCTTAGTCAGCAAAGAAGCAAATATAGCTGCTATTGCAGTAGGAGCAGCACCATAGGAACCAGGCAACCAGAAAAAAAGAAACAAACCCGCTTTTATACTGAACACGATTAAAAACAAAAGAGCAACGGCAGCTATCACCCCACCCTGCCCCACATCTGCCACCCTGACGGACAGATGAGCAAGATTTAAGGTCCCCATAAGGGAATAAAGATAAGCAATGGCCACAAGAAAAAGTGTAGAAGAAAGCATATTAATTAGGATATATTTAAAGGATTCCCTAAGCTGAATTCTTGTGCCCCCAATGGAAATCAACACATAAGAGGCCACCAGCATGACCTCAAAACAAACAAACAGGTTGAAAATATCCCCAGTTAAAAAGGATCCATTTACCCCGGCGATCAAGAAAAGACACAGGGAATAAAAGTAATGTCTTTCCCTATCCTTTTCAATGGAGGAAAAGGCATAACATAAACAACAAAAGGTAACTACCGCCCCCACCAAAACCAACAAGACAGCAAACATATCCGCCACCAGGGTAATACCAAAAGGCGCCTGCCAGCCCCCCAGGTATAGGGTTTGTATTCCCCCCGTTTCAATTTGCTCCAGCAACAGTACGGATACAATCCCAATCAGGCCCAGGGTTAAAAGACTCAAGAACCGGTGCAGCCAAATATTATTTTTAAAGATAACCATTATCATCCCGGAAATAACAGGCATGACAATGGGCAGTACAACCCAATTATTCATCCGGATAACCCCTTAATTCCCCCACATCATCAGTGCCCAACACCTTATAGGCACGGTAGCTCAACACCAAAAAAAGTGCCGTAGTTGCAAAGTTGATCACAATGGCTGTTAGTAAAAGGGCCTGGGGTAAAGCATCGGTAAAATTTAGCTCCTGTAGGCCCAGTAGCGGGGGTCCACCCTTTTTTAGCCCTCCCATTGTTAAAAGAAGCAAATTTGCCCCATGTCCGATAATAGATGTGCCCAAAATAATTCTTAAAAAAATTTTAGACAAAATCAGGTAGGTCCCAATGGCAAAGAGAATACCAACGACAATTGACATGCATGTTTCCATCTAACGATCATCACCTATGCTTGTTATAATAGTCAAGGATGTGCCGATAACAGCTAGTGCAACCCCGATGTCGAATAATACAGCACTGGCCACTTCTGTTTCCCCAAAAATAGGCAAATTAACATGGTCAAAGGCCTGACTGAGAAAGGGCTTCCCCATAATCATTCCGGCAACCCCAGTAAAAACTGAGGTTAACACCCCAATTCCAGCAATTATCTTAAAATCTATAGGGATGTTTTTTTTAATACTTTCAATATCATAAACAAGAAAAAGCAGGATAATAGCTGCAACAAAGGCCAGCCCGCCAATAAACCCCCCACCGGGACGGTGGTGCCCTGAAATAAAAAGGCTTACAGAAAAGGTAAGGATAATCACTACCGCTGCCTTTGTAGCAGTCCGTAAAACAACATCATTTATTTGCTTCATTCTCTCTCCTCCCTACCAGGTGAATCTTGATTAAGGCATAGACACCCAACCCGGCGATGGATAAAACCAAAATTTCCAGCATGGTATCAAAGCCTCGGAAGTCAACAAGAATAGCATTGACAATATTTTTAGCACCAGCGAGCTCATAGGCGTTTTCGTAAAAGCCAGAAATTGTTTTAAACAAGCTGTTCCCCCTGACAGACAAGGCTAACATGGTAGTAACCACACCCACTCCCACTGAAACCAGAACATTTACTGCTTTAAATTGGATGGTGCTGTTTTCCTTCTTCAGTTTTGGTAAATGGTAAAAACACAACAGAAATAATGCCGTTGTGATTGTCTCCACCACCAATTGGGTGAGAGCTAGGTCAGGCGCCCGGAAAAGGACAAACAAGAAAGCGATCAGCAATCCCAGGGCACCTACAGCAATAACGGCGGTTAGCCTGGATCTGGCTAGAAGAACGGTGAGGGCAGAACAAATCATAGCAACCAGCAGTCCTAATTCATAAAAATTGATCGGGGCATCCCCGGACAAACTAAGGGATATACCACCAGATAAAAAAGCTGTACCACCAATCATGAGGACGACAAAGCCCAGGATATAAACCAGATAATCCCGTACAAAACCGGTCATGTACCTTCTTGTTATGGCCAGAGAGACAGCCTCCATTTTTTCTAGCAAAAATTCATATATGTTGTTTAAGGTTAACATCTTTGGATAATAGCGATAGATGCTATACAATCTTTCCAAAGTTTTATATAGAAACGCACCAGCAACTACGACCCCAATCGTCATTAGAAATTCAACATTCAAACCATGCCAGGCGTTAATTTCAATCTGCTGCAAGGTTATTTTTGTTGGCAAAACTGCCTGCCAGGCAGGCTGTAACAAATATTTTGCCAGGGCGTTAGGGTAGAAAAAAATTATAATAACCAGCGCCGCCAGTATAAAGGGAGGTATCAATATGGCAATAGGAGTTATGTGTGATTTTTTTAGTTTATAACCCTTTGGTCTCCCGCCAAATGTTCTTAAAAGGATGATCATGCAGTAGACAAAGGTAAATACACTGGCCACCCAGGCTACCAATGCCAGTATGTTCCCCCAGGTTCCCATATGAAAAATAGACATCTTTGATGCATTTAGAACTGCTGTAAAGAACATCTCCTTACTTAAAAAACCGTTGAAAGGGGGCAGCCCGGCCATGGCAAAGCTTCCAATTAGGGCCGGGAGAAAAGACAAAGGCATCAGTTGAAGTAAACCGCCTAATTTTTTAATATCCCTCGTACCTGTTTCCAGGTCGATAATCCCTATGACCATAAACAAACAACCTTTAAAGGTAGCATGATTCACCAGGTGGAAAATGGCGGCAAAAACGGCTATAGCATATAGGACCCCTTCCCCCACCACATCAAAATATAGGGCTGCAGATCCTAGCCCCAATAGGCCCATAATTAAACCCAATTGACCAACAGTTGAATAAGCTAATAGAGCTTTTAAATCTGTTTGCCTTACCGCATTAATGGAACCGTATAGTAGGGTAAATAGACCCGTACCGGAAACCAGCCAAAACCATTCCGGTACCCCGCCAAAAATGGTGGTACAACGGGCAACTAAATAGATACCTGCCTTAACCATAGTAGCAGAATGTAAATAGGCACTCACTGGGGTGGGAGCCTCCATGGCATCCGGCAACCAGGTACTAAAGGGAAATTGGGCCGATTTTGTAAAAGCCCCCAGGAGAACCAAAAGCATTGATGGAATGAATAATGGATGAGATTGGATCATCCCGGCCTGGACTATCATTTCCCGAATGCTGTGGGTCCCCGTAATTAGCGAAAGCAGGATAAAACCAGACAGCATGGCCAAACCACCAAAAATAGTAATCAACAATGACTTCTGTGCCCCGGATCTCGATTTTTCCCGCTCAAACCAATAGGCAATCAGTAAAAAGGAGGTTATACTGGTAATTTCCCAAAATACATATAAAACATAAATATTATCAGCAAAAACAAGTCCGAGCATAGAACCCATAAACAAAAGCAAATATATATAGAAGTTATGCAAGGCTTCTTTCTGCTTGGATAGATAATAAATCGAATAAAAGGTAACAAGAAGTCCTATCCCCGCAATAATAAGACTGAATACAAGGGATAAACCATCTATATACGCAGTAAAATTAATGTCATAAGAGGGAATCCAGGGCAGGGTAAAACTGATTATCTTACCTTTGGCAACAGGAGGAATATAGGTTAAAAGGTGGAGGAAAACTAGCAAAGGAACAACGAGAACGAACCAGCCCGTATGAATTTTAGCGTTAAATTTCTTGTATAGAAGTGGAACTATAAGGGCATATGCAAACGGGATAGCATTAATCAAATAAAAACAATGCATCTATCCTCCTCCTTTCAAAGAATTGCTACTAAATGGTCTACCTATTTTGCTCCGGATTAAACAATAACCTGCAATTATTTATAAATATTTCACAAAGGTTTTTAAGGGATTGACTGAAAATCACACATAAGTTAATATTCATACATAGTCCACATGCAATTTGTGTCAAACCATCCATCTACAATATAATTCAGAGGTGAAGGGTAAAAATGTCTAGAAGGAAAAAACGCATGGACGAGGGTATCCTTGTTTGTGTCTATTATGGGCCAAACGGTGAGCGTTTGATACAACGTGGCTGTAAGATCGCGCAAACATTTGGCTGCCCTCTCTATATTTTGACTGTGGATAGAAAACCGTTTGCAGAACTGGATGCTGAAAAATCACATTATATCACAAAGTGGAAACAGCTGGCTATTAAAAACGAAGCCGATGCCTTTATTCTAAGAGATAACGAGGAACGCCCCGTCTATAAAGTCATTGCAGAAGTCGCCCGGGAAAAAGGCATCACCCAAATTATTATGGGGCAAACACCCCATAGTCGCTGGGAACAAATCACAAGAGAATCCATTGTTAATTCTCTAATACGTGAAATACCCTTTGTTGACCTGCATATCATTTCCGTAGCCCGCTATCTCAAGGATCCTGATAGTAATTATGATAAGGGTGTGCGAGCCTACCTGGCCAAGGAGGGCCCGTACTATCGGTTGTTTTTTAAACATACCAGGGATGCTGTATATGAGGGTATCTTCTTCAAAGAGGTTGGCACAGATTTTAACAATGGGATATTTAAATTTAATAAGAACAAAGAAACCTTACAGGTAGAAGTAACTGATGATATTGTTAAAGACTTTACCAATGTGGCAATAAAAACAGGTGATACTACCGATAGCAATGACCCCTGAGCCCAGGCATTAAAAGACTGTCCCTTTCCTCCAATTGGAAAGGGACAAATTTAATTTTCCTTTCAGTCTGTTAACTAGCTATTGAAGGGATCTGTTTTTACATGTTTTTTAAATATAGAGCTCCGGCTCATTTTTCACAGTGCCAAAGTTATCAATTAACCGCTGTGCGATTTTGCCCAATATCTCGGGGTTCATAGATTTGGCCCCTTCGGGGCATTTTTTTATGCAGCTGAAACAGCTTATACACCTTGCGGCATCAACATTGCTGTAGTCATTAAAGTCAATTGCTCCCACCGGACAAATCCTGGCACATTCCCCACAACTTATGCATCGTTCATTTGTTTCCGGTAACAACCCCATTGGTTTTCTTTCTTTATATGGGCGGTTCCCCTTAACAAGGAGCTCAGACATATTTGACAGGTTTTTGTTTTTTAATAATTTTTCTTTTATCTCCGCTCCAAATCTGCGGGCAATTGCCAAATCCTTTTGATCCGGCTTCCCGGTTCCGACCCTATCTGTAAAAGGATGTTCTCCTATAAAGGCCCCTCCGGCAATACCAATAAAGCCATTTCCCTCAAATATATCTTTTAGCTCTAATAAGGCATCATCGTAGTTACGGTTTCCATATACCACTATAAAAACTGCAGCTGTTTTATCTCCCTTTACCCCGCTAAAATAATCTGTTAGAAGAGCCGGGACCCTCCCCCCATGCACAGGTACCCCGATAATAACTAAATCATTTTCATCAAAAACAAGGTCTCGCTTTCTTTTATCCGGCAATGTAATATTATTTTCCGTCACATTGACATTAATGCCCTCGGCAACTGCCTGGACAACCTGGCCCGTTGTGCCGGTAGCGCTGAAATAAAGCAAATTCAGGTGTTTGTTCATATTTTCTGCCGCCTTCTAGAAGTGATTTATTCTAATCTTAACAATAAACACATGAAACTTTCAATACATAATCCCTTTTTCTATAGCCCATATTGGTTTTTTATTTTTTCAACAAACCTATAGTGTTCAACATTTTTCAATCTTGCAGCTGCTGCTTCATCAAGCACAACAGTGATATCTCCACTGTGTAACTGGATGGCAGTTGCGGTGATTTGTGATGTTATCGGACCTTCCAAACACCTGGCAACCATATCAGCCTTCCGGACACCATTTACAATCATTAAGATGTTTTTTGCTTCCAATATTGTCCCAATTCCCATAGTGATAGCAAAATGGGGCATCTGGTTTCGGGCAATGTTAGCCTTTTTAAAAAAGGCTTCATAGTTGTCGTCTAATGTTTGTTTAGCCAACGCCTGTACCCTGGTTCTTGAACCAAGGGACGAACCCGGTTCATTAAATCCCCAATGCCCATCACCCCCAAGGCCCAGGAGCTGTAAATCAATTCCCCCCGCCCTTTTGATTTCCCGTTCATACCACATGCAGAATTTTTTGGGCTCTTTTGATAGCCCATCGGGAACGTAAATATTTTCTTTTTTTATATTGACATGTTTGAATAGCTCTTCATACATGAACCGGGCATAACTCTGATCCAGGTTATAGTCTATCCCCAAATTCATACCAATCCCATAGTATTCATCCAGGTTAAATGTTTTAACCCGGGAAAAATCTAGCCCTTCCCTGTGCATTTTAGCTAGATACCGGTAGGTTCCAATGGGTGTTCTCCCCGTCGCAAGACCCAGTACGCAATCGGGCTTGGCCCGCACGAAACCAGCGATTATTTCCGCTGCATACTTGCTCATTTGTTCATAATTTTCCCTAATAATAATTTCCATTTTTTAATACTCCCCATCTGCATTAAGGCAAAAATTGACGACATGTGGGTTAGTTTACTATTTTAAGGTTATTGCCCTAGCCTATTATACAAAATATTTCTTTATACTAAAATACCTTTTTGCAATATCCAAACATATCCGGAAAGAAAGGACAATAAATACCGCCCGCCAACCTCCTTCCCTAGATTTTTATATGCAAAATATATTAAAATGCGCATATAAGAACAAAATTGAAAAGGGGTGGCATAAATGAATTTAACGGAAATTGTTAAAGGGCGCCGCAGTATACGCAAATATCAGGATAAGGAAATCCCCCAGGACGTCTTAAATGAAATATTAGGAGATGCGTTGTGGGCACCGTCGGGCACAAACAGGCAAAACTGGCACATTTATGTTGTTAGAGGTGAAAAAAAAGAAAAACTATTTAAAAGCATGATCCAGGCCAGCCAGGTATTAAAACGCAGACTTGATCAGCTATTACCAGAAAAGGCCGTAAAGGCTACCATGAACTTCTTCAAGGGTCTTGGCGGTGCCCCCGTGCTGCTGATGATTTACATGCCGAAACATACCTATGATATCAATAAGGACATGAGCCTGGCAGAAAGGTATTCGGTTGAATATGATCGCTTCACCAATGCACTAAGCGCTTCTGCTCTCATCCAAAACATCCTGCTTTTGGCCAAAGAAAAGGGTTTGGGCACCTGCTGGCTAACAGGCCCTAAATATGCTGAGGATGCAATTAATGAGGAGATGGGAATTACAGACATGGAAATGGTATCTGTGGTTACCATTGGTTACCCCAATGAAGAGCCACGCGCCCCTAGAAGAAAGGGCGAGAAGATTGAATGGATCGGCTATTAAGAAATAAAATAAGGTTAATTGAGTCTACCATTGCTACCCTGGCATGCCCAATATCAAAAACAAAAGGAAGCACGGGGATCCGTCCCGGTGCTTCCTTTATGCTTGGGATACTTTTAATATTTAACACCTTTCCAATAAACCGGTGTATATACTTCTGCTGTCTCCGGCAGCTGCACATCCTTCAAGGCCCATTTTTTGAATTCTTCAAAACCAGTACGATCAACAATATAGCCAATATGCTCCTTACCACCCGGCGCATTCGGATCTATATATTGCTGCACATAACCATAGGTATTTAATATTATTTTGATGATGCTGTCCTCATCCACCCATTTGATGAAGTCCTCACCAAGACGAGGATTCTTTTTACCAGACCTACCTAGTAACGTTAAGCGATACAGTTTCTGCTCTCCCCTGGTCCAGGCACCTACGGGACAAGCCAGAACACATTCACCGCAGCCAATGCACTTGTCTGCATAGCGCTCCACCTTGTAATTAACCTCACTTAATATTCCAACGGATTTTCTTTCACAGGCTTTAACACAGGCACCACAGTTTACGCAGCGGTCTTTATTATATTGGGGTTCAGTCATCCCCATAATGCCGAAGTCATGCATGCGTACCTTGGCACAATCATTGGGGCATCCCGTGAGCGCAATTTTAAAATGCAGATCATTAGGAAAGATAGCTTTTTCAATGCGTTGAGCAAATGCTGTTGTATCATAGCAGGCGAAAGGACAAACACGGTTTCCTACACAAGCAACGACGTTTCTGGTGCCGGCGGCGGAATACCCCTTTCCGGATTCCTGTTGATTGATACCCAATCCTTCAATAATCGGTTGCAAAAGTTCATTTACTGCGGGCATATTTGCAAAAGCAATGCCCGGTATTTCAAAACCCTGCCTATTTGTTATATGCACTGTCCCATTACCATAAGTTTCAGCAATATTTTGCAGCAGGGAAAGATATTCTGCTTTTAGATGGCCACCAGGTACACGGACCCTGGAGGCTGTAACACCCCGCACCTTGGTCACACGAAATGCGTTTTTCTTGAGTAATTTTGTATTTGTATCCATCCGGTATTCCCCCTTTCCTAGTCAATTAATTCGCGGCTTTTGGTAAAATTAAAAACCGGCCCATCCAGACAGATGTAAGTGTCATTAACCTTGCAATGGCCACATTTGCCAATCCCGCAGCACATCTTTCGCTCCATTGATACCCAGATATTTTCCTCACGGAAACCTGCCTTGAGCAGCGCCAGGGTTGTGAAATGTATCATCACCGGTGGCCCCACAACTATCGCCTCCGCTGTTTCGGCATTTTTCAATGACAGCTTGGGGATATAATCAGTCACCAGGCCAACCTGGTATGATGACCCTTCTTCCGCCTGGTCAACCGTCAAAATGAGTTGCATTTTATCCTTCCACACGGCAAAATCCTCACGGAACAGGATGTCCGCCGGTGTTTTAAAGCCCACAATCAGGGTCAATCCTTTTATGTCCTGGGTGTGCCGGGCAAAATATTCTACGACACCACGCACTGGTGAAAAGCCGGTCCCACCGGCAACTATAACCAGTTCCTTGTTTTTGTAACTTCCCACATCAAAACCATTGCCATAGGGGCCGCGTAAAAACAGCCTGTCCCCGGCACGATGTGCAAAAATTTCATTGGTGACCTTGCCAACGCGGCGGATAGTTAGATCAACTGTTCCATCATTTATACCGCAAACTGATATTGGCGCTTCACCATATTTGGGAATGGAAACCTCAAAAAACTGACCCGGCTTCACTGCTCCCTCATAGGTCAGGCGGAATGTATACTCCTTGTCTGTGTGCTTAATAACATCCTTTATTTCAGCGAGAAAGGGCTTATATTCATTATGCGTCATTACCATCCACCTCCTTCACTGCGCTGCCCAGTTTATTAATGCAATGAGAGAAAGATATATATTCGGGACAGATATCATCACATCTGCCGCAACCAACACACATATGGTAGCCAAAGCGCTTTTTAAAATCATATACTTTATGGAGCACCTTGAAACGCATCCGTTCCCCGTTCTTCTTGCGGTATGAACCACCACCGGCTACATCCGTATAACCGTCAACCATGCAGGAAGCCGCCACACGACGCCGTTCACCAACCTTGCCATTATCGGTATAGAAAATATCCTGCATAGTAAAACAGGTGCATGTGGGGCAAACAAAATTACATCTGCCGCAATTAATGCACCTGCCATCATATTCATCCCACATTTTGGACTTCGCCACATCTATAGATACCCCGGGCGGGATTTCTACATGTACATTGGTTTCGGTTACATGTGATGGCCGCACATCCAGCTGTCGCAAGCTATATTTGGATAATAGAGACTCCCACTCTGCACAATGGTTGTCCATCACATAGCCATCCCCGTTCTCTTCAAGGCTGGCATCATAAGTGTCGATGATGTTCGTTTGCATATCAACACAAAAGCAGTTCTCAAACGCCTTTTGACATCCCATTAAAACAAATTTAACTCTTTTTCGTAATCTCTGATAATAATAATCTTCAAAACCGTTTTGCAGATAAACCTGATCAAGGCGTTTCACTGCATGTAAATCACAGCTACGCAAAAAAATAATTGCTCCTTTTTTCAGCTCCTCTGCTTCCTTGATCTGATCTTCTGTAAAGAAGAAAAGGGTCTGGGAAAGCGGCAGGAGGATCTCTTTGAAGGAGTACCTTGATTTTTGGTCGTAAACGATTTCTTCAACCCTGTGTATTTGCCCATATTGAATAGAATCAGTATCCGAATATGGGCCACCTCCCGCCATTCGCACCGGAGCATAGATCAGATAGTCATCCCTCCATCGCTCCAGCACAGCATTAACACCGTCTTTTGCGAGAAAAAACCCCATCTGTCCAACACCTCTTTCTTTTATGATATTTATACGGGGGTATACTTCTTTAAATATTATACTATTTATTAATCATAGGTAGTTAGCAGGATATTTTAAAAGACGTTAAAAAAAACGTCTTTTGCATGTTCTCCTACATTTGCATCATGTTTCTCCTTATGTGATACAATACCATAAAAAAGCAAGGATGTGGTTCTCAGTGGAGATCAGGGAAAAGGTAATAGTCCCCCTGGGCTATGGCAAATTTGTCAGGGCAGACAAAATAATTGCCCTGGAACCCATCGAAGAAAATAGGGGGCCGGGTCGCAGAACCATGGTTTTTGTTGAGCAAATGCCCAATCCCATTATCGCTTCCAGGACAGAACAGGCCATTTTAGAAAATATTGTGCAAACCCCCAAAGAAGTGCTGGGGGCTCAAGCTGCTCTGGAGATATTAAGAGACCTTTTGGAGGACATCAACCAGGTCGGCCCCATGCTGAGGAAAAGCATAAAGAAGGAAGCAGCCCTTGATTTGGAGCAATTTGAACGAAAAATAAGAGAAATACTAGGACGCCAAATTCATAGGAATGAAACCCCATAATATTAGAGGGTTATTCAACGGCGGAATCGTTGTTAATCCTACCATCGACGATTTCTATCACCCGATCAACGCCGGCCGCAATGTCACGGTCATGAGTGACCATCACCAGGTTCATTTTGTCCACCCTAACTATTTCCCTTAGAAGCTCCATAACCATGTTGCTGGTTTTGCTGTCCAGGTTTCCGGTTGGCTCGTCGGCTAGCAATAGTTTCGGCCGGTTGATTAGGGATCGGGCAATGGCCACCCTTTGCTGCTGCCCCCCGGATAACTGGTGCGGGTATTTGTTACTGCACATTTCAATCCCTATCCGTTCCATCAAATACATCGCTCGGCTAACAACCTTTTCCGGTGGCTTACCTTTACCGATCCAGTAGGGAATGAGAATATTCTCCAAAGCAGTAAACTCAGGTAACAAATAGTGAAACTGAAATATGAAACCGATTTTTTCATTGCGGTAAGAAGCCAATTCATCTTTGCTCATTCCGGAAATATCCTGGCCGTCCAGAAAGACTGCCCCACTGGTGGGGGTTTCCAATAAACCAACAATATTTAAAAGGGTGCTTTTTCCTGATCCTGAAGGGCCGATAAATGCGGTAAACTGGCCGCCTTTGATCGCTAGATCGATGTCAAACAATACCTGAACAACTACCTCATCGCCGTAGAATTTATTAATCTTATCAAGCAAAACAATTTCATTCATTTCTGATAACCTCCATTGGGTTCAGCCCTGCTGCCCGGCGGGCAGGCACAAGGGCGGCCACTGAGGCAGCAGCAGTGGCCAAAAGAGCGGGCAAAAGGATATTTGTCAGGGTTATTTTTAGCTCATAGGTTGGGCCACCACTGCTTTTTGTCCCAATCATAAATAATTCAGCCAGGCCCAGCCCCAGTAAAATACCCACTAGCGCCCCGGCAAAACCCATGGAAAACCCCTGAATGATAAAAATACGGGCGGCACCTTTGTCATTAGTGCCCATCGCCTTCAAAATACCGAGCTGACGGGACTTTTGAATGGCAATAATGGCCAGGACACTGGCGATGCCCAGGGTAATGCTGAGCAAAACAAAAAACTGAATCATCGCCGAGGAGGTATCCTGTGACCTCAGGCCACTGAGCAATTCTTTGTTCCTTTCTTGCCATGATTCCACCTTTATCCGACTAAAGGCTCCCCTAAGCCTTTCAGCTAAATTATCCGCCGCAAATACATCCTGTACTTGAATTTCGATTGCAGAAATTCCCACAACATCCAAAAAGGCTTGCGCCCTCTCCAAAGACATCACTACCATATTGTTAGCTGCTGAAGACCCCAGGTCAAATATTCCCTGAATCATGAAATGGTCGCCTGTTCCCTTTTGGTTTCTCAGATAAAAGGTATCACCTACCTGAAGCCCTGATTTTTCGGAGGAGGCCGTACCAATAAGGACATTGTTTCCACCTGGCCGAATATCTCCATTGACCAGGTTTCCTTTAAACTTATAGATCACATCAGCCTCCGGCAATGTTACCCCCTTGATGATCACGGGGAACGAGGACCGCCCCTTTTCTATGTATCCATTGCCGTTTACCATTGGCGCAGCCACAGTTATGCCTGGGGTACCTTCCAGGTATTCGTTGTAGCGTTGCCATGACAATATCTCCCCTTCCTCTATTTTCAGCGGCATTTGACAGTCATCTATAGTGCCACTGCCAATACCCTGGGGTTGCGGGGAGGATAAAGGCGGCGCTATGGTAATATGTGGGGATGAGCCGATTGTGCGCTGAATGAGGTTTCTCTGTAACCCATCCATGAGTGAAATCAAGAAAACCTGCACGGCCACCCCGACAGCAATACCAAGAATAATTAGTATAGTCTGGGACCTGCCACTCATCAGAAACCTGCAGGCAATCATGAATTCATAGGTGTTAAACCTCATCGGGCCGAACCTCCCGACCAAGATGTATTCTAAAACTGCCTGGCTTTTTTGCACCGGTGAGAACCATGGTACTTTCCGGCAGGTTCTCTATAATAACCCAGCGTTCGCCTACATTTATATATGTAACCGGTGCTTTCACTGCCCTACCTTTTTGCAAAATCCATACAAATGGTGTTTTTTCCGAATAATCTATGAATTGCTTGGGCAGGGCTAAAACCTGCCTATTAGGTTCAGTTAAAATCTCCACATCAGCAGCCATACCATGCCTTATGTAATATTTTCCGTTTTCTACCGCCAGCCGTAAAAGACAGGTTCCTTTTTGTTCGTCAATCTGTGGAGATATATAAGTTAGTTCAGCCTTCAAATGTTCCCCCGGATAAGCATCAAAGGCCACTAAAGCAGACTGCCCCACTTCCAAGTTAGAAAGCTCTTTTTGATCCACATCCGCCTCAACGGCCAGACGCTCCCGGCACAACAATGTTAGGAGTACCGCCCCATCCGGTACCCATTGGTCGGGAGAAAAATTCACATTACTAATTACCCCCGAAATAGGGGACACTATTTTTTTGTCCTCCACCGCCTTTTGTGCTATTTTTAACTGAACATCACAAAGAGCTATCTGGGCTTCTATTTCTGCTGCACCGCTTCCCCCCGCAAGGGAATCACGAGCAAAAACAGCCTGCTTATACCTGGAAAGCTGCAGTTGATAGTTATTGGCAGCCTTTTCATATTCCACTGCCGGCACGGCACTATGCTCATAAAGGCTTTTCAAGCGGTTCATTTCCTTTTCTGCTTCTTCTAGCTCTAGCTGGTTCTGATACATTACCTCCTCTTGTTTAGGCAAGACTTCCTCCACAATATTTCTTTGTTTGCTCCGGGCAAGATCCAGGTCTCCAAGAGCCAGCTGCACACCCAGCCTATCTTGATAATCATCCATCTGGATCAAAAGTTGTCCCTCATGTACCAGTTCTCCTTCAATACAATGAACAGCAGAGATCCTTCCGGAGGAAGTTGCTGTTATTTCATAGGGCAAGGGGAAGCTCACCCTACCGTTGGCTAGCACAGTCTGGTTGATATCAAGCGGCTTCAACCTGTAGTAATCAAAGGTGTTTTTTTTAATGTAGACTCTTATACCAACCAAAAAAATAAGCACTGTTAAAAAACCCACCAATACCTTTATCCTATTGTTTTTCTTTTTTAACCACATTTGTTACCCCCCCAACCTAAGACATAATGATAGCCAGGCGTTTATTTAAAGATCTCTACCATCGGGATGCCACCTACCAAAACATGGCTTTACTATCCCTCATTTGCAAATATGTTCATAAACGACATATATCGCTAATGTTACATTATCATCCAATTTATCCATTAGTCAATTCCTATTCTTGTTGCCGGGCAAACAAATAACCGGGAAAATTTTTCCCGGTTATAATTTACCATTTTTTACTTTTGACACTGCTCACAATCACATTTTTCCCAGGAATTCCTTGCCGGAGATACCCATCCTGGTCATTCCATAAACATCAAGTATCTTATCCAATTTTTCTTCTGTCATCAATTGTTTTTCCAACACTATTTCTCTAACATTGCGTCCATTCTGCATAGCTTCCTTTGCAATAGCACAGGACATCCCATATCCTAAATGCGGATTTAGTGCAGTTACAATGCAAACACTTTTATCTACCATTTCATTACAGCGTTCCTTGTTGACAGTGATTCCCTTGATGCATCTGTCAGCAAAAACATGCTGCACATTTGTCAAAATATTGATGGATTGCAAAAGATTAAAGGCCATCACCGGCTCCATAACATTAAGTTCAAACTGGCCGGCCCCTGCCGCCAGGGTTATAGCTAAATCATTGCCTGTGACCTGAAAAGCTACCTGGTTGACCACCTCAGGTATGACCGGGTTTACCTTGCCGGGCATTATTGAGGAACCGGGCTGCATTTGGGGGAGGTTAATCTCCTTCAGTCCACAGTAGGGTCCCGATGCCAGAAGCCGCAGATCATTGGCGATTTTTGATAACATAGTAGCCATGTTTTTCATAGAAGATGAAAGCTCAACAAAAACGTCCGTGTTTTGGGTAGCATCAACCAGGTTATCAGCCAGACAAAGATCTATCCCGGAAATCTCCCGTAGGTTTTCAATTACCCGTTCAACATAAGTGGCATCAGCATTAAGAGCCGTGCCAACAGCTGTTGCCCCCATATTGACTTCAAGTAGCCCTGCGCACGCCTGCCGTAGGCGCTGCATGGATCTGGCTACTACAGCAGCATATGCCCCAAATTCCTGGCCCATCCGGATAGGCACAGCATCTTGTAAATGTGAACGCCCTATTTTTAGGATGTCATCAAACTCAACGGATTTTGACTTGAGCCCCTTCTCCACCTCCCCTGTTGCCTGCAGCAAGCCCTTTGCTTTGTTGATCAGGGCAATGCGCAAAGCTGTTGGGAAAGCATCATTGGTTGATTGGGACATATTTACATGGTTGTTGGCCGAGACAATGCTGTATTCCCCCAGCTTTCCACCAAGAATTTCAATAGCCCTGTTAGCAATGACTTCGTTGGCATTCATGTTGATGGAGGTTCCTGCACCACCTTGAATAGGATCAACCACAAACTGATCGTTAAATTTCCCTTCCATCACTTCCTGTGAGGCATCCATGATAGCTCGCCCACGCCGTTCATCCAGTAAGCCGGCTTGCATATTGGCAAGAGCAGCTGCCTTCTTCACCATTCCCATGGCGCCAATCAAAGTCTCATCCAAACAGTACCCGGTTATTGGAAAGTTTTCCAAAGCCCGTGCAGTTTGAACTCCATAGTAGGCTCCAATGGGAACTTTCATTTCTCCAATAAAATCCTGTTCAACTCTGTACGTATTCATCTGGTGATTTTTCACAGGGGGTCCCTCTCCTTCATTGCTTAGAATGTATGTCATAATAACTTATTATAACTGACATTAGCCGCCGAAAGTCAATAGTTTTAACCCCCTTACATAAAAAAAATTTGACCTTTTAACATTTAAGGTCATTCCTAGAGCTAAAACAGCCCCACTTTTGGCAAAAGAAAAAACCATTAATCACCCAAAAAAACCCAGCGCCGGAACCTAAAATGGGAAATGCCCAAAATAGAAATAACCAGAGTGTCCCTCCGGTTACTTCTTCTTCTAATTATAGTTCCCCCAGTTGTTTATCAATAACCTCCAGCCGGCTTTGCAGGTAATTTTTTTGTTCTTCCAATAGCTCTTTTTGCGTCTTTGATGATGCTTGGCCAGCAACTAAACCACCGCCCAGGCCCATACCAAAGCCACCACCAAATCCGCGGCCAAAACCACGACCAAAGCCACGACCAAACCCGCGTCTACAAGCAAAGCCAAATCCTAGTCCGGCACCGGTACCGGCTCCGTAGCCGGCAACATTTGCGTCTGTGCAAAATCCTAGACCCCTTCCGGTCATTGCACCAGCACCCATTGGGCCGGTTCCATCTCCTCTCGGCATAATGTCACCTCCTTGTGGTTATTGGCATATGCCTCTTACAACACTTATTGTATACCTTTTCTGACATATGTCAATAACTAACCAGCGATAATCATCTTTAATCTGGAATTACAATTATCATTCAAAAGGAATTAGCGTGCGCTAAGTGGAAGAAAGTAGCCCAGAAAAAGAACCTGTTTTGGTTTCAAGACTGTAGGGATATCCAACTGGGGTTTTACAAAAAAATATATTACAATTGCTAGGAGTCGGTTATGAAAATAGGAGACTTTAAATTAGAGGTTTTTTTCAACAAATACGAGTTTTCTGCGCCATATCTTTTGAGCCAGTCAGATTGCGAATCAATGTCGATTAAGGATCTGCTCAGTTATGAAAAAGACGCTGAAAAGCAATTTTTGAACTGCTGGCTAGGTTATACAGAGGTGGCCGGTAATCCGGAACTTAGGAATGTTATTGCTACCCTATATGCCACGATGAGACAAAAAAATATAATCGTTCATGCCGGTGCACAGGAACCAATATTTAACTTTATGAATGTTTTATTGGATCAGGGTGATCATGTAATCTGCCAATTTCCAATTTATCAATCACTGTACGAGGTCGCGAATGCCATCGGTTGTGAGGTGTCGCAATGGAATATTGAACAATCAACCGATGGCTGGGTAGTCGATATTAATAGGTTAGAACAGTTAATCCAACCTACCACTAAACTAGTTGTTCTTAACAGTCCCAATAATCCTACTGGTTACACCTTGAAAATAGAGGAAATTAAGGCTATTGCGGAATTAGCAAAAAAACATGATATCTATGTATTCTGTGACGAGGTTTACAAAGGTGTTGAGCTGGATGGCATCAAACGGCCCTGGTTTGCTGATTTCTATGAAAAAGCTGTTTCCCTCGGTGTTATGTCCAAAGCTTATGGGCTAGCAGGCCTAAGAATTGGCTGGTTAGCAACCAGGGATGAGGAGCTAATAGGTAAACTAGAAAAAATGAAACATTACACAAGTATATGCAGCAGCGGGCCATCTGAATTCCTATCAATCGTTGCTCTACAACATAGCAAGGAAATTTTGGATAAGAATCTCAGGATCATTGAGAATAACCTTAAAATTGCGCAATCATTTTTCAATAGGTATTCGGATTTGTTTGAATTCAACAAACCAATGGCTGGCCCTGTTGCATTCAATAGAATGAACATCACAATGCCCATAGAAAAATTTTGTAATGCCATGGTCAAAGAAAAAGGTGTTTTGCTATTACCCGCAAATATCTACTCCTTCCCGGGACAATATTTTCGTATGGGATTTGGTAGAAGGAATTTTGCTGATTGTCTGGCAATGTTTGAAAATTACCTTATTGAAAAGAAATATATATAGAAACTTGCTCGCAACCCATGCTATTACAAAGGCCACAACCCTTTTTCCAAAGGTATCTGTGGCCTTTTCTTCTAACACCGTAGGAGCCAGGATATTGGCAACGCAAATGTTTATTGAAAACCGGTTTTGTTTGAAAAACACCCCCACCTTCCATCTGGTTTCCCCCCAACCGGAGATATCCATCCCCGCTGCCTTATCCATAATCCATTTTAGTTTTGCAAAAATGATTCAACAGCAATTAATTCCTCGTCTGATAGAAAAAGTTTCTCCAGTTTTGCTAATGTCTTTTTTATTTCCTTGGCCCTGGTATCTCCTACATATGAAACAACAGTTGGAATCTTTCCGACACTAATCAATTCTTCTTTTGAAAAAAAGAGATTTCCTATCTCTACCTCACTCATAAAAATTATCACCTCCTTTACTATAATGACCTCTTAACACCTAAGTTATTGTTCTATGTACACACCGCCAATATACAAAGGCCGCAACCCACCATGAATAGGGATTAGGAGCTTTCACATAGGGATTGAACAAAAACTTAAGTGACGGCTTCAAGCGGAGCAAAGGAAAACCACACTGGAGAGTAGAACCTCTAGTGTGGTCTTTTATCTTAGCGTGTTTAACTTAATCTTTTTTATTTCTATTAACTTAGAGTAGTTATATCTAGCCAACATCAAAATTCACAACCACAACATTACTTGGACATTTAGTTGTACCCATCAGTATCTGAAAAACCTTTTCGTAATGTCTTTCCCACTCTTCTAAAGAAGTACTAATATGTGTTGAATCATTCACCAAATTTAGCAAAATAAGTTTAACGTTAAAACCCTGTTGCCGTAACTTTACAAGAAAGCTCAACCTGTTTCCAATCTGATAATATTTCTTCAACCACACTTCTTTATCGTAACTATGGGATGCCATAATACCGTACTCAGGGGATGATGTTAAAATATTATGGGCTATCTCCATTGATTTATTAATTCTTGCCAAGCTACGCTCGGATGATGCCTTGCATTTAGTTTTAGTTTCTGCTATATGACCCTTAGCTTCAACCAACACAATGCTTCCCACATCGTCAACACCAACACTATCCCACCATGGCCCATTATCTGGCCAAAATGAAAAGTCTGCATTTGTCAAACTTGAAATTTGCTTTGACTTCAGTTCTTTATAATTGTCTCTTTTAAGAGGTGATAACCATTTAATATCACCTATGCTACTATCAACACTTTGTATCGCCTTAGATAACGTGCTTCCATAATCTATATTTACAAGAGTTTGTATCCAAAACTTGCTTCCTTTTCTGCCACGCCCCTTTGATGTATTGCTTGACATTTGAAGCCCCCCTTATCATCGTGCAATTCTATAGTTCTATTGCTTCAAAATATAACTATAGAGAATCTACTAATAACAACAGCTTGCCAATTCACAAGGCAGGATTTTACTCATGTCGCTAGTTACAGTATCGGACTTCTAAATTTTGCTTTATTATTAATATCGAATTCCTATCTAAATATTTATTCTCCCAATACTTCATTAATTATTTGAGCCATTTGTCGATTATTAATCTGGTCACGGAAATGAACTTTATACCCATCTTGCGATAATATATCGAAAAATACTCTAGCACATCTTAAGTTTGCTCTTTCTGTTCCACGTATATTATTTTTGTTCTCGACATCTTTAGTTTCAATCACAATATTTAATTCTTTTTCCCCTGTAGACTTTTTGACTATATACATAAAGTCAGGACTATACATACCTCCAGTTATCGTTGGTATCGCTATACTACTGCGTGGAATTTTACCATAGACAACCACTTCTTCAATGTCTGCCATAATATTCTTTTTCTCTAAAGGGGAGTCATAAGCAAAGGCATCATACAGATATTTTTCACTAGGAGTACCTTCTGCAAGCTTTGTACCTATTCTACCTTGAGTAATTTCTTTACGTGGACTACCATCTTCAAAAGAAAGTGCAGTAGACCCAACAGGAGTAGAACTTTTGGTATAGTGGAACCTACCTTGCAAGTTTTCATTTTTCCATTCTTGAAACTTTTGTATTATGATGCTTACAGTATTTTCATTAAAATGATCGGGTTTAATCATTCCATTTTTATTTGTGTACTTAGATACTGCCTGATGCAAGGTTGTAATAGGTATATTTGTTCCTTGCATTATCCTTTTTAAGAACTCATTATAAGGAATTGTTTTAGAGATTATATATTGGACTCCAGACTCAGAAAGAATTGACATTTCTGTACCATCACTTTTTACAATTTCTCTTGAGCTTGTCATAGTAACATCTGTAAAAACATTTTCTGCTTCTAATATAGATAAAACTACATCTTCCATATTAACGTCTAAATCTTTATCATAGAATAATAGGTAACGCTGGTTGATTCTTTCCCACAATTCCTTTATATCATTATAAGCAGCCTTTCTAATTTTCACTGGCTTTGCTTTATCTTTATTCCTATCCTTAACTTTTCCGCTTTCTAGTCCTACTGCAAATTCTGGATATTCAGCAAAGAAGGCATCCCTAGTATCTGTTTTAATGTTCATTCTTCTATCTATATATCGCTTATCATATAATTCATCAAAGAGATCATCAGAACTAATTCCACGCTTTTTAGCTACTTCTTCGAGCTTTTCTTCGGAAATAGAAGAAGCCTGTGGTAATTCTCCATTAATTTGAGCTATTAATCTTTGGGCAAAATCTGCCTCAGTAAAATCTACAATATAGTTTAATTGAAATTCTTCATTAGAGATTCTGTTACCATTTTCATCAACAGGCAAGCGAAGTCCACGACCTACCTCTTGTAATTTACTATTTTCACTGCCACTAGAGCGAAGTTTAGCAATGGTAAATACATTGGGATTGTCCCAACCTTCTTTAAGTGTCCACTTTGAAAATAAAAATCTTAAGGTATTATAGGAGCCATCAGGCTTTTTAAAGGATAAAAGTTGCTTTTTCCCATTTAATATAGCATCTACTTCTTTTGCTATATTTTCATCTGTATCATTATTATCCTGTGCAAAATATCCACCGTGGCAAGCTGAAATATTATCAAGGCTTTCTTGTAAATATTTCTTATATTCCTCTTCATGTTCAGTTAAATTAGAAATTTCTATCTCTATTCGCTCTTTTAATAGTCTTTCAAAAGACTTAAGTAAATAAGGGTCTTTACCATCCTCAGTTTCACGATATGAAGCTATATCATCTATAAAAAACAAGGCTAAAGTTTTTATCTTAAAATTTCTACCACAAAAATTTGATTTTTCGATTTCAAAGTGCCTTTCAAGAGCAAGCCTCATCATCTGTTCTTGATAAGAAGTCATGTAAATATCTACATCTAACTCCTCACCAGTAGACTTTGTAATACCGTTAGAAAATATAACTTCAGAGGCTGATATACCACTTATGGTAATACCTTCAAATGCTTCACTGATAATAGATAGGGAATCATCCTTTTGTAGAGTATAAGTTTTAGTTCTTTCATCCTGTTTTTTGTGTTGAAAATTAACTGAACTTCTACTATTAATAGAGGTTATCTTAACTTTTTCTTGACGTTTTGAAACAGGCTCAAAATGCTCTTTTGCTACTCCTTTTATGAGGTTTTGATTAAATGACTCACAAGCATTAAGGTCATATAAAAGATTCTGATAATCTTTAACTGTAATTCTATTTTTGCCACGACCAGTGGAGGTTTCTGGGAAAGTAGCACCAAACCTAATAATAGATTGTGGTTTGAGTTCATCTAAAATAACCTTAAAGGCTTTTTGATCTCTTGAAAATCTATGAGGCTCATCAATTATAACAATAGGTTTAGTCGCTCCTAATGCGTCAAAAGGTCTAAAGAAACCCTCAACACCACTATCATAGTCATCACGACTTAGCATTCCATTTTTTCTAACAGCAAGTAACTGCATATTAACAAGTAGCACATATATTTTCTTAGAGTTTTGTGTAGAACCCTTTACAAATTCACTTACAACTGATGGAAAGAAGAAGCGACCCTTTTTCTTTTTATGTGATTCTAATATACCAACTTCTATTTCAGTACCATAACCACATACATCAGTAAAATGCTTTTTAGCATAAGCATCTTCTAAAAACTGTCCAGTTCCTGCTTTAATTGCTAGGGAAGGTACTGCAATGATAAATTTATTAAACCCATAATTTTTATGAAGTTCATATATAGTTTTTGTGTAAACATAAGTTTTTCCTGTTCCTGTTTCCATCTTAATGTCAAGATTTAGAACATCACCTATAGGGGAGCTACTTCTATATTCACTAGGTAAACTTTTTTGAATCTCCTCTATGTTTTGAGAAATGCGTGAATCAGATAAATTAATTATTGGGTTTTCAAAAAACTGTCTCGGTTTAATAATATCTACTCCATCAAAAACTTTGTTAATAGCATCAACTGCTCTTTGTTGATGGGGTAAGTTTTTTTGTAAAATAAGTTCCATAATATTCCCTCCCATCAATAACGAACATCAAAATTAATATTTAAATTTTTCTCTGTATCTTTTAATCTTTTCAAATTAATTTTTAATTGCTCCATTTGTGTCCAAGTAAAGCTATATCCAAATAAGACTATATTCTCTGGATTAAAGCTACCGTCTGTTTCATATTTCACTACAATTTTTTCTATGGCTTCATTAGGAATTTCTGTGTCTATTAAGTAAAGGTGCTTATCTATGAAGTATCCTTTATAACCAGATAAATCAAGCTCTTCTGGTTGAGCAGTTAAACCATAACCATCTCTTACAAGCCATGTACTAAGTATTGTAGGTTTACCAAACTCATCAAGAAGGGTTTTATCTGCAAACAATTTATTTTCATCTGGATCAAACTCTTCAATTTTATCTAAAGTATTAGGAGTTGGTTCTTGAAGAATAAAGTGTTTAAAACCAAGGTCAGCTTCTAAATCTGGATTTTCTTCTTTTATTTTATTAGCTGCTTTAATAATTCTATCCATCCCAATTTGATCTATAGTTCTATAGCCTGCTTCATATGCTGGTTTTCCTTCTTCTATAATCTCTGGTAATTGAACCATTATAAACTTTCTATTTCCGCCATCTTCAGCATTAAGATTCATAACTGCATGAGCAGTAGTAGCAGAACCCGAGAAAAAATCAAGGATAACTGCATCTTTATCTGCAAAAGTTATAATTCTCTGTAACGTCGCTGTGAGTTTTGCTGTCTCAAAAACAGTCTTACCAAACAACCTTCTTATTTCAGATGAGCTTCCAACAAGCAAGTCCATCCATGAAGTATTTAGCAGTGTTGAATCAGTCGGTGGTATATAGTGTTCTGGTTTACCGGAGTCAGATAACCGGAGAAGATCACATTCATAATCCAGATTTGAATACCATCCATCAATTTGTTCTTGCGTAATTGATTTTTCATCTACCCCTATATCATTTATCATTTTTTTGTAATTTTTAATTGCTATATAACTACGCTCTTTACCCCAACGCCACTGCCCATTCTCTGGTGTAATGCCGAATAAGGGATAGCGCATCGTTGGGCGGTCAGTTCCACGCCAGTGATTGTTCCAAGAACCTTGTCGTTCCTCATCAAGTGGTTTCATTTGTTTAGGAAACCTATAGCTAGATTTTCTAGAATAAAACAGCAAATACTCAACACTTTGACCAAGCTTATCCCATGTTTCAAATTGTGCTTGTACAGACTTTGCTCCTCTACGAATGGTGATTTGGTTTCGAAAATTCTCTTCTCCAAAAACATCATCACATAAAAGCTTAAGATTATGATTCTCGTTGTCATCAATAGAAATAAAAATCAAACCGTCATCAGATAGCAAATCTCTTGCAAGTAGAAGACGTGAATACATAAACATAAGCCATGCAGAATGGGAGGCAGATCCACGCTTTGTAAGGTCAAGAATACGTTCTGCTTGCTCTTCACTTATGCTTAACTTTTCTGAAAGACTATCAACGGTAAAATCAAAATTATCATTATATACAAAACCATCTGTTCCTGTATTATACGGAGGGTCTATGTAAATACATTTTATTTGTCCAGAGTAAGATTTTAATAAATGTTTTAAACCATCTAGATTATCACCACTGATATATATATTCTCACTGTTTTTATTTTCTGGCTTTGAGTTGTGTTCTTCATTAGGTGTAATTACTGTTGTGGTATCAACTGAAGCTAGTAGCCTTGCATAGTTTTTACCTAAAAACTTTAACTCATAGCCTTCGTCAGTAACTGTGATTTTATCACTTAAAAAACCTTTGAACTTTTCAATATCAAAAGTTCCATCACTCTTAAAACATGATGGAAAGTGCTCTTTTAATATAGCTATTTCTTTAGAATTAGGAGTCATTTTCTCATTTTTATTTAAAATATCTTTAATCATAATTTTTCTCTCCTTACATTAATCAGTTTCATCTGGGATAAACTCTAAAATATCACATATATCGCACTTTAATGCATTACATATCCTTTGGAGTATTTCTGTATTTACATTTTCATTTCTTCCAAGCTTTGTAATTGTTGCTGAACTTACACCAGATAACTCTTGAAGGTCTTTTTTCTTCATACCCTTATCTATCAATAGTTTCCATAGCCTATTATAGTTTAAAGCCATCATACACACCTCCCATGAATTATTTATTATTATAACACTCAAGTAATACATAAACAACAATATTCTTTAATATCTCATTGATATTGTTCTGAACTCTTAAAAACCAAATATACTTTTCGACATTTCTGTCTAAAAGTCGTGTATAGCTTTTACTCAAAACAGACTAACAATTATCTGCCTACTTCACACCAGAAGTAGGTTTTTATATTTTCTTTTTCAAATACCTCAACTTTAGCTCTTTCCTGTGGCTAATAAGTAAGGGATAAAAATATCTATTAAATTTCTCTACGGATTTTAGTCTTTACTGTCCTTTAGATATTGAAGGCGATTTTATCTCCTTAGCTTCAATGCTTTTGAAGTTTTGCACCTTGACAAGTGAATACCCCAAAATATGAGAGATACTTTCAAATGAATATGCCATGACGATTTTTCCGAGCGTATCTTTGACTGCATACGAGGCTATGTCAAACAAGGCAAGTACTTAGGAACTGTAGTGTTTTGGGCTTTTATTTTAATTAAAGGAGGTGAAAAGTCTGATAGACAAATATGAAAAATTCCCACAATATCTAAAAGACAATGCTAGGTTTTGTGTGTGGAAACAGGAGGCTGGTAAAGGAAAAGTCCCCTATCAAGCAAATGGTAAAAGAGCTAAAGCGAATAAGGTAAATACCTTTACAGATTTTAAGAATGCTCTTGATGTAGTAGATAAATTTGATGGTCTAGGCATTGGTATCTTTAATAAGACATCTGCCATTGATATAGATAATTGTATAGATGCTAGTGGTAACTACTCGGATTTAGCCAAAGATATAATGGATATTTTTAAAGATTCATATATAGAGAAAAGTCCATCTGGAAAAGGAATAAGAATTATCTTTCTAATAGATGGCTTTTCTTATGACAAGAGACTCTATTTTATCAACAACCAAAAGCTGGGCTTAGAAGTTTATGTTGCAGGTAGCACTAACAAATATGTGACTATTACTGGTAATGTAATTAATCAAGGAAAGATTCTTCAAGCTAATAACAAGCTTCAAGTTTTGCTAGATAAGTATATGCAAAGACCAAAGACTAATACAGGCATAGCAAATAAAGAAAGTAGCTCTTATCTAACTGACAAGTCGGTTATAGAAAAAGCATCTGCATCTGCTACAGGTGGGAAATTTAAAGCCTTATGGAAGGGTGATATTAGTAATTATCCTTCCCAGAGTGAAGCTGACCTTGCTCTATGCTCCATCCTTGCCTTTTGGTGTGGTAGAGATATTAATCAAATGGATAGGCTCTTTCAGCAAAGTGGCCTAATGAGAGATAAGTGGCACAGGGTCCAATCTGGCTCAACTTACGGTCAAATTACCCTTGAAAAGGCCATTGCAATTACCAAAGAAATCTATAGTCCTAGTGGTGGAAGGCTATCAGCTGATGAAGATTTTACTAGAGATAAGCTAGAGAAGTTAAACAAACTAGAGCCTTTTAAAAGCCCTAGATACTACGGAACAGATATAGGCAACAGTAACCTTTTTGCTGACTACTATAAATCTATTGCTAGATTCGTACCAGAAAGGAAAAAATGGTTTGTCTATGACGGTAGGGTCTGGGCTAGTGATACTGGCAACCTCAAGGTAATGAATTTATGTAAAAGTTTAGCTAATCAAATAATGTACTATGCCCTTTCTATTACGGATGAAAACCTTAGAAAATCCTATATTAAATCAGCTGGCAAGTGGCAGGAAAGAAGAACAAGGGAAATCATTTTAAGGGATGCTCAGGATGTCTATCCTTTATCTATGTCTGAATTTGATAAGGATGTCTACCTGCTCAACTGCTTAAATGGAACTCTTAATTTAAAGGATGGTAACTTTTATCCCCATAAAGCCAGTGACTATATAACAAAGATAGCAGGAGTAAATTATGACCCTAATGCTGTATGTAATCGTTGGATAGATTTTGTTGATGAGGTTATGTGTGGTGATAAAGAAAAGGCAGAGTTTTTTCAAAAAAGCCTAGGCTATGCCTTAACTGGTGATACCCGTTATGAAAGTATGTTTATTTTATTTGGAGCAACTACTCGTAATGGCAAGGGTACATCCATGGAAACCTTCCTAAATATCTGTGGTGACTACGGAAGAACTAGCAGGCCAGAAACAATAGGTATGAAGATAAATTCTTCTGGCTCTGCTCCATCTGAAGATGTGGCTAGACTTGCAGGTGCTAGATTTGTCAATATAAGTGAGCCTGATAGGAAGTTAGTTTTAAGTGCAGCTCTACTAAAGAGCCTTACTGGTAATGACACTATTAATGCCAGATTTCTACATGAGAATAGTTTTGACTTTAGGCCACAATTTAAGATTTTCATTAATACTAATCATTTGCCTATGGTAACAGATTTGACACTCATAACTAGTGGAAGGGTGAAGATCATTCCCTTTGAAAGGCACTTTGAAGAATGGGAGCAGGATAAGAATCTAAAGAAGCTCTTTTCCGAGGAAGAAAATCTAAGTGGTATTTTAAATTGGGTTATTGAGGGCTACAGAAAAATTCAAACAGATGGTTTTAAAGTTCCTGCTACTGTTAGACAGGCTACTCTTGATTACCATAAGGAAAATGACAAGATAGGACTATTTGTTGAAGAGAGGCTTACCAAAGATGCTAATGCAGAAGAAAGGACATCTGCTCTTTACTTTGCTTATCAAAATTGGTGTAGGAATAATGGCTACTATACAGAAAATGCTAGGAACTTTAAATCTTCTCTAGCTAGTATAGGAAGAATTGCTAGGAAGAGACCAAAGGCTGGTGGAGGCATGACCACATTATTAATAGGCTACAAGTTAAATGATGATTTTACAGATTTTTTAGAGTAAAAGAAAATGTAGCAGATGTAGCAGGTAAAAAGGTAATTTCCTTATAAGAAAGCAATATATAAAAGCTCTGCTTTTTCCTGCTACAAGTGGCTACAAAAACTAAAGCCTTGTTTTTAAGGCTTTTTATTGTGGAATAGAAAGGAGGAAAACCATGAGTTCATTCAAACTGGTAAGAGAAGGTGGAAGATTAAAGCCTAGACATTTCTATGGTAATGCATTGAGAATCGCTCATGAGTGTGGTTGTGACTATTACATGACAGTCCATGATGACCATAGAGCAAGAGTTCATCGTGCAAATTCTAATAACTACACAGACTTAGAAAGCCTTCATGTTTGTTGTCCTAAGTGCATAAGCAAAATGGTGCCTATTCATTCTTCATTTAACAATGACAACACTCAAGTCTTTAAGTGTGTCATATGTGAAGGCATTAGGGGTGGGGGTAGTAAATCTCTAGAACTTTTAAAGGCGGACAGCGGCGTGGGGCATCGTGTAAAAAAACGCAGTTTCAAACAAGGTAATAGGCCTAGGCCTAAATAATATTTAAATGGAGGAAATCTATATGTTAAATACAAGAATTTATAATCAAGCATTTTGGAGTAAAATGAGAGGCACTTTAATAAATCATGATGATTTAAAAGATGGGCAGATAGATGGAGGTTACCAGCTTCCTAATGACAGCCTAGACAAATTCTACAAGGCTCTAGAAAGAGATAATCTTTTTAGAAGACTTGCAACTGTTCTTAGCCTAACAAACCTTGAAGGAACAGTTCATGCAACTACTTCTACAGGCAGTGCTGGGGTTGTAGAGGAAGGAAATCTTATCCCAGAGGATGGAGATAAGTTCACTCAGTTTCCTGTAAGGTCATATAAGATTGCTAGTATAGCAAAGCTTAAGGAATCATTTGTGTCCGATAATGACTTTAATCTAGAAAAATATCTAACTACAGATTTTGCTAGAAGATTTGGTAGAGCTGAAGAAGATTTATTCATCAATGGTAATGGAACAACAGAGCCTACAGGCATCTTATCTGTCAGCGAATCGGTAAATGCTAAGGAAACTAATACACTTTCTTATGATGAAATTGTAGAACTGTACTTTTCGATAGAAGCAGAATATAGAAAAGATGCAGTGTTCATTATGAATGATGAAACAGCTTTTTATCTTAGAACATTAAAAGATGATGATGGTAACTATTTATGGAACTCTAATAATGATACGATCTTTGGTAAAGAAGTTATTACATCTCCCTATATGCCAAGTATTGAATCTGGCAAACAGCCTATTATCTTTGGAGATTTATCCTCCCTCTATAACCTAAGGTTTTCTCTTGATAGCTTTGTATTTCTTAGTATTTC
>JABMJD010000013.1 GCA_013201395.1 Candidatus Syntrophopropionicum ammoniitolerans
TTCAAGGAGGAAGAACCAAATGGCAAAGCAAAAATTTGAGCGGACCAAACCACACGTTAACATTGGTACCATTGGCCACGTGGACCATGGTAAAACAACGCTGACGGCGGCAATCACCCTGATCCTGAACACAGTGGGCGGGGCCAACGTGAAAAAGTATGATGAAATTGACAATGCACCGGAAGAACGTGAACGGGGTATCACCATCAACACCTCACACGTAGAATACGAAACCGAAAAAAGGCACTATGCCCACGTAGACTGCCCGGGTCACGCCGACTACATCAAGAACATGATCACCGGCGCCGCTCAAATGGACGGTTCAATACTGGTGGTATCGGCAGCTGACGGCCCCATGCCCCAGACCAGGGAACACATTCTACTAGCTCGTCAGGTAGGGGTGCCCTATATAGTCGTATTTCTTAACAAAGCCGACCAGGTAGACGACCCTGAACTATTAGAACTAGTAGATATGGAAGTGCGTGAACTGCTATCCAGCTACGAATTTCCCGGGGACGATATCCCCATCACCACCGGTTCCGCATTAAAAGCAATGGAATGTGCCTGCGGCAAAAGAGACTGTGAATGGTGCGGTCCTGTTTGGGAACTAATGGACAACGTTGACGAATACGTTCCCACACCCCAGCGGCCCATAGACAAACCATTTCTCATGCCCGTAGAAGACGTGTTCACCATTACCGGGCGGGGCACGGTAGCCACCGGTCGGATAGAGCGGGGCCAAATCAAAATACAAGAAGAGATAGAAATAGTTGGGCTAAACGAAAAACCACGCAAGACAGTAGTGACAGGCGTAGAAATGTTCAGGAAGATATTGGATAGTGGGCAGGCAGGAGACAATGTAGGATGCCTACTGCGGGGTGTAGATCGTAAAGAAATAGAACGGGGCCAGGTGCTGGCCAAGCCCGGGAGCATCAAACCGCACAAGAACTTCAAAGCAAATGTGTATGTGCTGACCAAAGAAGAAGGTGGCAGGCATACCCCGTTTTTCAACGGATACCGTCCCCAATTCTACTTCCGTACCACTGACGTTACCGGTGTAACAACCCTGCCCGAGGGAGTAGAAATGGTTATGCCCGGGGATCACGTGGAGATAGATATCGCCCTGATCACCCCTATTGCTATAGAAGAAGGTCTAAACTTTGCTATTCGTGAGGGCGGCCGCACCGTAGGTGCAGGAGTTGTTACTGGGGTTAATGAGTAGTAAGTGGTTTTGTGGGGTCAGGTTTTGCTGCTAATACATTATTTTAACAGGCAGCCCGGCGCCGGTTCTATGCTGTGGCTGCCGTGTAGTATAAAAGGGCAACAATAATGTATAAAATATTAATAATGGTGCCTTGAAGCATTGTTTTAATGTTTGCGGGGGCAAACGTGATTTGGCTCTGCGCAAAGGCTTAGTATTGACATCCCTTTTTAATTGTGTTAAATTTGATAAGTAAATTTTTCATAAAAAAAGATGGGCCTAATTTTTTTTTGGCTTAGGGGGGGTGGCTCGGGTGAGAGTAGGGGTTACACTGGCCTGCACGGAATGCAAAAGAAGGAACTATACCACGGAGAAAAACAAGAGAAATGATGCCAACAGGATTGAAATGAAAAAATATTGTAGATTCTGTCGTGCCCATACCCTGCATAAGGAAACCAGATAACACAGGATTTGTCCTCACAGAAGATAGCCGCATCTGCTTATGTTTGTGAAATGAAGGGAAAATGTCTTGTTGTGTGGAATAACTTTATTAAATTTAAGGATGTGGCGTAAATGGCTCTAACAAGGAAGCAGGATGACGGGAGAAATAAAAAGGAACAGAGCAAGAAAAGAACTAGTAAAAAAAGAAGCGTTGATAAAAACCTAGCTAAAGATAGCGGGGCCGGCAAAAATATTAGCAGACAAAAAACCGGCAAAAAAGATATTGCCCTGGTTAAGGATAAAAAGGACGTTACCAGGAAGGAACCTAAAAAGGATAGCCAGGCAAAAAAAGAAATAGTTAACCAGGTTGAACTCGTCCAGAAGTTTGTCAAAGGGGCATACGCTGAACTTAAGAAGGTTAACTGGCCAGGCCGTAGGGAATTAGTTGTTTACACCATTGTTGTGGTAGTGGCGGTACTATTTGTAGGGGCGTTACTTTGGATTTTTGATTCTGCTTTAAGTACAGTATTGAGGTTTGTTATTAATAGATAAATTCCTGAGGGGGTGAGGGACCTTACTTACAGGAGGGTCCCTTGTATTTTATGGATAAATATTGGTATGTTGTACATACCTATTCCGGTTACGAAAACAAGGTAAAGGCTAATCTTGAAAAGCGTATAGAATCAATGAATATGGAAGAAAAGATCTTCCGTATCCTTGTGCCTATGGAAGATGAAGTAGAAATTAAAGACGGGAAAAGGAAAATAACAAAACGCAAGATATTCCCGGGTTATGTTTTGGTGGAAATGTATATGACGGATGACTCCTGGTATGTGGTCCGAAACACACCGGGTGTTACAGGGTTTGTTGGTTCCGGATCAAAACCAATCCCGCTGAATGACGGTGAAGCTAAACAGATTATCAGACAGATGGGTGTTGAAGAGCCACGGGCGCGGGTTGATTTTTCCACCGGGGAAAGTGTCCGTGTTATATCTGGGCCATTTGAAAATTTTATTGGTCAAATAGAAGAAATAAATCTCGAAAAAGGCAAGGTAAGGGTAGTCATCTCTATGTTTGGCAGGGAAACCCCTATTGACCTTGATTTCATAGAAGTTGAAAAAATATCCTGAGATCCACAAGTCTTACGGTGCAAGAAGGAGGTGTAGTGCGAGTGGCGAAAAAAGTATCAGCAATAATTAAGCTGCAGGTTCCGGCAGGTAAAGCTACCCCGGCCCCCCCTGTAGGACCGGCTTTGGGTCAGCATGGGGTTAATATTATGTCTTTTGTGAAAGAATACAACGAAAAAACAGCTGCTCAGGCTGGGCTTATTATCCCGGTTGAGATTACTGTTTATGAAGACCGATCCTTTACATTTATAACCAAGACTCCGCCAGCGGCTGTTCTTCTAAAAAAAGCAGCAGGCATTGAAAAGGCTTCGGGGGAGCCAAATATGGTTAAAGTGGCTAAAGTTCCCCGTTCTAAGGTGAGGGAAATTGCCGAGATGAAAATGCCGGACTTAAATGCGGCCACTGTGGAGTCCGCCATGTTAATGGTTGAGGGCACTGCCCGCAGTATGGGGATCGAAATCATAGAAGGATAGTAGTGGGAGGAATGTTTTCCGTTAACACCACAGGGAGGTTGAAAACATGCCAAGTCATGGCAAGAAATTTAGAGATGCTACAAAGCAAATTGATCGCAGTATAGCTTATGAACCGGATGAAGCCATTGCTTTGCTTAAAAAAATAGCTTCGGCAAAATTTGATGAAACAGTAGAGGTAGCCGTTCGTTTGGGGGTTGATCCTCGTCACGCTGATCAGCAGGTTCGCGGTGCAGTAGTGTTGCCTAACGGTACCGGCAAGGAACGTGTTGTGGTTGTTTTTGCCAAAGGTGATAAAGCTAAAGAGGCAACTGATGCCGGTGCGGATTTTGTTGGAGCGGAAGACATGGTGGAGAAAGTCCAGAAAGAAGGATGGCTGGATTTTGATGTGGCTATTGCTACCCCGGATATGATGAGTTTAGTCGGCAGGCTGGGTCGTATCCTGGGTCCACGTGGTATGATGCCCAATCCTAAGAGTGGCACTGTTACATTTGATGTGGACCAGGCCGTAAAGGAAGTGAAGGCCGGCAAGATCGAATATCGGGTGGATAAAGCTGGTAATATCCATGCGCCGATTGGTAGAGTTTCTTTCGATAACGAAAAACTACTGGAAAACCTGCGTACATTGATTGACACCTTAGTGCGGGCCAGGCCTCCTGCCGTGAAGGGGCAGTATTTGAAAAATATTTCAATTAGCTCTACAATGAGCCCCAGTATCAAGATCACCACACAAAGGGTGAATGCCCAACACTAGTTGCCGAAAAAATATATTTAAAGTGTATATGATTATTGCTGTAGACCGCCGGTGCTTTGCATAATGGCTATATGCCGCCGGCCGAGGCTAAAATAGTTCCTGACGACAGTGTGATGTCGTGAGGCCTCTACAGTATTTCTGCAGGGGCCTTTTTGGTTGTTAATAGTGTGTGGTTAGTCGTGGGACCCCGGATGGTTTAATGGTTATTGTTTTTGAACCAACCACCAATCGCCAACCACAGACCACCCAGAAGGGAGGTGTTTGAAGGAGAATGCCTAGAAGTAGAGCTGAGAAAGAAAGTATCATCCAGGATATGAAAGAAAGGTTGGCAGACTGCCAGTCTGCCGTCCTTGTAGACTATCGGAGGCTAAATGTAGCTGAAGCGACAAGGCTTCGCCGTAGGTTGCGTGAGGCTGACTGTGAATTTAAAATTGCCAAAAACACCTTGGTTAGCCTGGCTGCTGAACAGGTAGGGTTAGAGGGGTTGAAGCCCTTTTTGGAGGGCCAGATGGCTATTGCTTTTGGTGCAGACCCTGTAGCCCCGGCAAAAATTCTCTCCGGGTTTATCCGGGAGACAAAAAAGATGGAAATTAAGGCTGGAGTTCTAGAGGGTGAGGTAATCGATGTTGAGGGGGTAAAGGCACTGGCTGGATTACCCTCCCGGGAAGAGCTTCTAGCCAGGGTTTTGGGTGGTATGCAAGCCCCGCTGTATAATTTTGCAGGTGTACTGCAGGGAACCATACGTAGCATGGTCTATACCCTGGAAGCAATACGTAAAATGCGTGCCGAAGAGGCATAGGGTTAAAAAAACTGATTTAAACTAGGAGGTTTGAATTTAATGTCTAAAGTTCAAGAAATACTTGAAGCTGTAAAAGGTATGACCGTTTTGGAATTATCTGAATTGGTCAAGGCGTTTGAAGAAGAGTTTGGTGTCAGCGCTGCTGCCCCAGTTGCTGTTGCTGCAGCACCGGGCGCGGCGGCTGCAGCACAGGAGGCAGTTGAAGAGCAGACAGAATTTGATGTCATTCTCACTGGTATTGGTGACCAGAAAATTAAGGTAATTAAGGCTGTCAGGGAAATCACTGCGCTTGGGTTAAAGGAAGCAAAAGATCTGGTTGATAATGCACCTAAACCGGTTAAGGAGAAGATTTCCAAAGAAGAGGCAGAAGCTATTAAGGCCAAGCTAACAGAGGTCGGTGCATCTGTTGATCTGAAATAGGGATACCCTTCCATAATAAACAACAATGAAGGTAGATGGATATCAAAAAAAGGGCCATGTGGCCCTTTTTGCATTTGAAGGAATATTAAAAACCTTTAAAATTGTCAATATATTTCATGAAATATATTGACAAGACATACCTTTCGTGCTAGTATTTAAGAATGTCCCTAGCGTGCAGGACTGTTGTGCGGATTTTTGTGTGGTATAATATGTATTCTATTCCTAGGATCAGGCAATAATATTTTAGATAGCCAACATTTGAAAAAGCGAGGTATTGTACAGAACAATCCTTGCTTTTAACTTGTTTATCATGAAAGAAAAACCAGGCAATGTCCTTTTACATAATTATTTTATCACTATTTCTTGATAATATCACCTTTTTGATAATAATTTTTATTTTTATTTTATGACAGGGGTGTGATGCGTTAGATGGCTTATCCGGAAAGGGTAGGGAAAGGAACCAGGTACCGTTACGATTTTAGCAAATTAAAAGAAGTACTGGAGTTGCCAAATCTAATTGAAGTTCAGCGTTATTCCTACGATTGGTTTTTGAAAACGGGCTTGAAGGAAGTATTTCGTGACATTTCCCCGATCCAGGATTTCACTGGCAACCTTGTGCTGGAATTTCTGGATTATACCCTGGGAGAGACCAAGTATTCGGTGGGAGAGTGCAAGGAGAGGGACTTTACCTATGCAGCGCCGCTGCGGGTTAAAGTAAGGCTGATCAATAAAGAAACAGGGGAAGTCAAAGAACAGGAAGTCTTTATGGGCGATTTTCCCTTAATGACCGAAAAAGGCACCTTTATCATCAATGGTGCAGAACGTGTTGTTGTCAGCCAACTGGTCCGTTCACCCGGTGTTTATTTTGCAAGTACTATTGACCCCAGCGGGAAAACCCTTTATACCGCCACGATTATTCCCAACCGGGGTGCCTGGTTGGAATTTGAAACTGATGTTAACGGACATATTTTTGTGCGCATTGATCGTACCAGAAAAATACCTGCGACAGTGCTGGTGCGTGCTTTAGGTTGTGGCACAAATGCCCAAATTCTTGAGCTTTTTCATGAAGATGAAAACATTCAAGAAACCCTGGGTCGTGACAATACGGATAGCGAAGAGGAAGCGCTTGTTGAGATTTACAAACGCCTGCGGCCAGGGGAGCCGCCTACTGTAGAGAGTGCCCGTTCCCTGTTGGAAGCATTGTTCTTTGAGCCCAGGCGCTATGACCTGGCTAATGTGGGCCGTTATAAAATTCAAAAAAAGCTTAAACATGGTGTTTTATATCGGCCTGATGAGGACGGCACTGTGCCCGCAGTAGATTCTGATCTGGAAATAGATTTGTCCCGCCAGTTTGTCAGGGAGCTAACCAGAGAGGATGTGTTTGCTGCCCTCGGTTATCTGCTGGGACTGATGAAAGGTGAGGGGCAGGTGGATGACATTGATCATCTGGGCAACCGCAGACTACGTTCTGTAGGTGAACTCCTGCAAAATCAGTTTCGAATTGGACTTTCTAGGATGGAAAGGGTTGTCCGAGAGAGGATGACAATTCAGGATGTTGATGTAATTACGCCCCAGGTTTTAATTAATATTCGTCCTGTGGTGGCATCCATCAAGGAATTTTTTGGTTCAAGCCAGCTTTCACAGTTTATGGATCAAACCAACCCCCTGGCTGAACTTACACATAAGAGGCGATTATCGGCACTGGGCCCTGGGGGGCTTTCTCGGGAAAGGGCCGGCTTTGAGGTTCGTGATGTGCATCATTCTCACTATGGAAGAATGTGTCCCATCGAAACACCGGAAGGTCCCAATATTGGCTTGATTGGGTCGCTAAGCACATTTGCCCGGATTAACCGGTTTGGTTTTATTGAGACGCCTTACCGCAAAGTGGACAAAAAAAATAAACGGGTAACTGACGAAATTGTTTACCTTACTGCAGATGAAGAGGAAAATTTTGTTATTGCCCAGGCTAATGCGCCTCTTGATGAGGATGGGCATTTCACGGAGAACAGGATCAATGCTCGTTCTCCAGAGATTGTAGTTGTCCCTGCCGACAAGGTTGATTATATGGATGTGTCCCCCAAGCAGGTATTCAGTATAGCCACTGCTTTAATTCCCTTTTTGGAACACAATGATGCTAACAGGGCTCTAATGGGAGCGAACATGCAGCGACAGGCTGTTCCGCTGTTGAAGACACAAGCGCCCCTGGTGGGAACTGGTGTTGAGTATAAGGCGGCACGCGATTCAGGTGTTGTTGCACTAGCCAGGGCCCCGGGAATCGTGGAAAGAGTAACAGCAAATGAGATTGAAATCAGGAACCATGAAGGGAACTTGGATAGATACAAACTGCTGAAATTTACCCGTTCAAACCAGGGTACCTGTATTAACCAGCGGCCTGTGGTGGAAAAAGGAGATCAGGTTGAAGCCGAACAGATTATAGCAGATGGTCCTTCAACCAGCATGGGTGAACTGGCCTTGGGTCGTAACATACTAGTAGCATTCATGCCCTGGGAGGGCTATAACTATGAAGATGCTATCCTGGTCAGTGAGAAGGCCGTAAAGGACGATCATTTTACCTCCATTCATATAGAGGAATACGAGTGTGATGCCCGAGATACCAAGCTTGGGCCGGAGGAAATCACAAGGGATATCCCCAACGTAGGTGAGGAGATTTTAAAGGATCTCGATGATCGGGGGATTATTCGCACAGGTGCTGAGGTCCGGTCCGGGGATATTCTGGTAGGCAAGGTGACCCCAAAAGGGGAAACAGAGTTAACTGCGGAGGAACGCCTGTTGAGGGCAATTTTCGGCGAAAAGGCCAGAGAAGTAAGGGATACCTCTCTGCGGGTGCCCCACGGTGAGTCAGGCAAAATTGTGGATGTTAAGGTGTTTTCCCGGGAAGCAGGGGATGAGCTGCCGCCGGGTGTAAACCAGTTGGTACGAGTATATATTGCTCAGAAACGGAAAATATCCGAAGGGGATAAAATGGCCGGCAGGCATGGCAACAAGGGTGTTATTGCCCGCATTTTGCCCGAAGAAGATATGCCATTTTTGCCCGATGGAACCCCAATAGAAATAGTGTTGAATCCCCTTGGTGTTCCTTCCCGGATGAATCTAGGACAGGTTCTGGAAGCCCACCTGGGGTGGGCGGCTAAGGCTCTTGGCTACTGCGTTTCTACCCCCGTTTTTAACGGCGCTGTAGAAAGTGACATTCTGGCCAAACTGAAGGAGGCAGGAATCCCCAATAACGGCAAGGTAACTCTGTACGATGGGCGTACCGGCTTACCGTTCGACAACCAGATTACAGTAGGCTACGTATACATGCTTAAGTTGGCCCACCTGGTGGATGATAAAATTCACGCCCGTTCTACTGGCCCATACTCCCTTGTAACCCAGCAACCCCTGGGAGGCAAGGCGCAATTTGGCGGCCAGCGTTTCGGGGAAATGGAAGTTTGGGCTCTTGAAGCTTATGGTGCTGCCTATACATTGCAAGAAATATTAACAGTAAAATCAGATGATGTGGTTGGTCGGGTTAAAACATATGAAGCTATTGTTAAAGGGGAAAATGTACCGGAGCCCGGTGTTCCTGAATCCTTCAAGGTCTTGATAAAGGAATTGCAAAGTTTGGCCTTGAACGTAAAGGCCTTGTCTGAGGATGATCGAGAGATAGAAATTAAAGAAGAAGAGGAAGAGGATATAGCCGAAAAAGCCAAGGAACTAGGTATTGATATTCTGGAGGATGAAATGCCTGTAGCGGCAGAGGGGGCCGGCAGCCAAGGGACCGACGAGGCAGGAACGAAGGATAGCTCGGCAGATGGTTTCCTGGAAAGCAGATTTATGGTGGATGACGAGTAGGGTCCGTAAATATTTAGAGAAAATCAATTTTTGAGGGAATACCTGTAACCCGGCGTCAGATTACCTACGACTGAAAAGGGGGGCGTTCTTTTGCTGGATCTAAATAATTTTGATCACATTAGGATTGGTTTGGCATCGCCGGATCAGATTCGTGCCTGGTCAAGCGGCGAAGTCAAAAAACCTGAAACAATTAATTATCGCACCTTGAAACCCGAAAAAGACGGGCTTTTTTGCGAACGTATTTTTGGGCCTACCCGAGATTGGGAGTGTCACTGCGGAAAATATAAGCGTGTACGCTATAAGGGGGTTATTTGCGACAGGTGCGGTGTTGAAGTAACCCGGTCCAAGGTGCGCAGGGAAAGAATGGGGCATATTGAACTGGCAGCGCCGGTTTCACATATATGGTATTTTAAAGGTATTCCAAGCCGCATGGGGCTTCTCATGGATATGTCCCCACGGGCTTTGGAAAAGGTGTTGTATTTTGTTTCCTATATAGTAATTGATCCCGGTGATACCGGTTTGATTAAAAAGCAGCTGCTTAGCGAAGCGGAGTATCGCGAGAACCGGGAAAAATACGAATGGTCCTTCAAGGCCGGTATGGGTGCGGAAGCAGTCAAAAAGCTGCTTGAAGAAATTGATCTTGATGAGATGACCAAGGAATTGCGCCAGGAACTAAAGAGTGTTTCCGGCCAGCGTAAGATTAGAGCTACCCGCCGCTTAGAGGTGGCGGAAGCTTTTCGCAAGTCGGGTAATAAGCCGGAGTGCATGATTTTGGATGTGATCCCGGTGATACCGCCCGAACTGCGGCCAATGGTGCAGCTTGATGGGGGTCGTTTTGCCACCTCGGATTTGAATGATCTTTATCGCCGGGTTATTAACCGCAACAATCGGCTTAAGAGGCTTTTGGATTTGGGTGCTCCGGATATAATTGTTCGTAATGAAAAAAGAATGCTGCAGGAGGCCGTAGATGCCCTGATAGATAACGGCCGCCGGGGGCGTCCGGTTACGGGACCCGGCAACCGCCCGCTAAAATCCCTTTCCGACATGCTTAAGGGGAAGCAGGGCCGTTTTCGTCAAAACCTTCTTGGTAAGAGGGTTGATTACTCCGGGCGCTCGGTAATTGTTGTTGGCCCGGATTTGCATATGCACCAATGTGGTTTGCCCAAGGAAATGGCGTTGGAGTTGTTTAAGCCATTCGTGATGAAACGTCTGGTTAACGACGGTCACGCCCATAACATCAAAAGCGCTAAAAGGATGGTGGAGCGGGTAAGGCCGGAGGTTTGGGATGTCCTTGAAGAGGTGATTAGTGAGCACCCTGTCTTACTGAACCGTGCTCCAACTTTACACCGGTTGGGCATTCAGGCTTTTGAACCTGTACTGGTAAGCGGTAAGGCCATCCAGATTCATCCAATGGTTTGCACTGCTTATAATGCGGACTTTGATGGAGACCAAATGGCTGTGCATGTGCCCCTTTCCGCCGAGGCACAGGCAGAGGCAAGGCTTTTAATGATGTCATCCAACAACATATTGAATCCCAAGGACGGCCGGCCGGTGGCTATTCCTACCCAGGACATGGTATTGGGTTGTTACTATCTAACCACAGAAAAGGATGATGCGCCGGGACAGGGTAAGTGTTTCAAAGACCCGGATGAGGCGATCATGGCCTATAATAACGATGTCATCAGCTTGCATGCCAAAATAAAGGTGCGTGTTTCTGGGCAGGGACTGGTGGAAACTACAGTAGGCAGGGTTATATTTAATGAAGAACTGCCGGAAGAATTAAGGCATATAGAATGGAAGGGTTTTTATAATAGTGTCGTGGACAAAAAAGCCCTGAGTGTGATAGTGGATAAGTGTTACCGCAAGCTGGGCTATTCGGCCACTACAAGGTTGTTGGATGGGGTCAAGAAACTTGGCTTTGCCTATGCCAGCAAGGCAGGTGTAACCATTGGGATTGATGATATCACTATTCCGGAGGAAAAAGCAACCATCCTGGGAGACTCGGGAGCAATGGTAGAAAAGGTTGAAATGCAGTTCCGGCGTGGCCTAATTACTGAGGAAGAACGCTACCAAACAGTAATTGGGATCTGGAACGAAGCCACCAAAAAGGTGACGGAAGCCTTGATTGACTCTTTAGATCGTTTTAACCCAGTCTATATGATGGCTAATTCCGGTGCCCGCGGCAATATTCAACAAATCCGCCAATTGGCCGGTATGCGCGGCTTAATGGCCGACCCCTCCGGTCAGATTATTGACCTACCGATCAAAGCTAATTTTAGGGAAGGGCTCACTGTTCTGGAATATTTCATTTCTACCCACGGTGCCAGGAAGGGTTTGGCTGATACAGCACTGCGAACTGCTGATTCAGGCTACCTTACACGCCGGCTGGTCGATGTTGCCCAGGATGTGATTGTTCGGGAAGAAGATTGTGCGACGACCCAGGGCATAGAGGTTACGGAAATAAAAGATGGTACTGAGGTTATTGAGAAAATTGAGGACCGCATTAGTGGGAGGATAGCCCTAGAGGATATAGTGCACCCGGTAACAGGTGAAATGCTGGTGGAGGCTGATGCGGAAATTACTGAAGAAAATGCCAAGGCTATTACAGAAGCCGGTATTACGAAGGTGAAAATTCGTTCAGTGTTGGCTTGCCGCACCCGCTATGGGGTTTGCGTTAAGTGTTATGGCCGCAACCTGGCTACCGGCCGCAAGGTAGATATCGGTGAGGCAGTGGGTATCATTGCCGCCCAGAGTATTGGTGAGCCGGGTACCCAGCTGACCATGCGTACTTTCCACACCGGTGGTGTGGCCGGGGATGACATCACCCAGGGTCTCCCCCGTGTAGAGGAGCTTTTTGAGGCCAGGAAACCAAAGGGTCAAGCCATTGTGGCTGAGACTGATGGTATTACAGCAGTACGGGAAACAAAAGGGCGCCGGGAAATTGAGGTGACCAGTGAAGATGGTGAGAAGGAAATCTATCAAGTTCCCTATGGGGCCCGCTTGAAAATCAAAGATGGCGACCGTGTCTATGCCGGTGACGAGTTAACAGAAGGCTCAGTGAACCCCCATGATCTATTGAAAATTAAAGGCATTCAAGGTGTACAGGTCTATCTTTTACAGGAGGTACAGCGGGTCTATCGCCTGCAGGGAGTCGACATCAACGATAAGCACATAGAGGTGATGATCCGGCAGATGCTGCGCAGAGTGAAGATAGAGGATCCGGGTGACACAGATCTTTTGCCAGGCGGACTTATTGATATATTTGAATTCGAGGATGAAAACAATCGGGTAATAGAGCAGGGTGGCGAACCCGCCACCGCTAAAACGCTTTTGATGGGTATTACAAAAGCCTCCCTGGCCACCGATTCCTTCCTGTCAGCGGCCTCTTTCCAGGAGACCACCAGGGTGCTCACCGATGCGGCGATCAAAGGCAAGCTTGATCCCCTGCTGGGATTAAAGGAGAATGTGATTATCGGCAAGTTGGTTCCGGCCGGTACAGGAATGTCCCGCTACCGGAACATAGAAATAAGTACTGCGGAAGATGAGCAGGCTGAAGAAAATATACCATCGGAAGAAGAAATGGCAAACTAGGGAATTGACAAGGTACTTTAGTAGTGATACGATATCAAAGTGTCTGAATTCAGGGGGTTATTGCCGTTATGGTTGATAAATGTCTGCTATCTTCCCGAAAAAAAACAGTGGGAGCAAAGCAAACATTAAAGGCTTTAGAACGTGATCAGGTTAAGACCGTATTTGTGGCCAAGGATGCCGATAGTTTTGTGGTTGACCCGATCAAGCACCTGAGTTCACAAAAAGGCATACCTATTATTCATGTTGATACTATGCAGTCTTTAGGCAAAGCCTGCCGCATTGAGGTGGGCTGCGCCGTTGCTGCCATTCTAGAATAAATAATGCACGTCGTTGAATTTTTACTAACCGGAAGGAGGTGTATTTTAAAGACATGCCAACTATTAACCAGCTTATTCGCAAGGGCAGGCGAGAGATTACCAAGAAGGCAAATTCCCCGGCACTAAAAGAATGCCCGCAAAAACGCGGTGTGTGCACCAGGGTATATACCACAACCCCTAAGAAGCCAAACTCAGCCTTGCGCAAAATAGCCAGAGTGAGGCTTATTAACGGCATTGAGGTAACCTCCTATATACCGGGTATCGGGCACAACCTGCAGGAACACTCAGTTGTACTGGTTCGCGGTGGGAGAGTGAAGGATATTCCGGGTGTTAGATATCATATTGTCCGTGGGGCCCTTGATTCCGCAGGAGTGGAAAACAGGAGCAAAGGGCGTTCCAAATACGGTACCAAGCGGCCGAAGAAATAAACATTTTTATTTGTGAGATCTTATTACCATAGCAAAGGGGGGAAAAACATGCCCAGAAGAGGAGCTGTGCCCAAACGTGAGGTTTTACCGGATCCTGTTTACCAGAGCCGGATCTTGACTAAATTGATCAACCAGGTCATGCTGGATGGCAAAAAAAGTCTGGCCGAAAATCTTGTGTATAGGGCTATGGAGATTGTTAAGGAGAAGACAGGTAAGGAACCCCTAGAGGTATTTGAGGCGGCAATGAAAAATATTATGCCGATTCTCGAGGTCAAAGCTCGCCGAGTGGGAGGTGCCAACTATCAGGTGCCTATAGAAGTGCGGCACGAGAGAAGGCAAACTTTAGCTATCCGTTGGCTGACCAGATATTCCAGGGAACGTGCCGGGCATACAATGGAGGAGAAACTAGCCAATGAGATTATGGATGCTGCTGTCGGTGCAGGCGCTTCCGCAAAGAAAAGGGAAGATACCCACAAAATGGCTGAAGCCAATAAGGCATTTGCGCACTACAGGTGGTAAAGGAGTGATCTTGAATGCGTCAGCTATCGCTGGATAAGACTAGAAACATCGGAATAATGGCTCACATTGACGCTGGCAAGACAACTACCACCGAGAGGATCTTGTACTATACGGGCAAGGTCTATAAAATCGGGGAAGTTCATGACGGGACGGCTACAATGGACTGGATGGCCCAGGAGCAGGAGCGCGGTATAACAATAACGTCTGCTGCTACCAGTTGTCTATGGCGGGAATGCGTGATTAATATCATCGACACGCCTGGCCACGTGGACTTCACGGTAGAGGTGGAACGCTCCCTGCGTGTGCTGGATGGGGCTGTTGCAGTATTTTGCTCAGTTGGAGGTGTAGAACCTCAGTCGGAAACCGTTTGGCGGCAGGCAGACAAGTACGGTGTTCCGCGTATAGCCTATATAAACAAGATGGATCGTGTCGGTGCTGATTTTTATACGGGCATTAAAATGATCAAAGAACGTCTCGGTGCCAACCCGATAGCAATACAAATGCCTATCGGAATGGAGGACAATTTTTCAGGCATTATTGACCTAATCAGGCAAAAGGCAATTATATATCATGATGATCTGGGCCAGGACATTGAGGAAACAGATGTCCCGCCGGAATTGGCGGAAGAGGCCAAAAAAATGTTAAACACCTTGATTGAAGCTGTTGCTGAGGCAGATGAGGAACTAATGTTGAAATATCTTGAAGATGAAAACTTGTCTGCAGAGGATATCATCGCCGGATTGCGTAGGGCTACCCTGGCGGTAAAGATTGTACCTGTGCTGTGTGGTTCATCTTTCAAGAATAAGGGTGTACAACAGCTGCTTAATGCCATTGTAGATTATTTACCCGCGCCAACAGATCTGCCCGGGGTGCAGGGGGTAAATCCTAGTACCGGACAGGAAGAGATCCGCCTACCTGTAGATAAAGAACCGTTTTCTGCTTTAGCGTTTAAGGTAATGACGGATTCCTATGTAGGCAAGCTGACATTTTTTAGGGTTTATTCGGGACAGTTAAAATCCGGCTCTTATATTTTCAATCCTAGCAAGGGGCGCAAGGAGAGGATTGGAAGGATATTGAGAATGCATGCCAATCACCGCGAAGATATTCAGGAGGTAGTCACAGGAGACATAGTGGCCGCAGTCGGTCTGAAGACAACGGGTACCGGTGATACACTTTGTGATGAGAAATCACTGATTGTATTAGAGTCGATGGTATTTCCGGAACCGGTTATTCAGGTGGCTATTGAGCCGAAGACCAAGGTTGACCAGGAAAAAATGGGGGTGGCTCTACAGAAACTAGCTGAAGAGGACCCTACCTTTCGTATCAACACTGATGCGGAAACCGGCCAAACCCTAATCTCAGGCATGGGGGAACTACACCTGGAGGTTATCGTAGATAGGATGCTGCGGGAGTTCAAGGTTCAAGCCAATGTAGGACGGCCCCAGGTGGCTTACAAGGAAACTATCAGACAAAAAGCTAAAGCCGAAGGTAAATTTATACGTCAGTCAGGCGGGCGTGGTCAATACGGACACGCAGTGTTGGAGATTGAACCGGGGCAGCCTGGAAGCGGCTTGGTGTTTACCAATAAAATTATCGGCGGCTCCATTCCTAGAGAATATATACCTGCTATTGAGGCGGGGGTCAGAGAGGCTATGGAAAACGGCGTTGTGGCGGGATATCCCGCTATTGATATAGCCGTTACTCTCACTGACGGTTCCTATCACGAGGTGGATTCTTCTGAAATGGCTTTTAAAATAGCCGGTTCCCTAGGATTCAAGAACGCGGCTTTAAAGGCGGGTCCAGTGCTGCTTGAGCCGATCATGAAGGTGGAAGTAACTGTTAACGATGAATACATGGGTGATGTGATCGGGGATCTCAATGCTAAGCGCGGCAGAATAGAAGAGATGGGCCCGCGTTATGGATTACAGGTAATCAACGCCAGTGTCCCGCTGGCGGAAATGTTTGGCTACGCTACTGACCTGCGTTCCCGCACACAGGGGCGGGGTACGTATACAATGCAGTTTGGCCAATATGCCCAGATACCGAACAATATAGCAGAGGGAATTATTGCCAGAAGGCACGGGTAGAATATGGAGCTTGTAACTAAAGGATACTAATAAGTAATTACCCATTAATCCAGAATTCAAGGAGGAAGAACCAAATGGCAAAGCAAAAATTTGAGCGGACCAAACCACACGTTAACATTGGTACCATTGGCCACGTGGACCATGGTAAAACAACGCTGACGGCGGCAATCACCCTGATCCTGAACACAGTGGGCGGGGCCAACGTGAAAAAGTATGATGAAATTGACAATGCACCGGAAGAACGTGAACGGGGTATCACCATCAACACCTCACACGTAGAATACGAAACCGAAAAAAGGCACTATGCCCACGTAGACTGCCCGGGTCACGCCGACTACATCAAGAACATGATCACCGGCGCCGCTCAAATGGACGGTTCAATACTGGTGGTATCGGCAGCTGACGGCCCCATGCCCCAGACCAGGGAACACATTCTACTAGCTCGTCAGGTAGGGGTGCCCTATATAGTCGTATTTCTTAACAAAGCCGACCAGGTAGACGACCCTGAACTATTAGAACTAGTAGATATGGAAGTGCGTGAACTGCTATCCAGCTACGAATTTCCCGGGGACGATATCCCCATCACCACCGGTTCCGCATTAAAAGCAATGGAATGTGCCTGCGGCAAAAGAGACTGTGAATGGTGCGGTCCTGTTTGGGAACTAATGGACAACGTTGACGAATACGTTCCCACACCCCAGCGGCCCATAGACAAACCATTTCTCATGCCCGTAGAAGACGTGTTCACCATTACCGGGCGGGGCACGGTAGCCACCGGTCGGATAGAGCGGGGCCAAATCAAAATACAAGAAGAGATAGAAATAGTTGGGCTAAACGAAAAACCACGCAAGACAGTAGTGACAGGCGTAGAAATGTTCAGGAAGATATTGGATAGTGGGCAGGCAGGAGACAATGTAGGATGCCTACTGCGGGGTGTAGATCGTAAAGAAATAGAACGGGGCCAGGTGCTGGCCAAGCCCGGGAGCATCAAACCGCACAAGAACTTCAAAGCAAATGTGTATGTGCTGACCAAAGAAGAAGGTGGCAGGCATACCCCGTTTTTCAACGGATACCGTCCCCAATTCTACTTCCGTACCACTGACGTTACCGGTGTAACAACCCTGCCCGAGGGAGTAGAAATGGTTATGCCCGGGGATCACGTGGAGATAGATATCGCCCTGATCACCCCTATTGCTATAGAAGAAGGTCTAAACTTTGCTATTCGTGAGGGCGGCCGCACCGTAGGTGCCGGAGTTGTTACTGGGGTTAATGAGTAACACGGGGCTGGTGTAAGGCTGTACCCTGCCTAACAAAGTAAGATGCGATGAGGTGAAAGGTTGCCAACCCAGATGCCGGTTGTTATTGGCTGCTTAACGCACAACCGACGATCGCGATGGGGAATTTTCACCGAGAAAGTCCGCTAATCGGGCGATTAAGGAGGACCTGGAAATTATGAAAAGCCAAAAAATCAGGATCAGGCTAAAGGCTTTTGATCACCGTATGATTGATCAGTCTGCACAAAAAATTGTGGATACTGCGAAGAGAACCGGCGCTTCTGTGGCCGGGCCGGTACCGTTGCCTACAGAAAAAAACATATACACTATTTTGCGTAGCCCGCACGTGAACAAGGACTCACGAGAGCAGTTTGAAATGCGCACACATAAGCGGCTAATTGATATTATAGAGCCTACCCCGAAAACTGTTGACGCTCTAATGCGCTTGGATTTGCCGGCGGGTGTAGATATCGAGATTAAACTTTAAAAAGCATTATAGAAACCATTAAAATAGAGGTAATGTTGGAAATGATTCCAACCTCTTATCACAGATAATTGAGGTGAAAAACATGCCTAGGGGGATTCTTGGAAAGAAAATCGGCATGAGTCAGATTTTTACCGATATAGGCCTGGCTATACCCGTCACTGTTATTGAAGCCGGTCCATGTATTGTTGTTCAGATAAAAACAGCTGCTAAGGATGGTTATAATGCCATTCAGATTGGTTTTGGCGAAAAGAGAGAACGTCTTTTTACTAAACCAATGGCAGGACATTTTTCTAGAGCAGGTGTGCGAGCACTACGATTTTTGCGAGAGTTTATTGTTGAAGACCCGGAGGCTTATCAGGTCGGCCAGGAAATTAAGGCGGATATTTTTGCTCCGGGTGAAAAGGTTGACGTGGTGGGTACAACAAAAGGCAAAGGTTTTGCAGGTACCATTAAACGCCACGGTTTTCACCGCGGCCCGATGTCCCATGGTTCCAAATACCATCGTGGTCCCGGATCCCTGGGAGCGAAGGGGCCGGCTAGGGTTTATAAAGGAAGGAAGTTGCCTGGTCACCTGGGAACTGAACGGGTTACCGTGCAAAACCTGGAAATTATCAGGGTTGACGCTGACCGGAACCTGATTGCTGTAAGGGGCGCAATCCCCGGACCCAAAGGTGGTTTAGTCCAGATTAAACCATCAACCAGGTCTTGAGTCGTGGCCGTTGAGAGGTAAATTAGGTATTTTGGTTTTCAGGTTTCACGCCACGATTTAATACAAGACTACATCGAAGGAGGATATAGCATGCCAACAGTAGCGTTATACAATGTCAGCGGCGAGCAAATTGGCGAATTGGCGCTCAAGGATGAGATTTTTGGTGTCGCTGTAAATAGGTCTGTTTTGCACGACGCTGTTGTGATGCAGTTGGCCGGACGTCGCCTTGGTACCCATGATACTAAAACCAGGTCTGAGGTTCGCGGCGGCGGTCGTAAGCCCTGGCGTCAAAAAGGTACCGGTAGGGCTCGCCACGGCACCACACGTTCACCTATCTGGCGTGGTGGTGGAGTTGTTTTCGGCCCGCACCCCAGAAATTATTCATATAACCTGCCGAAAAAGGTTAGAAGGTTGGCCTTGAGATCGGCCCTCTCGGCAAAGGTAAATGCAGGGGACATTCTCGTTTTGGATGAGCTCAGGCTTGAACAAGCTAAGACCAAGGACATGGTCGGCATACTAAACAATCTGAAGGTTGACGATGCCTTGTTAGTTACAGCCGGCAAGGATGATCAAGTAGAAAAATCCACTCGCAATATTCCTAACATCAAACAGTTAACGGCAACCGGCCTTAACGTTTATGACATATTAGCTTATGATAAGTTGGTCATGACCAAAGACGCTGTGGCCATGGTTGAGGAGGTGTTCGCCCAGTGAAAGATCCACGGGATATTCTCATAAAACCGCTTATTACAGAAAAAAGCACGGTGCTGATACAAGATAACAAATACACCTTTCGGGTGGACCCCCGGGCCAACAAAACGCAAATAAAACAAGCAGTGGAAAGCATATTCAAGGTAAAGGTAGAAAAGGTAAACACCATAAATGTAAAAGGCAAAAAGAAAAAGGTTCGTAATATTCCCGGCAGAACATCCGATACTAAAAAGGCTATTATCACCCTGAAACAAGGCGATAAGATAGAGATATTTGAGGAATTATAAGCCGGAGATAAAGGAGGTGCGACCAAATGGCTATAAAAAAGTTTAAGCCGACTTCCCCCGGCCGTCGTTTTGTAACTGTTGCCGACTTTGCGGAAATAACAAAAAAAGAACCAGAGAAATCCCTTGTTGAGCCTTTGAAAAGTAGCGGAGGCAGAAACACACAGGGCCGGACAACGGTTAGACACCGCGGTGGCGGGCACAAACGGGCATATAGGGTAATTGACTTTAAGCGTGACAAGGATGACATACCGGCCAAGGTGGCCAGTATTGAATATGATCCAAACAGATCTTCTCATATTGCACTTTTGCATTATGTGGATGGAGAGAAACGCTACATCACCGCACCCGTGGGTCTCAAGGTAGGGCAGATGGTGTTGTCCGGCCCGCAAGCGGATATTAAGGTGGGCAACTGCCTGCCACTTAGAAATATACCTCTGGGCACAATGATCCATAATATAGAGCTCTATCCCAAGGGCGGTGCTAAAATGGTTCGCGCGGCCGGTGGTTCAGCTCAGTTGATGGCCAAAGAGGGCAAATATGCCAACATTAGAATGCCGTCCGGTGAAATACGGCTGGTATTACAGGATTGCCGTGCTACTATCGGGCAGGTGGGGAATGTTGAGCATGAAAATATTGCGATAGGCAAGGCAGGCCGCAAGCGCTGGCTGGGTTTCCGCCCTTCAGTGAGAGGTGTAGTAATGAATCCGGTTGATCACCCTCATGGAGGCGGTGAAGGCCGTTCACCCATCGGGCGCAATCCGGTGACGCCATGGGGCAAACCAGCATTAGGTGCCCGCACCAGAAAGAAAAAGCCTAGCGACCAGATGATTATCAGGAGAAGGAAAAAGTAGGGCTAATTGGTTGTTAGTGGTTAGAAAAAAGGAATTCAGAAAAGCGGCTGAGTTTCAAGCAAAGGTCAACGACCAAAGTCCAACTACTCACGACCAAGAAGGGAGGTTGCATATTGGGCCGTTCATTAAAAAAAGGACCATTTTGTGAGCAAAAACTGCTGGAGAAAATAGAAAAAATGAATGAAACCGGAGAGAAAAAGATTATCAAGACTTGGTCAAGGGCTTCAACGATCTTTCCGCAGATGGTAGGCCATACGATTGCGGTACATGAAGGCAGAAAACATGTCCCCGTCTATATTACAGAGGATATGGTTGGGCATAAGTTGGGCGAATTTGCGCCCACCAGGCTTTTTAGGGGACACGGCCATCATACCGAGAGATCTACGGCGCTAAAATAAATTTAGTGATGTGGGAAATGGGTGTGCAATGCAAGATGGTGCACAACCATGACTAAAATGGGAGGTAATACCGGTGGAAGCTAAGGCCATTGCCAGATATGTTAGAATATCCCCACGCAAGGTCCGTCAGGTGATTGACCTAATCCGGGGGAAAAAAGTAAATGAGGCCCTGGCTATTTTGAGATATACACCAAAAAGGGCCTCAGAGGTAGTTACCAAGGTAGTCAAATCTGCTGCGGCAAATGCTGAAAACAATATGCAGATGGACAATGATGAGTTGTTTGTAACGTCATGCTTTGTTGATCAGGGCCCGTCTTTTAAACGGTACCAGCCACGGGCCAAAGGCAGGGCGGATATACGATTAAAACGGACCAGCCATATAACCGTTATGGTTGGAGATAAAAAGGAGGGATAATTCCAGGTGGGGCAAAAAGTTAATCCTATAGGTCTCCGGATTGGGATCATTAAGGATTGGGAAGGCAAGTGGTTTGCTGATAAGAGGAGTTATGCCGGTCTCTTGCATGAGGACGTTAAAATTCGTAGATATATTAAAAAGAGGCTTTACACGGCGGGTATTTCCCGTATCGTTATCGAGCGGGCAGCAAATCGTGTTAAGGTGTCGGTTCATACTGCCAAACCGGGTATAGTAATTGGCCGGGGCGGTGCGGAAGTGGAGAACCTGCGTAAACAACTGGAGAAACTTACAAGCAAACAAGTTAGCGTGAACATTGTCGAAGTCAAGATTCCTGAGCTTGACGCCCAGCTGGTGGCTGAAAATGTGGCTGCTCAACTGGAAAAAAGGATTGCTTTCAGGCGCGCCATGAAACAAGCAGTTTCACGTTCCAAGAAAATAGGTGCCAAGGGTATTAAAATTGCTTGTGGCGGCCGGTTGGCGGGAGCGGAGATTGCACGCAGTGAATGGTACAGTGAAGGCAAGGTGCCGCTGCATACCCTACGTGCCGATATTGATTATGGGGTTGCAGAAGCTAACACAACCTATGGAAAAATAGGAGTTAAAGTATGGATATATAAAGGAGAAGTTTTACCGGCAGCCAAAACTCCCACGAAAACCCCAGCCCGGGGAGGGAGGCCCGCTACCGGTGAAGGAGGCGAATAAGTAAGCATGCTTTTACCGAAAAGAGTTAAATACCGCAAACAGCACCGCGGCCGCATGAAGGGCAAGGCTAAGGGTGGCAAAGATATTAGTTTCGGCGAATACGGGCTGCAGGCGCTTGAGCCGGCCTGGATTACCAACAGGCAAATTGAGGCGGCCCGTATTGCTATGACCCGTTACATTAAAAGAGGCGGCAAAGTCTGGATTAGGATTTTTCCTGATAAACCAGTCACAGCCAAGCCTGCTGAAACCCGTATGGGTTCAGGCAAAGGAGCCCCGGAATACTGGGTGGCTGTGGTAAAACCAGGTCGGATCATGTTTGAGCTGGCAGGTATTACTGAGGATATAGCGCGTGAGGCTTTGCGGTTGGCTTCTCACAAACTGCCAATCAAAACCAAGTTTGTTAAACGTGGGGAAGTGGGTGAGGTCAATGAAGGTTAAAGAGCTGAGGGAATTGACCGATGCCGAGCTCGGTAAAAAGCTGACTGACTCCAAAGACGAGCTCTTTAAGCTGAGATTCCAGATGGCTACGGGGCAGCTTGATAATCCGATGAAGTTACAAGATGTTCGGCGCAAGATTGCGCGGGTTAAAACTATAATTCGTGAGCGCGAGTTGGGGATCCAGCGGGCGTAAAGGGGGGGTAATGAAATGGAAAATCGTGGTATGCGCAAAGTGCTTACAGGTAAAATAGTAAGCGATAAAATGAATAAGACAGTGGTTGTGGCTGTTGAATCACTGGTCAGGCACCCCCTGTACCAGCGTACCATTCGCCGCACAAAAAAGTTTAAGGCGCATGATGAGGAAAATTCCTGCCGTATTGGCGACAAAGTAAAAATGATGGAAACCAGACCCCTCTCCAAAGAAAAACGGTGGCGTATAATTGAAATCCTGGAAAGGGCGGAGCAAATATAAGAAGCGCTTTGACAGTAAGGAGGTAGTGGTTGTGATTCAAGTCCAGACTATGCTTACCGTAGCAGATAACACCGGAGCGCGCAGGCTTTTGTGCATTCGTGTACTGGGCGGGGGTATGCGGCGCTATGCCAGTGTAGGGGATGTAATCGTTTGCTCCGTTAAAGAAGCCAATCCCGGTGGTGTGGTAAAAAAAGGCGAAATAGTTAGGGCTGTGGTGGTGCGTACCAAAAAAGAAATCCGTCGTCCGGACGGTTCCTATATTAAATTTGATGAAAATGCCGCGGTGGTTATCAAGGATGATCAAAGTCCACGTGGCACCCGTATCTTTGGGCCTGTCGCCCGGGAGCTGCGGGATCGTGATTTTATGAAGATCGTTTCTCTGGCGCCCGAGGTGCTCTAGAGAGAAATGGTTGTAGGAGGTACACGCATTGGCCGGCAAAATAGCTGTCGTTAACCAACATGCCGACAGGGAAATGGGGATATATTCCGATTACGACTGATAGCTTTGGGGCTCAATTGGAGGTGAACAATAGATGGTTCAGCAAAAGGTTAGACACAAGATCCATATACGCAAGGGAGACATGGCCCTGGTTACAACTGGTAAGGACGCCGGAAAAAAAGGGAAAGTACTCAGAGTAATCCCGGATAACAACAGGGTGATTATTGAAGGTGTTAATGTGGTTAAGCGCCATACCAGGCCCACCCAAAGGATGCCGCAGGGAGGCATTTCGGAGAAGGAAGCCCCAATACACAGTTCAAATGTGATGCTCTATTGCAGCAAGTGCAACAACCCGACCCGGGTTGGCAGGAAGATCCTTGATAATGGCGAAAAAATACGCATTTGCAAAAAATGTGGTGAATCCATATAAGAAGTGGGAAGTGAGAAATAAGAAGGCGGACTTTGCAGTCCCAGCGTACGGTCCATGACTCACTGCCCGGAAGGGAGACGGCGAGGTGTCCAGGCTTAAAGACAAGTATAGAAACGATGTTGTACCTGCTCTAATGCAAAAGTTTGGGTACAAAAGCGTTATGCAGGCCCCCAAAATTGAAAAAGTGATTGTAAATATGGGCCTGGGTGAGGCTATTCAGAATTCCAAAATTATTGATGCTGCAGTCAATGACATCATGATCATCACAGGCCAAAAACCAATTACCACAAAAGCGAAAAAATCTATTGCTGCGTTCAAGTTGCGTGCCGGCATGACAGTAGGCGCAAAGGTAACTCTACGCGGTAAAAGAATGTATGAATTTGTGGATAAACTCTTCAGCATTGCGTTGCCAAGGGTGCGGGATTTCCGTGGTATTTCAGCTAGATCGTTTGATGGGCGCGGCAACTTTAGTATGGGTATCCGGGAACAGCTTATTTTCCCGGAAATAGAATACGATAAAATTGATAAAATCCGTGGCATGGATATTGTTTTTGTCACCACGGCCAAAACAGATGAAGAGGCCAAGGAATTATTGAAATTAATGGGTATGCCGTTTAAGGCAGCATAAAGGAGGGTAGAATTTGGCGAAAAAGTCACAAATTATTAAGGCGTCACGTACGCCAAAATATACAGTGCGGGCGCATAATAGATGCAAGCTCTGTGGTAGACCCCATGCTTATATGCGAAAATTTGGTATCTGTCGGATTTGTTTCCGGGAATTAGCTTACCGGGGTGAGCTGCCTGGGGTGCGAAAGGCCAGCTGGTAGGGCTGGGTTTCGGCAGAAAAAAGGCCATTAAAATAAGGCTCGGGAAAAACGAGATTTTTTTACCTCTGAGTTGTGATATAGCAGGCCTTTGTATTAAGGAAGGAGGTTAGTTGTATGGTTATGACTGATCCGATTGCAGATTTCTTAACCCGCATTCGCAATGCCAACACAGTTTTTCATGATAAGGTAGAAGCACCGGCCTCCAGGATGAAAAGAGCTATTGCCGCCATCCTGCGGGATGAAGGATTCGTCAGGGAATATGAGTATATTGAAGACGGCAAGCAGGGTATAATCAGGCTTTATCTTAAATATAGCCCCAATAGAGGGCGGGTGATTACTGGATTAAAACGCATATCAAAGCCAGGTTTGCGAGTTTATGCCAGAAAAGATCAGGTGCCGAAGGTCCTTGGTGGTCTTGGTATTGCTATAATATCGACTTCTAAAGGTGTAATGGCTGATAAAAAGGCCCGCCAGGAAGGACTTGGCGGTGAAGTAATCTGCTACGTTTGGTAGAAAAGATTTGTGTAAGACGAGTTTCATAAGCAGCCGAACGCTTTTGCTCGGGCGGATGATGGCTGGCTGAATTGGGAGGTGTAATGGATGTCCAGAATAGGCAAGCAGCCCGTTAAGGTTCCCCCCGGCGTTGAGGTGAAGGTAGAAGAGGCACGGGTCTGGGTCAAAGGTCCTAAAGGTGAGCTGGAAAGGGAACTACACCGGGATATGATTATCGAATATGAAAATGGAGAACTAATTGTTAAGCGGCCATCTGATAGCAAGCTGCATAGATCCTTGCATGGGTTAACCCGCACCCTGATGAACAATATGGTAGAGGGGGTTACAGCAGGCTTTCAAAAAAATCTGGAGCTGGCTGGAGTTGGTTACCGCGCCTCCATGCAAGGCAATAAGTTGGTACTGGCAGTGGGTTTTTCCCACCCGGTGGAAATTGAACCGGAGGAAGGATTGACGGTGGAGGTTCCCACACCAACTAAAATAAATATTAAAGGTATTGACAAAGAAAAGGTAGGCGCGCTGGCGGCCAAAATACGTGCGGTGCGGAAGCCTGAGCCGTATAAAGGGAAAGGGATTAAATACGAGGGTGAAAGAATCAGGCGCAAGGCCGGTAAAGCAGGAATCAGAGGATAATTACCAGATGGAATCATCCGCATTCGTAGGTCCTATGCATACGGCCTGAAGGGAGTGAATTGTGACATGCTGAACAAACCAAGCCGCAAAAAGCTGAGGGGTATCCGGCACAAAAGGGTGCGCAGAAAAATAGCGGGTACTGCCGAGCGACCCAGGCTAAATGTGTTCCGTAGTCTAAAAAATATTTACGCGCAGATTGTTGATGACACAAATATGACTACACTGGTGGCAGCATCAACACTGGCACCGGAGTTAAAAGGGAAGATGTCTTCCTGTAGCAATTCCGCTGCAGCAACTGCTGTAGGTGAATTGCTGGCGAAAAAGGCGCTCGAGGCAGGCATTAAGCAAGTGATATTCGACCGCGCCGGTTATGTTTACCACGGCCGGATCAAAGCTCTGGCGGAGGCTGCTCGGGCCGGCGGATTGGAATTTTAGATTTCTCCTGCAGATTGTATAACTGAAAATATAGTGAAAAGGAGGGATATAGGTGACGAAAATTGACGCTAGCAAGCTGGAGACAAGCGAAAAGGTAGTTTATATTAACCGTGTGGCTAAGGTGGTTAAGGGTGGACGAAGGTTCAGCTTTTCGGCCTTAATGGTGGTCGGGGACGGTAATGGTCATGTGGGTGCCGGACTGGGTAAAGCCGGGGAGGTACCTGAGGCTATCCGTAAAGGTATTGAAGATGCAAAAAAAGCTATGATCAAAATTCCTCTTACCGGTACGACCATTCCCCACGAAATTATAGGAGTATTTGGTGCAGGAAAGGTCCTTTTGAAGCCTGCTGCCCCTGGTACAGGTGTTATTGCCGGTGGGCCGGTGCGGTATGTTCTGGAGCTGGCCGGAGTGCGGGATATTCTAACCAAGTCTCTTGGTTCGAGTAACGCCAATAACATGGTGCGTGCTACTATGACCGCCTTAAAAAATCTAAAGACTGCAGAAGAGGTTGCCCGGCTAAGAGGAAAGACTGTAGAAGAGTTGTAGTCTAGGAGGGAAGATTTTGGCCAAGTTGAAAATAACCCTGATTAAAAGCCTTATCGGCCGCCCGGAAGACCAACGGGTTACTGTGCGCACCCTGGGTCTAACCAAAAAAAACAGTCTAGTTATACAAGAGGATACACCTCAAATCAGGGGCGCTATTAACAAGGTAAACCATTTGCTCAAGGTTGAGGAAGTGTAAGGGAGGTGGGGGACGAGTGAAACTGCATGATCTAAAGTCTGCCCCCGGGGCTAGAATCAAACGGACCCGCAAGGGACAGGGGACTGGTTCCGGAAAGGGCAAAACGGCAGGCAGGGGTCATAAGGGCCAAAAAGCTAGGTCCGGCGGTGGTGTGAGGCCTGGCTTTGAAGGTGGTCAAATGCCGCTACAGCGCCGTATGCCCAAGCGTGGGTTTTATAACCCGTTTTCCAAAAGAATTATTGCTATAAATATCAGCCAATTGAACCGTTTCGCGGATGGGGATGTTGTGACTCCAGAAACACTGCAGGCCGCACGGGTAATCAAAAAAACAGCTGATGGTGTTAAAATATTGGGTGAAGGCAACCTAGAAAAATCTTTGACAGTAAAAGCCCATGCGTTCAGCAAGTCGGCTGAAGAAAAAATTGTGGCTGCCGGTGGTAAAACTGAGGTGATTTAGTTGTTACAGAGTTTTAAAACGGCGTTCAAGGTCTCTGAGCTAAGAACGAAGCTTCTTTATACCCTGGGGATGCTGTTTATTTTCCGACTGGGTGCGCATATACCGGTGCCGGGGGTTAACCCGGAACGGTTTGCAGATCTGGTGAACAGTGGAGTTATTTTTGGGTTTTTTGATATCATATCCGGGGGGGCTTTAAGAAACTTCTCCGTATTTGCTATGGGTATCATGCCCTATATTAACGCGTCCATTATTCTGAACCTGCTTACAGTAGTGATACCCCACCTTGATAAACTAAAAAAAGAAGGGGAAGAAGGGCGCAAAAAAATCAGCCAGTATACACGTTACTTGACTGTTGTTCTGGCTTTCATCCAGGGTATCGGTATGGTGGTGGGAGTTAGCGGATCATTGCAGCACCCAAGCGCAATCACTTATGCTATAACTGCCCTTACCATTACTGCGGGGACTACTTTCCTAATGTGGATGGGCGAGCAGATTACCGAAAGAGGTATCGGCAACGGTATTTCGCTTTTGATCTTCGCCGGCATTGTTTCCCGGGTACCCCAGGGCGCAGCGAGACTGGGTGAATATCTTAATGCAGGGACCATTACTGCTTTCAGCCTGATACTTCTAACCGTGATTGCTGCACTAGTCGTCGCAGCTGTGGTGGCTGTACAGGAGGGTCAGCGTCGTATTCCGGTGCGCTATGCCAAAAGGGTAGTAGGGCGCCGGGTATATGGTGGGCAGACTACACATTTGCCACTCAAGGTTAACCAGGCCGGTGTGATGCCAATAATCTTTGCTTCTTCTCTGTTGATGTTTCCAGAGACGATTATTAAAATGTTTCAAGGCAGTGCCGTGGCAAATTTTTATGGTGCATACCTTGGCTGGGGAACGGCGGCCCATACAATGCTTTTTGCGTTATTGGTGATTGGTTTTACCTATTTCTATACTGCAGTGGTAATGAACCCGGTGGATGTGGCGGATAACATTAAAAAATATGGCGGGTTTATCCCGGGTCTACGTCCGGGGCGCCCTACGGCCGAGTACATCAGTAGGATCATGAGCAGGGTTACCCTATCTGGGGCTATATTTTTGGCATTAATTGCCGTGCTGCCGAACTTTGTGTTGCTGGCCACCAAAATACCCAACATCTACTTTGGTGGTACGTCACTGCTGATTGTTGTGGGTGTTGCTTTGGATACCATGAAACAGATAGAATCGCACTTATTGATGCGTAGCTATCAAGGGTTTATCAGGTAGGTGATAATATGATTACTATTAAATCCGCCAGGGAGCTTGTCTGTATGCGTGAAGCGGGACGGATAGTGGCTAAAGCTCACGCAGCAGTGGCCCAGGCGATTAGGGTGGGGATAACTAGCTTAGAATTGAATCAGTTGGCGGAAGAAACCATTATTAAAGAAGGTGCCAGGCCAGCTTTTAAAGGGCTTTATGGGTTTCCCTTTGCAGTGTGTGCTTCCATAAATGAGGAGGTTGTGCATGGGTTCCCCAGTTTAAGAAAATTGAAAAATGGTGATATTATCAGTATTGACATCGGGGCGGAAATAAATGGATACTATGGTGATGGTGCCGCTACTTACCCAGTGGGGGATGTAAGTTCGAAAGTTTTACAATTGTTGCATGCTACGAAAGAATCCCTGCATAAGGGGATTGCTCAAGCGAGGGCAGGAAACAGGCTATCAGATATTTCTCATGCCGTGCAAACCTGTGCGGAAGGCTATGGTTTTTCGGTGGTCCGTGACTATGTAGGTCATGGTATTGGTACAAAACCCCACGAGGATCCACAGGTGCCTAACTTTGGCAGACCCGGCAGGGGACCCCGGTTGCAGGCAGGTATGACATTAGCGATAGAACCAATGATCAATATGGGCACTTATGAAGTGCGAACTCTTTCTGATAACTGGACTGTAGTAACTTTAGACGCAAAACTCTCAGCCCATTTCGAACATACAATTGCAATCACTGACGACCAACCGGAGATACTTACCAAGATGTGAGGCTGTCTCAGGAGGATAGGCCATGTCGAAAAATGAGGTGCAGATTGGACAACTGGTTTCTTCATTGCAAGGCAGGGATAGTGGCATGTTCTACCTGGTGGTCCAGGTTGATAGTGAATCCAGGGTCCTGGTTGCAGATGGTGAAGGGCGAAAAGTAGAAAAGCCTAAGCGTAAAAATAATAAACACCTGAAATTTTATGATGTAGTGGCCAAAAACATTTTTACAAAGGCGCAAAACGGGAAAAGGGTTACTAACGAGGATGTCCGGAAGGAACTAAAGAGTCTTGTAAATCAACTGCCGTTGTAAAAAAGTCATTGCTGATGTAGCGCAGCGTCAGCCGACCATTGGCGCCAGTCTGATGGCTTTAACTGCGGCAGTTTAATAGGTGTCTATTTTAACCATAAGGAGGTTTGTTGTATCTCTAATGTCAAAACAAGATATGATTGAAGTGGAAGGAACTGTGATTGAGCCGTTGCCAAACGCCATGTTTCGCGTACAGTTGCAAAACGGTCATAAGGTTTTGGCACACGTTTCGGGGAAAATAAGAATGAACTTTATTCGTATCCTTGCTGGGGACAGGGTAATGGTGGAGTTATCCCCTTATGACCTAACCCGCGGCAGAATTGTCTATCGCTATAAGTGAAGCTAATATTAAGGAGGGTTGATGGTGAAAGTTAGGCCATCGGTTAAACCTATGTGTGAAAAATGCAAGATAATTCGCAGAAAAGGTAAGGTTATGATCATTTGTGAAAATCCAAAACACAAACAGGTGCAGGGGTAAAATGGGAGGTGTTGAATAAGATATGGCACGAATTGCCGGCGTTGACCTACCGAGGGACAAAAGGGTGGAGGTAGCTCTCACCTATATATTTGGCATTGGTAGGCCTACGTCTCAAAAGATCCTGAACCAAACCAATGTTAATCCGGACACCAGGGTAAAAAACCTGGCGGAAGAAGAAATAAACAGACTGCGAGACATTATTGAAAAAGAACTCAAGGTAGAAGGGGATTTACGTCGGGAAATCGCTCTAAATATTAAGCGTTTAATTGAAATCGGTTCCTATCGTGGTTTGCGGCATCGCCGCGGTATGCCGGTGCGGGGCCAACGGACAAAAACAAATTCCCGCACGCGTAAGGGTCCGAAAAGAACAGTTGGTATCCGCAGGAAAAAATAATATAGATAAAAGGGAGGTTGTGCAATGGCGCGTCGCGTAGCCAGATCAAAAAAACGTGAACGCAAAAACATAGAAAGTGGAGTTGCGCACATTAAATCTACATTCAATAATACCGTTGTAACTATTACTGATACTAAAGGTAATACCCTTTCCTGGGCCAGCTCCGGCGGGGTGGGATTTAAAGGCTCCAGAAAAAGCACCCCTTATGCTGCTCAGCAGGCAGCAGAAAATGCTGCCAGAGAGGCTATGGAACATGGTTTGAAGGAAGTAGAAGTAATGGTTAAGGGGCCAGGCGCCGGTCGGGAAGCGGCTATACGTTCTCTACAGGCTGCCGGCCTGGAGGTCAACATAATTAAAGATGTTACCCCTATTCCTCATAACGGATGCCGGCCGCCCAAGCGCCGGAGAGTTTAAGGAGGTGTGCAATTTTTGGCTAAATATACTGAATCAGTTTGCAGGCTATGTCGCCGGGAAGGGCAAAAGCTTTATTTGAAAGGGGATCGTTGTTTTACCCCTAAATGCGGGGTAGAACGACGCTCATATGCTCCCGGGCAACATGGACAGGGCCGTAAGAAATTTTCTGAATTTGGATTGCAGTTGAGGGAAAAGCAAAAAGCGCGTAGAATTTATGGCATTTTAGAAAAACAATTTAGAGGATATTTTGAAAAGGCGGAAAGACAACCTGGTGTTACAGGTGAAAATCTGCTACGTCTTTTGGAAAGACGTTTGGACAATATTGTTTACCGTATCGGCTTAGGCTCATCACGTAGTGAAGCCAGACAGCTGGTTTTACACGGTCATTTTCTGGTTAACGGCCGCAAGGTGAACATTCCTTCTTATTTAATCAAGGTTGGCGATGTGATTACAGTGCGTGACAAAAGCAAGGGATCGCCCAAATTTAAGGAATTAATAGAAAGGGCGAGCGACCACACACCACCGGCCTGGCTGGAATATGAGGCTGAACAGGTCCAGGCAAGGGTAGTAGATTTCCCAACAAGGGATCAGATTGACGCCACTGTACAGGAGCACCTAATTGTAGAGCTGTACTCCAGATAGGGCTGTGGTTGTTGGTTGTTGGCTGTTGGTTTTAAGTGTCGAATTCCGCTCCGGTGATATCCATTTACACCAACGCTGATCACCGATTGCCGGACACCATCTTAGGAGGGAACCTGTATGCTCGAAATCGAGAAACCAAGAATAGAAATTGTGGAAGTGAACGAGGATAATACCTATGGGAAATTTGTGGTAGAACCTCTGGAAAGGGGTTATGGGATAACCCTGGGAAATTCCCTACGCCGCATCTTGCTTTCATCATTGCCCGGTGCTGCGGTAACATCCGTTAAGGTAGACGGTGTGCTACACGAGTTTTCAACCATACCAGGTGTTGTTGAAGATGTCACTGATATTATCCTTAATTTAAAGAGCCTTTGTTTGAAAATTCATGGTGATGAAGAGAAAATAATGCGTATTGAAACCACAAAAGAAGGTGTGGTCAAGGCGGGTGACATTATCCACGACGCAGATGTAGAGATTCTTAACCCTGATTTAAAAATCGCCACCTTGTCCGATAATGCTCGGCTGGTAATGGAAATAACCGCGTCCAGGGGACGGGGGTATGTTACCGCTGAGCGTAATAAAAAAGGTGAACATATTATCGGGGTTATCCCCATGGATTCAGTTTTTACACCGGTAAAAAAGGTGAATTATAATGTGGAAAATACCAGGGTGGGCCAAATTACAGATTTTGATAAGCTCTCCCTGGAGGTATGGACCAACGGCAGTATAAGACCCGACGAGGCTACCAGTCTTTCTGCTAAGATATTGAATGATCACCTGCGTCTTTTCATCGGTCTTACTGAAAGCGTAAGTGAGGTTGAGATCATGGTGGAAAAGGAGGAGGAGCAAAAAGACAAGCTCCTGGAGATGACTATTGAGGAATTGGACCTTTCAGTGCGTTCGTACAACTGTCTGAAACGGGCCGGCATAAATACTGTAGAAGAATTAATCCAGCGAAACGAAGAGGATATGATGAAAGTAAGGAACCTGGGGAAAAAATCCCTGGAAGAGGTCGTTAACAAGCTGGCCGAACTAGACCTCTCGCTAAGAAAGGACGAAGAGTAAGGGAGGGCTTTTTGAAAGTGGGATACCAGAAATTAGGCCTTAATACAGGCCATCGCAAGGCTATGCTCCGCAACCTGGTTGCATCCCTTTTCCGGCATGAACGGATTAACACAACCGAGGCCAGGGCAAAGGAAGTTAAAAGCATTGCCGAAAAATTAGTCACAACTGCGAAGCAAGGGGATCTTGCGGCCCGGCGCCGGGTGTTGGCCTATTTGTACGAAGAGGAAGTAGTGAAAAAGCTATTTGATACAATTGCGCCGAAATATGCCGAACGCCCCGGCGGTTACACTCGCGTGATCAAGGTGGGGCCCCGTCGCGGCGACGCTGCGGAAATGGTTATTCTAGAACTAGTTTAGTGAAGGATGTATTTATAGCGGCCAAGGATCTCACCTATATTTATCGCCGCGGCAACGCTGGTGGGTATAAGGCTTTGTCCGGCATAAACCTGACGGTGAAAACGGGGGAGTTCCTTGTGATTATCGGCTCCAACGGGTCGGGCAAGTCTACCCTGGCCAGGCATTTTAACGGGATGTTGAAGCCATCGGCCGGTAGTATTACCGTCGCTGGGATGGATACGACATCCGCTGAAAATACATGGGAAATTCGTCGCCTGGTGGGTATGGTTTTTCAAAACCCGGATAATCAGATTGTCAGTTCTCTGGTTGAAGAAGATGCGGCATTCGGTGCTGAAAATCTTGGTTTGCCCCCGGAGGAGGTAAAAAAGAGGGTTGCAGAAACCCTTCGCCTGGTTGGCCTAACACCATATGCCGGGCATGCTCCCCATTTGCTATCCGGGGGACAGAAGCAAAAGCTGGCAATAGCCGGGGTGTTGGCGATGTGCCCCACCTGCTTGGTGCTTGATGAACCCACCTCCATGCTCGATCCGGCCGGGCGCATGGAGCTAATGGAAACACTGATCCACCTGAACAGGGACATGCAGGTGACTGTAGTTCTTGTTACCCACTTTATGGAGGAGGCTGTTTTGGCTGATCGGGTTGTTGTTTTGTCGGATGGAGAAATTGCCCTATCCGGTCCACCGGCAGAGATTTTCACAGAAATTGAACTACTGGCGGAATTGGGTCTGCAGTTGCCCACTGCACTTAAAATAGCCCATGGTCTACGCCAACGGGGTTTTTCATTGCCGCTGGATATTCTGACAATTGATGATATGCTGGCCTATTGCAAAAATGTCTTGGTCGAATAGGCTCAAGGGGTAACCCTGGTGTTGGGGGGCGCCTTTCTAACTATGTCAGCCATTATTGAAATTGATAGGTTAACACATATATATTCGCCGGGTACGCCGTTCCAGATTGCTGCTTTAGACAGTATTTCTCTGGATATAAAAAAAGGCGTTTTTTTGGCGATTATCGGTTCAACCGGTTCTGGTAAATCTACCTTGATCCGGCATTTTAATGGGTTACTACGGCCTACCAGTGGAAAGGTACGAGTATGTGGGATTGACACGGCGGATAAGAAACAACGGCGCAATCTCTGGCGCAGTGTCGGTCTGGTCTTTCAGCAACCGGAACAGCAGCTCTTTGAGGAAACTGTTTTAGCTGATGTGGCCTTTGGACCCAGAAATATGGGCCTTGCTGAAGCTGAGGTAAAGGAGCGTGCCCATGAAGCGTTGCGATTGGTGGGTATCAACCCCCAGGAAGCGGCCCGCATGTCCCCATTTCATCTTAGTGGCGGCATGCGTAGAAAAGCAGCCATTGCTGGGGTACTAGCTCTAAAGCCCCAGGTACTAATCCTGGATGAACCAACTGCGGGATTAGACCCCCAGGGGAAACAGCAGTTGATGCAGCATGTTGAGAATTTCCGGCGGCGGGAAGATGCAACCATCATTTTGGTCACTCATGACATGGAGGAAGTGGCGCTGCTGGCGGAGCAGGTGGCGGTGCTTAATCAGGGTCGGTTGGTGATGGTAGGCCCGCCCAGGGAAATATTTAGCCGAGTGGAAGAGCTGATGGCCATCGGATTGGATTTGCCGGCAGCAGCTCGTTTGATGCACCAGCTACGGTTACTGGGCAAACGGATCCGCCCCGGCGTGCTTACGGCAGATGAAGCCGAGGAGGTAATTGCCGGGCTGCTGGAGGAGGCGTTATGTTAAGCGGTATTAGCATGGGACAATATATACCTGGTGATTCATTGCTGCATAGGCTGGATCCACGTACAAAGATCATTGCTGTCCTGGCTATTGCTGTGTCTATTATAATATTTTCCAACTGGCAGAGCTTCTTGCTCATTGCGCTGCTGACGCTGGTGGCCTTATTCGTATCCAGGCTACCTCTGGCAGTAATATTGGGTAGCCTTAAGTCGTTGTGGCTGTTGTTGCTCATCACCTTTCTGCTGCAGGCTTTTTTAACACCGGGGACACCGGTGATTGCACATGGCCCACTGCAGGTCTCTCAGGAGGGGATAATTGCCGCCACGGGGATAGTGTTGCGCCTGGCGCTATTGATCTTAATCGCCTTTCTACCAACACTGACTACCCCTCCAATCAGACTAACGGCGGGATTGGAGAGCATTATGTCTCCTTTACAGCGGGTGGGTGTGCCGGCGCATGAACTGGCGATGATGATGACTCTGGCCCTACGGTTTATTCCTACCCTGCTGCAAGAGGCAGAGATAGTAATTAGCGCTCAGCGCTCCAGAGGGGCGGGGTTTACCACCGGCAGCCCAGTTAAATGGGCTAAAAGTTTGCTACCTTTATTCGTGCCGCTTTTTGCTGGGGCGCTGCGGCGGGCAGACGACCTGGCTATGGCCATGGAATGCCGGTGCTATCGGGGTGGTGCCAATAGGACCAGAATGAGTGTTCTCAAGCTGAACACTGAAGATTATGTGGTTATCTGTGTGGCACTGGCCAGTCTGGCCGGAGTCATAGCCCTTAGATTAATATAAGTGATTGTAAAATCGATTTTCGGAGCCATTGATGCACATTAGTAGGCAGCAGGTAAATGTACTAAAATATCCGAGGGGCTTAAATGACAAATATCAAGGTGACAATAGCCTATGATGGCACAAATTATCACGGTTTTCAAGAACAGCGTGGGACAAGGTTTAAGACCATACAGGGGGTTTTTGAAGAAAAACTATCCTGGTTAGCCAAAGAAGAAATTAGGGTTATTGGCGCTAGCAGGACTGACTCTGGTGTACATGCCCGGGGCATGGTAGTTAATTTTAAGCCAGGTGGTTTACGTATTCCTCCTGAGCGTCTTACATACGCCCTTAATGGGGTTTTACCGAAGGATATCAACGCCTTAAAGGCAAAAGGGGTCCCAGCTACTTTTCATGCACGTTTTTCAGCAGTAGCCAAAACCTACCGCTATGTGATTTATAACGGCAAAATGCCTTTACCTTACCTGCGGCTGTACAGTTATCATGTCCATCGTCCTATAGATGTAGGGGCCATGCGGGAGGGTGCTAAGTGTCTAATAGGCAGGCAGGACTTCAGTTCCTTTCGGGCGCTGGGGACACCGGTTAAAACTACTGTCCGCAATCTTATCGATATAAAGATAAGTAAAATGTGTGAATTAATTTATATAGACATGCGGGCAGACGGTTTTTTATACCATATGGCCCGGATGATTGCCGGTACATTAATCCAGGTTGGTATGGGTAAGCTCAAACCCCATCAAGTTGTGGATATTCTGGCCGGTTGCGATAATATGTTGGGTGGGCCGGCAGCGCCGGCGCGGGGTTTATTTCTAGTTAACATAGAATATCCGGCCCAGGCCCTGGTTTGTTAGTTTTTTTGCCTTATGGTATAATAATTTTTGGTATTTTTAATTTTGCTATATACCTGTTAGGAGGGGATTTTGGTGGATGCGCTGAGAATAGTTTTGACTGTTGTGCAGGTACTTTTGGCAATAGCTCTGATTGCGGCTGTTATTTTGCAGTCGGGCAGAAGCGCCGGCCTATCTGGGGCAATTACCGGGGGAGCGGAAACATTTTTTGGTAAGAAAAAAGGTTTAGACGAACTCCTGGGAAAGGTCACCATTGCCGTGGCCACTGTATTTGGAGCTCTATGTTTAGCACTGGTTATATGGAGATAAAAATTTTTCACAAGGAGGTAATTAACCCGTGCAGGAATCAATGATACTAGCTGTAATCGGCGCAGTTGTTGGGGCTATAGCCCTGGGCTTTGCTCTGGTCATTTTTGCCAGTATTCTGAAAGAGTCAATGGGCACACCCAAGATGAAGGAACTTTCAGAAGCAATCCAGGAAGGCGCCATGGCTTTTCTAAACCGCCAGTATAAGACACTGATACCTTTTACCCTTATAGTGGCCATTTTACTAGCCCTGGTGCTGCCGCTGTTGGACCAGCGTGTGCAGGGGGTTGCCCTTGCCGTTTCTTTTTTGGTAGGCGCGGTTAGCTCAGCTATTGCTGGTTATATAGGCATGAACAGTACCACCAAGTCCAATGCCCGAACGGCAGAAGCCGCCAGGAGTGTTGGCCTGGGCAAGGCGTTAAAAATTTCTTTCCGTGCCGGCGCGGTAATGGGTCTTTCTGTGGCCGGGCTAGGTTTGTTGGGTGTTTCGGTATTATTTCTAATTTATAAAAACCCTGTAGTTATTAACAGCTTTGCCTTTGGTGCCAGCGCGATCGCTTTCTTTGCCCGGGTTGGCGGTGGTATTTTTACCAAAGCGGCTGACGTGGGTGCCGACCTGGTAGGCAAGATAGAAGCAGGCATACCAGAAGATGATCCACGCAACCCGGCTACTATCGCAGACAACGTGGGAGATAACGTAGGCGACACGGCCGGCATGGGTGCCGATTTGTTCGAATCTTACGCTGCTACCACTATTGCCGCCATGATTATCGGTAACACGATTTTCGGCGTTAAGGGAGCTCTTTTTCCCCTGGTAGTTGGCGCTATCGGTATTATTGCATCCATCATTGGTACCTTTTTTGTTCGCACCGGTGAAGGTGGCAACCCCCAGGCAGCACTCAATGTGGGTCTCTGGTCAACTAACATTATGACTGCCATTGGTGTGTTTTTCCTGGCCAGTTGGACCTTTGGCAACGAAGGGCTGGGTATTTTCCTGGCGGTAGTGGCAGGCCTAGTTGTTAACGTAGCCATTGGTGCCCTTACCGAATACTATACCGCTAATAATAAGCCCCCCTGTTTACGTATTGCAGAAGCCTCCAAGACAGGACCGGCTACAAACATTATCCACGGCCTATCGGTGGGCATGGAGTCAGTATTTTTCCCGATGATAGTATTTGCCGGGGCCATCTATTTCGCCTTTTTTGTGGCCGGCATGGTAGAACCGGCACATGCCATTTATGGTATTGCTATGGCCGCAATGGGCATGCTTTCCACGGCTGGTATCGTGGTGGCAATGGACTCCTTTGGCCCCGTTGCCGATAACGCCGGTGGGATTGCCGAGATGGCCGGTCTACCGCCCGAAGTTCGTGAAAAGACCGATCGGCTGGACGCTGTGGGCAACACTACTGCCGCTATTGCTAAAGGATTTGCTATTGGGTCTGCGGCTCTTACCGCATTGGCTCTATTTCAGGCCTTTGCTGATGAAATTGTAAGAAACCCCAAGCTGCAGCACCTTTTGACAGAAGGACGTCTGATAATTAACCTCAATGATCCTTTGGTGCTGGTTGGATTGCTTATTGGGGCTTCCATTCCATTTGTTATTGGATCTTCCACAATGAGAGCGGTGGGTGACGCCGCGTTCGGTATGGTGAATGAGGTGCGCCGCCAGTTCCGAGAAATCAAAGGGATTATGGATGGATCGGAAAAACCGGACTACGCTCGTTGTGTCAGCATCGCTACCGGTGCGGCTATACAAAAGATGATTTTCCCCGGATTGGTGGCAGTGATTATGCCCCTAATCGTAGGATTCGGCCTGGGGGCCCTGGCCCTGGCCGGTTATCTGGCCGGACTTACAGCAACCGGTGTGCTGATGGCCCTTTTCCTGGCTAATGCCGGGGGCGCATGGGACAACGCCAAGAAATGGATTGAAGCAGGTCACCTGGGCGGCAAGAGTGTTGATGGGGAAGCCAATCCTGTCCACCAGGCTGCAGTTATCGGTGATACCGTTGGGGATCCCTGTAAGGATACATCAGGCCCGGCAATGAACCCGCTAATTAAGGTTGCCGGCACCATTGCACTAATAATTGCTACAGTTTTATTCCATTAAGAGAGAAACGCCGGGTAACCCCCGGCATTTTTCACTATTATGCCGGGGGTTAAAGGGAACCAAAAGGCGGAAGGGGGTAGAAAAATTTGACCAGACCGCTGCTAAAAGATGAAAATAATATCTGTTTTGGCTGCAGCCCCAACAATCCAATCGGGCTGAAGATGGTGTTTGAACATGATGGAGAAATATGCCGCTCCCGTTTCACTGCCGGGCCGGAACATCAGAGCTGGAATGATGTGGTCCATGGTGGACTGCTGGCTACAATGATGGATGAAGCAATGGGAAAATGGCTGTGGGAGCATGGGCTTGTAGCCATGACGGCAGAAATGACAGTCCGCTATAGTGCTGCTGTCCCGGTGGGGACCGAGCTGATTATTGAAAGCAGCCTGGTGTCGCAAAAACGACGCCTGCTGGTGATGGCTGCCAGTGTTACTCTGCCTGATGGTACAGTTGCTGCCCGGGCTAACGCAAAATTTCTCAAGGTTGAGCCGGCTTTACCGCCGGAAAAGGAGGAAAAATATGAACAGGGAAGAAGCCTTAACACTGCTCAAGAAAAACTTGAAAAACAAAAATCTCATTAACCACTCCCTGGCAGTGGAGGCAGTAATGCGCAGGCTGGCGGAACATTTTGATGAGGACGTGGAGAAATGGGGCCTGGCCGGGCTATTGCATGATATCGACTATGACCGGACCAAGGGTGATCCGGCCAGCCATAGCATTGAGGGAGCAGAAATGCTCGCCGAGCTGGGGTTGCCTGAAGACATTGTGTATGCGGTAAAGGTACATAACTCCTATCACGGGCTACCACGCCTTTCCCTGATGGACAAGGCCCTTTTTGCTACCGATCCCTTGACTGGTTTAATAGTAGCCGGGGCATTAATTCGCCCGGAAAAGAAACTATCAATTGTAGATGTGCCATTTCTATTGAAACGTTTTAAAGAAAAGAGCTTTGCTCGTGGTGCCAACAGGGAGACAATTGAAGCCTGTTCGGAAATAGGACTCACCTTGGAGGAGTTTATGGGGCTGGGGTTAGAAGCGATGCAAGGTATTGCTGCCGAAATAGGCTTGTAGTCATCGGTCTCTGGTTTAGATATAGTTGACTTTGTGTGGTTACAACGGGACCTTGACAAGAAGCAGGGTGTTGTTGTATAATATATGTTGCATTTAAAATCGTTGTCACAAAACCCCTATTCCGGCTATTGCCGGAAAAGGGTTTATTTTTCAGGAGCAGATTATGGCTATTAGGACAGTAACCAAAAATCGTAAGGCCCGGCACGAATACCACATCCTGGAGACATATGAGGCCGGATTGGCCCTCAAAGGGACGGAGGTCAAGTCGTTACGTGCCGGCAAGGCCAACCTGCAGGACAGCTACGCCCGCGTTGAAAATGCCGAGCTTCTGCTGTATAATATGCATATAAGCCCTTATGAGCAGGGCAACAGGTTCAACCACGAACCTAAACGTACCCGCAAGTTATTGATGCACAAGCAGGAAATAATGCGGCTTCTGGGCAAGACGAGGGAAAGGGGCCTGGCCTTGATCCCTTTACAGGTTTACTTCAAGAGAGGTTTAGCTAAAGTGGAGTTGGCCCTGGCCAAGGGTAAAAAGCTCCACGACCGCAGGCAGGATGCTGCTGCCCGAGATGCGCAGCGAGAAATGGATCGAGCGGTCAAGGAGGGAATGAGAAACTACTAGAAACAAGGAATAAATAAATAACTGTCACACGTCAAAAACCCGGGTCACATGACCCGTTCAAAATATGGGGGCGTCATGGTTTCGACGGGGGAAGCGGTGGCAGGAGGAGCGAGCCGGGGTTTCCATCAGCCCGCAAAACGGTGGAGAAAACTATAATTGCCAATAATAACAATTACAACACTGCTTTAGCAGCTGCTTAGCAGTTAACCCTTCTACCTACGCTGGGCCCGTGGCCTGGGATAGAGGGTCATTTAAACGGGCTGGTTTAAATCCAATTCTCGGAGGGTTTAAACAAGACTTATCGAGATAGTGACATGGGAGCTCGGCTGTAGGCGCCCATGAAACGAAACCTAAACTGCAGTCTGCGCTCGGAGAGACTCCTGTGGTCGTTCTTCCGGACGGTGGGTTCGATTCCCCCCGCCTCCACCAAATAAAAAGAACGTCTTTGATACAATTAAGGCTTGCCAGATATGGTAAGTTAATATTGTGGAGAAGGCTTGAAAACGTATAGGATAAGGGCTTTTGAGGTTATGAGGATAACCTTGGATGCCCTTATTTTTGTTTGTGGGGATGGTTTGGTTGGGATTTTAAATGGGGCGGGATGGCGGCTGGGAGGAAAATGCACACACCTTAACAGGGAATATTGGTAATCGTTAAAAAGTATAGACATCGTTAAAAGGTATAGAAGTAGGAAACATCTTTGATATGTTTCCTACTGAAAACCATGTGGAAGCAGTGGTAATGATGACGCATTATGTTGAAAGGATAAAATGTGGCGCTTAAACCACAACGATGACTACATGGTACTTCGTTTAGTATTTAGAAGGGTATGTAAAAAGAGCAACTGTCTGTGGAGTTTTGATAACGGGATTTGTTTTTAATGTTATATCAGAATCTTGTTGTATAATAATTTTAATAACAGGTTTCCAACAGTAAAAGATTCTTTACAAAAGCAACAGGAACTGCAATTAGAAGAATATCAGAAACAGATGGAGTAAGATAATGGAAGCAGAAGTCAGCATGAATCTCAATATGATTTCTATATTGCATTGTGTCTATACCCAATAGTTAAAGGAACATGTAAGGCATGTGGTCATATAAAGAAAAAGGATGCGAAATAATGTCAAAACCGTGGAAATCTTTTTTACAAAATTTGTAGTCCCTGTAACACAACTGTTAATGCTGGTTCAAAATCCTGTAGTAATGTGGAAATTCTATGATGGACGAAAAAGAAGAAAGTTAAAAGAGTGTGTGTCACAGAGAAGAAACATTGACGATTTTTTCTGTGCCACCTATTACAAGGAGGAGGACGATGAATAAGGAAAAGCAGTCGGTGAAACGCAGAATTTTTATTTCTAATACCAGAATGGTACTTGTAACTTTAAGTCTATTTCTTTTCGTTAATATGTTTGTAATAAATTTATATGAGCACAAATATAAAAACAGCACGATTAGTTCGTCTGAGTTAGCAGATAATACCGAACAAATAAGAAATATCCTGACAGATTGGAATCCATCCCCAAAAGAAGAGGCGATAAACAATCTTGCAACAAAACTGAATAGGTATGGATTTTCTATTTGCGTTGAAATAGATAGTGAGGTGGTTTACTCAAATACTGATTTTCCTGTGAGTAAGCTTATAAATTATATTGGAGATTATTTGGAAACAGATGGAAAGGTACATGTTTATGTAAAAGACTATATGACTGTGCTAACACAAAGTCATATGAATGAGAAAATGAATGTGTTTGCAATTGCAGGGGAATATCATGAATCCTGGTTTCAAAAAAATAGTTTGACTACTATACTTATACTATTGCTGATTGATGGTGTATTTTGCATAGGTGCCTTACTCATAATTAGTCAGATTTTTACTAAGAGACTTATAGAACATATCACAAATCCTTTAGATGCATTGTCAGAAGGAGCAAAAAGAATGAAAGAAGGAAATTTTTCTAAACCTGTTAAATACAAAGGAGATATTGAATTTGAATATGTCTGTGACGCATTTAATGAAATGCAGGAACATATAACGGAAGCTAATGCGGAAAAGGAGTCTTATGAAAAGGCGAGAGTTGAAATGGTGGCGGGAATTTCTCATGATTTAAGGACTCCATTAACGGCAATTAGAGGAACAATAAAAGGTCTCAAGGATGGGGTTGCTTCAACACCTGAATCAAGAGAAAAATTTCTTGATACGGCTTATAAACGAACGATAGAAATGGATCGGCTTTTGGAAAGGTTATTTTATTTCTCAAAGCTTGAAACAGGTAATATGCCACTGTTTTTTGAAAAGACAGAGTGGAGTGAGTATCTGGAAGCCTATGTGAAAAGATACGAATTATTGATAGAGAATGAATCTATAAAAATTAAAATAAAAGATGTAAAAAAAGGCTTGTTTTCAAATGTTGATCGAGAACAAATTAAACGAATACTTGATAATATACTGGAAAACAGTAGAAAATATGCAGAAACAGATAAGCTTGAAATTACCATTAATGTTTTTGAAGAACATGCATATGTAGTACTTGAGATCTCTGATAATGGCTGTGGAGTTTCAGAAGATAAGATCCCCCATATTTTTGAACAGTTTTTTCGAGGTGATGAGTCAAGGAATATAAAAGAAGGGAATGGTCTAGGTCTTTATATTGTAAAATATCTAGTGGATGCTATGGAAGGCTCAGTAGATGCAGAAAACAGCAACGGTCTTACTATTAGAATAAAACTACCAATTTTGGATGAATGAGGTGATTTAGATCAATACAAAATATAGAATTCTAATTGTCGAAGACGATGATGATATCAGTATGATAGAACAGGCTTATCTGCAAGCTAGTGGGTTTGAAACATTCATTGTAAGTGATGGAGATAAAGTACTTCCATTTCTACGTCTGGAAAATTTTGACTTAATACTACTGGATCTTATGCTGCCCGGGAAGAATGGTTATGAGATATGCAAAGAGATCAGAGATGAACTTAATATTCCAATTCTCATGGTAACGGCAAGGACGGAATCTGTTGATAAAATTCGTGGTCTGGGGCTTGGTGCAGATGATTATATTACTAAACCTTTTGATCCCGCTGAGCTTGTAGCAAGAGTAAATGCAAATATAAGACAGTATAGTCGATTAACAGAAGTCAATCAGATAGAGTTGGATTATAAGGGCGATGAGATACTAATAGGTAATATTCGAATTCTTCTGCATGGATGGAAGGTTTATAAGGGTGAGCAAGAAATTCGTTTTCCTAACCGAGAATTTGAATTATTAAAATTTTTGGCTGAAAACCCCAATATTGTTTTCTCGAAGGAACAATTGTATGAAAAAATATGGGGATATGATTATGTTGGGGATAGCGCGACGGTTATGGTGCATATTAATCGTATTCGTGAAAAAATTGAGGATGACAGTAAAAACCCAAAAATCTTAGAGACAGTATGGGGTGCGGGATACCGGTTGAATAGATAAGATAGAATTATATGGTTATCAGGTTATTCAATGGAAGATAGAAGCTTCGATAAGTATCCTCTTGGAAAAAAACAAGAAAGATAGCAGTAAAAGCTCGAAATGCTTGTTAGAGTAGCAAATTATAATTATTAATTAAATTGAAAAAAAGAGAGTTTAGGATTTGTTTAATTTTATACCTCCTGTTTGTTTAATGTGATTTGATATTATTATCACATAAATAAACAGGAGGTATTTTTGTGTGGAGATACAATCATGCCCTTTATCTCAGGTCCTGGAGGTAATGGAGTTATATGGATTTGTGCAGGAATCTTGGTAGTCGTGTGGATTTGCTAACCGTTATGCTGTCAAAAAAACTGAATGAAGGTGTGGTTATGTGCAGAAATGTAGAAGAATATATTAGCATTGTCTTGTCACAAATAGATTGTTCGGAAACCAAAAAAATAGCATGCCAGGTATTGCGTTCAGATATTAATAAAATAACAAGAAAGCAGCGTGTTCTAAATAAGTTGAAGGAACAACTTGTTAATGTTCTTTTTTTGGGAATGGGCGACCCCAAAATACTAGGACAGTATTTTTTATGGCTTAAAAACTTAGTGGATTTACATTAGGTAAGAAAAGAAGCAAGTAAGGATGAAACTCATAAGATTAATTATCTTCTTAGTTGTAAATGTTTGATAAGTACCATTAAAGCATAACCCAATAAAGCCCCAATAATTAGAAAAATTATCGGTAACCACACAGGGCCCAGTAGCACATCAAAAATTTTAAAGGTCGGCGAATATATCACCCCTATCGTTCCAAGATAAGCCGCAAAGACAAATGGCAGTGAAAAGTAACGGACACCCAAAATTGCAAATTTCAAAAACCCCTTTCTTGGATAGTGAGTATTTTATCAAAAGAAAGATGAAACTTCACGCGCTTGTTGCCGCCTGAAAAGGTTAAGAAATGCTTGAGCCGTATGAGTTGGAAACTCTCACGTACGGTTCTTAGACGAGGGAAAGGGAGCAATCCCTTTTCTTTAGTCGAGTATGCCAGCTATGAATATCAGCAAGCATTAAGAGACCGTGGGATGATTACCAGCATGAGCCGTAAGGGTAACTGCTATGATAATGCCTGCGTGGAATCCTTTTTTTGGAACACTGAAAAGAGAATTAATATATGGCAACCGATTTAAAACTAGAGCCCAGGCACGCCAAGCCATATTTGAATATATAGAAGTCTTTTATAACCGGATACGACTGCACTCTTTCCTTGGATATATGTCTCCGGTTGAGTATGAACAATTCTTTAAACTAGCAGCGTAAACCCCTTTACATGGAGAGGGGCCTGTGTTAGCCTCTTTGGGCGGGAGGTAATTAGTATAGCCATCCCGGCGACTCCCAAAAACACAGGCCTAGAGGCCCCATGTCAAGGGGTGACTAATTAGATAAATAGCTAAGAATGAAATCTTGTAAATTCTGAAGAAAATCCGCCATTCTATGTGTCTACTTTAACGGGGCAAGCTCAAATATACGGAGGTCATGTAATGAATATTAATACTAAGAAATTAGCAAAAACAGCCGTTCCTTTTTTTCTAATAATATTCCCGTTTGTTTTTCATCCCCTTATTGAGGAGACTTTCGAAAATGCAGTTCAACTTAACATTATGGCAGTTCTAATAATATTTATTTTGTTTGCCATTATCTTTAAAAGAAGCTTTTGTGGTTTTTTGTGCATGGTAGGGGCGCTGCAAAGGGTTGTTGGATATATAGGATTCAAGCTTTTAAAAAAAAGGTTCACAGTTCCTGCAACACTCGATAAATATCTTAGAGCAGTGAAATACATCATACTTACAGGTTTTGCAGTATTATCCATTGCAAGCGGCAAGTTACTGCTACAAATCAGTGTTGACGATGTGTTTGAGCAATATGACATAATATTGCCTGGATTAGCCTGGATAAGTATTATGTTGATGTTTGTAACAATTATTGGCTCATTCTTTATTGATAGATTCTTCTGCAAATATATCTGCATACAGGGTGCTGTTGCCGGAGTTGCAGGTCGGTTTAGCCCCAGTGGTATAGTCCGATGCGAAGATAAGTGCATCAATTGCACGTTATGTACAAAGAAATGTCCCTCAAATCTAGAGGTGCATAAAATGAAGAAGGTAATATCGGCTGAATGTCTTAACTGCCAAAAATGCATTGTTGTATGTCCAAAGAAAGGGGCATTAAATAATAGTTTTGCAGGTAGAAAAATCCCCTTAGTTTGGCTTGTAGCAATGGCAGGAATGGTTTTTATATTGTTAACCTTTTTAATAACGCTATTTTTATAGATGGTGCTATGAGCAGGTGTCGATCCCTTTCTTTAACAATTATAACAGTGGATAGGTTACACTTAACTAGACAGATTTTTTAAGGTCAAGTAGACTATTAATATTAAGCTAAGGAGAGGCTACTATGACCAGACGACAAAGAAGATCCTATACCGATGAATTTAAACAACAGATGGTTCAGTTATACAATAACGGCAAGCCTAGAAAAGAAATTATCCGTAAATACGAATTAACACCATCATCCTTGGACAAATGGATTAAACAAAGCCAAACAACAGGTTCATTTAAGGAAAAGGATAACCTAGCACCGGAGCAAATCGAATTAATTAATCTGCGTAAGGAAAATAAACAATTATTAATGGAGAATGATATTTTAAAGCAAGCTGCGCTGATACTAGGACGAAAGTAATTGTGATAAAGCAAAATCAACACAAATACTCGATATCAGCAATGTGCAAGGTCCTACAACTGTCTAGAAGCACCTATTATTATGAAGCTAAAGAAACAAAGCCAGATGAAACACTGGCATTAGCAATTATAGATATCTTTCATGCCAGTCGCCAAAACTATGGAACCCGTAAAATCAAGGTCGAGTTAAAAAAGGAAGGGCTTATAGCTTCCCGCAGGTGAATTGGCAGGATCATGAAAGAAAATGGTCTGGTATCAAAATATACTGTTGCGCAATATAAGCCGCATAAAACAAGCTGTAATGAATCTCCTATGTCAAATGAACTTAATAGACAATTTAAGCAGGAAAAAGAACTATCGGTTGTGGTCAGTGATTTAACATACGTACGCGTTGGTATGTCCTGGAATTATGTATGTTTATTAGTTGACCTCTTCAACAGGGAAATTATTGGGTATAGCGCTGGCCCAAATAAAGATGCACGACTGGTATATAAGGCTATATCAACAATTAGTGGTAACTTAGGCCAGATGTGTTTATTTCATACTGACCGTGGTAATGAGTTCAAAAACAAACTCATTGACGAGGCCCTAGACACCTTCAATATCAAAAGATCCTTAAGTATGAAAGGCTGTCCGTACGATAATGCCGTGGCCGAAGCCATGTTTAAAGTTTTCAAAACAGAATTTGTAAAAGGTCGTCATTTTGATAGTTTAGCGGAACTGACTAGCGAACTAAGTGACTATGTTCAGCAAAGGTCACAATCGTATTGATGTCGATTGTGTTTTCATATATAACAATCTTTTGGATATAGGCTTGGATGATGTGCTTTTGTTCATCCGGGCTTTTTTCTTTTAAGTATGCATCCTTGTTTAGGGCGTTCATCGTCAAGCACAAATTTCTTTATAATAAACTCCTTCAATGTTTTTGTAGCCCATATTCTAAACTGGGTAGCTTCGTATGAGTTGACTCGGTAACCAACCGCTATAATCACATCTAGGCTATAAAAATTAGTTAAATATTTTTATCCGTCTACGGCAGTTATTCGAAGTTCTCGAATAACTGAATCCTCATCAAGTTCACCGCTTTTAAAAATTTCTTTTAGGTGGCAATTGATGGAATTAACCTCAACGCCAAACAGTTCGGACATTACCTTTTGAGTAAGTCAGGGTGATTCTTCGCGATAGAAGACTTCAACACGAATGCCGCCTTTGGGGTTAGGGTTCGGATAAATTTACGGCCCAAACGCAAAAAGGATGACGATTTGGTTTCTTTGGTAGGTGAGACCTTGCAACCAATTAATGGAGGGGGTGGGGATATTAGGGGTGAAAGGTTTGTACTTGAAATAATCAAGGCCGCTATAGAATACTGGTATCCGCCGATAAAAAGAAAGCCTATAAGAAGTAAGATGCTGCCAACCGATATCACCGGTGGGGAATGGGAATAAGTATTAATGATACATTTAGAAAGCAAAACTATATTACCATTGCCGGGATTAGGAAGATAAATTATGAGGCCCTAGAGGTGCTAGCGGGCATCCTGTGCCCCGCTGTAATAGGTTCAAAACTGCATAAAACAGAAAAGTAGCAGTTTTGGGGTAGAAAAGAGGCAGTTTAGGAACAGTTTTTTTAATATCAATATGATATACGGTATTAGCATAGGGATCCGTCCATGTGGGGCGGCTTTAATATTATGTCGGTATTGCAGGAGTACCCCCCCCTTTTTTTTTATGGAAGTATATGGTGAAAGGGGGGGGTGTTGAAAATATGGATGGGAATGCAAGAAAACCCAAAAAGCCGCTTTATAAGAGATGGTGGTTTATTGTTATTATCGGATTTATTGCCCTGGGTGCGATTGGGGGTACGCTTGGGTCGGACAATGAAAGGGATGTAACAGGGTCCGGGAAACAACAGCCAATCGCACAGAAAGACACCAAAAAAGAAGATCACAAGGAAGTACTTGACCAAACAAACAAACAAGAAAATATACCACGGGAATATAAAAACGCATTAAGGGCGGCTCAAAATTACCTAAGTACGATGCCATTTTCAGAGAAAGGGCTTTATGATCAGCTAGTATCGGAGTATGGTGATAAATATCCCGCAGCTGCGGCCCAATATGCGATAAAGAATGTAAAGGTAGACTACAACGTGCAAGCCCTTAAAGCAGCAAAAAACTACTTAGATATTATGCCAATGTCCGATCAGGAATTATTTAACCAGCTAGTATCAGGACACGGGGATAAATACACGAAGGAGCAGGCACAATACGCAATCGACAATTTACCAGACTAAATTAGAAACAGCGGTTGACTAGCAAAAAAGAGCCCTAAGGCTCTTTTTTCATACCTTAAAGGAGGGTGAGGGTCTACTAAATCAACCTTTATCAGTATAGAGATACTTCTTTTGGGTTAATAAAGGATCCGGAGGCTAATGCCGTTGTATTGAGACGTTATCAGAATGAATTAAAAGACACGGTTTCTGGCCAATTTGAATGGACTACTGCATAGGTGGTGGATAGGGGCGATACAACGAAAAAAACCTTGCAAGCCCGGCGCAACATCGCCCCTAGGTTGGGGGTCGGTAAAGTGCGGGCTTGCTTTTATGTTGTCGATATACGTCTAAATTTTATTCAAGGATTGGCCATCTACCCGCCGAAGTTTGGAGGTGTAAGGGAGGGGAAGGCATGATGGACAATAAAGAAATTGAGACAAGCATACTGCGTAAGGAAGATGAGCATGATCGTGAATTTGAAATGTATGTTTCTGAACTATTGGACTCCGGTAGGCTAGAAGGAGATGCGGTTATAGGAATAGCTAAACAGATAATTGCAAGCGGGGTACTGAGCTGTAGATTCTCAAATTAACCCAAGAAACAATCTCACATTAAACTAGGCCAATTACACAACCAAACCAGCCAAAA
>JABMJD010000052.1 GCA_013201395.1 Candidatus Syntrophopropionicum ammoniitolerans
ATCAATTCTGTGTTCCGATTAATCCCCGCTTTTGGTTCGGTTTTCACACGGTCTGCTGTCCCCCTGTCCCAATCTGGTCAGGTGGTCGACTGCCTTCAGCACTGTTGGTATTCTATATGGGCCTTGCAAATTACGAATTAGGGCAGCGGAAAAATCCAGGTCCAGGCCAATGCTGCTCACATACAGAGGCCTGGTGCTTTTGCCCCGGTAAACCTCAGTGTAATGCACACAGTTTTTAAAATAGGTCTTGGCTACCCCAATGATGGGGATTTTTTTGTCCAGGGCTTCGTACAGATACCCGCCAAGACCTTTCTTTTCCTCTCCCAGCATCACATAACCATCAATAATGATAATGTTGGTTTCTTCCCTAATTTGGGCATAAACTTGTAATAGACAGGGTAATTCTCTTTTATAAAATTCCCCCGGCACATAAGCTTGAAATGGTTTTACTATTACACAGTATCTAGAAATAATTTTCTCACAAGGTGCTGTTTGGAAAACGATGCCACAAGCATGGGCATATTTGGCATGGTAATAAACATCGAGACAGGCAATTTTGGCCTGGTTCGTCTCTATTGGCAGTTCACCCCTTGCTCCGATATTTGCCCCCTAAGAGAAAACTAGCCTGCCTTTTAGTTTATCCAGATCCAAAGGGGATCATAAAATAGTTATTGACATATGCCCTAAATGGTCATTATAATAAAACAGTAAATGGCATATAAGGTAGACAATCAGGGGGTGAATGGTATGTCCAGAAAAAATAGAAGCTGCCAGCCGGGTATGGGAACAATGGCGGGGAGAGGCTCCGGTGCCTGCAGAAAAACGCCGGTTTATGGCCGGGGTTCCGGCACCTGTAGAGGTATTGAGGCCCCTACTTCCAGAAGGGGCTTGGGCCGAGGTCGGAGGCTAGGCCAGGGTTTAAAATCCGGCGCAGAGACCAATTATAATTATGAACAAACAACCGTAAAGAAAGCTCTGCCAAAAAATAAGGCGACTGGGAAAATATACATCGATGATAGCTGTGTTGGTTGTGGGTTATGTGTAGAAACATGCCCGGCAGGGGCTATTTCACTAGTTGAAAACAAAGCGGTAGTCGATAATCAGATCTGCACAAAATGTGGATTTTGTATCAGGCTCTGTCCAGCGGGGGCCATCCATCAGGAAAATTAATGGATCTAAAAAACAAATGATCGAGGCGATAAACATTGGCAAAACAATTTTTTACCTCAGAATCTGTGACTGAGGGACATCCTGATAAGGTGGCTGATTTGATTTCTGATTCCATTCTAGATGCCTTAATCAGCAAAGATCCGGCCAGCAGAGTGGCTGTTGAAACGTTGGTTTCAACCGGGTTGGTGGCCGTGGCTGGTGAGGTAAGCGCTAATTGCTATGTAGATATTCCCCGCATAGTGAGAAAAACCGTTCATGATATTGGTTATACCCGGGCGAAATATGGCTTTGATGGGGATACTTGTGCCATAATTACCACTTTGGACGAACAATCCGGCGATATTGCGATGGGTGTAAACTCTTCCCTGGAACAGAAGTGTGAAGATTCCACTGGCAATGAAGTAGAAGCAACTGGGGCCGGAGATCAGGGCATGATGTTCGGTTACGCCAGCAATGAGACGGCCGAGCTGATGCCCATGCCTATTTTATTGGCCAGCAAAATGGCCGCACGGCTAGCCCATGTGCGTAAGGGAAAACTTATTGATTATTTATACCCGGATGGCAAAACCCAGGTTACTGTGCAATATGAGGGTGGTCAACCGGTCAGAATAGATACGGTAGTTGTTGCCGCCCAGCACAAACCCACAGTAGCCCATAAAAATATTGAACAGGACATTATGGGGGCTGTGATCAAGGAGGTTGTGCCGCCGGGGATGCTGGATAAGAAGACCAGGATTCTGGTTAATCCTACCGGCCGCTTTGTTCTGGGTGGACCTCAGGCAGATGCCGGGCTCACTGGCCGCAAGATCATTTCCGACACCTATGGCGGCATGGCCAGGCATGGGGGCGGGGCCTTTTCCGGTAAGGATCCCACCAAGGTTGATCGTTCAGCAGCCTATGCCGCCAGATATGTGGCCAAGAATATTGTAGCAGCGGGTTTGGCGGACAAATGTGAAATCCAGCTGGCTTATGCTATTGGCGTTGCCAACCCTGTTTCCATATATGTGGATACCTTTGGCACCGGCAAGGTGGCGGACCGGGAGCTGGTTAATTTAATCAGGGAACATTTTGACCTCAGACCGGGGGCGATTATCAAGAAATTGCACCTGCGTCGGCCAATTTATCAGAGAACTGCCTGTTATGGGCATTTTGGCCGTCCAGATCCCGATTTTTACTGGGAAAGAACGGATAAAGCAGAGATTTTGCGTCAATCGGTGTGAGCAGATCGGGGGTGTCCCCGGGATTAATATGTGCACTCTAAAATGGGACAAGGGACCTGACCCCGCGTTCCATTTTTTTATGTTTTATTCAGGAGCCCATTGAACAAGATAGAAACTCAGGATAAGATCACCTGTAGGGTGGGACAGCGGGATTGTCTCTGTCCTTGTGGCCCGAAAATAAAAAGAGAGAGGCGTTAAAGGTGAAGAAGAAAAAGCTGGGTATTTTGTGGGCTGGTGTGTTTCTTATTGCCTTGGTTGTGTTTGTATTTTCTTCCCGGCCGGCCAATAGCATCACCCTGGATGTTAATCCAGGCATAGAGATTACCACCAACAGGTTGAACAATGTTCTTTCTGTAAGCCCTTTAGATAAAGAGGCAACAAAGGTGTTAGAGGGCTTTTCTGTCGGGGATCAGGACTTTGATGGTGTAGTCAATGAACTGGTAGATTTAATGATTTTAACAGGTCATATTTCTACTGAAAAAAACAATCTAATCTTGATTACAGCCAACGACAACAATGCCCATCCCACACTTCTGGAGCAAGCAGGCCAACTTATAGAGGAAAATTTGCAGAATAGGCAAGTTGGAGCTAGATTGCTTGGTCAGACCATCGCATACAGCAAAGAGATACGGACAATTGCTACCGATAAGGGTATCTCTCCCGGAAAATTGGCGGTGATTAAAAAACTCACAGCAGTGGACAGCAGTTTGTCTGTTGAGGGGCTGGCCCCTCTTAGTTTGCAGGAGATTTTGGCACTGGCGGAAGAGTTGGATATTAAACCAGAGGAGTTATTTGTCCAGGTAAAAAATGTTGCTGCCGACCTGGGTGGCGGGACGGGGAAAGAGGAAGCGGAAACTACCGGGACAGTGGGAATGGGTCCGTTGCTGGGTATGGAGAAGGCCCTGGAGATTGCCCTGGCCAGGACTGACGGTGGTCAGGTGGTGGAATTTGAGCTGGAGAAAGAACGGGGCCGCTACGAATATGAGGTGGAAGTTAAAAAGGACGACAAGAAATATGAGGTAGAAATCGATGCCCATACAGGTGAGGTGCTGGAGTTTAAAGAGAGAAGAGATGGCTATCAAGGCAAGAATGTTCAACCAGGGCTGTTGTTGGGTATAGAGAAGGCTCTGGAGATTGCCCTGGCTAGAACTGATGGCGGCCAGGTGGTGGAATTTGAGCTGGTGGAAGAACGAGGCCGCTATGAATATGAGGTGGAGATTAAGAAAGAGGGCCAAAAATATGAAGTAGAAATAGATGCCTACACAGGTAAGGTGTTGGGATTCAAAGTAAGGGAACTGTCCCGGGGCGTTGGGATAGATTCCACCACAGGTTCGGGACTATGATGGGGAATCCCTGCCACAGAGCCTGGTGTATATTATATTTTAACTGCCCTGGGCAATCAGGGCTGCCCCCAGGGCACCGGCCAGATGGGACTCTGGTACGGTGGTGATGGGCTGGTTCAGCTCAGCGATCAGGCACTGCTTGATGCCCGCATTTTTTGCTACCCCGCCGGTGAAGGTAATTTGCTGTCCGCAGCCCAAACGTGCGGCCATTGCTGCTACCCGGGTGGCCACAGAGCGGTGGATGCCGGCGATAATCCGGGCCTTGCTGACGCCCTGAGCCAGCAGGCCAATCACCTCCGACTCGGCAAAGACAGTGCACATGCTGCTGATTTGGGCCGGTGGGGCATTATCTGCCAGGTCGGCCAGTTCGCTGACATCACAGCCCAGGGCCGTGGCCATCACCTGTAAAAATCGCCCGGTGCCGGCGGCACACTTGTCGTTCATGACAAAATTGGTCACATTTCCCCGGCCATCTGTGAGAATTACTTTGCTGTCCTGGCCACCGATATCGATCACCATGTCCGTTCCCTCTACCAGGTAATGGGCGCCTCTAGCGTGGCAGGTGATCTCCGTGACTGCCTGATCAATGAAAGAAAGCGCCACCCGACCGTATCCGGTGCCAATAATCCTATTGATATCCCCGCGGCTCAGGCCGCATTTGCGGAGCAGTTTTTGGAAAACTTGCTCACCGGCCTGACGTGGGCTGTAGCCAGTGGGTATGACCACACTTTTCCAGGTACCTTCATTGAGCAGTACCCCTTTGGTCATCATCGACCCCACATCCAGTCCTACTGTAAACAAGATGGTTTCCCTCCCGTTGTGAATTACAACCTTCCTAAAATATCCCTAATAAGCCTCCCTTTAGCTGTCAGAGCTCCCCATATATGAAAACCTATACAACTCAGTACAGGTTTGGGACCTATCCTTCTATTATAAGGCCATAAGTATATCTAATGGACCATATGAAATAATTTTATCTGTTTACGGGCCTGCATAATGCTTATTTATCATTGGTGCCGGCTTCTTTGCTGGTATCAGGTTGTTTTATCAACCAGGCCCCAGCAATAAAAATAATGAATAGGCCCAATAAAGGAATTTTATATCAAGTGTCAAATTTTATAGGCTAGTACTAGTTTTGGGATCCCTTTTTAGTGGCAAATAGAGTATTAACTTAAGTGAACTATTAACTTAATTGAACTAATTTTAAAGGAGGAAAACTGCTATGGCAGATCACCGGAAAATGTGGCAGTCCCTGGGGCTGGATTTGGCATCACACGATCAGTTGATGGATGTACTGCCCATTTCTTATGGCAGCGTTTACATGAACCAGGAAAACAGGCCGGAAGGTATGGAATATTTTGATTTTGTGGTCAGTGAGGTCCATGGCCAGCGCATTCAGGAGTTGCAGGATCACAAGGCTGCGGGAGGCAAAGTGGTTGGTGCTTTTTGTGTTTATGTGCCGGAGGAAATTGTGCGTGCCGCCGGCGGGATCCAGGTGGGCCTTTGTTCCGGCGTGGAAATCGGTACAGCCCAGGCGGAAAAGGTGCTGCCCAGAAACATCTGTCCACTGATTAAATCCTTTATGGGTTTCAAACTGGGCAAGGTTTGCCCATATTTTGAATCCAGCGATATGGTTGTAGGGGAAACTACTTGTGATGGAAAAAAGAAAGCTTTTGAAATATTAAATGACTATGTGCCGGTGTATGTAATGGAGACACCCCAGATGAAGCGGGAAAAAGACAAAGCCCTGTGGCTGAGTGAGGTGCAGGATTTTTTAGCCACGTTGGAGGAATACACGGGTAACAAGGTGACAGCAGAGTCGCTGCGTCAAGCGATTAAGGAGACCAATGACAAGCGCCGATCACTTTTGCGTTTAAATAAACTGCGCTTGCAGGATCCGGCACCGATTAGCGGCAAAGACTGCCTTTTGATTGAACAAATTTCCATGTATGATGATGTACCCCGGTTCACCGCCCAGGTGAATGCCCTTTGCGATGAGCTGGAGGTTCGGGTAAAGGGAGGCCGGGGTGTTGCTGAAGCCGGCGGGCCGCGCTTGATTTTGTCGGGGACCCCAATGGCTCTGCCCAACTGGAAGGTGCCTCACGTGATAGAGACCAGCGGTGCGGTGATTGTAGGCGAAGAAATGTGCACGGGGCTGCGCTATTTTGAGAACCTGGTACCGGAAGATGGGGAAACTGTGGAGCAAATGGTAGAGGCTATTGCTGCCCGCTATCTGGATATAAACTGCGCCTGCTTTACCCCTAATGAGAGCAGGATGGAAAAAATAGTGAGTCTAACCAGGGAGATGAAGGCCCACGGGGTGATTAACTGTACCCTGGCTTTCTGTGACCCCTATTTGGTGGAGGCCAACCGGGTGGCCAAAAGGCTCAAAGAACACAATATCCCCCTTTTGGATCTGGAGACAGATTATGGGCAGGAGGATACAGCACAAATCAAGACCAGGATAGAAGCTTTTCTGGAAATGTTGGCTAATAGATAGGCAGGGAACAAAGAAATATAGGTCGGGTGGGGGACAGGGCTTGGGACAAGGGTAGCTCTATGGGTTGCCCTCTGTCCACATCCCTCTCGTTCCTGTCTCCCTGATCCACCCCCTATCCTTTAGCCACCAGCCAATACAAACCAATGCCAATGGCAGCCCCAGTGCCGTCAATGAGCACATCTGTCAGCTGCCCCCCTCTGCCGGGGACAAGCAGTTGGTGCAATTCATCAGTGCCGGCATATAGAAGGCAAATACCCAGGGTCAATATAACCCACCAATAACCCTCTACCCCACTTCTCCTCAAAGCATCACCGGCCAGGATGCCAAGTATAAAATAAAGTAAAAAGTGAGCAGTCTTCCTCACTATATGGTTTAAAGCCCGGGCATCAAATTCCCCGCCAGGAGCAATTTTTCCCACTGCTCTGACAATAATTCCTGTTATTCCTTTGCTGAGCTCATTGGACTGAACCTCCACCTGAGATGACAGGCTGAAAATGAGCGCCATCCAGAGAATTAGGGCTATCCAGGAAAACACTTTAGTACCCATCCAGCACCAGTGTGGTCAGTTTGATAATAGTTTCTGCCATGAAGCGCGGTGATTTGTTCATATCCTCGTCCAGCCATTTTTGGATAGCACCGATACAGCCGGTGAGGGTAAAGGCAAAAATGTACTCGGCGTCTTTTTTGGAGATTGTGCCCTTTTGGGTCAGGTCACTGATCATTTTTTCATAGACGAGCATAAACACACGCTTTTGGAAATTCAGGTTTCCATCCTCACTGAGCAGAAGTTTGCAAAGCTGGGCGTTTTCCTGGATGTATTCAAATATTTGCACTACCATATCTACAGGGAGAACAGGCAGGCCATCCTGGGTGTAGGCGGCCAGGTGCATTTCTATATTTGCAAATAATTCATTTTGTATTTTTTCCAGCAGGTCATATTGATCCTGATAATGGGCATAAAAGGTTGAACGGTTGATATCGGCATCCGCACAGATTTCTGTAATGGAAATTTGGGAGATGTCTTTTTTTTCGAGGAGTCTGATGAAACTTTTTTCTAGCACCATTTTGGTATATTTAACCCGCCGGTCGGTCTTTTTTCTGCGCATGGTTTCCCCCAGTTTTTTAAAATGCGTAGGTTGTTATACATTAGACGCAGTGTTTGTTTGGTAACTATCATTTGATAAGAATTTGATTGATGACTTAGCGACACATTGTTATTATAATGCACCTGTGTGGGTTAATCAACATAATGTCTGGCAAAAGGGCTAAAGTGGGACACGGCAGGACGGGGTAGGGCGTTTCTGATCTATTGCTAGCTGTTGGGATTCAAGTTCAAGAACCGTCCCCGCTTGAATGCAAGAACCGTCCCCGCTTGAATGGAGGGGGTTATTTCGTTTTATGAGCAGGTTTC
>JABMJD010000014.1 GCA_013201395.1 Candidatus Syntrophopropionicum ammoniitolerans
GAAGCCTTTCTTATAATACCCGTAATAGCAGTGTATGTTTTCATTGTGGTGGTAGCGTGGCGATTTATGAGAGCCCACGAGTCCATTGCAGAATCAATGGAGATAATTGCCCGGAATTTAAAGAGAGAGCCTTAAGGGCTCTTTTTCTTTGGGGTTTTTAAGCGGTCATTGATATTACGGCAGGCATGCAACAATGAGGTTCCGGGGCTAGAGGGAAATGAAAGATAGTTGAAATGGATTGGTAGGAAATTAGTTTATTAACGAAAAATGCAAGAATCATAATATGGTCATTGACTGGGGAAGCAGAAGCAATTATACTAAATGAGTAATTCACTAAACCACTCATTTAGTAGTTAAAGGAGGAAAAAATGAAAATACCAACCACATTAAAGCATAAACCGGTTATTGTATCCGAAAACTATGAAAATGTTGATGGCAGATATGTCTACAATACGGATGCCAAGGGGCTTTCATTGGGACTGGCACAGTGGAATGATCGGGGGAAAGTGGATATTTCCGCAAAGGTTTGGAGATATACGGGGGAAAAATGGTCCAGGCAATCTGAGGAACTGCCGCTTCATCGTGTGCTTGATCTCGCAATTCTCGTTTGCAGGGCACAGCAGCATTTTAGGGAGGCTTACAGATACGAAAAATTATATGATCCGGAAAAGCCTGTTATAGACAGAGTTGGACTGCAGGGCGATGCTATGACGGTTGCTGTGTGTACTGACAATGAAAGGCTTGATGAGGATATTAAACTATTCAGCCAGGCCCTCAGCAACGATGATGAGCTTATTGGAGAACGGCTGAAGACTCTTTCGAGGATATTGAAAGAGATGGGATATTAATAATGGATGAGAATAAGAGGAAACCATATTTTCCAGTTAAGAGAAAAAGAAACCGGGCACTGCTAAACGACGACATGGAAATTCATTTTTTGGAGCTACCAAAGATTAAAAAGCTTGACCGTAGGCCGGGTGATGCCTTGGAAGAATGGTTGATGTATTTTAATAACCTGGAAGGAGAAAAAATGGAGGCGATTGCTATGATCAACCCCGGCATTAAAAAAGCGCTGACCATTGAAGAAATCTTTCTCAAGAGCAAAAGAGAACGGAGAATATACGAGCTGATTGAAAAGGCCCGCCGGGATGAACTTTCCGCCCTGGCTGGGGCAAGGGCATAGGGAGAAGCAAGGGGAAAAGCCAAAGGGGAGGTCATCGGGAAGGCCAAAGGGAGAGCCGAGGGAGAGGCCATCGGAAGGCAGAAAGCCATTTGCAGCTCCTGGAAGCCAGGTTTGGGGATGAGGCACAAGGTTTGCAAGAGCAAGTCCGACAGCTGAATGACCTGGGGAAAATAGATCAGATCATCAATAGAATATATACAGCTAATTCCCTTGAAGAAGCCGATGTGGTAATTAATAATAATGAAAACTAGCTGAACAAAAACAAGGAACAGGGTACCTTGTTTCATATAGGACTCACAAAGGCAAGCGACACCTGCGGATAAATAAATTTTGCAAAAAAAATAGAACAACACGGAGACAAGAGGCTAGTTTCTTGTCTTGTTTTTTTTCGCGTTTTTGCTCATCTTCCTGGCAAGACCTTACATATTCTGCATAAACACCAGTGTTTTGGGCCAAGCTTTAACCATGTACCTTAAAATGGAAGGATGCAGCATGGACATTTTACGGCGGAGAAGGCTGGCCCTAATTTTCTTTATTTTCTCAATCTGTTTTCTCTGTTTGGCCGGACGCCTGTGGCGGGTGCAGGTCATGGAAGGGGAGGTCCTGGCCTGTCTGGCTCTAAGGCAGGATAGCCTCAGCGTATCGTTAGAGGATGCCCCCCGGGGCAAATTTCTGGATCGTAATTTAGTCCCCTTGGGCACGGGAAAAAACGAAAATAGGGTGGTAGTTTTCCCAGAAATGCTACAGGACAAAGATGAGGTGGTCAGAGAGCTGGCCCAAATTTTCACCGTTGACCAGTCTGCCATAAAGAGTCACCTGGTCGCTGGGGCTGGTTATCTGCCCTACAGTCCCACTCCAGAACAGACCAACCTTATTCGGCAAAAAAACTGGACCGGGATTATGGTCCTGCCGGTGCAGTTCAGATATGGTGAGAATAACCCTGCTGCCCAAACATTGGGCCACCTGGGCAAGGTAAGCACCTATGCCGAATACCTCGAACTGGCCGGCAATTCTCAAAAATTCTACCAGTATGGCGATTTGGTGGGCAAAACAGGTTTAGAAAAGGTATATGAAGAGGATTTGAAAGGTAATAGGCCGGAGCGGGCAGTTAGGGTTTACAGGGACGCCGGGGGAAAGCTGTTCAGCGGTCCCGGGTTTGAGCTGGAGGAACAGGTGCCGGATCGGGATAGACGAGATGTAGTTCTTACTATGGATGCCCGGATCCAGCAGGTTGTAGAGAATATTATGGATCGGCAGATTGGCCGGGGTGCGGTAGTGGTCATGGAAGCAGGGACGGGGGATATCCTGGCGTTGGCCAGCCGGCCTGGTTTTAATCCCGCCTGTCCAGGGCAAAACCTTGACGGCTCAGCAGTGGGCAGCTCCTATGATCGCTGCACTGCCCTTTACCAGCCCGGCTCTGTTTTTAAAATAGTAGTGGCAGCGGCAGCCCTGGAAGACAATCCGGCTACCTGGGAAAACCTTTATCACTGCCGGGGTGAAAAGGAGGAACTAATTCGTTGTTGGAAGGCAGAGGGGCATGGTCCCATTAGTTTTACAAAGGCCTTTGCCCAGTCCTGCAACCCCACTTTTGTCCGGATAGGCCTAGATCTGGGGGCCCCAAAGCTGATTAAGTATGCCCGGAGGCTGGGCTTGGACAACCAGAACATTATTGGTTACCCAACTGTTTATGACGGGCGTCAGGACCTGAATCTAATCGGGGAACCCCACAACCTGGTTAACTGCTCCATCGGCCAGGGGCCGGTATTGGTGACGCCGCTGCAGGTAGCGGCCATGACCAACACCATTGTTTCCGGCGGGATATACCGGGAGCCGCGTTTGGTAAAGGAAATACGCAGTTGTGATGGTAGTGTGAAAGAGGAATTTTCTGTGCATGACGGCTGCCGGGCCCTATCACCGGAAACAGCCGCAGCAATGCAGCGCCTGATGGAATCGGTAGTAGAAGGCGGCACTGGGACAGAGGCTGCTGTACCTGTATGGGGCAGTGCCGGTAAGACCGGTTCGGCCCAAGTGGGCAGCAGCGGAGAACAAACTAATGCCTGGTTTACTGGGTATGCCCCCCGGGATAACCCCCGTTATGTGGTTACTATTCTAATAGAAGATGGCGCTAGCGGTAGTGAATCGGCAGCCCCCATTTTTCGCGAAATAATGAAAAATATACTGGGATAAGGGGAAACGACCAACCACCATCCTCCAACGACCATTTATTCGCGGGCTGACAATGCGGCACCTCGCGTCCCTGATAAATGTTCAAACCGTTCTCCTTCGAGCTCAAGCCAACTCGCCGCTTGCGCGGGCTCAAACAGTACCCTCGCTAATCCTCGGGTTCACTCGCTTTTTGAAGAGGGCGCGATTTCGCCTGCTTTTGTCAGCCAGCAGGCTTCCATCACAGGTAGGGGATATTTCCGGTGATCGGGGACATAACTCAGCGTCAAAGCCAATCCCCAAACAGAGCTGTGTCCCCGTTCCTCTGTCTTGGTTCCTCGGGTCTGATCCCCGACTTACAATGACTCAAACAGTGGCCACACTTTCTGGTCCTGCCTCCCGCCTTCCCATTTTTTGCTTTCCGCCTTCTGCCTTCCGCTTTCCACTAACCACAAAGGAATACCCCAAAGACAGTTAATCTACGGCCTTCACAGCCGACACCCGCTGCCAATATTTGGTGGGACGAGGGACCTGTCCCCCCGTCCCACGCGTCTCTTTCTTTTCCTAACACTCATGGGCGGTACACAAACCGCTGAATTCAACACTAAAATCTTTGATCTGGGGCTCTAGGACAGCCTGTTGACAACGGATACTGGAGTTAAAATATTCCTGTTTTAGTTGTCCTTTTAAATCCTGATACCTGATTTTTATTTCATATTCATAGGTAGCCAGGGCCAGATTTCCTGCCCCAGAGGGATTCGGCACAATTTTTTTCGTCAGGGTGAGATTTTTTATCTTGCAGCATAGAATCCGCTTGGGTGATTCCTGGAGGATTACCTTTAGCCGATTTTTATCTTTTTTGGGTATGGTGCAGACAACCTTTTTTACAATAAGCATTTCCGGCCTGGGCCAGCGATCCGGTATATTTTGCTGTTTAGTTATTAGCATGGCAGCCGGATCAAATGGCCAGGCAGGCACTATGGCACATACGTGTTCCAGGATGCTGAACACAATGCATTCCTGGATAGTCAGACAGATTAATGCCTCACGTGATAGAACCCGTATAACATTTCCCTTATTGGCTGTACCTTTGGTAAAGGGAACATATTTTAATGAAATATTTCGTTTATCACTTTGGACCATCGCTCACACCACATTTTTTTATCATGTGTCAAGGCAATTTCCCGGCCACGCCTGCCCATCAGCTGCCTCTTGGTTTTATCCCGGGCCAGTTCTTCAATAGCGTCTACCAGGTTCTCAACTGTGGGTCTGATTAAATAACCGTTATAACCCTGAAGAACCAGGTTGGCCAAACCTCCTGCCAGACCAGTAATAACTGGCTTACCACAGGCCATGGCTTCCAATGCGGCTAAACTTGTGCCTTCAGTGGAACGAGAAGGAACTAGAACAATGTCCGCTTGCTGATAGATTTCCGGCATCATTTCAAAAGATTTCCAGTAGTAAGAGCAACGCTCCTGTTTTCCTGCCCACTCGGACATCAGCATTTCTGTGTTGTCATTATGACCTCGGCCGCAAAAATGAAATTCAATCCAGGGGTATCGCTTAGTCAAAATTTCTGCGGCCCGCATTGTCTCATTAACTCCCCGTACCGGTACCAGCCGCCTGGGAAACAAAACCCGGACTTTTTCCTCAGTATTTGTCGTTTCTTCGTCAATGGGTGAAAAACATTCTGTGTCTACATAATTAGGAATGTACTCCCATTTGTGATAATAGTTGTGCAGGGTGGCGTTGAAGAAGTTGATAGTGTTGGTGTCCACAGAGACCAATTTTTGGGGACCGGATAGGGATATATTCAATCGTCTGAGCCATTCCTGGCGATCTGCCTGACTGCCGGCTACTGCTTCAAAACCGGGCCAATCCCAAAACACACCGTGACTGATGGCAATGCTTTTTTCCCGGGCAAGGGGGTAGGCCAGGGGCAAGATAAAGTAGATGGCGTAATCAAAGGACATGGAGTTTTCATAAAAAGCAGTGTTCAGTTCCAGATAGGTATGATATTTGCTCTTATTTACTGGAATACCGCGAATTTTTATTCCGTCAAATTCCTTGACCCATTTTTCGCCTATTTGCCATACCTCTACCCGATACCCCAATTCTTTTAGCAAACGGCAAAGATCCACCTGATAGCGTTCGGCACCGCCCATGATGATCCGATCCCTGGTGGGATGAAAAAAATTAGTTGTTAATAATGCTACCTTACTCAAGACTATGAAACCTCCATCTTAGTTATATAATTGAATAGCCTGGCCGCAGCCAGGTTATTCAGTGTATTACGCCTGTGGAGAAGATTGGGCAACAAAAACCAGATCCACATGCAAATCAAGATTCTGGGCGATATCACCAGTAGTAACAGGCAGGCTGACTACGAAGTCCAGTAAATCGTCATTAGGGGAGACTAAAAGCCGCCCATCACTGGGTTCGTTCGCCAGGCCGGATATGGGTCCGTCGTACAAGACTTCTTCGGGACTGGCCTGAACCCAGATGTTGAGCCGGTCGGCCAGAATGCGGGCCTCCGCTGCGGTACTGGTAACTCCCGCGCTCCAGTCAGCAAAAATGTAATAGAATACATCCACGTCGCCAGTGTTGGCTACCGCCAGTTGTGGGGAGCCCACAGATTCTCCCGGAACCAAATTGGCAGGTGAAAAAAGGGCCGTAGTTGGACTCAGCGTCAAATCGACTTCGGCAGTACCCGCCTCATTGCCGGCATTAAGAGCACTAATTGTAAAAGGCATAGAAATTTTCCCCTTTCTAAGGAATTTGGGTTTTTTTGGTATCTACCTGTATGATATTCAACTTCTGGGAATTTGTTCCACCAAGTGTTTTTAGAAATATTTTCCCCGGTGGATATAAAATGCTCTCATAGTGGTCTCGGCTAAAATAAATGCAATCGGGATCCTGCTCCAGCGCTCTCTTGTACTTGTTTTGAATATCTTTTTGGTTTAACCAGCCCAGGTGTTTTATTCTCAAGTTGCTTTCCAGATGGGGCAGCCGCCGGTAGGCTAATGGCAGGCGGCCGCAATGAAACTTTAAAGAAGGCCAGCGGGAACTGAGCTGGGGTTGGTACTTTACAATATAGGGGGTAAACCCCCTGAGCCAGGGATTCCATAGTCCATCGGCGCGAAAATAGTCTTCGCTTCCCCAACAGTCGTAGAGGCGGAAACTGATAGATGAAAAGCAGTCCTGCTTTAATAAATAGCGCATTTCAACCGTTGCCTGGGGCTCGAACAATTCGTCGGCATCAATGGCCAGAATCCACTCGGGACCGGTTGCACAAACCAGTTCCCAAAGTTCGTGGCGCAGGGCTGCTTCATCATGAAGGAATAATGGTTTTTTCTTTTGGTGCAGTTTCACCTGATGAAAGCTGGTGCATATCTCCGGTGTGGCATCTGTAGATGCATCATCCAGGATAATAATTTCGTCTGCCAGCTCCGTTAAAGCCGCCAAACAGCGCTGTAGGTAACGATCGGCTTCATTGCGGACGATCATCATGGCAGTAAGTTTCGGCATAGGTATGCTCCTTTATATGACACTATCATCAATGTATTAATATTTATGGGCGGGGTAAAAGGTTATTAATTTAATGTTTTCTGTCATGGTTGGTTGTATTTCAATATTTTAAAGAGCACCAATCATCCAGATAACTAGGTAACTAAGAGATTTGGGCTAAATGTGTCCCCGTTTCCCTGTCATAGCGGGCTAGGTTCCCAATTTGCAATGGTTCAAACAGTGGCCATAGCTTTTGTCCAATTCCATCTTTCAACCATCAGCTTTTCCGCTTATCAACTGACTGCAAATGAATACCCAGGAGTCTATCAAATAGAACCAGAGGAGCTGGTGGGTGGCGGGACTGGAACGAGGGACCTGTCGGATCTGTCCCCCGTTCCACATGTGTCCGTCACTGTGGCCTAAATCAATTTCTCCAGTTCCTTTTTGTCAAAACCAACCACTACATGATCATCTACCACAATCGTGGGCACAGCCATCCGCCCAGTTTTTTTCACCATTTCATCCAGCGCATTTTTATCAGCAGCAACATCTAACTCCTGGTATTTGACTCCTTTTTGTGAAAGAAACTCCATCACATGATCGCAATGGGGTCAGGTTGGGGTTGTATAAACGATAACGTTTTGCGGCATGAACGACACCTCCAGTGTATGGTTGTTACTTTATTATTTATTTATTGCCTTTGAAGTATGCATTGGGGCTGAGTCCCTTTACACCCACCTGTGGTGGGATCACAGTATTTCCCAAAGGGAAAGGAGAGATTTAATTAATTGGTTGATTTTGGAAGGGGGTTCTGCTAAACTAGTTTATGGAAATGATGTTTGAGGGGGGATAGAGGTAAAACCCTTTTTTAACGTTACGCAGGTACAAGTAGATTAGTTGACTGAGGTGAAAACAATAAAAAAGGTATTAGTTTTTTTCCCACTGATGGCTTTAATTTTTCTTTTTCCTCAGACATCACTTGCCTTTGCCTTCAACAAGGTTATTTTTATGGCCGGTGATAAAAATTATGTTGTTAACAATGTTGTCCAGCAAATGTCTGCGGCTCCATATTTGGATGATGGCAGGTTTCTTGTGCCTTACAAAGAAGCAGCCGCAGCCCTGGGTGTTGATGAAGACAATATTTTTTGGGACGATGACACCAGGACCATAGAAATCCATTCTACTGATCTGATTTTGAAATTTAGCATTGACGACAAAACCATTTATATTAACGGTGTACCCCGGCTAATGGAAGCAGCGCCAGTAAATCGAGAGGGGCAAATATTTTTACCGCTCAAGTGGCTGGCCGAAGCACTGGGATATACTGTGGACTGGAAGGCAAATTGGCAGGCAGTCCTTCTCGGTCCTAATGGGCAGATGCCCCTGTGGCGGCCTCTGCCCACAGCTCTGGTTGGCCTCAATGTGCGGACCTGTGAATTTGCAGGCGATTTCCTCCCTGGGATCCATCAGCTCTCTGCCAGTTCGGTGGCCTTTGTGGGGGAATATGCTAATGTTTTTAATGCTGGTGTGGCAGCCCGGCAGGTGGATGGATATGTATTAGAACCCAACAGGACATTTTCTTTTAACCAAGTGGTGGGGGTCAGGACCAGCGCCCGGGGTTATATTAAAGGCTATGATATTTTAGATAATTTGACCTTTGGTGGGGGCGTTTGCCGCACCTCCACAGTTTTATACCAGGCTGCTCGGGGGGCCGGGTTAGAAATAATCGAAAGGCATCCCCACTATTTGCCGGTGCATTATACCCCTATGGGCACTGATGCCAGCGTCAACTATGGGACAATGGATCTGCGGTTCAGGAATAATCTGGGGGTACCCATACTGATCAAAGCCGGCCTGGAGGAAAGGGAAAATAGCCGTCTACTATGGGCCGAATTCTGGGAAAACAAACCCCTAACCACAGCCCGGGTAGCTGTTCTGAGAAAGGAGCCCGGTGACTATTACCAGGATAACCTGGAGCCAGTGGAGCTAACAGCGCTGCTCAAGGATGATCGGTCCTATGTTTCATTGGAACAATTAAGTGATCTTCTAGGTCTGCCCCTGGATATAGAAGAAGGGGATGGACAGCAGTATGCCTCTCTGAGCCTCAATGATAACCAGTCGGTGCGGTGCATTGCCAATAATAAAAACGCTGTTGTTAACAATCACGAATTTCAATTGGATAGCCCACCTTTCTGGCTGCCGGCGGGTAGCTGCCGGTTCTGGATTCCTCTAAGAAATTGGGCGGAGATGGTTGGCGCTGATGTTAATTGGAGCGCCCAACAGGAGCCACCCCTGGTGCTCAACCTGAGCGGTTGTGCCCTGCAGTAGATCTGCGATGTGTTTTTGTGGTTATTGTTGACACATGTTACCTTTTATGGTAAGGTTAAAAAAACCTGATATGAGAATAAGCAGGGAAGCCGGTTAAATGCCGGTGCGGTCCCGCCACTGTATGAGGGAGCACTTCTGCAATAGGCCACTGGGTTAGTACCGGGAAGGCGTAGAGAGTGCGATGAACTTGAGCCAGGATATCTGCTTGTTCTTGTTATCCGCCATTACCCACGAGCGATGGGAAGGAATAACAGATTGCTGTAATGTTTCCGTTTAGGCAACTACCTCCGCATCAAACGTGCGGGGGTTTTTTGTTACCCAAAAATTAATACTGTTAATAGGTGCCTGGTTTCGAGGGACTGGGCTTAATACCGGCCCGGTATATGTCCGGGTGTTAATACTGTGATGGTGAGCTAACTAAAATCAGTGGAACTTTAGTTTGTAATGAACCTGAACCAGTATCATGCCTATCTATGAATGCCGCAGCGATGTAACTCGAGGAGGTGTTTAAATGGCTATGATACTGCTGCCTCCCTAGTCAATTGACCGGCTAGGGTGCTTTTACTTCCAGGTGGGGGGCTAACCATGATCCTATTGTTGTCCGGTACCACGGCAGGTACAGAAATAACAACACGGCTGATCCAAGAAGGCTATCAGTTAGTTGCCATTCCGTCTCGGGAGCGGGACCCCAAAAATGCAGGCAACCGGCGACTGGATATCATGGACCCAGAAGGGCGTAAACTGGCTGATCTGCTGGAACAAAAAGCTGTACAGGCAGTGCTGGATTTGTCCGGACCTTTCCCGGACCGGACTGCGAAACAGGTTAAAGAAATGTGCCGGAGGAAGGGGATTCCTTTCCTTTGCTACCTGCCCCAGGTAGTTGAAACCCAGAGCCGGGCCCTCATATATCCTGTCTTTTCCTGGACAGAGGCCGCCCGGTGCGCAGCCGGTTTGGGGGATACCATTTTTCTCACCTCCGGCAGTTACAACCTGGGAGGTTTTCTAGACAGCATTAAGGATTGGCCTGTCCGAGTGGTCGTGCGGATCACACCGGAATACAAGGTGATGCGGAAATGTCAGGAGTTGGGTTTGAGACCCCGAGATATTGTAGCCATGCAGGGTCCCTTTTCCAAAGAAATGAATCGGGCTACCTTTAAAAGCTACCAGGCTTCAGTAATTGTCACCAGGGAAAGTGGCAGAAAAGGGGGCATGGACACTAAAATATCTGCTGCTTCCTCTCTGCAGATTCCCGTAGTGATGATTAAACAAAACCCTGCTGATGGGGACATTATTGTACGGACAGATGATGAAATTGTAGAAAAACTGGAATTAGTTTTGTGAGACGGGAAATTGCGGCGCTGCACTGGATATTTGCGCCGTTTGTAGTTTGTCGGGTACTTATGTAGCATGATTTTTTTACAGAGAGGAGTCATTAAGTGATGAGGACAAGAATTTTCAGCCGACGCTGGATATTGGTGGCCATCCTGGTTTGCTCTCTTACCGGCCTGATGTTGGTGGGGGTGCTGGATCGGGTGGAGGCCACGCCTCAGTTGACGGAACAGGCCGTCAAATATATTAAAAACGAATTTGCAGAATATGGTGTGGTTAACGTGGACATGGGTGTAGGTTCCTATGCCTTTTTTGTACTGGCTGCCGGGGGAGTTGACGTTAGCGCCTGGCGGCATGAGGGGATCGGCTTTAAGGAAGCGTTGAGTGATGCCATTAAGAGTGACATAGCCAGGGCTGATCAGGTTTCCGCCAAACGCCTGGCCCACGACCTGGCCGCAGCAAAAGCCCTAGGCCAACAAAACCTGGTGGAGCAGTTGTTGTTACTACTGAAAAACAGGCAAAGCGATGCTGGCTTTGACCAAATTGGCCCCCTCAGTATATACAGTAACATGCCGGCATTAGAAACCTTGAGCCGGCTGGATCTGTTGGAAAAACTTGATTGTGGTCTGGCCAAAGACTATATTCTGGATCAGAGATACAGCGGGACGGAAGATAGGCACCGCGGCAGTTGGGGTTCTGTAGACAACGGCCATTTTTACCCTGATTTTATGGCTGTTACCGCAGCAGTGCGCATGCTCAGCCGGATGGATCCTAGTGGGAACGATGCCGAGCTTCAGCAGACTATCACCAACGGCCTGGACTGGCTAAAAAGGCAGCAACAGCCTGCAGGTAATTTTATGGCTGGTATGGATGATACCCTAATAGATACTTGTGATCTGATTATCACCCTTAAAGAATTGGAAATGGATCCGGCTACCTGGCTTAGCAGTGCCGGCACGAGCCCTGTGGACTATTTGTATAGCGAGGCCTTGAATGCTGATGGTAGTTTCGGCCAATCACAAAACGTCATGGATGCTACTTTGGTGCTCTGGGCCTGCAAGGTTCTAGAGGACCAGCCGAGTGCACAGCCGAAGCCTGATGCTGAGAAAGAGCATCCAGTGCAACCTGAGCCAGGAGCTAAGGAAGAGCAGCCCGTGCCTACGGGGCCACAGGAACAGCCGGCACCCGTGGAACAGGTTGTCCAGTCCCAACCATTCAACGACATCACCAATCACTGGGCCCGGGAATCCATTGCTCTAATGGCGGAAAAAGGCATCACTGCCGGTTATGATGACGGTTCCTTCCGGCCCGATGCCCAGGTGACTAGAAGCGAAATAGCGACCATGCTTGTCCGTCTGCTACAGCCACAAGCAGCATCTGCCCAGGATCTGCAGTTTGTAAAAGAGAGTTTTGCCGATGCCGGTGACATTCCCGACTGGGCACTGGCTGATGTGGCTGCGGCCCTGCGGGAAGGCCTGGTTTCCGGTTATCCCCAAGGGGATGGAGCCTCGAATTTTGCCGGCAGCCGGGACGTGAACAGAGCGGAGCTGGCGGTAATGATGGGCCGGATCGTGGAGATGAAGCTGGGACAGGTACAACAGGGTCCCCTGGATTTTGCTGATAACGATCTAATTCCGGATTGGGCCCAGTCTTCTATCAACATTGTCTCTGCCGTAGGGATTGCCGGTGGATATCCGGATCAGACATTCCGAGCTGGCCAGCCGGTAACCAGGGCGGAAGCAGCCTCAATGATGGGGCGTCTAATAGCGCAAATTCCTGGCAATTAGGTAGCAGTGGGGTTGGGGAAAACAAGCAAAAGAGGAGTGAGAAGGTTGTACCCGGTAAATAGAGGATATTTTAGAGGGCTGGGCCTGTTGCTGGCCGTTATTATGATGACAGCGGCCCTGTGGGCGGTACCTGGTACCCAACCGGCTCAGGCAGCCAATTCGCCAGTCAACAGTGCAGTGCAGTATCTCTATGAGGAATACACTGCAGAGGGTCTGGCGAATAGCGACATGGGGGTAGGTTCCTACGCCTTTTATGTCTTGCACCAGGCCGGTGTTGATGTGGGTGACTGGCAACATACAGGCATCAGCCTGGAAGAAGCAGTGATTGAGGAAATAAACAAGAATCTGTCAAATTCAACAGGATTATCGGCCAAGTTGCTGGCCCAGGACCTGACAGCAGCAGCGATCCTGGAGAGGGAAGACCTGGTTGATGGGTTGTTGCAGGCCCTGATAGATAAGGAAAGTTGCACCGGCTTTGACCACAACATCTACAGCGATATTCCAGCTTATGAACTGCTGGGCCGGATAGGCCGGCTAGGTATGATGGATGCCGGCTTAGCTAAAGAGTGCCTCCTGGCGGCTCAGAACAAAACCGCTGATGATGCCGATTATGGTAGCTTTGGCGGTGACTGGGGGCCGGACTTCATGACTACGGCTCAGGCGGTGCGGGCTCTCCATTATCTAGATCCAGGTGCGGGGGACAGTGAGATCCAACAAGCTATCAGCGCAGCACTGTGCTGGCTGCAGGACAAACAGCAGGCCGATGGCGGCTTTTTAGGATCTGAATGGGATGATCCGGTGACAGATACAGCGGAGGTAATAATCACGCTTGTCGCTCTGGGACAGGATCCCGCCTCCTTGTTAAGCAGCAGCGGTAAAACCGCCCGCGACTACATGTTAAACGAGGTTTTTGATGCCGCTGGTGATCTCATTTCACCGGACAGTAACCTTATGGATGCTACCTGGGCCTTATGTGCCTATAGCCTACTGGATATTGTTACCCCGGAGATACCAATTTCACCGGCAGATTATGCCCTGGAGTTTCTGCGGAACGAATATGTCACAAAGGGTCTGGCCAACAACGACATGGGCGTAGGTTCTTATGCTTTTTATGTCCTGCACCAGGCAGGAGTTGATGTAGGCGGCTGGCAGCATGAGGGCAACAGCCTGGAGGAAGCAGTGATCGGGGAAATAAACACGGATTTGTCAAATTCAGCGGGATTATCGGCCAAGCTGCTGGCCCAAGACCTGACGGCAGCAGCGATCCTGGAGAAGCAAGACCTGGTTGATGAATTGCTGCAGGCCTTGAAGGATAGGGAAAGCAGCACCGGCTTTGATCGCAATATCTACAGCGATATTCCAGCCTATGAACTGCTGGGCCGGCTGGGCCGGCTAGGTGTGATGGATGCCGGCCTGGCCAAAGAGTGCCTTCTGGCGGCTCAGAACAAAACCGCTGATGATGCCGATTATGGTAGCTTTGGCGGTGACTGGGGGCCGGACTTCATGACTACGGCTCAGGCGGTGCGGGCTCTCCATTATCTAGATCCAGGTGCGGGGGACAGTGAGATCCAACAAGCTATCAGCGCAGCACTGTGCTGGCTGCAGGACAAACAGCAGGCCGATGGCGGCTTTTTAGGATCTGAATGGGATGATCCGGTGACAGATACAGCGGAGGTAATAATCACGCTTGTCGCTCTGGGACAGGATCCCGACTCCTTGTTAAGCAGCAGCGGCAACACCGCTGTTGACTATATGTTAAACGAAATTTTTAATGCTGTTGGTGACTTCATTTCACCAGATGGTAACCTAATGGACGCCACCTGGGCCCTCTGTGCCTATAACTTGCTGGACAATCAGTTTTATCTCCACACCGCGGCCACAACCTTGAAAATAGGCGATACAATCCAGCTACAGGTTTTTTGGCAAGCTGACGGTGACACCGCAGATGTGACACAAGATGCAGTATGGTCGGTAGCAGACGGCACTATTGTTTCCGTGGATCAAGCCGGTTTAGTTATCGCGTTGGCCTCAGGTGCGACAAAGGTTACTGCTGTTTACAATGGCCTGACGGCAGCAGCCCAGGTTACTGTGGAATCCTCGACCCCCGGCGGCGGGAACGTAGGCACAGACATAACTGTCGGCCTGGCTGTAGTGGGCCAGGGTAATAAGCTGTTATACGGCCCATCTTACGTATCTGTGGACAAATCCAACAAATGGGGTCTCACCGCCCTGGGCGCCCTGGAAGCTTCGGGCATTGACTACCAGACCAACTCCTGGTCTTACGGGGATTTTGTATTCTGTATTGAGGGCCAGGCCAACAGCGGCCTGTCGGGTTGGATGTATACGGTCAATGATGTGATCCCGGGGGGAGGCGCTGATAAATATAACATTAGCGACAAGGACAAAATCATTTTTTATTACAGTGAAAGCATGGATCAGCAGCCGCCTGGTTGGGATGGATTAGGTGAACCAAATGTTTCAGGTGGGGGCGCGTCTCTTGTGGACCAGCTAGAACCGGTAAAAGATGCAGATTTGCAAGCAGCGATTAAAAACGCCCGCGACACTGGCCGGGTGACCCTGGCGGCAGAGAGCAACAGTACTGCCCTGGCCTTGTCCGGCGAACAGGTTACCAGAATCCATAACACTGACGTACCCCTGGTGGTGACCATTCAGGGAGCGCAGTTTATACTATCCCCGGATAGTCTGAAGATAAAGGAGCTGGCGGCGGATCAATCAACAATGCTGGAATTTGCTGCTCAAAAACTCAGTAGTGGGGCTGCCACAGAACTAACCGACCTCTTCCCCACCTGGCTAAAACTGACCGGGGATATTTACGAGCTGACCATCCAGACCCTAGATCGGGACGATACACCCCAGGATATCAGCCTGTTCCCCGATTGCCAGGTATGCCTGCCCGTACCAGCTGATATTGCGGCCAATACTGCCGAGATGTTAAAGGCCTACCGGTATAACGAAGACAGCAGGCAGTGGGTAAATATGGGCGGCACTTACGACAAAAATCAGAGGCTGATCAGTTTTCCAGTAGATCATTTCAGTAAATATGCCTTGCTGGAGGTTGTTCAACCACCCGAGGAGGAAGTTGTTTTTCTAGATACTATGGGCCATTGGGCTCAAGCGGAAGTTGCCTATATGGCTGCCGCCGGGTATGTGGCTGGTGTCGGAGAAAAACTATTTGCCCCCGATGCCCAGATTACCCGGGCTGAGTTTACGGCCGTTCTGGCCCGCATGGCCGGACTGTTACCCAACCCGGCAGCAGCGGCCTGCTTTAACGATGTACCGGTGGATGCTTGGTACCGGGGTGCAGTTGGTGCCGCAACAGCAGCGGGGTTGGTTTATGGTTCTAATGAAAATAGCTTTGCCCCGGAGGCGCTGGTGACGCGTGAACAAATGGCGGCCATCCTGGTACGGTTTATGGCCAAAAACGGTGTGGGCCCGGCTGAAGAAGAGGTAACAGGGAATAATGGTTTGCCGTTAGTATTTAGCGACAGCGGGGAAATTTCCTCCTGGGCCCAGCTGCCCGTAGCCCAGGCTGTGGATAGTGAGCTGCTGGTGGGACGGGAAAAAGATAAGTTTGCTCCCCAGGGAAGCGCTACCCGCGCCGAAGCCACAGTAGTATTGTACAGGGCACTGCAAAAATTACCATAAGGGAAAACAGGGGGCCTACAGGTTTAAAATGGGATAAGGAACCGGGTTCTTTGACAGGGTTGGAAGCAAAAAAGCTGGACAGGAGAAATCAGTAGGTTTTACAAAAACCTACTGAGCTGTGTTGCAAACCTACCGATAAGGTGCCGGCACAGATAATATCAGCAGGTTTTGGGGTCAGTTGGAAAGCGGAAAGTAGAAAGTAGAAAGTAGAAAGTAGAAGGCAGAAGGCGGAAAGGTTGGGCAGAAGGCGTGGCCACTGTCCGGGCCGTGAAGGCGGCATGTTGGCCTGGGACCCCGGGGTGTATAATAGGCCGGACAATAATAAGGGGCGCACCGTGCGGCGTTGTAGACCTGCAATAGAATATTACTGTACACTGCAAGGAAAGAAAAGATAAGGTGGGTGAAAAAAAGACAGGTTATTCCTTTGGATTACCTGTCCACCCCACTTGCTGAATTCAAGTTCAAGAACCGTCCCTACTTGAAATGAGGTGATATTAAAGGTGAAACGCAAAGCAATATATCTAGTTGTTTTTCTCATCGTACTGGGCACGGTGGCCATCCCGGCCGCCCTTATGAATAAGGTTTTCAGCGCTGATAAGGAAGGGCAACAGGCTGCTGTTACAGGTGTAATAAACAGCGGGGAGCGTGGTAGTGTGCCCGAAGAAAATGATGGAAATGGGGCACCAGGGGGATCAACTGACCCAGAGGGTGACCAAGCCAGCCCCGGTGCCCTGCAAACCTCTGCCACATCTACTGATGGACTAACTGGTGAGGCAGCAAAGGTGGGCCAACCGGCAGCTTCCCCACCGGCGGCGACTGCCACCAACACCCTTTCCCCAGAAAATGGGGCCCCCGCCCCCGCAGGTGACGCTGCAGTTACTGCGCCGGCAGTGGAACCGGAAAAAGGTTTCTCTGTAGGCGTAGCCGTAGTAGGTAAGGATGGCGAACAGCTCTACCAGGCTGGCCAGGTTCTATTAACAGAGGATAACAAATGGGGTGCTAACGCCCTGGGCGCCCTGGAGGCCACCGGCCTGTCCTATGTCAACTCACCCACCTGGCGCAGTTTTGTTTATTCCATTTGTGGCCAGGCCAATCACGGTGTGACGGGCTGGATGTATTCAGTAAACGGCGATGCCCCGATGCATATGGCCGACAAACACCCGGTAAAAGCCGGGGATAAGGTAATCTGGTGGTACAGTATTAGTATGGAACAGCCCCAGCCCCGCTGGGAAGAATTGATTCAGTAACCTAGTAACTGCAAAGGGGCAGCAATTGTGCTAGAGAAACTATATTACCAGGATAAAGGGCTATTCCTGCAGAGTTTTCACCCGGCCACAGTGCTATTGTACTTGCTGGTGCTGCTGGTTTTGAGCCTGCTTTATGATCACCCCCTGTACCTTTTATGCCTGCTGTTCCTGCTGGCCTGCCTGGTTAAGGGCACAGAAGGCATGGCAGTATGGGAAGGTTTTCTAAAAATTGGCCTGATAATGATGCTGGTGCTCATGGTGGTCAACCCCCTGGTAATCAGAAGCGGTGCCACCATTATTTGGCAGGGCCCTGTAGTGCCCCTCCTGGGCCGGCTGGACATTTCCCTGGAAGCCATCTATTTTGGGCTGGTATCCGGGCTCAGACTGCTGGTCATTCTAAGCATATTCTGCCTGTACAACCTGATGGTCAACCCGGATCAAGCCTTGAATCTTTTTGCCCGAGCAGCGGGTAAATCGGCTCTGATGGTGGCTTTGGCCACACGTATGTTTCCTACCATGGTTAGGGATCTGAAGCGGATCAAAGAAGTGATGGAGCTGCGGGGTGTTGACTTTGAGCAAGGTCCCCTGGGACAAAGGGTGAAGAAATATGCCGGCCTTTACAATGTGCTGCTGTTTTCTTCCCTGGAGGGCTCCCTTGAAATTGCCGAATCCATGCAGGCCCGGGCTTACGGCAGCGGCAGGCGTACTGTATACAGCCGCCACCTGCTACGGCCCAGGGATTACATGACCCTGGGGGGCAGCTTGTTGGCTATGTTTGCAGCAGTTTGGGGTCTGGCCCAGGGGTGTGGGGGGTTCAATTTTTACCCGGTAATGGATGATTTAATCGCCGGTAGAGGGACACTGGTGGTGCTGGTGATTGTGTTTTGTTATCTTTTTGTGCCGCTGATGCTGGGCGGGGGGTATAAATATTGCCGTTATATAAAATCGAAAATCTAACTTATTATTATCCGGACACGACAACAGCCGCTTTAGAAGATATCAATCTAGAAATTGAGGCGGGTGAATTCATCCTGGTGGTGGGTGGTTCCGGTTCAGGTAAATCTTCCCTGGCCCGGGCACTGGCAGGTCTAATCCCGGATTTTTACGGTGGTCGCATCGGTGGCAAAACCTATTTTCAGGGTGATGAGATCAGAACCCAGGACCGGAGAAAACTGGCCCGACAGGTGGGGATGGTCTTTCAGGATCCGGAAAAACAAATTGTCCAGACCCAGGTAGAGGCGGAAATTGCCTTTGGTCTGGAAAACCTGGGCCTAACCAATGAGGAAATGCTGCGCCGGGTAGCAGAGGTAACCTGTTTTATGGGTCTGACACCGATCAGGGGTGGTTTTACAGCCAACCTCTCCGGCGGGCAGAAGCAAAAACTGGCCCTGGCTGCAGTGTTGGCCATGCAGCCCCACGTGCTGGTGCTGGATGAACCCACCTCACAACTGGATCCGGCTGCAGCAGAAGAAATTCTCAACCTGGTTAAGCGGTTGAACGAGGAAATGGGTTTTACCGTGATCATGATTGAGCAGCGTTTGGAGCGTTGCTACCACCTGGCAGACCGGGTTTTACTTATGGCAGGGGGGAAAATTATCTGTGACGGCAGCGCCAGGGCGGTGGCCGGCCATACCATCGCCGGTGGCCAGCCTTTTTTACCACCTGTGACTCGGTTGTTTGCCGGGTTACAGGCAACTTCCATTCCCTTGACGGTCAAAGAGGGCAGGAAATTGCTACGTACCCGTCTAAATACTAAGGACGGCGGTGAAGAACGTCATATTGTAAAAACAGCTAGCAACCCCGGTGCCACTCCGATTAGAGCGGCTTGTTGCTCGTCTTCCCCCCATTTTGCCGGGACTAACCGGGGTAATGTGGTCCGTCTAAAAAACCTCTGGTTTACCTATCCGGACGGTACAGAGGTGCTAGAGGGCGTCAACCTCGCTGTTGATGAAGGGGAATTTGTAGCTGTGCTAGGTGAAAATGGGGCGGGCAAATCCACAATGCTACGACAGTTAGCAGGCTTGCTCCAGCCGGACAGGGGCACCGTGGAAATTTTTGGCCGAGACGTGGGCAAAAAGGGCTACCGGGAAATCAGGAGGCAGGTAGCCTACCTCTCACAGAACCCCAATGATTACCTTTTTCAAGACACCGTAGAAGAAGAACTGCTATTCACCCTGGAAAATTTCCATATGTCAGATACAACCATAGTCGATAAAATGCTGGCCAGGTTTAACCTGGCCCGATACCGCCGGACAAACCCGCGGGATCTAAGCAGCGGTGAAAGGCAGAGGGTGGCCCTGGCCTCGGTGCTGGTGACTTCCCCCGGGCTAATTATCCTGGATGAGCCTACCCGGGGAATAGATTACCGGTTGAAGGCTGAGCTGGGCCGGTTTTTACAGCAGCAAGCGGCTGCAGGGCGCACGGTAATCCTGGTAACCCATGACGTAGAATTCGCTGCTGAATATGCCGCCCGGGTGGTAATGATGTTCTCCGGCCGGGTGGTTAGCGACGGCAGCAAGCATGATGTACTGGGCAAATCAGTTTTTTATGCGCCCCAGTTAGGTAAAATGTGCCGGGGTCTCTATGACGGCATACTTACCTTACAAGAAGCCCAGCAGCATATCTACCCCTTGTTTGCCGGCCCCACAGACCGGGACGAAATCCTGGAGGTGTCATTATGACGGGGACAAACTGGGGCCTTTATATCACCATAGCCGGCGTGTTTTTTGTGGCCCTGCTGATGCTGTTAATGGAGAAAAGGGCTGGTCTTGGTGCCCGGCAGGTAGCGTTGATTGCTATCCTGGCTGCCTTTTGTGCCGCCGGCCGGACGGTGACCGGTGTGGCCCTACTTTTCCTCCAGCCGACCATGTTTTTAGTGGGAATCACCGGGTTTGTGTTTGGTGCTCGGGCCGGCTTCTTTGTGGGGGCTATGACCCCTCTAATCTCCAATTTGTTTATTGGTATGGGCCCCTGGACCCCCTGGCAGATGATTTGCTGGGGTCTGGTGGGTATGTCCGGGGCGGCAGTGCGTTTTTTGTTTCCCCGTGCCGGCTACAAAACAATGATCATCATTTGTTTTGGCTGGGGCTTTTTATATGGTGCCGTTATGGACCTCTGGCACTGGTGTGTCTTTACCAGGCCCCTGACCTTCAATGGCTATTTCCTAATTTGGGCGGCCGGTGTGAGCTTTGATTCCCTGCGTGCCGCGGGTAACCTGCTTTTCTGTGCCGCTCTGGGTCGGCAAAGCATTAAGATACTGAACTACTTCCATAAAAAAATGGATGTCCGCTATCTAGAAAATTTATGAGGGGGCAAATCCACTTGAAAATAAGAAAAATACTGCTGCTCCTGGTTTCCATGTTTTTTCTGTGCACTCTGGCGGCAGTGGCCGCCGCGGAACGGCCCGGGGGTCTCGCCGAACCACCACCGGTGGAATGGTCTTATGAGCTGGGCCGGGGCGAAGGTCACTTTGTGCAGCAAACAAAGGACGGCGGTTTAATTTTGACTGGTTGGGTTGATTCAGGCCAGGCCAACACAGATGTTTTTTTGGCCAAATACGATAGTGCCGGCCGCAATCTCTGGCTGCAGACCTATCAAGGCTACGGTTACAATGACAGCCACTGCGCCCGGGAGATTAGCGGCGGTGATTACATAGTGGCTGCGGAAACCAAGTCAAAAGATGCCTATGATCACGATGTTTATATACTGCGTACTGACGGCAAGGGCAACCCCCTGTGGGAAACAATATTCGGCGGGCCCAGTTGTGACTATGCCTGGAATATCCAACAACTGCCGGACGGCAATTTGATCATGGCCGGCGGGACGGAGTCTTATGGGGCGGGTTTATACGACGTCTACCTGATCAAAATGGATCCGGAGGGGAATGTGCTCTGGGAAAAAACCTATGGTGGGGCTGCTTCCGACTGCGGTTACTCCTTACTGCAGCTTGCTGACGGGGGTTTTCTCATCGCCGGTAATGCTGAATCCTACGGTAATGGTAACCCTGATGTTTATCTGCTGCGCACAGACGTCGCCGGTGAGCAGCTCTGGGAAAAAACGTATGGCGGCAGCGGTTCGGACTACGGCTGGTTCCTGTTGGAAGCCCCTGATGGTGGCTATGCTATCGCCGGGGAAAAAGAGGTCGCCGGGGAACAAGGGGCCTACTTAGCCCCTTACCTATTGCGGGTAGATGCTGAGGGTCAACTGCTTGGGGAAAATACATATGGTGATGGCCATGCCGGCTCCTTTTATGGTGGTTGCCGGGTGGCGGACGACTATGTTCTCACCGGTAAAATCGAATCGACCCAGGGCTATGATCTATATGTAGTCAAAACTGTCGCTGACGGCAGCCTGATCTGGGAAAAAACTATCCCGGGCAAAGGTGCAGGCAGTGGCTATGCTGTGACGCCGGTCCGGGGCGGGGGCCTGGTGGTGGCAGGCAAAAAGGGACTGGAAGGTAGTACCAAAAGTGATATATTAATGTTAAAATTAAGTGGAGAGAGCGTGGACAATAGAGGATACATGTTGTCGGTAGGCCTGGCACTGGTAATATTTGTGCTGATGCTGGTGGCCTTCCGCCTGACACAAGGTAAGAGAGAACGGCAATGATCATAAAAAATAAGGGGGGGCATGAATTTGAGCAAGGATGGTATCGGTAAAGGTTATGTCCAGGTTTACACCGGAAACTGCAAGGGTAAGACTACAGCGGCCCTGGGCCTGGCTTTTCGGGCAATGGGGCGGGGTCTGAAGACCTACGTGGGCCAGTTCATGAAGGGGCAGAAATATGCTGAACTGAAGTCGGCAGAGATGTGCCAACCATACATCACCATTGAGCAGTACGGCAAAGATACCCTGATCCACGTCAAAAACCCACCGGAGCCGGCAGATGTGCAGATGGCTCAGGCAGGCTTGGCCAAAGGCAAAAAGGCCATGCAATCCGGTGAGTATGACATCGTTGTTTTTGATGAAATCAACACGGCCCATTTCTTTCACCTGATCACCACTGAAGAAATGTTGGAAGTGATCAAAACTAAACCGGATGGTGTCGAAGTGGTTTTTACCGGCCGGTACGCACCGCCGGAAGTCATTGAGGCGGCAGACCTGATCACAGAGATGACAGAGATAAAGCATTATTATGAACAAGGTGTGCCTGCCCGGGACGGCATCGAGCGTTAAAAACAACCGGTAATGCAGGATTTGAGGTGGTTTGCCGTGAGAAATATTCCTGATTTTAAGTTAAAGATATTAGAAAAGTTTTTTGCTGCCCAGTCAGACGTAGCAGCCGCCTATTTGTTTGGTTCATATGGCACAGAGTACGAGCATCCCAAAAGCGATCTAGATCTGGGCCTGGTTTTCCGGGGAAAACAGAAATTGGAGCGTGAATTACAAATTGAAACAGAGCTATCCTTACTGTTAAAAACAGATAAAATAGATTTTGTTAACCTTAACCTTGCTCCGGTTGCCTTGCAATTCCGGGTTCTATCCGAAGGATTACTGATCTATGAAAGGGATTATATATTGAATTCCAACTTTATAGAATGTGTCTTGCGGGAATACAGGGATTATAGTTTTCACTATACACGTTTTGCTGCAGAAAGCCGCCGTGCCTTGTGGAAGGAGTATCTCTCTAATGGTTGACCGGGATGTTCTACAACGCAAAATTTTGTTTATAGAGAAAACACTCTGGAAACTGAAAAAAACGGCAGCCCTGTCCCATCAGGAGTTTATGGCCAGTTTTTATTTTGCTGATGCAGCAAAATACAATCTTCAAGCGGCTATTGAAGCAATGATCGACATTGCCAGTCATATTGTGGCCAGAAAACGGTGGGGGATTCCTACAACTTCTGGCGAATATATCAAACTATTAACGGAGCATGGCGTGTTCTACTCAGAACAAGGTTTGCGTTTTCAGAGGATGGTCAGGTTCAGAAATAGGATTGTTCACCTGTATCAAGAGGTAGATGAAGAGCAGCTTTATCAAATTCTGCAGCAGGATCTGGGGGACTTTAGCGCTTTTATACAAGCCATTACAAGGGCATATCTGGCTGGGCCCGGAAAAAAATCACCAGCTGAATAGGAATGGCGACAGGGAAATACAGCCCTGTTAGTTGTAATCAGAATTTATTTTAGAAAGGTTTGTTTTGAATAGACACCAATGATTTAAAGGTGGCCTTGGTGCACGCGTCCGTGGACTGGGGGGCAAAAGAAAAAAACCTGGCTTGGCTCCTGGACCTGAATGAAGAGGCGGCTGCCGCAGGGGCAAAAATAATCGTAAATACCGAGCTGGCTACCACCGGCTATTCTTTTGCCTGCCGGGAGGAAATTGCCACCCTGGTGGAAACGATTCCCGGGCCTACCACCCGGAAATTCGGGCCTATTGCCGAGAAATATGGTTGCTACATCGCCATCGGCTTGCCGGAAGTAGATCCCCGAACGGGCATATTCTACAATGCCGCCGCCCTGGTGGGGCCGGCAGGTCAGATTGCGGGCCGGTGTCGTAAACTGGCGCCTGCTTACCGGGAAAATCTCTGGGCTGCCCGGGGCAACCTGCCGGTGCTGGTGGTGCAGACGGAGTTCGGCAGGGTGGGTCTGGTAGTCTGTGCCGACACTTATTCCTACAAACCGGCGCGGGTGGCTGCCCTCAAAGGAGCCCGGATTTTACTGGTTCCCGCCGTCTGGCCTCCTGAACATCATGACCCGGAAAAGTTTTGGCGGGCCCGGGCCACAGAGAATGGCCTGCACCTGTTGGTCTGCAACCGAACGGGTATTGACCGAGACCTGGACTGCAGTGCAGCCACATCGTATATCATTGACGGCAGTGGAGCCATAGTCAAGCAGGTGAGCTCACCTGCCGCTGCTATTATTTATGGCACCCTGCCCCTGGCTGGGGGGAAGGTGACTGGAGTGAGTCCGGCTGAGAACCTTTCCCGCCGCAGGCCTTCCCTTTATAGTGACATTTCTCTGGATACATATTTCCTATTTAACCCCGTCCCCATGCTGGGTCTGCCCCAGGTAGGGGAGTTTACCATTGCTGCTGTCCAGTACCGTCCTTTGCCCGGTAGGGTGGCAGACAATGTAGAAAAGTTGCTGGGCCTGGTTGACCAGGCTGTGGATAAGGCCGCAGCTGCGGGGACACCCTTGGACATAGCTGTCCTTCCGGAGCTGAGCACAACGGGGATCATAGCCGGGCGCCGGGCGGCAGAGGCTGGGAGTGAAGAGATTCCAGGTCCAATCACGGACAGGTTTGCCCAAAAAGCAGCCGCCAAAAACATTTTCATCGTCCTGGGATTGGCAGAAAGAGGGGGAGGGTGTTTTTACAACAGTGTAGTTCTGGTGGGACCCCGGGGCCTGACCGGTTGTTACCGCAAGGTGCACCTGTCCCGGCAAGATGGGAATTGGGCCAAAGCGGGGGACAATGTTTTCCCCCTTTTTGATCTGCCCTTTGCCCGGCTGGGCCTGCTGGCCGGAGATGACTTGCTGTTTCCGGAAAGTGCTGAATCCCTGGCCAAACGAGGCACTGATTTGATCTGCACCCCTGCTGCCTGGACCAACAGCAAAATGTGCTTTATCTGGGAGGCTCGAATGGGGGAGCAGGCCCACCTTGTTGTGGCCAACCAGTGGGGAGAAAGGGCGGGGGAGGTTCCGACCGGGCGATCAGCAATTTATGGTTATAGCCGTTTCCAGGAAAAATTGCTTCGAACGGAGGCCGGGACACAAGGCAACGATATTATCATCCAGCGCCTGGATTCCCGCCACACCAGAGAAAAACGATTTCTAGAAAACATAGACTACGACACCCTTCTCAAGACCAACGCCGGGCAGGAATAGCCGGGGCTTGTCCGCATGGGGAAGGACAAACCCCCGGAGTGCTTTTTAACTATCCAGAAGAGATTCGGCATCTGATTTACACAACAAACGCTGTGGAGGCATACCACCGCATGGTGCGCAAGTTTACAAAAACAAAAACAATTTTTCCCACGGATGATTCAATCAGAAAGGTTGTTTACCTATCCACCAAGGAAATCGCAAAGAAGTGGACAATGCCGGTACATGGTTGGGCTATGGCATATAGCCAGATCATGATCTACTTTGCAGATAGATTTGTGGCCTAAGAACAATCATGGGGGCTCTGCCCCCATACCCCCGAGGTTTATACGCTTTTGGGCTTACCGGTATAATATAAAACAGCGGGCAATAATAAGCCTGCCGTACCGTATAAGCCGTAGCAAGCGTGGGGTCGCTCCTCAGTGTTGCCCCGTTTATGCTACCATAATAGTATTGACAAAGATTTGGATGGTTATTCCGTTTACACTAAAGAATGCTCACAACCGAATTGTTGGAGCTCATTCATCCTCGGGCTCGGGCCAACTGCCGCTTCTACTGCTCAAACAGCGGCTGCATCTACTTTCTCACCTTCCCAACTTTCCCACCCTCTGCTTTCAGCTTTCCCGCATTCCACCCGACCGCAGGGGAATACCCCAGAGACTGTGTCCCCATTTCTCTGTATTACTGGACATTTGACTTCGAGAAGTTCACTAGATATAATTACTAGCAAACGGCGATGGGGCTCGCCATAATGCTTCTAGCTGATAGCTCCTACCAGGGGTTTTACCTATTGGTAGGAGTTCTTTATTTACAGGAGGAGTAGTAAATGGATAAAAATTATGGTGGGCTGAAAAAAGAAATACTGCATAATGTCGATATCTTGGCAGGTATTGCTATTAAAAGAGGGGCCAAAAACATCATTGAATACCTGTTTGAAGTAAAACAGAGGCTCATAAACAATCATTTCAATTTGGTTGTTTTGGGTGCATTTAAAAGGGGTAAGACTACCTTTTTGAATGCTCTACTGGGTACAGATATTTTATCTACTGACGTTTTGCCTCTAACATCTGTGGTTACCCTGATTAGGTACGGCCAGGAAATAGGAACGGAGGTAGTTTTTTTAAATGGCGAAACCAAAAATATTGCCTCTGAACAGCTAGCAGATTACGTGACGGAATCTGGAAACCCTGCTAACGAAAAAAGAGTAAAAAGTGTTCACCTGGAGTATCCGTCGACATATCTTAAGGATGATCTGATCCTTATCGATACCCCCGGAGTTGGTTCAATATATCAAAACAACACAGATGAAACATATGATTACCTACCCAAGGTTGACGCAGCTGTATTTCTTTTATCATCTGATCAGCCGCTGAGTCGGTCGGAAATAGATTTTTAAAGGGACATTTCAAAGTATTCAGTTGAAACCTTTTTCATTCTAAACAAAATTGATTACCTATCAAAAGAGGATGTTCAAAAATCAATAGGGTTTTTAAAAAAAATATTAAATGATAAGGTTGGTTTGACTAGCGTAAATATTTTCCCACTATCAGCCAGGATGGCGCTGGAAGGAAAAATTGAACATGATGATGATAAATTAGAGGGTAGTAATTTGCCATTGTTTACGGCGGCACTAGAAAAATTCTTATTGGTAGAAAAAGGTTTTGCAGTAATTAAAGCTGCTTGTGGCAAAGGAATAAATGCTGCCCACGAACTACGATTGGGGCTAGAGTTGGAAATGAAAGCGTTGGACATTCCAATAAGCGAATTAAGGGCAAAGAGTGTGCTTTTTGATGAAATGGTCAAGGCACTACAGCAGGAGCATAATGATAACAGCTATATTTTCAAAGGGGAAATGAAAAAGGTTTACCGTGCTTTAGAACAGGAAATAGCCAGGTTTCAGGAAACCTATAAGGATACCCTAGAACAGGAAATCGAACAAATATATCAAAGTAAGGGTTTATCCGGCCGGCAGTTAATAGAATTTCTGGAGAAGTATATAGAAGATAAAATAAAAGAAGCACTTACGAGGTGGCAACCTACAGTTGAAAGAAAGGTAAAGGATACCTTTGATCAGGTGGTATCCCGCTTTATGACCAGAACCAATAATGTAGTCGGTGAATTATTAAGACAATCAGCAGAAATATTTGATCTGAGGTTAGAGGGTTTTACTAAAATGGAGGTTTTTACAGATGAAACCAGGCTCTATTACATTTTTGGGGAGGAACAGACACTACTCCTACCAGATAGTATAAGGTTTTATTCCTTATTTTTGCCCAAATTTATTTCCGGGCCTATGATTATGACCAAGATGAGGAGAAAAATAGAACAGGAACTTGACCGCAACTGTGGCAGATTGAGGACTGATTATAATGAACGTGTTGCCAAAAGCGCCCATGCTTTTCAAGGTCTGTTTGAAAAAAAATTTGACACAGCTATTGAAGGGACCCGCCTTGTTCTCACTCGTACCATAGAAAAAAGAGAGCAAAGCCGACAAGGCGCCGTGAAAACCTACGAGGTACTAAGTCAACAGTTGACCCTGTTAGAGTCAGCTATAACGGGACTAATCCAGGTGAGGGACTACTCCTGACTTGAATTCCAGCAAATGACGATGGGCCCTGCTCTCCGCCCTTCACATGGGGTACACTCATCTCGGCGCCAAAGCCACTAACCATTTCCCCGGCCATCATCTTGTGCTGGAAGGAATATCTAGCCTGATTGTGGAAATCTTCTACAAGGTTTAACACCACGTCTAGCAATTCTAGCCCCTTAAGTGGGGGAGAGAATAGGCTGTTTTAGCATCAGGAAAATAAATTATCTTATTAAAAAAAACCTTAGGAGACAAACCATTGAATGTCAAAATCCTTTTGGCTGATGATCACAAAATTGTCCGGGAGGGGCTCCGCTCTCTATTGAGGGAACACCCCCGTGTGGAGGTGGTTGGTGAAGCCGGAAACGGCTATCAAGCTGTAGAACTGGCCCGTGAGCTAGCTCCGGATGTGGTCATCATTGACGTGGCCATGCCATTATTGAACGGTATTGAGGCCACCCGGCAAATTTTGCGGGATAACCCCAACACAAAGGTTTTAGCCCTTTCCATGTATTCAAGCCTCCGTTATGTAATGGAAATGTTTAAAGCAGGTGCCCTGGGGTATTTGCCTAAGGAATGTGTGTTCAAAGAGCTTGTATTTGCAGTTGAGACCATACTTTTAAATAAAAGATATTTAAGCCCAAATAAGAATATGGCCGGTAATTTAGTTAGTAAATATTTAGAAAAGAGCCAGGATGCTGAGCCGGTTTTCTCCATTTTAACCCCCAGGGAACGCCAGATAATACAACTTATTGCTGAGGGGAAAACAAGAAAGCAAATTGCTGCCGCCTTATTTATTAGTGAAAAAACGGTGGGAGCGCATCATCGAAAAATCACACAAAAATTAGGGATAAAGGGCATTGCCGAACTTACTAAATACGCTATTCGGGCTGGGCTGACCAGCCTACACTAGGCGTCCACTAAGGTTTCTAAAAAACAATAAGGGTTTTAAAACAGAAAATAAGGGAAAACCCCTATCTACACTACATGGTTTAGTTTCGATTACTATGTTGTGGGACAGGGGTTTTTAATTATTAAGGCAGGGGAAGGGGTGAAATGTTTGAACCTGAAGGAAACACTGGACACTGACCTTCTGATTGACGACGAGTATGAGGAAAATGAGGATACTTTGGAAAATAAGTTTTTAACCTTTGTCATAAACGGGGAAGAATATGGCATCGAAATCAGGCATGTAACTGAAATCATTGGCATCCAAAATATAACCGTAGTACCAGACATGCCCCAGTATGTTAAAGGGGTAATCAATTTACGCGGTAAGGTTATCCCGGTAATGGATGTGCGCCTGCGGTTCTGTATGGGAGCCCGTGATTATGATGAACGTACCTGCATAATAGTGATCAAAATTGAAGGACAATCGGTGGGAATGATTGTAGACCGGGTATCGGAGGTGCTGGATATACCCAAAGATAATATAGAACCGCCACCCGAAGTGAAAAAAAGTGAAAGCAGCCGCTTTATCAAAGGTATGGGCAAGATGGATGACCGGGTGATGATGCTTCTCAATGAGTATCAGTTTCTCTTTGACGCCAATAAAGGGGAGCGGCATTGAATTAAAAAAAACAAGGGGGTTATAAAATGAAACTAAAAGTTGGACAAAAGGTCGGCGCCGGGTTCACTGTTGTGTTGGCACTGCTCCTTGTGATTGGGCTTGTGGCAATTTTTTCTGCTCGGTCGATCTCCAATGAGGTGGAAGGACTGTCAGGGATCTATGAGCGGTCCCTACTGGAGGAGGAAATTGGCAGTGAATTTAACAGGGCTGTTGCCGGAATCCGTGGTTATATTGCTTATGGGTCCAGTAGTTTTAAAGAGGACTACAACGCTTCTATGGGCCGGGTTGTCAACGCTGAGAATGCACTTCTGACGGCTGTAGGCCAGGAGCAAAAGGCTGAAGTGCAAAGGTTGATTGATGTAACCCATACATACCATCAAAGCATAACGGGCGAACTTATTCCGGCAATCGAACAGCATTATCAGACTGCAGACCCCGCAGCTATGCTGGAGGTGCAACAGGTGGCTGGCTCACTCGTACCGATGACAAACCAGCAAAAGGAAATAGTGGATAGCCTGGTGGCAACCAACCAGACACTGTTCCAGAAAGGTATCGCTACTGTTGATCAGGGCACATCAGGGGTGATTGAAGCCATCCTAATCTGCGGCATAATAGCCTTGCTGTTGGGTTTTGGCCTGTGCTTTTTTATTACCAGATCTGTTAAAAGTATTATTGGTTCCTTGCTTGCTGAGAGCAGCAAACTAACTGAGGCAGTTGGGGCAGGCCAATTGGACGTGCGTGGCGATGGACAAAAAATCGACCCGGAATTCCGGGGAATTATCCATGGCATGAACGATACTCTTGATGCAGTCATTGAGCCCCTGGACATGGCTGCCGACTATGTGGACAGGATTGCAAAAGGTGACACGCCCCCCAGGATTACAGCCGAATACAAGGGGGACTTTAACAATATCAAAAACAACCTCAACAGCTGCATTGACACCATCGGCATACTAGTTGACGAGGTAGGGGTGGTTATCGGTGCCGGAAGTGAAGGCCGGCTGGAGCAGCGTGCTAATGTTGACAGAACCCAGGGTGTGTGGCGTAAAATATTAAGAGGTGTTAATGATGCTGTGGATGGGATAGTAGGGCCATTGCACATGGCAGCCGAATATGTGGATCGCATTTCCAGAGGCGATATGCCGCCCCATATTACCCAGGAATACAAGGGTGATTTCAACCAGGTCAAAAACAACCTCAACGCCTTAATCGACAACATGAACGAGGTGCTCCAGGAGACAGAAGGGATGATCGCAGCAGTAGGTGAAGGCAGGCTCGATGCTCGCGGTAATGCAGCAGCCCTCAGTGGTGACTGGGGCAGGCTGGTGGCAGGTATGAACGGGATGGTAGAAGCAGTCGCCAATCCAGTCAATGAGCTGGTAACAGTGTTGGGTGGACTGGAGATAAATGATCATAGCACAAATATGACCGGTGTTTATGCCGGTGCCTGGAATGATCTAAAGAACAGCACTAACAATGTGCATGGACACCTGGTGCACATCCAGCAAATTGTTGATAATATTAGCCAGGGCAATCTAACTGATCTTGATGGACTAAAAAAACAGGGTCAGCGCTGTGAAAATGATCAGTTCATACCCGCTTTTATTAGAATGATCGAAGCAATTCAAAACCTGGTTGCCGACACCAACATGTTAGCTGAAGCGGCAGTGGAGGGTCGGCTGGACACCAGGGCAGATGCCGCAAGGCACAGTGGCGACTATCACAAGGTAGTAGAAGGAGTCAATAAAATCTTGGATGCAGTTATCGGGCCTCTAAACATGACTGCAGAGTATGTGGAACGAATTTCCATGGGTGATATCCCGCCGAAGATCACAGATGATTACAAAGGTGATTTTAATGAAATCAAGAATAACCTTAACGGTTTAATCGGCAACCTTGGTGGGCTCCTGGAGGAGACAGAAAGGCTAATTGCAGCGGTAGGTGAAGGCAGGCTAGAGGCTCGGGGCAACACAGAAGCCTTTGCTGGTGACTGGGGCAGGCTGGTGGGTCATATGAACGAACTGATAGTTGCAGTAGCGGAGCCGGTGGAAGAGCTGATGGCTGTTTTGCACCTGATGGCTGTTAACGATCTTAGTGATAAAATTGAAAAGAACTATCAAGGCGTCTGGGATGATCTCAAAATAGCGACCAACGAAGTGCACCAAAGATTAAGCAATATTCATACAACGGTGGTCAAGGTTGGTAGTGGCGATTTAACTGATCACGAATTTTATGAAAAAGTTGGCCGCAGAAGCGAGAAGGATGAACTGGTGCCGGGCTTTATCCGCATGCATGAAGCGATCATTAAATTAAATGAAGATGCCGACATGCTGGTTGAAGCAGCCATAGAAGGCCGGCTAGATGCCCGCGCCGATGTAAGCCAACATGTGGGGGAATATCGTGATATTATTGAAGGGGTCAACAAAATGATGGATGCGGTGATCAACCCAATCAATGAAGCCGCTGACTGTCTTAAAGAAATGGCCGATGGTAATTTGGATGTCAGGGTGAAGGGAGACTACCAGGGTGACCATGCGATCATTAAAAATGCCCTTAATACTACCCTGGAGGCCTTGAATGCAATCATCAAGAAAGATACTATTCGCTGTCTGCAGGAAATGGCAGATGGTAATCTGGATGTGGGAATTACCGGCGACTACCGGGGTGACTATGGCCTGATCAAGGATGCCCTCAACACCACTGTTAACGACTTGAACGAGGTAGTGGCTCAGGTGTCAATTGCTACTGATCAGGTGAACACCGGGGCACAGCAGGTTTCCGATTCCAGTCAGTCTTTGTCTCAGGGTGCTGCTGAGTCGGCCAGCACAATGGAAGAGATTGCTTCCTCCATGCAGCAGATGAATGCCCAGACCAGGCAAAACGCTGAAAATGCCGGTCAGGCCAACCAGCTTTCTGTTGAGGCCAAGTTAAATGCCGAAAAGGGCAACGAGCAGATGGCGCAAATGGTAGAAGCTATGGCGGATATCAATGAATCGGCTGCTAATATTTCAAATATCATTAAGGCTATTGATGAAATCGCCTTTCAAACCAACCTGCTGGCTTTAAACGCAGCTGTTGAAGCTGCCCGCGCCGGCAAACATGGCAAAGGGTTTACCGTGGTGGCAGAAGAGGTCCGGAATTTAGCCCAGCGTAGTGCTAAAGCGGCAAAAGAGACGGCGGAGATGATCGAAGGTTCAATTAAAAAGACCGAGGTAGGAACCAAGATTGCAGAAGATACAGCCCAGGCCCTGGAAGGGATCGTAACAGGTTCAGCCCGAGTCACTGACCTAATCGGGGAAATTGCCTCTGCTTCCAGAGAACAGGCACACGGCATCGAACAGATTAATGAGGGCTTGAACCAGGTGGATCAGGTTACACAGCAAAACTCAGCCAGCGCGGAAGAACTGGCCGCCGCCAGCGAAGAAATGTCCAGCCAGTCTGATGTAGTCAGGCAAATGTTGGCCAAGTTCACACTAAAGCGCCAGGTTTTTGAGGCAGCGGCAGCGGGTGGGCAGATGAGACAACCCCAGTTGCTTCAAAACAAACATGATGAATATACCACCCGGGGTATGGTTGCTGCAACCCAAGACAGAGACCGGGTAGAGCCCCAGGATATTATTTCACTAAATGACCATGATTATGGTAATTTCTAGTCCTATTAGAGCGGGGCAAGCGTTCTCGTCTTGACTTCCAAAGGGAAACAACAGGGGAAGGGTGATCCAAGGGGGATCGCCCCCTTTTTTTTCCTGCGGTTTGGTTGTGAGCATTTCTTAGTGTAAACGTTAATAACCATCCAAGCCCTTGTTAATACTACTGCTGTAGCATAAACACAGCAATGCTGGGGAGCGATCCCACGTTTGCCACGGTTTATGCTCGCTAGGGACATACCCGGCAAAAGCCAATCCCCGAACGGGGGCGTGTCCCCATTCACCTGTCCTTGTTCCTTGAGTCTGATCCACATAGCAGCTAAAAGAGTGACCACATCTGCCTTCCAGCTCACTTTCTACTTTTCCGCCTGGCTTTCCCGCTTTCCAACTGCCCCCCCAAAGACACTGCTCTGCCCGATGTCACCTGCTTTTGTCAGCCTTGCAGATTTTCACCCTAGTCTGGGGTATTCCTCCAAGCAGTTAACCAGCTCATCTACAGTTAGCAGATTAATGCCGATATTCTGCATATCAAACAGGTTGGCTGTGTGCACCGCCGGGTCTGCTGCCCCAGTACCGTCTGATAGCACTGTCACCTGGTAATCCAGGGAATTGCCATCCCAAACTGTGCTGCGGATGCAATTAGGGGTCTGCACGCCGGTAAGCACAATATGGTTGACCCCCAGCCTGCCCAGGAGCAGATCCAGCTCAGTCTGAAAAAAGGCGCTCCAGCGCCGTTTGATCACCACATACTCCCCCTTTACCGGTTTTAATTCCTCAATGATCTGAGCCCCTTTTGTTCCCGCGATGAAAGCGCCGCCCTTTTCCCGGAAAGCCTGCAGCCTGGTAATTTCCACATCGAGACCATCCGCCCGGTAGCGGCGGACAACATGGACAACGGGCAAATCCTTGCGGCGGTAAACCGCCAGGGCTTTTTTAATCTGGGGCACCACCTGCAGGGCTCCTTTAACAGCAAAAGGTGCCCCCGACAGGCAAAAATCATTCTGCATATCAATAATCAACAGCGCCGTTTTTTCCATAATCAATTCCCCCTCTACTGGACAACACCTTGAATCCATCTTAGCATGAAAATAGCCGTACTAGATCCAGATTTGCTGGTAAAATATTAACCAGTATGGTGCTAATGGGAGCATGGCGTGCTCACCGCTTTGCTGGGGACAAATCTTGCTATTAACATATTCTTAGGGGTGGTAAAAATGTTGAAGGTGACAATTCCGGGGGCAGAGGTGCTGGCACTAGAACACATTGTGCTGGATTACAATGGCACAATGGCTTGCGACGGCAGCCTAATTCCCGGTGTGGAAAAAAGGCTTAATCTACTGGCGGAACTACTGCATGTGCATATTATTACAGCGGACACTTTTGGGTTTTGCCGGACTGCCTGCCGGGGTATAAAGGGCTATATTCATATTCTCAGTGCTGCCAGGGGCGGGCCGGAAAAAGAAGGATATATCCAGACATTGGGTGCTGAAAAGGTTGTCGCCATTGGTAACGGTGCCAACGACGCCCTAATGCTCGTCCGGGCTGCTTTAGGAATAGCCGTCATCGGGCCCGAAGGAACCGCTGCCCGGGCAGTGCAGGCCGCAGATATTATCGCCAGGGATATTAACACCGCCCTGGACATGCTTTTAAATCCCAAAAGGCTCATAGCTACCCTGCGGCTATAACCTTGCTATTGTTCGTTCTTGGGTTGCAATATATACTAAATAAACCTTTGATTTCGGCAGGTGGGCTAATGAATTATATCACGACCAAGGAGGCGGCCAACAAATGGGGCCTCACCCCTAGGCGGGTGCAGGCTTTATGCAAACAAGGCAAAATTCCTGGGGTATGTCGTCTAGGCTGGGCCTGGGCTATCCCCAAAAATGCTGTTAAACCCCGGCCGACCAACGGAAAACCAGATACAGGAGGACGTGGAAGAATAGTGAACAACACAACCTATAATCAAATTGTTAGTTTTATTTGGGGTATTGCAGATGACTGTTTGCGCGATGTATATGTGCGGGGGAAATATAGGGATGTCATTTTGCCGATGACCGTTATCCGGCGGTTAGACGCTGTTTTGGAGGAAACAAAAAAGGATGTCTTGGAAATGAAAAAGCAACTAGATGAGGCAGGTATCCTAAATCAAACTGTCGGCTTGTGCAGTGCAGCGGGACAATCCTTCTTTAACAGTTCTCTCTTTACGTTAAAAGATTTGCGGGCCAGATCCAGGTACCAGCAGCTAAAAGCAGATTTTATAGCTTACCTGGATGGCTTTTCCCCTAATGTGCAGGAAATCCTGGAAAAGTTCAAATTTAGAAACCAGATAGACACTATGATAGAGGCAGATATTCTTGGCGCCGTCATTGAAAAATTTGTTTCCCCAACCATTAACCTCAGTCCAAATCCGGTACTGGATGATCGGGGGGAAGTGAAGCTGCCGGGGATCGATAATCATACCATGGGTGTAATTTTTGAAGAACTGATCCGCCGGTTCAATGAAGAAAATAATGAAGAGGCAGGGGAGCACTTTACGCCAAGAGATGTGATCTACTTGATGGCCGATATAATTTTTTTGCCTATCAAGGATAAGATAAGCGACGGTACTTATCTTTGTTACGACGGGGCCAGCGGCACAGGCGGCATGCTGACCATTGCCAAGAAAAGGCTTACCCAGCTGGCCAGACAAAACAATAAACAGGTCAAAATCTACCTGTATGGACAGGAAAGCCAACCAGAAACCTACGCTATTGCTAAGGCAGACCTATTGATTAAAGGTGGCGGGGATGAAGCGGATAACATTTATTATGGTTCCACCTTGTCCAATGATGGCCATGCTGCTGTGGAGTTTGACTTTATGCTCAGCAACCCGCCTTATGGGAAGTCCTGGAAAACTGATACGGAAAGATTGGGTGGTAAAAATCAGATTACAGACCCCCGGTTTGTGGTCAATTTTGCTGGTGATGCCGAATTCAAAATGATTCCCCGCATTAGTGACGGCCAGCTGCTGTTTTTGGCCAACAACATCGCCAAAATGAAACACGGTACCAAACTAGGCAGCAGGATCGCTGAGGTACATAACGGTTCCTCTCTGTTTACAGGAGATGCGGGGCAAGGTGAAAGCAACCTGCGGCGCTACATTATTGAAAGTGATTATTTAGAGGCCATCATTGCCCTACCCGACAACATGTTTTATAACACCGGCATCGCCACCTATATTTGGGTCCTCACTAACCGCAAGGAGGAACGTAGAAAAGGGAAGGTGCAGCTGATTGATGCCACCAGTTTAAAATCCCCCTTGAGGAAAAATTTGGGTAACAAGAACTGTCAGCTAACGCCCCAGATTAGAAAACAGATTATGGATACCTATTTGCAGTTTACGGAAAATGAATACAGCAAAATTTTTCCTAATGCTGGGTTTGGTTACTGGAAGATACAGGTGGAAAGACCCTTAAGGCTAAAGGTAGAGATTAATGAGCAAAAATTGGTGGAATTCAAAAAACTAGCGCAAAAAGCAAAAGATAATGTTGCCTATAGTTTGATTAACGATGTATATCAGGAGACGGGAAGTAAGGTCTTTCATGATTACAATAAATTTGCCACCCTGCTGCAAAAAGTGGCCAGGAAAAGGAAAGAAAGGCTGCTTGTGAAAAGGGTTAAGCTTATCAGGGATTTTTTTGCCACAAAAGATGAGGCCGCAGAAAGAGTGATTAGCAAGGTGTTGAAGAAAAAAAATGCGGATCAGTTAAATGGCCGGTTTAGGATTGGTAATAATGTGATAGAGTTGGAGATAGATAGGGAATTGTCAGATACAGAGCAGGTTCCCCTCACCTATGAGGGCGGTATAGAAAAGTTTTTTCAGGACGAGGTTTTACCTTATGCCCCTGATGCCTGGATCGACCAGGGGAAAACCTGCATCGGCTATGAAATCAGCTTCACCAAGTATTTCTATAAGCCGGTGCAGCTGCGCAGCCTGGATGAAATTATCGCTGACATCAAGGCCCTGGAAGCTGAAACAGAGGGACTACTGCAGGAGATCATTGGGGGCGAATGATATGGATGGTAGATTGAAGCCTTACAGGGGGTATAAGGAGACTAAATTATTATGGCTAGCCAATGTACCTAAGCATTGGGATGTAAAAATTAACAAGTCCATATGGGTTGAAAGAAAAACCGTAAATTGTATTAACAAACCATTATTGTCAGTGACAATAAAAAAAGGGGTAATATTACAGTCAGAATTATTGACATCTTCATCTAAAAAGGATTCGTCAAATTTGGATAAAACAAAATATAAATTAATACAGCCTAATGACTTGGTTTATAATAAAATGAGAATGTGGCAGGGGGCAGTTGGAATATCGGAATACAGGGGGATAGTAAGCCCTGCATATATTGTGCTTAAACCTATTAGAAATATCAACCATAGGTATTATCATTATTTACTTAGGACACCAGGCTATGTAAAAGAGTCTTTTAGAAACTCCTATGGAATATGTGATGATCAGCTTAGTTTAAGATATGAGGATTTTAAATGTATGCATAATATTATCCCCCCAAAAGAAGAACAGGACCAAATAGTACGCTACCTGGACAGCAAACTCACCAAAATCGATAAATTTTTAATAAACAAAAAAAGGTTGATTGAACTTTTAAAAGAACAAAAACAGGCTATTATTAATCAAGCAGTTACAAAAGGCTTGAACCCCCATGCACAGATGAAGCCATCAGGAATTGAATGGCTGGGCGACATCCCAGAAACAATGGAAATAGTTAGATTGAAAAATCTTAGCAAGGTTAACCCAACTATAAACCTAAATAAATATTCATTGGATGATAGGGTAGTTTTTTTGCCGATGGAAAAGATATCAGAAAATGGACATATTGACAACAGTGAATTCAGAGAAATTCAGGATGTTAAAAACGGGTTTACCGGATTTGCAAGGAATGATGTAGTGGTAGCAAAAATCACCCCTTGTTTTGAAAACGGTAAAGGCGCATGTTTGGATAGCCTGAAAAGTGATATTGGATATGGAACAACCGAGCTAATAGTGTTAAGGCCATCTAACAAGATTCTGCCAAAATACCTATATTTTATAACTAGAACTGATTGTTTTAGGATTTTAGGAGAAGAGGTAATGACTGGTTCTGCAGGGCAAAAGAGAGTACCAGTCCAGTTTGTCTCCTCTTTCAAATTAGGTGTTCCGGACATAGAACGGCAAAGAAGGGTATTAACTTATATTGAGGAAAAAATACAAATCATAGATGGGGCAGTTGAGCGCATTAAAAAAGAAATATCCCTGATCAATGAATACCGTACCAGCCTCATATCCAGTGTAGTAACCGGTCAGGTAGATGTGCGCAACATCCAAGTCGAAGAGGCTAAGGTTGATCTGGCAGGTGATGCAGAACATATTACTGATCTTGATGATGAAGCTGTTTGCGGATAATGAAATGGGGTTAGCAGGGAAGGTGGAGGTGTAAATCATGGTCACAAACACAAGGGAAGTGGGTCTGGAAACCCTAATTATAAATCACTTAGTGAGCAACAATGGTTATGAACCTGGGACAAACGAGGATTACAACCGGGATTGTGCAGTTGATGAAACCCGCCTGCTCAGATTCCTAAAGGATACCCAGCCGGATGAAGTGGGGAAAATCGGCGTTTTACATAGTGATCACAAAAAAGCGCAGTTTTTAAACCGGCTGCAGGGCGAGATAGCCAGGCGGGGTATTATCGATGTGCTGAGGAAAGGTGTCAATTTTTACCCGGCCCACCTGATCATATTCTATATGACGCCTAGCGAGAAGAACATTAAGGCACGGGAAATGTTTAAAAGAAACATTTTTAGTGTAACCAGACAGTTGATGTATTCCAAAAACAATACCCGGCTAGCCCTCGACTTTGTAGTTTTTATCAATGGGCTGCCTCTAATCACCTGCGAGCTTAAAAACAGACTGACCAAACAAAATGTTGATGACGCCGTTCAGCAATATAAACTGGACCGGGACCCGCGAGAGCTCCTATTTCAATTTAAAAGGTGTATGGCCCATTTTGCAGTTGATGACAATGAAGTGAGGTTTTGCACACGGCTAGCGGGTAAGAATTCCTGGTTTTTGCCTTTCAACAAGGGCTATGAGGGCGGTGCCGGCAATCCTCCCAACCCCAGTGGGATCAAGACTGATTATTTGTGGAAAGAGATTTTTTCCAAGAATGAACTGGCCAATATTATTGAAAACTATGCGCAGGTAGTGGTGGAGATAGATGAACAGACCAGGAAAAAGACCTATAAGCAGATTTTTCCCCGTTATCATCAGCTGGCTGTAGTGAAGGCTCTCCTGGCCCATGCCCAGGAAAATGGCGTGGGGCAAAAATATCTAATTCAACATAGTGCCGGCAGCGGTAAGTCCAACTCTATCGCTTGGACAGCCCACCAGCTTGTGGGTCTGGAAAAGGATGGCGCCAGTGTCTTTGATTCTATTATTGTGGTCACAGACCGGATCAACCTGGACAAGCAGATTAAGCATACGATAAAACAGTTCATGCAGGTATCAAATACAGTGGGTCATGCTGAAAACTCCGAGGATTTGAAAAATCTGATCACCCAGGGCAAAAAGATCATCATTACTACTGTGCATAAATTCCCCTACATCCTTGATGAAATCGGCACAAAACATAAGGGCAGCAGGTTTGCCATCATTATTGATGAGGCCCATTCCAGCCAGAGCGGTAGTATGTCGGCCAAAATGAACATAGCCCTTTCCGGGGAATATGCCGTTGACGAAGAAGAAACAGTTGAGGACAAAATTATTAAGATGATGGCTGGCCGCAAGATGCTCAAAAATGCCAGCTATTTTGCTTTTACAGCCACACCCAAGAATAAAACCCTGGAAATGTTTGGGGTTCCTGTCCCTGGTAGTGCGAAAACCCCCCATAAGCCGTTTCATGTTTACACTATGAAGCAGGCTATCCAGGAAGGCTTTATCCTGGATGTGCTCAAATACTATATCCCAATCAAAAGTTATTATAGAATTGCTAAAATAGTTGAAAATGACCCCTTGTTTGACAAAAAGAAAGCACAGAAGAAGCTCCGCAGCTATGTGGAGTCCAACGCTTATGCTATTGAACAAAAAGCGGAAATTATGGTTGACCATTTCCATAACCAGGTGATCGCCAAAGGGAAAATTGGTGGCCGAGCCCGGGCGATGGTGGTCACAGGCGGTATTACCAGGGCCATTGAATATTATTATGCCATTAGCAAATATTTGATCCAAAGAAAGAGCCCCTACCAGGCAATCATTGCTTTCTCAGGGGAAAAGGAATACCAGGGTCAGGTGGTTACTGAGGCTTCCATAAACGGTTTTCCTAGCAATCGGATTGAATCAGAATTCAAAAAGGACCCTTATCGATTCCTGGTGGTGGCCAACAAATTCCAGACAGGTTATGATGAACCCCTTTTGCACAGCATGTATGTGGACAAAATGCTCTCAGACATTAAGGCTGTCCAAACTCTGTCACGGTTAAACAGAGCCCACCCGGGCAAAAGAGATGTGTTTGTTCTTGATTTTGCCAATGAGACCGGGGTGATTAAGGAAGCCTTTGAAAGGTATCACACCACCACCATTCTTTCTAATGAAACGGATCCCAATAAACTTTATGACCTGGTCTCTGAAATGGAACAGCATCAGGTTTATATGGGTGAACATGTAGATAGATTGGTAGGGCTGTACCTGGATGATGCCCAGAGGGATCGCCTGGATCCGATCCTGGACGCCTGTGTGGCTAGTTACAGCAATTTGGGTGAGGATGAACAGGTTAACTTTAAAGGGAATGCCAAAGCCTTTGTCCGCACCTATGGTTTCTTGGGGGCAATTTTGCCCTATGGTAACCCTGCTTGGGAGAAGCTGGCGTTATTTTTGCAACTGCTGATTCCGAAGCTTCCTTCTCCAGTGGAGGAAGACTTGTCCAAAGGAATTTTGGAAGCAATAGATCTGGACAGCTACCGGGCAGAGGTTAAGCAAACCATGTCCATCCTGCTGGAAGAGCAACCCGAATATGAGGTGGATCCTGTACCAACAGGCGGCGGTGGTGGGGCAAAGGAGCCGGAGCTGGAGCTTTTGAGCAGCATCCTGGAAAGCTTCCATGACCTGTGGGGAAATATAGATTGGAAGGATGAAGACCAGCTTAAAAGACATATAGCCGGTATCCCTGCTGCAGTGGCCAAAGATGTTGCCTATCAAAATGCAATGAGAAATTCAGACCGGCAAAATGCTCGCATTGAAAGTGAAAGGGCTTTGCAAAAAACAGTTATAAATATGATGTCAGATAATATGGAGCTTTTTAAGCAGTTTAACGATAACCCTTCTTTTAGAAAATGGCTATCTGACATGGTGTTTGAAATAACATATAGCACCGCCGGGGAGATATACACCGGTGAGGCAACAATATGATGTCCCGCCCTGCTCCTTGACTTAATGAAACCCCCAAAATATCCTTATCCTTCTTGCCGTACATGTCGATGCCCAATATGGAACAGACTCACTTGCTAATAATTTGGCTATTCTTACGGTTTTTGAAAATAATGCCGTCAAAAATACGGTATGTCTGTAACCATAGATTACACTCAGATTGTCTTCAATGCCACCTGCCACATGCCTTTGAAGTACATCTTCTTTATCTTTTGCTCTAGTGACAAATATCGTCAAAATTCCCGCAGGGAAAATGCTATAATTATAAAGACGTTATTTAGATAAAGATTGTAGGAGACTATTCCCATGCAAAGAAAATGGCTGATTCCTTTGGTTGTGTGCATCCTATTAGTTGTGGCCTGGTGCTTGCGTTGGGAGCAAGGACCAACGCAAACTGAAAACGAATTGCAAATTATTCATCTAAAGGACCGCTGGACAGGGCAGGCATGGATTTCCACATATGGCAGGAAAAGGTATATATTATATAGTGGTGAGCAAAACCCAGTGCCTACGCAAAATGACATATCGTTTAGGAAGTCTCAAATTTTAGGCAGTCCTGAAAAGGTTCAAGAAATACAAGCGATTGAACAAAAGATTGAATTTTATAATCAGGAAATAACAGCGCACGAAGAAGGCCACAGAGAATATGAACGTCTTGTAACTGAAAAGGTAAAACGGGATTTTGTACCTATTTATGGTAGACCTTTGTTTAATGCGCAAGTGTTCGACATAAGTATTGATGAAGCATTGAAATCCGGGGAATATAACGATGAAATACCAAGGGATATATTAGAACATCATTGGTTTTGGAGCAGCGCAAAGGAAAATTTAGGTACCGCAGATAATGAATTAGCTAACCTGCCATTGAACCAGTCATTGGAAGCCCGATCACAAGCTGAATTAGAACTAGAAGCCTGGGCATGGCAGGAACGTAAAATTGCTACGGGGATATGGGTAGGGCTTTTTATCCTATCCTTATTGACTATGGGGTTATTTAGCAGAAATAATTTCAAAAAACCCACGCTATCTGATACTGGTTCACCCTATCGGGAGTAAAGGCACGACAGGCAAGGCACCGTAACCCAGGCGTACATTGTACAAAGTAATGCCCTGCTCAGCCGAAGCTACCTAAATAATCGTGTTTTATCAGGCTGTTTTGACACTGTTTCTCCCGGGCTGTTTTTAGGCATCATCGGGCCCGAAGGAACTGCTGCCCGGGCTGTGCAGGCCGCAGACATTATCGCCAGGGATATTAACACTGCCCTGGACATGCTTTTAAATCCCAAAAGGCTCATAGCCACCCTGCGGCTGTAATCTTGCTATTGTTCGTTTCTCGCGTCCAGCCCCTTGGTGCAATGAATAGGCGATGGGGCTCTACATCTTAAAAAAACATTTGATCCAAAGGCAAACCTTGGTATATAATGGTGACAGGAGCGATTGTCAAAATTATCAACTGGAAATAAGCGTTGCGGCTAGTGTAGCCTAACAGCATATGGACGACAATGGCAAAAATAATTTAATAATGACCCAAGAAAGGGCAAACCAGCCGAAAGACTGGGGCGCAAAGTTAGGAGTCTAAATCACCATCAGGTGATATGATAGTCCGACTGCCGAAATTTAATTTTCGTGCAGTCTTTTTTTATCTCAAAATACAAGCTCCCATTTTTGTCTGCATACCAACTGTTTTTAATTAACATTTATAGGTCTTTGTTTCCAGTGCATGAGGTCAGGAAAGGAGGACTTGAGTTGGAATCTCTAAGTTTTGGTCTCACAGTGTTTTCCCTAATATTATTGACATCAATTGCGCTAAGGTACAAAAGATATTAGAATTCTGTAATAATGCATACGCAAAATAAACCTGCAATAGCAATTTTCTGTCATGCTTGCTCATTTTACACTTCAGTTGTACCCCGCCTGGAAAACGAAGTCATAGAAAAAATTGGCGGACCTTTCAATGGCTATAGCCTGCGGGGTGCGCAAATTGAAAACCTGTAAAAACAAATTAACCGGCGGTTGGATAGTATAGAAATTGATACCCGCTATCTTGTATCCCGAGTGGCTTTGCTAAAAGGGGTGGTCAATCATTAACTTCACAAGTAACCTGACACTCCCCTGATTGAACCAGATAAGGGCCACCGATAGATAAGGGTCCCAGATCTGAAAAACTGCCATCACTGGCAGCTTTCCATCATAAATTCTCGGGCCAGTTTGTCGATAGCCCTTTTTTCAATACGGGAAACATAGGAACGTGATATGCCCAGATCTTGGGCAATTTCCCGCTGGGTCTTGCGGTCACCGTTATCCAGTCCATACCTCAGTTCCAGGACTTGCTTCTCACGGCTGGGTAGTTGCAGTACCTTTTCCTTAAGCCGCTTGCATTCAAATTTGTTTTCCACTATTTCCGCCACTACCTCGGGGTGGGTGCCCAACACATCAATAAGCGTGATTTCATTGCCTTCCTTGTCAACACCAATCGGGTTGTAAAGCGACACCTCCGCCCGGACCTTTTTCATGAAGCGCAGGTGCATAAGGATTTCATTTTCAATGCACCTGGCTGCATAGGTGGCCAACCGGGTGCCCCGGCCTGGATTGTAGGTGTTGATCGCCTTGATCAAGCCGATGGAACCGATGGAAATCATGTCGTCCTGATCCTCGCCGGCATTGTCAAATTTTTTGGCGATGTGGGCAACCAGGCGCAGATTTCGCTCGGTGAGCACATTACGGGCTTTTTCGTCACCTTTTTTCAAAAGCCTGAGGTACTTTGCCTCTTCTTTTTCGGACAACGGCTGTGGGAAAGCGTTGTTGGCAATATGCGAGACGAGCAACAGCAGGCCGTTAACTAATGATACTAGGGTCAAGGTCCAGAGCCCTGATAGCATCCGTCTATCCCCCCTAAATTTGCATGCAATTTATCATATGCACCACCGGTTGGTTGCGTGCTTATCTGTGCTGAAATGTTTTTGCAGGATTTTGAGGCCTGTTGGAGAAAATAAGGGGAAAATAGAATATTATATTGAGGTCTTTAGCAAAAAAACACCAGGTTCACATTATAAGGTTTGTAATTATTGATGAAGGAGAAGGAGCAATGGTCGACGTGGCGGGAGTGATCCTGGCCGGCGGTAAAAGCAGGCGAATGGGTACGGACAAAGCCTTTTTAACGGTGGGCAAAGAGGCCATGATCGAGCGCATTGCCGGGGAACTAGGCCAGGTTTTTCAAGAGATCCTGGTTAGCGGTGGCGGTGGGGAAATAGGCAGACGCCTTGGTTTAAAAGTGGTACCCGATCAGATGAAAGGCCTGGGGCCGCTCAGCGGCATACACGCCTCACTGTTGGCTGCCCAAAGCCGTAAATGTCTGTTTGTACCCTGTGACATGCCTTTTTTGCATGCCGAATTAGCGGGTATCATGGCCGGTCTTTCTGATGGCTACGATGTCACAGTGCCCCAGTACGGTGGCTACCTGCAGCCTTTATTCGCCATCTACGACAAAAGCTGTCTTCCTGCTGTGGAAGGGGCTTTAAAGGAAGGTCGATACAAGGTGGTTGATATTTACCGGCAGCTGCGGGTAAAATATGTCAGCGAAGCAGTTTTAGGATCCGTAGCCGACATTGATACCTTGTTTTTTAATGTGAACACGCCGCTGGATCTGGAAAAAGCGAGGATCATGGAAAATAAAAGGAATAAGGTCAGGGGTATTAATTGCTGAAAAAGCTTTATCCGCGTTTATATGTATCCTCAGTACTAGAGATCAAACCCGCTTTATTAAAAAATCTGGGACTGAAAGGTGTTATTTTCGATCTGGACAATACCATTGTCCGGCGGGATTCACTAAAGGTCTCTCCGGATGTATTGCAGCTGGTTGCAGAAATGCGCCGGGAAGGTTTCAAGATGGGCATAGTCTCCAATAATTCCCGCCGGCGGGTAGAAGCAATTGCCGCGGAAATAGATATGCCGGCCGTAAGCAGGGCAGTTAAACCATTCACCGGGCCCTTTCGCCGTGCCCTGAGACTAATGGGTACCGATCCCCAGGAAACAGCCCTGGTAGGCGACCAGATATTTACCGATATACTGGGGGGAAACATGGCCGGTTTATATACTATTCTGGTGGTTCCCATGGAAGGAAAGGAATTTTGGGGAACCAAATTGATCAACCGTCGTCTGGAAAAAATGGTGCTGGCCCGGATAAAGAAAAAACCGGGGGTTCATCATGGTAAATGGGATTAGTGGATGTACAAAAATATGTGGGGTTTTTGGTTGCCCTGTGGGGCATACTCTTTCACCGATTATGCATAATGCGGCTTTTACTGCCACCGGGTTAAGGTATGTTTACGTACCTTTTGAGGTTGCTCCCTACACCCTGCCGGCAGCAGTAGAAGGGATCAGGGCTTTGGGCATGGCTGGAGTGAATTTGACTGTGCCGCACAAGGAGGCCGTACTGCCCCTACTGGATGGGATTTCAGATGAAGCGGCCCACATTGGCGCCGTCAATACCATCATTAACCGAGAAGGATACCTTTATGGTGAAAATACAGATGGCAAGGGGTACCTCAAGGCCTTGCGGGAGGCCGGTTTTGTCCCCGCCGGTAGAACGGTATTGTTTCTAGGTGCCGGTGGTTCTGCCCGGGCTGTAGCGGTACAACTGGCTCTGGCTGGGGCAGGTAAACTTGTTTTTGCCAACCGTACAGAGGCCCGGGCTGCTCAATTAGCCCAGTTTGTCACTGATCGGACTGGAACGGTAACAGATCTGGCTCCCTGGCCGGAACGCCCTGGAGATCAGGTACTGGCGCAGGTTTTGGCTGAGGCTGATCTTGTTGTCCAGACTACCTCTTTGGGTATGAGTCCTAATGTTTATGAGACGGTGCCCCTGCCCTTTGCTAATTTTCGGCCGGGACAGGTGGCCTCGGATTTGGTCTATAATCCGCCGGAAACGCTATTTTTAAAAAAGGCACGCCTTGGTGGGGCCGTTACTGTTAGCGGTCTGGGTATGCTGCTGCACCAGGGTGCCCTGGCTTTTGAATTATGGACAGGTGTGCCGGCGCCTTTGGAGGCCATGCGTGAGGCGCTGCAAAGAAAATTATTTAACCGGTAGAATAATGAAAATCAACATAAAATAAATAGACGAAAGGCAAGGTGAAAACCCTGGCTTACCGGCAGGTTTAGCAGAAATATTAATCGGAATATTAATCGGATATCTGTTGAACCTTAGCTTATAAACCATGAGTGGAACAGTACATGTGATGCAAGGAATAAGCTTAGGTTTTGGGAACCAGGGAAATATGCTCAGATACCTTACCGCTGGTGAGTCTCATGGCCCGGCGTTGGTTAGTGTGATTGAGGGGCTGCCGGCCGGGTTGGCCCTGACTGCTGCACAGATTAACAAGCAGCTGGCCCGCCGCCAGAGCGGCTATGGCCGTGGTGGCAGGATGAAAATAGAGATCGACCAGGTAAATTTTTTGTCCGGCGTGCGGGGCGGCATTACCCTGGGTAGCCCGGTGGCCCTAATTATTGAAAATAAGGATTGGGCCAACTGGCGGCAGGTTATGGCTCCAGAGCAGGAGGCACTGGTAGACAAGCGGGTGGTAACCAGGCCCCGGCCCGGTCATGCTGATCTGGCCGGGGCTTTGAAATATGGTCATCGGGACATCAGAAATGTTCTGGAACGTTCCAGTGCCCGGGAGACAGCGGCGCGAGTGGCAGTGGGTACCATTGCCCGACTGCTGCTGGCTGAACTGGGTGTGGGTATAATGGGGCATGTGCTGCAAATCGGCCCTATTACTGCTGCTGTAGGCCGGCAAGACCCGGCTGAACTAAAAAAAGCTATTGCTGCCTCCCGGCTGCTTTGTGCAGATCCCGAGGCTGAACAGGCAATGGTGGCTGCTATAGATCAGGCCCGGCTGGAAGGAGACTCACTGGGTGGTGTCTTTGAAATCAGGGTCGGTGGTGTTCCCCCCGGACTGGGCAGTTATGTCCACTGGGATCGCAAGCTTGACGCCCGGTTGGCGGCAGCACTAATGAGCATCCAGGCCATGAAGGGTGTAGAAATTGGGCTGGGTTTTACAGCTGGTACCAGGGTGGGCTCACGGGTACAGGACGAGATTTTTTATGAAAAAGACCGGGGGTTTTACCGGCGCACTAACCGGGCCGGCGGCATTGAAGGTGGCATGAGCAACGGTGAAGAGATAGTACTGCGTGGGGCTATGAAACCTATTCCTACTCTGTACTCACCGCTGCAGAGTGTTGACCTGGCCAGCAAAGAGCCTTTTGCCGCCTCAGTAGAGCG
>JABMJD010000015.1 GCA_013201395.1 Candidatus Syntrophopropionicum ammoniitolerans
GTTAGTATTATCGGGGCGACCGGCTATACCGGTTCTGAGCTGGTGCGTATTTTGTACCATCACCCGGAGGTAGAGCTGATGTCGCTGACCACCAGGAGCTATGTGGGAATGCCGCTCAGCGAGGTGTATCCCCATCTTTTTAAATATAATCATTTAACTTGTGAAAAGGCGGATTTAGCGAAAATTTTTGATATCTCGGACCTGGTCTTTATCGCTCTGCCCCATGGACATTCCATGTCGGTGGCTCAGGAGGGGGCCCAATACGGCAAAAAGGTAATTGATCTGGGCGCGGATTTTCGTTTCAGTGACTACCGGATTTATGAAAAATGGTACAAGGTGGAGCATCAGGCTAAAAAACTGCTGCCGGAGGCTGTCTATGCACTGCCTGAGGTCAACAGGGAGGAAATAAAGGGGGCCTGGCTGGTGGCTAACCCCGGCTGCTATCCTACCAGCGCTATCCTGGGCCTGGCGCCTTTAATGCAAGAAAAACTTATTGAAACCGACAGCATCGTGATCGATTCTAAGTCAGGCGTGTCCGGGGCGGGCCGGGGGCTTTCTCTGGGTGCCCATTTCAGTGAGATTAATGAGAATTTTAAGGCATATAGTGTTGCTGTTCATCGTCATACTCCTGAAATAGAGCAGATATTGGGCCGGATTGCCGGGGAGCAGCTTACCATTACTTTCACTCCCCATTTAATGCCGTTAACCAGGGGTATTCTCAGCACTGCTTATGCCCGGTTGTCGTCGGATACCAGTGTAGAAAGACTGCGCCAGTTGTACCAGGAGTACTATAAGGATGAGTTTTTTGTGCGGCTGCTGCCGGAGGGGACACTGCCCCAGACTAAATGGGTGGCCGGCACAAATCACTGTGACATCGGCCTGACGGTAGATACAAGAACGGGGCGGGTTATTGTGGTCACGGCCATTGATAATATAGTCAAGGGGGCTTCCGGTCAGGCGGTGCAGAACATGAATATTATTTGTGATCTACCGGAAGATACTGCCTTGGACGGGCCAGGGGTGTACCCGTAGGACCAGGGTATTGATTGAGAAATATGCGTGCTATAACCGGAGGCTGACTTTTGATGGAAAACAATCATAATTTTGAAATCGTACCGGGTGGTGTCACAACAGCCGCCGGGTTTTTAGCCGGGGCTGCCTGTGCTGCTATTAAAAAGGTAAATAAACCTGATGTTGCCCTCATCTATTCTTCAGTTCCTGCCGCTGCTGCCGGGGTTTTTACCCTTAATCGGGTCAAGGCGGCTCCAGTGGTTGTTTCCATGAAGAGACTGGAGAGGGGATCTGCCCGGGCAGTGGTGGTAAATAGTGGTAACGCCAATGCCTGCAACGGTACCCAGGGAATGAAAGATGCCCTGGCTATGACTACCGAGGCGGCGGCTGCTCTTGATATCCCGGCAGATGGGGTACTGGTAGCGTCTACCGGTGTGATCGGCCAAAAGATGCCTATGGGGAAGGTGCTGAAGGGCATCAGAGAGGCTGTGGGGCAGGTTTCACCCTATGGGGGTAACCATGTGGCCCAGGCCATTATGACCACGGACACCTTTTCCAAGGAGGCTGCTGTGCGGTTGATGCTGGGGGGGAAGACGGTAACTATCGGCGGTACGGCCAAGGGGTCGGGTATGATTCACCCCAATATGGCCACGATGCTTTGCTTTATCACTACAGACGCAGCGATATCCGCTCCTTGTCTAAAGAAGGCCTTGCAGCATGCTGTGACCCTCAGCTTCAATATGATTACTGTTGACGGTGACAGCAGTACCAATGATATGGCCCTGATCATGGCCAATGGTCTGGCCGGCAACAAGGCGATTGAGGAAGAAAATCCTGATTATATATATTTTAGAGACGCCCTAACAGCAGTCTGCACTAGCCTGGCTCAGGCCATAGCGCGGGACGGCGAAGGGGCCACCAAAATGATTGAAGTCAAGGTGTTGGGTGCCGCCACGGACCGGGACGCCCGTCTGGCCGCTCGTACGGTGGCTGGTTCTAGTCTGGTTAAGGCAGCGGTTTTTGGCAATGATGCCAACTGGGGGCGGGTGATTTGCGCCGCCGGGTATTCCGGAGCCTGTTTTGACCCGGACAAGGTTGATATTTTTCTTGGTCAGGTGCAGGTGGCCAGAGACGGCGGTTCTCTGGAATTTAGTGAGGAGCAGGCCCTGGAAGAGTTGAAGAAAGACGCAGTGACAATCACTCTCGACCTGAAATCCGGCGGTTGCGATGCTACTGCCTGGGGCTGCGATCTTTCCTATGATTACGTTAAAATAAACGCCGATTACAGAACATAACTTTGTTCTGTACAGAATAATTGGTGGTGGGGGAGAGATTTTGTTTGATTATGCAGACAGAGCGGCAGTGCTAGTGGAAGCCCTGCCCTACATTAAGAAATTTTACGGGAAAACCGTGGTCATAAAATACGGTGGGCATGCTATGCTCAATGGGGAATTAAAAGAAGCCGTGCTGACCGACACCGTACTGATGAAATATGTGGGCATGAACCCGGTGATTGTCCACGGCGGCGGTCCGGAAATAACGGAAATGTTAAAAAGGGTGGGCAAAGAATCCCGCTTTGTCGACGGACTGCGGGTTACGGATCAGGAAACAATGGAAATTGTGGAAATGGTCCTGGTGGGCAAGGTAAACAAGGAAATTGTAACCAGGATCAACCGCATTGGCAGCAAGGCGGTAGGTTTGTCCGGCAAGGATGGAGAGCTGTTCGAGGCGGTCAAAAAATACAGCCGGGTGCGTACACCGGAAGGTAAAGAAGAGCAGGCGGATATTGGTTTTGTCGGGGAGATCAGCCGGGTAAATCCCAGAATTGTGTCTACTGTTATATCTGAGGGTTACATTCCGGTGGTGGCGCCGGTGGCAGTAGGGCAGGACGGGCAGGGCTATAATGTCAACGGGGATTATGCTGCCGGTCGGCTGGCCGGGGCTCTGGGTGCCGACAAGCTGATTATTCTTACCGATGTGGCCGGGATCATGGCGGATCGTTCTGATCCGACTTCCCTTTTTTCGGTGTTGAAGGCGGATGAAGTACCTTCGTTGATTGACCGGGGAATAATTGAGGGAGGAATGATTCCCAAGGTAGAATGCTGTCTGGATGCCCTGGCCTGTGGCGTGAAAAACACACATATTCTGGACGGTAGGGAGATGCACTCGATATTGCTTGAATTGTTCACTGATAAGGGTATAGGTACCATGGTGGAAAAGTGATACTAAAATAGTGAAAAAACAGGTGGCCGGTAACAGTTTTGGAGGTGTCTTATGAATACAAAAGAGATTATTAAATTAGGTGACAAATACCTGATGCGCAACTATGGGCGGATTCCCCTGGCTCCGGTAAAGGGGGATGGAGTGCAGCTATGGGATGCAGACGGCAAGGAATATTTGGATTTTGTCAGCGGCATTGCTGTAAATGCCCTGGGGCATAGCAACCTGTCTGTTGTGCGGGCGATTCAGGAACAAGCGCTAAAGATGATGCACTGTTCCAACCTGTACTATATCGAACCTCAGGTACAATTGGCCAAAATGCTGGTAGAAAACAGTGTCATGGACAAGGCCTTTTTCTGCAATAGCGGTGCCGAAGCTAACGAGGCGGCGATTAAGCTGGCCCGCAAGTATGCTAAAGGCAAACACGGCCCCGAAAAGGTGGAAATCATCACGGCCCGGGATTCTTTCCACGGCCGCACCCTTGCTACTATTACCGCCACGGGACAACCAAAATATCAACAGGGTTTTGAACCGCTGCCCGGGGGTTTTACTTATGTGCCTTTCAATGACCTGCAGGCTTTGACTGAGGCCATCAGTCCTAAAACCTGTGCGGTGATGCTGGAACCTATTCAAGGTGAGGGCGGGGTAAACGTTGCTGCCAAAGAGTATCTGGACGGGGTAAAAAAACTCTGCCGAAAATTTGATGCACTGTTGATTTTTGATGAGGTGCAGACCGGCCTGGGCCGGACCGGGCGCCTGTTTGCTTACGAGCATTATGATGTAAAACCTGATATAATCACACTGGCTAAAGCTCTGGGCGGTGGTTTCCCCATTGGTGCTATGCTGGCCGGAGGAGAAGCGGCCGATGTCTTTCAACCCGGGGATCATGCTTCTACCTTTGGGGGCAACCCACTGGCCTGTGCTGCAGCCCTGGCTACCCTGGAAGAGTTAATCGAGGGCGAGGTAATAGAATATACTAATGTTATTGGGGATCTTTTATATAATGAATTGAAAAAGCTGAGTGAAAAGTATGAATATGTGCGGGAGCTCAGAGGGAAAGGTCTCCTAATTGGCATGGAGCTATCAATAGAAGGAAAAGAAATAGTGGACAAATGCCAGGAAAAAGGGTTGTTGATTAACTGTGTGGGCGGCCATGTGCTCCGTTTTATTCCGCCTTTAATTGTCAATTCTATCGAGGTAAGACGGGCAATTGGTATTCTAGACGAAGTAATGGCAGAAATAAAAATCTAACAATAAATTTGCGCCCTGTAGGTAGGGGCTATATTTAGAAAAGAGGGGGGTAATTTTGGGTTTTGGAAAGGTTGATTTGAGAGGGCGTGACCTGGTATGCCTGCATGATTTTGCGCCGGCAGAAATTGCAGCTATACTGGAGCTGGCCGGGGATCTAAAGGAAAAGCAAAAGAATAATATTTCTCATGCCAGTCTGCAGGGCAAGACCCTGGGCATGATCTTCTATAAGTCCTCCACCCGCACCCGTGTTTCCTTCGAGGTGGGTATGTATCAGCTGGGAGGTTATTCACTGTTTTTAAATTCTAATGATCTCCAGCTGGGACGTGGTGAGACCATACAGGATACGGCCCGGGTGTTGACCCGTTATTTGGACGGAATTATGATTCGTACTTTTGAACATGAAGAGGTGGAGGAGCTGGCCAGATATGCCGGTATCCCGGTGATTAATGGGCTCACTGATCTGCAGCACCCCTGCCAGATTTTAGCTGATTTGCAGACTATTTTAGAAAAGAAGGGTCGGCTTAAGGGCCTTAAAATGGCTTATGTGGGTGATGGCAACAACGTTTGTCATTCTCTCTTGATTGGTAGTGCCAAGGTGGGTATGAATATTGCTGTGGCGGCACCGGACGGTTACAAGCCCGATGAAATGATAGTACGCCTGGCCCAGGATGATGCCGCCGGTACCGGTGCCCAGGTTGATATAGTCACAGACCCGGTGGAGGCTGTGACTGATGCGGATGTGATTGTCACTGATGTTTGGGCCAGCATGGGACAGGAGATTGAACAGGCTATACGTGCCCGTGTTTTTGCGCCTTACCAGATTAATTCAACGCTAGTCAGCCATGCCCGGCCTGATTACATCTTCCTCCACTGCCTGCCCGCCCACCGGGGCCAGGAGGTAGCGGATGAAATTATAGACGGGCCCCACTCGGTGGTTTGGGATGAGGCGGAAAACCGCCTGCATGCCCAAAAGGCGGTTCTGGCGATGCTGCTATAAATGGAATTGTAAATTCTGATAATGATGATCATCCAATAAAAAATTTTTGTATCGGACAAAGGAGAGAATACATATGCCGAAGGTAGTGCTGGCTTACTCAGGTGGCCTGGATACCTCGATTATTATCCCCTGGTTGAAAGAAAATTACGGTTATGAGGTTATCGCTCTGGCAGTCGACCTGGGTCAAAAGGAAGAATTGGAATCATTAAACGAAAAGGCAATTAATACCGGTGCCAGTAAAATTTATATCGAAGATGCCAGGCAGGAATTTGTGGAGGAATACATATTTCCCACGCTTAAGGCCGGTGCTGTTTATGAAGGCAAGTATCTTCTGGGCACATCAATGGCCCGCCCGCTGATCGCCAAAAAAATGGTGGAAATAGCGAAAAAGGAAGGGGCTGAGGCCGTTGCTCACGGTGCCACCGGTAAAGGTAATGACCAGGTCCGTTTTGAACTGGGAATCAAGGCCCTGGCACCGGAGATGAAAATAGTTGCTCCCTGGCGGGAGTGGGATATCCGCTCCCGGGAAGACGCTATTGATTATGCCAACGCCAGGGGCATTCCCGTGCCGGTGACCAAATCCCGTCCCTATAGTATGGACCGCAACATATGGCATCTGAGCCACGAGGGGGCAGACCTGGAGGATCCCTGGAATGAGCCCCTGGACGATGTGCTGCTTTTGACAACTCCACCCACCAAGGCACCGGACAAACCGACCTATGTAGAAATTGAATTTACGCAGGGTATCCCGGTTAAATTGGATGGGGCGGCGTTGGATTCGGTGGCGCTGATCGAAAAACTAAATGAAATCGCCGGGCAGAACGGTGTAGGGATTGTGGATATGGTAGAAAATAGACTGGTAGGGATGAAGTCCCGTGGTGTCTATGAAACCCCCGCCGGTACTGTGTTGTTTAACGCCCACCATGAAATGGAGCTCTTGACCCTGGACCGGGCTACCTTGCATTTCAAGGAAATTGTTGCCGCCCGTTATGCGGAGCTGGTTTATGATGGAGTCTGGTTTTCCCCCTTGCGGGAAGCCCTGGATGCCTTTGTAGATAGCACCCAGAAAACCGTTACCGGCACAGTGCGCATGAGACTCTACAAAGGTAATTGCACTCCAGCCGGCACAAAATCTCCCTATTCCCTTTACAACCAGGAGCTTTCCACCTTTAGCCGGGATGAAATATACAACCAGCAGGACGCCGAAGGCTTTATCAATCTGTTTGGTCTGCCGCTGAAGGTGCGCGCGCTGATGGAAAAAAACTCGGGTCTAAGATAGATTTACCACAGGGGGCCGTCTGCCAAGGACGGGCCCCTTCTATTTAGGTATGGCAACCAGAGAACCCTTGACCTTCCATTAACTAGTATGATATCATTAAAGTTACCATTTAAAAAATAGGTGAATTCATATGGGAGGTATTTAATGCTATCTGAGGAGCTCATTAATGAAATCCTGACGGACATTGGATTGGAGTCAATTGCTGACGAGGAATCAAAAAAGGAGGCAGTAATAAGTCTTGAGCCCTAAAAATCTTGAGGGAGTAGGTAAGCAGAAATTACCTATTCCCTTTTAATTTTTATTTGCAATATAAAGTGGACATGTTAGAATTAATAATAAATCACATGGGGGTATAAGAGATGGTTGAGGAAAAGGTGGATGGGAACAACACTGAACAACAGGTGCCGATGGAAGAACACCCTTTTTATAAAAATAGACCTCTAAAAATATTTATGCTATTGTTGACAATAGCGGTTTTCGTTCTTCCTGTCGTCATTATTATTAATATTATTATGGGTAAAAGGGCGTTTTTCTTTTTCTAGTGAGGTGCAGACATGACCAAATTATGGGGTGGTCGTTTTCAGAAAGAAACCGACCGTTTGGTGGAAGACTTTCACTCTTCCATTTCTTTTGATCAAAGACTATATAAATATGATATAAAAGGCAGTATCGCTCATGCCCGCATGCTGGGTAGTGTTGGTATCATCCAGCCCGACGAGGCGGACACTATCATACACGGGCTGGAGGAGGTTCTGGCCGACATAGAAGAAGGCCGGGCTGAGTTCTCTGTAACGGCAGAGGATATCCACATGAATGTGGAGCAGCTTTTAACGGAAAAAATTGGTGTACTGGGTAAAAAACTGCATACGGCACGGAGCAGAAACGACCAGGTAGCACTTGATATCCGTATGTATCTTAAGGATGAAATCGATAACATTAATGTCCTGCTGCATAAGCTGCAGTTATCGTTACTGAAGCTGGCGGAACAACATGTAGACACGGTAATGCCCGGCTATACCCATTTACAAAGGGCACAGCCTGTTACCTATGCCCACCACCTGATGGCTTATTGTGAAATGTTTCACCGTGATCAGGAGCGGCTGGTTGATTGTCACAAACGTACAGATGTTATGCCCCTGGGAGCCGGCGCCCTGGCGGGTACCACCTTTCCCCTTGATCGGCAGTATGTGGCCCGGCAGCTTGGATTTGCGGCCATAACTGAAAATAGCCTGGATGCTGTCAGCGACCGTGATTTTGCGGTGGAGTTTGTGGCTTCAGCTTCCTTAATTATGGTCCATATGAGCCGTTTATGTGAGGAGATCATCCTTTGGTCCACAGCAGAATTTTCTTTTATCGAACTGGATGACGCCTTCAGCACCGGCAGCAGCATGATGCCGCAGAAAAAAAATCCTGATGTGGCGGAGTTGATCCGGGGCAAGTCCGGCCGGGTTTTCGGTCACCTGCAGGCGTTGCTGACCATGCTCAAAGGACTGCCCCTGGCCTACAACAAGGATATGCAGGAGGACAAAGAGGCACTTTTTGATGCTGTGGATACAGTGAAAAAATGCCTGATTACATTTCTTCCTATGCTGGAAACTATACAAGTCAAAAAGGATGTCATGGCTGAGGCGGCTCGGGGAGGTTTTACTAATGCCACTGACTTGGCTGATTATTTAGTTCGCCGGGGGATGCCTTTCCGCCAGGCCCATAGTACGGCAGGTCAGGTAGTACTATACTGCCTGCAAAAAAATTTAACACTGGATCAGGTGAGCCTGGAAGAGTACAAGAAATTCAGTTCCCTGGTGGAGGGAGATATCTACCAGGCTATTGATATCAAAAACTGTGTCAGGTCTAGGAAATTACCGGGCGGTCCGGCGCCGGACATAGTTGCCGGGGCCATAGCCAAAGCCAGGCAGCGTTTAAAATAAGGTATTACTAGGGACTCTAGACATAAAGGTGTCCGTTTATCCATAGGTTAGCAGAGGAAAACCCCAGGTTTTGCGACAGGAGAGAACTCTCGCCTGTCGCATTCTGATTATTAGGCTGCATTTAGGAAGAAACTGGTTAATGTTGGAGGGTCGGCTTATTTGTTTCTCACGGTCTATATGTATATAACGATAATGGCTTTTGTGGTTTTTTCACTGCGTAAGGCCCGGCAGTATGCCCGCAACCCCTTGGCCGGCCGTTGGGAATTATATCCGGTTCCTGGGGAGTCCGGCCCGAGAAGGCGCTATGGTGGTTCTTATTATGAGGATGCGGGGTGGTGGACCAAACCTAGACAGGTCTCCCGTGTTGGGCAGTACAGTGAGATGCTCAAAGAGATGCTGTTTATGAAAAATCTTTTTCTTAATCGCGGGAAATTCTGGCTTTTGAGCTACGCTATGCATTTGGGGATCTATCTGCTGGGTTTGTTTACATTGTTTTTGATTGCTGGGGCCGCCACAGAAATGCTGGGGTTCCAACTGGATACAGGTAGCCACTTTTGGGCGGCATTTGTTTACTTTACCACAGCGGTGACGGGTTTTACCGGTGCATTACTTACTGCTCTTGGTGGTGCCCTACTATTAGCATATAGAGCCACAGACAGGGTGCTGAGAAAATATACAACCAGCGGTGAATATTTTAATTTGACATTTATCCTGGCGGTGGCGGCCTCCGGGCTGGCGGTCTGGGGGACGGATCTTGGTTTTAACCACATCCGCCAGGCAGTAAAGGCGATGCTTTCCCTGGCGCCCATACAGGCAGATGGTATTCTTATGGTTCATTTGCTCCTTTTTGGGGCTTTGTTGATGTATATTCCCTGGACCAAAATGAGCCATTATATAGGGAAATATTTTGCCTATCACAGAGTGCTCTGGGATAATGAGCCCAACCTGAGGGGTTCCGCCCTGGAAAGGATAGTTGAAAAAAATTTGGCCGACAGGTCGTCTGCAGGCTGGTCTTCACCACACACCAAAACAAACAAAGATTAATAATTACAATATTTCAAAACAGCAGGGGATGTAGTTAATGGATAGATTAAAACCGCGTGATATGTCACGACCATCTACCGAGCAGCTAATCAATCTCGGACAGCTAATGCCTTTGCCGGCCCCTTACGACAAACCGGGTATGGAACCGGAGTTAAAACCGGCAAAAGATTCCTGGCGGGAGACCTATTGTACCAGCCTGGATGGTATTATCGGTAACGACCGGTTAAAACGCCCCAGAAGCAAGGCAGAAGAAGAGGAGTTTATTAAGAATTTTCTAAACGGGCTGGACAAGCTTTTTTCCCGGGAAACAAACGGTGGTTTTTTAACCCCTTTTTCCCTGGCCTTTGAGTATTGTGCCAGTTGTGGTGTCTGCTCGGACTCTTGCCATATTTTTAAGGCCAGTGGGGAAAAAGAGGTGTATAGGCCTCTTTTTCGTTCTGATACGCTGCGCAAGCTCTATTATAGCTATAAAAGGCGGGGCAATCTCCTGGCCCGTTTTACCGGCGGGAATATGGATATTAATGTGGAAGCTATTATGCGATTAGGTGAGCTGGCCTATCGTTGTAATCTTTGCCGCCGCTGTGCCCAGAGCTGTCCCCTGGGGTTGGATAATAGCGTCATCGCCAGGGAAATCCGCGCTCTGTTCAGCATGGAGATGGGTATGGCACCCAGCATGCTGCATGAAAGGGGTACGGTGCTGCAGCTGAGTACAGGTTCCAGTACCGGTATGAATAAAGATGCGTTTTTAGACAACATCGAGTTCATTGAGGAAGATATCTACGAACGGCTCGGTAAAAAATATAAATTTCCCATTGATAAAAAAGGTGCGGATATTCTTTTGATTCATAATGCCGGGGAGTTCTTATCCTGGCCGGATAATCCCACTGCTTTTGCCATACTTTTTGCGGAGGAAGGGCTGGATTGGACCATGAGCAGTGAGCTGGCCGGTTACGATGGGGTAAACTACGGAATCTGGTACGACGATGTCCAGGGAGAGAAAATAGCCCTGGCCCAACGCCGGGCAGCTCGGGAACTGGGGGTAAGAAGGATAGTTATTGGGGAGTGCGGCCATGCCCACCGGGCAGCAGTAGTAACATCAGACCGGCTGGCCGTGGGTGCAGACAATATTCCCCGTGAAAGCAGTTTTCCCATTCTGCGGGACATTGTCCGAGGCGGCCGGATTAGGTTTGACCCGCTGCGCAACAATTTCCCCGTTACCCTCCATGACCCCTGCAATATTGTTCGCTCCATGGGCGTGGTGATGCCCCAGCGCCAGGTCCTCAGGGAATTATGTCCACAATTCAGGGAGATGACACCCCACGGTGTGGAAAATTACTGTTGTGGCGGTGGTGGTGGTTTTGCCGTCATGAGAAGCATGAATTTTCCAGATTGGGAAATGAAGGTAGCCGTTAGGATGAAGTTCAAGCAGGTTCTGGAGGCCTTCCAGGACACCATCGAGGATCCAACTATGCCTAAATATATCTGCGCCCCGTGCTCCAACTGCAAGGGCGCTTTTCGGGATATGCTGAATTACTACCAGGCTACAGCCAGGTACAATGTACGGTATGGCGGGATCGCCGAACTAATGGTCAATGCCATGACTATGTTCGACCAGCCATATTTCGAATGGTTGCCGGGTTAGCGTGAAATATCCTGGTAATTTGGGCTGCTGGTGGAAAAGTCCACATAAAAGGTAGTGCCGCTGGGACCTGTTTCCACCCGGATAGACGCATTCTGTCTCAAGGCAATGCTTTCACAGACAGCCAGACCCAGGCCGGTGCCGGAATCTTTGGTTGTAAAAAAGGGTGTTCCCATTTTGTTCAGCACGTCCTGATCTATCCCCTTACCCTGATCCTGTATGGCCAATACTACTTTGTCTTCCTTTATAAATGTTTTGAGGGTAATCCTCCCCCCCGGCTCCATTGCTTCCAGCCCATTGCGGACCATATTGAGGATCAACTGGCGGATTTCTTTTTCGTCCAACAGCAAATCCGGAATGTCACCAGGTTCCATTTGTACGTACATGTCTGTGCGCATGGCATCGGCCTGAATGAGGGGGTAGAGGGCTTTCAATATGTCATTGAGGTTGTGATGTTTTTTACAAATAGCTTTGTTTTTAGCCAGGGAAAGGTATTCGGAAATGATTGAATTGGCCCGATCGAGCTCTTCAATCATTAAACTGAAGTAGTTTCTAAATTTGCTGCATTCCTGTTTTTCCCCAAGCATTTGCAAAAAACCACGAATGGTGGTCATCGGGTTTCTAATCTCATGGCCGATGCCGGCAGCCATTTCACCAATCAGGTTCAACCTCTCTAGCCGGGACATTTCTTCCTGCATTCGCTTCCGTTCGGAGATATCGTTAACAACGCTCAATACTAGCTTTTCGTCGCCTAAAGGCATTATCCGTGCTGAATAAAGTCCAATGCTGGTTTCGCCCGATTTTTCGCGAAAAGTGCATTCCAGGTTGTCGATCGTGCCGTTTTTTTGCAGCAGCTTGATAACTGCCGCCCTTTCCGGTTTGGCCCAAAAATTAATGTCGCTCACGGTACGACCTGCTATTTCCTCCTGGCTATAACCTGTGACCTGTAAAAAGCGATTGTTGACCATCACCAGGCGGCCTTCATTAATGGTGCTGATAAACATCAGGCTGGGGCTGTTGTTGAATATTTGTGCAAAACGCTGTTCTGACAATTTTAGTGCTTTTTTTGCATTTATATGACCGGTGATATCGCGGATGGATTCAATGGCACCGATTACATTTCTATTGCTGTCGAGCAGCAAGGTGGCTATACCCCAGAGGATGGCACCCTTGCCTTGATAGGCGAAGGGGACATTAGTTTCAGTGATCAGGGTGTCACCGCTTCTTATAATATAATCATAATTGTTTTCAAGTTCCTCTTGCGGTTTTAATACAAGATCTATCAGGGTTGGTCTCCGTTCCCCGTAAAAGGGTATGGCATAAGCGTGATCCCCCCGGCCAAGTATGTCCTCTTTTTTTACCCCAGTCATTTTTTCGATGGCTTTGTTCCAGGCAATAACCTTTCTGTCTTTATTTACTACATAGGTGGCATCAGGCAGGAAGTCTATAATATCCTCCAGCCGCTGGTTCAGGCTGCGCAACTGGTTTTCCGCTTTTTTGTGTTCGGTGATGTCTATTACAGTGCCCACCAGGCCGGTCAGGACCCCATTTTTATTCCTGCATGTGGCTTTGTTGAAGATCACATCGTGTTTGGTTCCATCGGCGTATAAAAGGCTGTGCTCATATACCTGGATACCTGGTTCGTTGAATAATGCCGTATCCATTTCATAATATTTATCGGCCAGGTCCCGGGGATAGAGGTCATAGACTGATTTGCCAATCATCTCTTTTTGGGTTTTTCCTAGAAACTCCTCAAAAGCTTTGTTGCAGCCCTGATAGAGGCCCATGCAGTCTTTGTAGAAAATTGGGTTGGGAATGCTGTCCAGCATGCGCTGTAAAAAAAACGATTGCTCCCTTAACGCACCCTGGGCTCTTTTTTGTTTTGTAATATCCGAAAAGGAGGCGATGCTTTTTTTGGTTCCAGGGATCATGTTCACAGTTAGCATTATGTCCCTTGTTTCGCCTTGCTTGGTTATAGATTGGGCTTCATATCTTCGCGGGGCGGAATTGGGGGTGATGCGTCGCAAGCGGTGATATTCCTCCATTGTTGCCTGCAGGTTTTTGGGGACAAACAGGGGCCATTTTTTCTTCCCTTCGATTTCAAATCTAGAAAACCCCGTAACCTTTTCAAATTCTGCATTGGCCAGGGAAATGGTTTTGTCTTCCTCAATAACCATTGTCGCTGTTCCGGTGGTGTTGAAAATTGCCCAGCAATATCCTTTTATTTTTTCTAGTATTTCCTCATCCTTGATTAAATCATTTAAGAAAGAAAACATTACAATACCCCCAAAGCGGATTAACTAACTAATAGTCATCCTGCATATAATACCCCTCGTTCAATATTCAACGCTTACTATCATTTAACCTGCGGGGTTTTGTAAAATAATGATTCAATCGAATAATATTTGGCAGGGTGTATTTTTTAAAACCGCCGGTCCGGCGGTTTTAAGGGTGGGTCCTATTTTTCTCCATTTTCTGCGGTTTCCTCGGCCTCAACACTCGTTGTATCATCCCTGGCGGCTTGAGCGCCGGCGCTCAGCTCAGGAAAAATAATAGAGGTATTGGGGCCCATGTTTATATCTATACCTGTATTGGGAAGGCCCATGCCGGGAGCAGGTGTCGCTCCTGGATCCTCAAAGGTGTCAAGCCCTGTATTTATGCCGGCAGGTAGGCCAGGTTGTTGTTCTCCATCAGGGTAACCAGGCTGGCATGTATCACAGGAGTTGCAAAAAATACTGTTCCAAAATTCAGCTTCACCCAGCTCACCACCGATAAAGCGCAGCACCATCATTCGGGCCGTTTCATGGGGGGCCAGAGCGGCAAACTGAGCCAGGTGGCAGATCTGTTGCAATTCCAGATTCAATACCTGTTTGGCTTTATCACACCAGGTTGAATTCCTTTCCGATGCACTGAAAAAGGCAGATGGATATGAAGGTTTTGTGGATGTCTGTTTAGCGGGCATAGTAGGTGTGTCCTCTCTTATTTCGTACATTGTGGCAATAGCATCTAAAACCTCCATTCGCCTGGATCCCCTGGCGGCCATTTGCTCAATTGCCTGCTGCAGGCCGGTTGAGGGCGCATGTTGAGCCAATGCAGAATACAACCCGATCTTTTGGCGTTGGTTTTTGGCGATAGTATCAAACAAGGTGTGTGGATTGGCCGGACACATACTTGTTATGGTGTTGGCTAGTGTTTCTGCCTGGGTGTCGGCTTTGTTATCCATTATGTACATTCCTCCAAATCACTTTTTTACATAGTATGTGGGAACAATTGTTGTGGTTACAATGGCCGGGTGTTGGTCTTTGGTAACGAATTGTAATAATATGTAGAGGTGGGGCAAATTATAGCTTGACACATATAGGGGATTTTTGTATACTGAAAACCAGCTATATGGGCAAAAGCCATGAAGGGGACCAGGGTCTGCCGGCAAGGGCTCCAGAGAGCCGGGTTAGCTGAAAACCGGTGCTTTTGGGCGGATTCCGATATCACCCCGGAGTTGCAGGCTGAAAAATGTAGTAAGCCGGGCCGGTTCAGGCAACCGTTATAATGCCCTGCTATTTTAGCAGCACAAGAGGCTTCCGTTATGGGGAGCAAGCAGGGTGGTACCGCGCAGGAATTTAACCTCTCGTCCCTGACAGTTTTAAAAAGCTGTCAGAGGAGGCTGGAGGTTTTTTTAATTTATGGCGTTTAAAATCTAAAATAGAGATATGTTATATTTTCGGGGGGTTGGTCTGATGATCGTTTACTTAAATGGCAAATATGTACCAAAAGAAGAGGCGGTTGTTTCTGTTTTTGACCATGGTTTACTCTATGGTGATGGGGTGTTCGAGGGAATCAGGGCATATCACGGCAGGGTATTTAAGCTGGGCGAGCATTTGGATCGGCTGCATGATGGGGCCAGGGCCCTTCGTCTGGAAATACCATACAGTAAAGAGGAAATGCAGGACATTGTACTGGAAACACTCCGGCGCAACAATTTGCAGGATGCCTATATCAGGTTGGTGATAACCAGAGGACCGGGGGATCTGGGGCTGGACCCGCTTAAGTGTCCAAAAGCTTTTGTCTTTTGCATTACTGCTTCTATCGTCCTCTACCCGGATGAACTGTATGAAAAGGGTATGTCGATTATTTCTGTGTCTACCCGCCGGAACATTCCCACGGCATGCATCCCCAGGGTAAAGTCGTTAAACTATTTAAACAATATTTACGCCAAAATGGAGGCCAACCTGGCCGGTATGCCGGAAGCAATTATGCTGAACAATGAAGGTTATGTGGCTGAAGCAACCGGGGATAATATATTTATCGTCAAAAATGGTGTTTTGATTACACCGCCTTCCTATGCCGGTATTCTAGAGGGGATTACCCGCAATGGGGTGATGGATATAGCCCGCGAAAAAGGTATTCCGGTGGAGGAGAAACTATTTACCATGTTTGATGTTTATACTGCAGATGAGGTGTTTCTAACCGGTACCGCTGCTGAGGTGATCCCTTGCATTAATGTTGATGGACGAATTATCGGCAGCGGCAGACCTGGAGATATGACCCGGGAGTTGATTGTCGCCTTCAAGGAACTGACCAAAATAGATGGCCCCCTTATTTACCCCGGCGGCAGTGCTTAAAAAATGATATCTTTCTTGTTATATTTAATACGGGCGAATGGCCGGCCGTGCACCGGCCATTTTCTTATAAAATGGCAGAATGATCAAAGATAAGCCCCTTTTTTCTGGCAAAGGGGCATTCAGGGAAGGAATGACTGACATGAATGGAGTTAAACTGTCGGGGGCTGAAATCCTTTTGAAATGTATTGAGGCTGAAGGTGTGGATACTATATTCGGGTATCCCGGAGGTATGGCATTGCCGATTTATGATGCCTTGTATGATTCCGGCATCAGGCATATCCTGGGTCGGCATGAACAGGGTGTGGCCCATGCTGCGGACGGTTATGCCCGGGCTACCGGGAGACCGGGTGTCTGTTTGGCTACCTCCGGCCCCGGTGCCACCAATCTTGTTACCGGTCTCGCTAATGCATTTATGGATTCTGTCCCCATCGTGGCCATCACCGGCCAGGTAACACGGTCATCACTGGGTAGGGATTCCTTCCAGGAAGCGGACATTACCGGTATTACCATGCCGATAACAAAACATAACTATCTAGTTAAAGAACCAAATGAATTGGCGAGAACAGTTAAAGAAGCATTTTATATAGCCACGACCGGCAGGCCCGGCCCGGTGCTGATTGATGTACCAAGCGATGTTTCATTGCTGCAGGTAGATTACAGTCCACCCTATGAGGTTAAACTGCCCGGATACAAGCTGGCTCCGGATACTGACCCAGGGCAAATTACGAAGGCTGTTGAAGCAATAGCCGACGCCAGGCGGCCCCTTATTTATGCCGGCGGCGGTGTGATCATTTCCGGTGCCCACAAGGAATTGCTGCAGTTGGCTGAAATGCTGGCAGCGCCGGTTACCTGTACATTGATGGGGTTGGGGGGATTTCCCGGCGGCCACCCGCTGTTTCTGGGTATGCTTGGTATGCACGGCACCAAATATGCTAATTTTGCTGTCAGCGAATGTGATCTGTTGATTGCAGTAGGGGCTCGCTTTGACAACCGAGTGACAGGCAAGCTGGAAACATTTGCGCCTAAAGCGAAAAAAATTCATATTGATATTGACCCGGCGGAAATCAGCAAAAATGTGAAGGTGGACATTCCTATTGAAGGCGATGTTAAAATAGTGCTAAGCCGGCTGTTGGGGATGTTGAGACCGAACCTGGAGGAGGCCTGGCGGGAAAAAATAAATGCCTGGAAAAGAGAATATCCCCTGAAGTATTGTGCCGGCAGCAACATAAAACCACAATATGTCATTGAGGAAATATATAATCTCACCCAGGGGGATGCCAGGATTACTACAGAGGTAGGTCAGCATCAAATGTGGACGGCACAGTATTATAGTTTTACCAAGCCACGTTCCTTTATTACCTCCGGCGGCCTCGGTACTATGGGGTTCGGTTTACCGGCGGCTATCGGTGTCCAGGTAGGCTGCCCGGATGAAGTGGTTTTTGATATTGCCGGTGACGGCAGCATTCAAATGAATATACAGGAGCTGTGCACAGCAGTTAATTATAATCTGCCGATTAATGTGGCCATATTGAATAATGGCTATTTGGGTTTAGTCAGGCAATGGCAGGAAATGTTTTATAACCGGCGTTATTCCCAAAGTGAACTGCTCAACCCGGACTTTATCAAGCTGGCTGAAGCTTATGGGGCTGTGGGGATCAGGGTGACCAGGAAGGACGAAGTGGCTCCGGCCCTGGAACGGGCTATTAAGCTTAAGGAACCGGTGATACTGGATATTGTAATTGATAAGGAAGATAACGTTTTGCCCATAGTTCCTCCAGATGGGTCGTTGGATAAAATGTTGGGATAATCGGGGGGGGGTTGGAAATGAAGCATATCCTGTCTGTATTGGTAGAAAATAATCCTGGGGTACTCACCCGCATCGCCGGGCTTTTCAGCAGGCGTGGCTTTAATATTGACAGCCTGGCCGTGGGTATGACGGAGAATCCTTTGGTGTCGCGGATGACCATTGTTGTGGAAGGAAATGAAAGATATTTAGAGCAGCTGAATAAGCAGCTGCACAAACTGGTCGATGTGATTAAAATAAACGATATCACACGGGATGCTTATGTTGATCGGGAGCTGGTCCTAATCAAGGTCAGTGCCGACGCGGCCAGAAGGGCTGAGATAATGCAGCTGGTTGATATTTTTCGGGCCCGCATTGTGGATGTGAGCCCCAAAAGCCTTACCGTTGAAATAACGGGCAATGATGGCAAAGTAACTGCTTTTGAGGACTCTCTTCGTCCCTTTGGGATCAAAGAATTGGTTCGTACAGGAAAAATTGCCTTGCTGCGAGGTAAAAATGACAGTACTAAAAATCACGCAAACAAAGAGGAGGACGAAATCTAATGCCAAAGATTTATTATGATCAAGACGCGGATCTAAACATGTTAAAAGGCAAAACTATAGCCGTTATGGGGTACGGCAGCCAGGGCCATGCCCAGGCGCAAAACCTCAAAGATAGCGGGCTTAATGTAATTGTCGGACTGCGTGAGACCAGTTCCAGCCGGCAGAAGGCGCAGGCTGACGGTCTCCAGGTGGCCACTGTGCCTGAGGCTGCCAAGGCAGCAGATGTGATCCAGATTCTGGTTCCTGACGAGCTGCAGGCCGATATTTATCGGGAACAAATTGCACCTTACCTGAAACCGGGAAATGCGATCATGTTTTCCCATGGGTTCAGTATTCATTTCGGCCAGATTGTACCACCGCCGGAGGTGGACGTTTTCATGGTGGCGCCCAAGGGACCGGGGCATATTGTACGCCGCATGTATAAAGAAGGTAAGGGGGTACCCTGCCTGGTGGCTGTTGAACAGGATTATTCCGGCAAAGCTAAAGAGATTGCCCTTGCTTATGCTAAAGGTATTGGTGGCACTAGAGCCGGTGTTTTCGAGACTTCCTTCAGGGAAGAGACAGAAACAGACCTGTTTGGTGAGCAGGCGGTGCTTTGCGGTGGCGTGACCCAACTGATGAAGGCTGGTTTTGAAACCCTGGTGGAAGCCGGCTATGCTCCGGAAATAGCCTATTTTGAGTGCCTGCATGAAATGAAGCTGATTGTTGATTTGATCAACGAAGGCGGATTTAATTTGATGCGTTATTCGATCAGCAACACAGCTGAATATGGTGACTACATCGCCGGCCCGCGCATTATTACTGAAGAAACCCGCAAAGAAATGAAAAGGATTCTTGCAGATGTGCAAAATGGCGAGTTTGCTAAGAGATGGATCCTGGAAAACAAAGCCGGCCGCCCGGCATTCAATGCGATGAGAAAGAAGGAAAGCGAGCACCAGGTGGAGCAGGTCGGTGCCAAGTTACGCAAAATGATGCCCTGGCTTAAAAAATAGAGGTTGGCCATGGGGTGTTAACCGACATCTGAATGGGGGGGAGTTTGTTTTGAAAATCACTGTTGCGGAAGCCCTTATCCGGTGTTTGGAGCGGGAAGATGTGGAAATTGTTTTTGGCTACCCGGGTGGGGCAATATTACCTGTATATGATGCCCTGAACAAAACGGTGATCAAGCATGTCCTGGTTCGGCATGAACAGGGTGCTGCCCACATGGCGGACGGTTACGCCCGGGTTACGGGAAAGGTTGGGGTCTGTCTGGCTACATCTGGTCCCGGTGCCACAAATCTGGTCACCGGTATTGCCAATGCTTATATGGACTCGGTGCCGATGGTGGTGATCACCGGTCAGGTGGCAACCAGCATGGTGGGGACAGATGCCTTTCAAGAAGTAGATATTACAGGCATTACTATCCCAATCACCAAGCACAATTATTTGATCAAAGAACCGGATCAGCTGCCGGCGGTAGTCAAAAAAGCATTCCTCCTGGCTTCCACCGGTCGTCCGGGTCCAGTATTGATCGACCTGCCTAAAGATGTAGCCCAGGCAAAAATAGACTTTAAATATCCCCAAAAAACGGAATTACCCGGGTATAAACCGACTATCAAGGGGCATGCCGCCATGGTCCAGCAGGCTGCCAAACTAATGACCAAATCCCAGCGTCCGGTGATCTATGCCGGGGGAGGTGTGCGCACAGCCGACGCTGCATCGGAATTACTGCAATTGGCGGAAACTATTTGCGCGCCGGTGACCCACACCTTAATGGGCCTGGGCAGTTTTCCGGGTAATCACCCCCTTTTTCTTGGTATGCTGGGCTTGCACGGTACCCGTTATGCCAACCAGGCAGTGACGGAGTGTGACTGTCTGATTGCAGTGGGTGCTCGTTTTGATGACCGGGTAGTTTCTAATATTAGCGGGTTTGCACCTGCTGCCAAGATTATCCACATTGATATTGACCCTGCGGAAATCGGCAAAAATGTTGTTACCCAGCTGCCTATTGTTGGTGATGTGAAGAATGTTCTTAAGGCTATTTTGCCCCACCTGGAAAAGAAAGAAAATATGGCCTGGGTGGATAGAATTATGCAGCTCAGGGAGAAAATGCCCCTGGGGTATGAACAGGATGGTATATTAAAACCGCAATTTGTAATTGAAAAACTAAACGAATTTAAAGATGAAAGTGCCATTGTGGTTACCGATGTGGGGCAGCACCAGATGTGGGCGGCCCAGTACATGCGTTTTAATGAACCACGCAGTTTTATATCATCGGGCGGCCTGGGGGCGATGGGCTTTTGCCTGCCTGCCGCTATTGGCGCCCAAATGGGGGCACCCCATAAACAGGTCATAGCGATAGTAGGTGACGGTGGTATTCAGATGACTATGCAGGAGCTGGGTACTGCTGCTGAACAGAAGCTGCCACTAAAGATTTTCATATTGAACAACAACAGTCTTGGTATGGTTCGCCAGTTACAGGAGTATTATTGTGACAGTAGATACATCGCTGTGGATTTTCAATTTAATCCTGACTTTGTGGAGTTAGGGCGTATTTACGGAATGGAAGGGTATACAGTCGAAACCCCGGAGAAGTTGCTGGAAATATTGCCGGGTGTGCTTGGTTCTACCGCACCGGTAATAGTTAACTGCATTGTTGACCGAGAGGAAGATGTGTTACCGATGGTTATGGACGGCTCCAACATCGACGAGGCGATCAGCTAGTATGACAAGGGGGAAATTATGAGCCGACGTGTGTATATTTTTGATACGACATTAAGAGACGGGGAGCAATCACCTGGTGTGAGCCTGACTGTGGGTGAAAAGGTTCAGATAGCCAGGCAGCTGGCCAGGCTGGGTGTGGACATCATTGAAGCGGGTTTTCCCATTTCTTCACCGGGAGACTTTAGCTCCGTCGGCGCCATTGCGCGGGCAGTTAAAGGGGTTACGGTAGCGGGTTTGGCCCGGGCCGAGTTTCGGGATATAGACCGGGCCTGGGAAGCGGTGCGCCATGCCGAACAGGCCCGGATACACACTTTTATTGCTACCTCAGACATCCATTTAAAATACAAGCTGCGTATGAGCAGGGAGCAGGTACTGGAGGCAGTTGTAGCTGCCGTCAAAAGAGCTAAGTCATACACGAGCGACGTTGAATTTTCTGCCGAGGATGCCTCACGCAGCGACTTTGATTTTCTCTGCCGGGTTTTAGAGGCAGCCATAGAGGCCGGGGCTACTACTGTAAATATCCCCGATACGGTTGGTTATGCTATTCCCAGCGAATGGGGTCGTTTAATTAATGATATTTGCTCACAGGTTGCGGGAATAGAAAAGGCTGTTGTCAGTGTCCACTGCCATAACGATTTGGGCCTGGCGGTGGCCAACTCTCTTGCTGCCATAGTAAATGGCGCCCGACAGGTGGAGGGGGCCATAAACGGTATCGGCGAGCGAGCCGGTAATGCTGCTATTGAGGAAGTGATTATGGCCCTGCATACCCGGAAAGACAATCTTGGCTTTCACACCGGTGCCCACACGGAAGAAATCTACCGCACCAGCAGGCTGGTCAGCACACTAACCGGTATGAAAGTGCAGGCGAACAAGGCCATAGTTGGTGATAACGCCTTTGCCCATGAAGCCGGTATTCACCAGGACGGTATGTTGAAAGAACGTACCACCTATGAAATCATGAACCCGGCTATGATTGGTATCAGCAGGAGTAATTTAGTGCTGGGTAAACACTCCGGGCGGCATGCTTTCCGCCAGCGCCTTGAGGATATGGGTTATTATCTTTCCGGAGAGGAGCTGGACGGCGCCTTCGCCGGATTTAAAAAACTATCTGACAAAAAGACATGTATTACTGTTGAGGATATTGAAGCTATTGTAGAAGAACAGATCAGCGCTCTCCCTCATTCATATATCCTGGAATATCTGCATATCTCCAGCGGTACCGCCGTTGTACCTACGGCCACAGTAGGCTTGAAATGGGAAGGGCAGCTTTTTGAAGAAGCAGCCTGCGGCAACGGCCCGGTAGATGCCATCTGCAAGGCTGTAGATAAAATTACCGGCATTAGCTGTACCATGATCAACTGGGGGATCAACGCTGTTACATCGGGTAAGGATGCACTGGGTGACGTTAATCTGAAAATCACCACTGATGGCATAAAGGTTTTTCTCGGTCGCGGTATTAGTACCGACGTCTTGGAGGCTAGTGCCAAGGCCTATGTAAACGCGGTAAATAAATTGGTCCATATGAATCGGATAGCTGCTGAAGGAAGGGTTGGAACAAAAGAGGTGGAAAACTGATGCCGATGACAATTACTGAAAAAATCCTGGCTGCCCATGCCGGTAAGGATCAGGTAGTACCAGGTGAATTAATCAATGCTAAAATTGATTTGGCTTTGGGAAATGACATTACTGCGCCGGTGGCCATTAGGGAATTTAATAAAATAGGGGCTGAGGATATTTTTGACCGGGAACGAATAGCCCTTGTTCCCGACCATTTTACCCCAAATAAAGATATCCAGTCAGCCGAACAAGCGAAAATAATTAGGAATTTTGCCTGTAAACACAAGATAGTTAATTATTTTGATGTGGGCAGGATGGGTATTGAACACTGTCTGCTGCCGGAGCAGGGATTAGTTGGTCCCGGTGATCTGGTAATTGGAGCAGATTCTCATACCTGTACCTACGGCGCCCTGGGCGCTTTTTCTACAGGTATGGGCAGCACCGACATTGCGGCCGCCATGGCTCTGGGTGAAACCTGGTTGAAGGTTCCCGAATCTATAAAATTTGTTTTCGAAGGGGAATTAAAACCATGGGTTAGTGGCAAGGATTTGATCCTGCGCATTATCGGTGACATTGGTGTAGATGGTGCTTTGTACCGGGCTATGGAATTCACTGGTTCTACTATTGAAAACCTTTCGATAGACGGGCGTTTTACCATGTGCAACATGGCTATTGAGGCCGGAGCAAAAAACGGTATCATTCCGCCCGATGAGATCACCAGGGCCTATGTGGAAAGACGGTGTCGCCGGCCCTTTAAATTTTATCACAGCGACCCGGATGCCAAATACGCTCAGGTTTACAGGTACGATGCCACTGAGATCGAACCCCAGGTAGCTTTCCCTCATATGCCGGAAAATAGCCGCCCCGTCAGTGAGGCCGGTTATGTGGAGATAGATCAATCGGTGATTGGTTCATGCACAAACGGGCGCATTGAAGACCTGCGGGTAGCGGCAAAGGTGCTGAAAGGGAAACAGGTTCATAAAAATGTACGTCTGATCATTCTACCGGGGACACAGGATATTTATCTGCAGGCCCTCAAGGAAGGGCTAATTGAGGTGTTTATCAAGGCCGGTGCCGCCGTCAGCACACCTACTTGTGGTCCCTGCCTGGGCGGTCATATGGGTATCCTGGCCAGTGGTGAGCGCTGCATTGCCACAACCAACCGCAATTTTGTCGGTAGGATGGGGCACCTGGAAAGCGAAATCTATTTGTCCAATCCGGCGGTTGCAGCAGCTTCTTCCATTAGGGGACGTATTGTTGGTCCGTGGGAGGTGGAATAACAGATGGAAATTAGAGGAAAGTCCTGGAGGTTTGGCTCTGATGTTGATACCGACGCCATTATTCCGGCCCGCTATCTGAATACATCAGACCCGGCCGAACTGGCCGCACATTGTATGGAGGGCGCTGTTCCCTCCTTTCCATCGGGCTTCAAGACTGGTGACATCTTTGTAGCGGGCAAAAATTTTGGTTGTGGTAGTTCCCGGGAACATGCCCCAATAGCAATTAAGGCTGCCGGAGTTTCCTGTGTCATCGCCGGCACTTTCGCCCGCATTTTTTACCGCAACGCCTTTAACATCGGTCTGCCCATATTTGAATCAGTGGAGGCGGCGGAGGATATACTTGAGGGCGACGAACTGGCGGTAGCAGCGGATACAGGTGTAATTACCAACCTGACCACAGGTAAAACCTATGCATCTGCTCCGGTGCCCCCCTTTATGCAGGAGATAATTGCTGCCGGTGGCCTGATCAACTATGTTGCTAATAAATTTAAATAAATTTGCTCAAAATTTATCTGCCCAATCTTGTGAAATCATTGTTACAGAAAGGATCTGTTATGTACAAAATTGCTGTTTTGCCCGGTGACGGGGTGGGAACAGAAGTTACTGCCCAGGCAGTGAGAGTTTTGCAGGCGGTGGGAAACTGTTTTCAAAAAGAATTCGCGTTTACAGAAGGCCTGGTTGGCGGGGCGGCCTATGATGCTACAGGAAGTCCCTTGCCAAAAGAAACACTGGAGTTGTGCCTGGCCAGTGATGCCATCCTATTTGGTGCAGCCGGGGGTGCGAAATGGGACTCCTTACCCGCCCATTTGCGTCCTGAGGCAGGCGGAATTCTTTCCCTGCGAAAGGAACTTGGTCTTTTTGCCAACCTGCGTCCGGTGATGGTTTTTTCATCACTAGAAAACGCCTCAACCCTCAAGCCGGAAGTTGTAGCCGGGATAGATCTGATAATTGTACGGGAACTGACAGGCGGTCTCTACTTTGGGGAAAAATACAGGGAGGATCTGCCGGACGGGGGCACAAAGGTTGTGGACACCTTAGAGTATACCTCTGCTGAAATAGAGCGGATTATCCGGGTGGCTTTTGACCTGGCCGGTAAAAGGCAGGGCAAGGTAACCTCTGTGGATAAAGCCAATGTACTGGAAAGTTCCCGCCTGTGGCGGGAAATAGCCACCGCAGTGGGACGTGATTATCCGGATATCAGTTTGAACCATATGTATGTGGACAACTGTGCTATGCAACTAATAAGGAATCCGGGGCAGTTCGATGTGTTGGTAACGGAAAACATGTTTGGGGATATTCTCAGTGACCAGGCTTCGGTTTTATCCGGTTCCCTGGGCATGTTGGCCTCGGCAAGCCTGGGCGGCCAAACCGCCCTTTATGAGCCGGTGCATGGTTCTGCACCGGATATTGCCGGGCAGCAGCTGGCCAATCCGATCGCTTCTATTCTTTCTGCCGCCATGCTCCTGCGTTTTTCATTTAATCTGGATGAAGAAGCAAGCTGCATTGAAAAGGCGGTTACCAGCGTGCTTAACCAGGGATACCGGACCGCAGATTTAATGGAACAGGGCAAAACCAGAGTGAACACCGTTGAAATGGCAGATTTGATCATAGAACAGATTGAAAGTGGAAAGTAGAAAGCTGAAAGTGGAAGGCAGAAAGTAGAAGGCGGAAAGCAGAAGGCGGGAAGGTTGGACAGGGGATGTGGTTGCTGTTTGAGCCTTTATGAGTCAGGAGTCAATTTAGAGGGACTAGGACAGGGGAACGGGGACACACCTCTGTTTGGAGATTGGCTTTGATGCCGAGGAATGTCCCCGATTATATGGGGCCGGGCGTTGTCGCCGGGTTATGTCCCCGATTATATTGGCGCCGAGTTATGTCCCCCAAATCAGCAGGGCTTACAAAAGCAGGCGACATCGCGCCCGCATTCAAAGAGCGAATGACCCCGAGGAAAAGCGAGGGAACTGTTTGAGCCGCGAAAGCGGCGAGTTGTCCCGAGCCCGAAGGGGAGAGAGCTCGGACAATGATAGGGGGCACGCGGAGCCGCTTTGTAAACCTGCCGATAATAGTCGTTGGTGATTGGTGGTTGGTGGTTAGTGGTTGGTCACCCGGGGAGGGGTTCCCAAACAAGGAACCAGGACAGGGGAATGGGGACACGGTCTTGGTTGGGGGTCAGTTGGAAAGTAGAAGGCAGAAGGTTGAAAGTGGAAAGCGAAGGGCAGAAGGCAGGAAAACAGATGTGGTTGCTGTTTGAGCCTTTATGAGTCAGGAGTCAATTTAGAGGGACTAGGACAGGGGAACGGGGACACACCTCTGTTTGGAGATTGGCTTTGATGCCGAGGAATGTCCCCGATTATATGGGGCCGGGCGTTGTCGCCGGGTTATGTCCCCGATTATATTGGCGCCGAGTTATGTCCCCCAAATCAGCAGGGCTTACAAAAGCAGGCGACATCGCGCCCGCGACATAATTTTATTTTCAGAATGGTGTGAGCAAAAATGAGGTTTATTCAAATCTACGATACCACACTACGTGATGGTGCACAGGCGGAAGGGATTTCCTATTCCTGCGAAGACAAAATCAAAATAGCCCAGTACTTGGATAGAATGGGCTTTCATTATATTGAAGGGGGTTGGCCCCTTTCTAACCCCAAGGATCTGGAGTTTTTTACCTCGATTCGGGGGTACAACTTTAAAAACGCCAGACTGGCAGCCTTTGGCGCCACCCGAAAGGCGGGAACAATGGCCGAGAATGATGCTAATATTAAATCTATCCTGGATACAGGTGCACAGGTGGCCACCATCTTCGGCAAATCATGGGACTTTCATGTGACAAAGGCCCTGCGTATTACCCTGGAAGAAAACCTGAATATGATTAGGGATACCATCGCTTACTTAAAAAGAAGTGGCCTCGAAGTAATCTACGATGCAGAACATTTTTTCGATGCCTGCAAGGCCAATCCGGAATATGCGATGAGTACAATTGAAGCAGCAAAAGCCGGCGGAGCCTCAACAGTTGTTTTGTGCGACACCAACGGTGGGAGCCTGCCTTTAGAAATAAAGGATCTGGTAGAGCTGGTTGTAAACAGGCTGGATATTCCAGTGGGGATCCACGCCCATAATGATACCGATGTAGCTGTGGCCAACTCTATGATGGCTGTGCAGGCGGGCGCCGTACAGGTACATGGCACCGTAAACGGGTATGGTGAGAGATGCGGCAACGCCAACCTTTGTTCAGTCATACCTAACCTGACCCTCAAATGCGGGTTGGAAACCATTCCCCGGGAAAATATCGGCCGTTTAACAGAAATGTCCCGTTTTGTCAGTGAGGTAGCTAATATTAACCCTTACATCCACCAACCCTATGTGGGGCATAGCGCCTTTGCTCATAAGGGTGGTGTGCATGTGAGCGCCCTCCTAAAAGATTCCCGGTCATATGAACACATAGCCCCGGAACTAGTGGGCAACCGCCGCCGGGTGTTGGTTTCTGAGCTGTCGGGGATTTCCAACATGTTGTATAAATATAAAGAGCTAAATGTTAATATTGATGGGCGCAGCCGGGAAGGAAAGCGCATTTTGGAAGAAATCAAGGATATGGAGAATAGGGGTTTTCAATTCGAAGGGGCGGAAGGGTCCTTTGAACTAATGCTCAGGAAGGCCTATGATGGGTATGTGGAGCCTTTTATTCTGGAATCCTTGCGATTGATAGTAGAGGTTAAGCAGGACGGCGGCGCCTATTCTGAAGCAATTATCAAAATGAGGGTGGGCGAGGAAGTCGTGCATACCGCTGCAGAAGGCAACGGACCGGTAAATGCACTGGACAACGCCCTAAGAAAAGCCCTGGAAAGCTTTTTCCCGTGCATCCGATCCATGCGTCTTACCGACTATAAAGTTAGGGTGATTGATGAAAGTGACGGCACCGGGGCGATTGTGCGCGTGCACATTGAAACCGGAGATGGGATTAGAACCTGGGGCACGGTGGGAGTTTCGGAAAATATCATCGAGGCCAGTTGGCAGGCCCTGGCGGATAGCCTGGCTTTCGGCTTATTGAAAGGTGAGCAATTTGTTGAAAACAATACCGGTGAAATTACCGCTAATCAGCCGGCAGATGATAAATATGACCGGCTGGTGTAAAGATAATAGGATAAAAACCTGCTGTGCAGCATCCAACAAAATATAAAGATTTCCTGCAGGAAACAACTTCCCGCCCCCGAAATAAGGTATTGCGGGTTTTTGTAATATAATGGAGACACAATATTCTTCAAACCATAGGGGGGCTTACCCTTGGAGCAGTTCTGGCTCCCAAGCCTGGATTATTTAAAAGCAATTTTACGGTTTAATCTTAGCAGTGTCATAGACATCTTGATCGTTGCCTATCTAATGTACAGGCTAATGCTGTTGATCAAAGGCACCAGGGCGGTACAGCTGCTCAAAGGTCTGGCTGTTTTACTGGTTATTACTGCTTTTGCCAGCCTGTTTAACCTTTACACCATCAATTGGCTTCTCGGCAAGTTAATGACTGCGCTGGTAGTGGCCCTGCCGATTGTGTTCCAGCCGGAGCTTAGACGAGCTCTGGAAAAACTGGGACGTGGTAAATTTTTAAACCATAGCTCTCTTGCCTTTTATGGTGATGCCGAACAGTCTAAAATTAATGCCGAGATTGCCAGGGCAGCCACCGTATTGTCCAAAAACAAGATGGGTGGACTAATCATTATTGAAAGAGAAACGGGCCTGGGTGAATATGTTGATACGGGCGTCAAGATAGATGGTTTGGTCGGCACTGAATTTCTAGTAAACATTTTTGTCCCGAGAACACCGTTGCATGATGGGGCAGTAATCATCAGGGGTGGCCGTGTGTCGGCGGCAGCCTGTTTTCTACCATTAAGTGAAAACCCTCACCTTTCCACTGATCTGGGTACGAGGCACCGGGCGGGGATAGGCATTACCGAGCACTCAGATGCAGTAGCGGTAATTGTTTCAGAGGAAACAGGAATAGTTTCACTGGCTGTTGAGGGGAACCTTTTTAGACATATGGAAGAACCTGATCTAGTAAAAAAGCTGGCTGAACTTTTACCCGACCGGCCCAGCCATTCACTGCCGGCATTACTGCTCAGGAGGTAGGCACATTTGTCCCGTTTTAACTGGCGTAATAATCTTTTGATGCTGCTTTCACTGTTGCTGGCTTTTGCTCTGTGGTTATATGTCAGCAATGAGCAAAATCCTATCCGGGAGAAAGCCCTAACCATAAGACTAGAACAAACAGGCCTTGAACAGGATCATGTCATTATGGCAGGTATGCCCCAAAGTGTCACAGTAAAGGTTCAGGGTACCCGCAACCAGCTAACAAACCTGGCTCCGGCAGATTTTAAAGCGGTAGTTAATATACCGGCGGGGAAAACAGGTGAATTAGCCCTGCCCGTACAGGTAAATACACCAAATGGGCTGCGCATAAACCAGGTTACACCGGAGGTGGTCAACCTGAGCATAGATCGCATTACGGAAAAGGAAGTGGCGGTGGCAATTAGTCTGAGGGGTGCCCCCGGCCAAGGATTTATTGCACTGGCCCCATTTTATCAACCGGACATAGTAGTAGCTAGGGGGCCCTCCCGAGCAATTGAAGCCATTAAACAGGCTACGGCATTGATAGATATACAGGGTGCCGTAGCAGATGTGGAACAGGATCTCCAGGTGGGGGTGGGGGTTTCCGGGGTGACACTAAGCCCGGATAATGTGAGGGTGGTTGTACCTGTTGTGGAGATGGTGTCTGCTAAAACAGTACCGGTAGTGATTCAGGTGACGGGCAGTCCTGCTGCTGGTTATAAGGTGAAGAACACTGCCAGCGAGCCTGTTTCAGTGCAAATTTCCGGGCAGCCGGAGATCCTGGGGACAATAAACAACATCCAAACCGGGCATGTTGATATTACCGGGGCAGAACAAGACATCACCAGGGAGGTATCCCTGATAGTGCCTCCGGGATTAACTGTGGAACCGGGCATGGTTAAGGTGCATGTTGAGGTGGAAGAAGAGGAGGAACTGCCCATTACACTACCGGATGCCGACGAGGAAACGGGGCATAAAAACAATTAAATCGTGGTTTGATTGCCGAAATGCCAACCGGGTACATATTATAAAGGGTGATTGATTGATAGGCGGCATGGGCAAAGGTATAATAATTTGTATTTTTTTGTTACAAGGAGGCGCTTTTTGATGGGGGCATTATTTGGTACTGACGGAGTCAGAGGCGTCGCAAATAGCGATTTATCACCGGTCATTGCCTTTAAGCTTGGCCGTGCCGGGGCTCATATATTAACTAATTGTTCCTCTACCAGGCGGATTGTAATTGGTCGGGATACTAGGATTTCCGGCGATATGCTTGAATCAGCCATGATGGCCGGTATATGTTCTGTCGGGGTGGATGTTGTAAAAATTGGTGTGTTACCTACCCCGGCCATAGCCTATCTGACCAGGGAGCTGAAAGCATCCGCCGGAGTGGTCATTTCTGCTTCTCACAATCCGGTAGAAGACAACGGGATCAAATTTTTTGATGCCAGTGGTTATAAACTATCGGATCAGGTTGAGGCGGGAATTGAATCCCTGGTTAGAGATAATTGCGCGGGTGTTGGAAGTCCTGTGGGCAGGAAGGTTGGTCGGGTTCATGAAATACATGATGCTGTTGACCGTTATGTTAATTTCGCCCGCAACACTATTAATACTGATCTAAAGGGCCTAAAGGTTGTGGTCGACTGTGCTAACGGTGCGGCCTGCAGTGTAGCGCCGCGGGTTTATAGTGAACTGGGCGCTCAGGTAACAGCTATCTTCGATACACCTGATGGAATCAACATTAATAACGGGTGTGGTTCCACCCATCCGGAAACCTTGATGAAGGCCGTTGTTTCCTCAGGTGCGGATCTGGGGTTGGCCCATGACGGTGATGCCGACCGTGTCCTGGCCGTGGATGCTGCAGGCAGGCTGGTAGACGGGGATCAAATCATGGTTATCTGTGCCCGCAGTTTAAAGAAAAAGGGTCGGTTATCCAAAAACACAACTGTGGCTACAGTGATGAGCAACATGGGGCTTCATCTGGCTATGCGGGAAAGTGGTATCCGGGTGCTGGAAACCAGGGTCGGCGACCGCTATGTGCTGGAAGAGCTGCTGCGTTCAGGGGCCAGGTTTGGTGGTGAGCAATCCGGTCATATTTTGTTTTTGGATCATAATACCACGGGGGACGGCATTTTGACCGCTCTGCAACTTCTTGCTGTGGTAAAGGAGGAGGGGCAACCGTTGGGTAAACTGGCGGAACAAATGGAACGTCTGCCCCAGCTGCTGGTGAACGTGCAGGTGGCTGATAAAAATCTAGTGATGAGCAGCCCCGTTCTGGCCGCGGCAATTAATGAGGAAGAGCGGAAGATGAATGGCAGCGGCCGTATCCTGGTGCGCCCTTCCGGCACGGAGCCCCTGGTGCGGGTGATGGCAGAGGGCAGGGATATGGAGCAGCTGCAAAGGATTGTAGACCGACTGGCAGACATGATAGCAGGGCTGGGTTCCTGATGGCAAAACCTAAACCGGATGGCGTTAATACCACCCGGTTTTATGTTTCACCATATATTGGATAGAAGCTGAACCAGCAGAGCCGCACAGGCCACCGCGAACCAACAGCAAAGTCCCAATAATATCGGTTTAATGCCGCTGGTAATCAGCTCCTTGAGATTAGTATTTAGTCCTATGCCTACCATGGCGGTAACAATAAAGAACTTGCCCAGTTTCACCAGCCCGTGGGAAACCGGCACGGGAATGCCGGCAAAGGTATTTATTATAGCCATTAGCACAAAGCCAAGAATAAACCAGGGGAAAATTTTTGAAAACCTGAAGCCGCCATCACCGGCAGTGCCGCTTTTCCCCGTATAGATGGCCAATATCAAGGTGATTGGTACAATCATCATGGTGCGGGTAAGCTTGACCACTGTAGCATAGGCCAGGGCATTGTTGTTGCCTGCTGCCGTGCTCCATACCATACCTGCTGCTACCACAGAGGAGGTATCATTGATTGCCGTGCCCGCCCACATGCCAAAACCGAAGTCACTCATGGCCATAGCATGTCCCAGGGCTGGGAAGATAAATACAGCGACAATATTAAATAGAAAAATGGTTGATATAGCATGGGCTACATCCTCATCCCTGGCCTGTATTACAGGCGCAGTGGCTGCAATTGCTGAACCACCGCAGATTGATGTGCCCACACCAATTAGTATGGCTTTCTTTCCCTGGAGTCTTAAGGCTTTACCGACCAGAAAGGCCGTCAAAAATGCAGCAGACAGGGTAGAGAGGATGACAATCAGCGACTGGCCGCCGGTTTTGATCACATTAAATAGGTTCATTTCAAACCCAAGGAGGATAATTGCATATTGCAGCAGGTTTTTTGTGGTGTATCTAACCCCTGCTGCCAGGCTGTAATTATGGGGAGAATACCTGCGGCGCAGAACACAGCTTTGTAACCCGGGGAAAGAAAGTGCTATGATCATGCCAAACAAAATACCAAAAATTGGCCCCCCAATAACGGGCACAAGCCCACCAAGATACCATGCCGGTGCCGCAATAATCATACACAGCAGCAGCCCCGGCCCTGTCATTTGCAGATTTCTTTTCATGAATACCTGCCTCTTATATGTCTATCCCCATTATGTGGGTTCCTTTGTTTATTGTAAATAGCTGATGTTGTAAAATTGTAAGACTAAATGAGTTGCAGTCGTTCTGGCACATGAAAAAAACATTGTAAACAGTGTAGGGGGGCAGCAGTGGGAAAACAATTAATAATGACGGCTATCATTTAAAAAACAGGAAGCATTTGCTCTCCTGTTTTTGTCTAGACTTCTATGTTTCTTCCTGCATATGCATTTCTCCGCTGAGGTTATCAATAAACTGGCGCGCGGTGCGGCCGGATAAACCGTTGTGCCATGAAGCCCACAGTAATGCCTTGCGTTCCAGTTCACCGTCTGCAAGGGCCAGTCCTATGTGTTGAGCCATCTCTTTCACTATTTTCAGGTAAAGGTCCCGGTCCGGGGTAGTAAAGAATACTGTCACCCCAAAGCGGTCGGCCAATGACAATTTTTCCTGGATCGTATCGTTGCCGTGCAGTTCGTCTTCCAGGTCACGGTCGGAAAACCGCTCTTTGATCAGGTGCCTCCTGTTGGAGGTGGCATAGATTAACACATTAGCGGGACGGCTGGCCAACCCACCTTCCAAAACTGCCTTTAGTTCTTTATAATCAATCTCCGATTCCTCAAAGGATAAGTCATCCACAAAAATGATAAACCGCTGGGGTTGCTGCCGCAGCAAGGTAATGATTTGGGGGAAGTCGCCCAAGTTACTCTTGGATACCTCCACCAGACGTAGTCCTTGTTCACCGTATTGGTTTAACAAGGCTTTAACAGTGGAAGATTTGCCGGTACCCCTATCCCCATAAAGCAAAAGATTGTTAGCTGTGAAACCGGCCAGGAATTTTTCAGTATTGGCCACTACCTGCTGCCGCTGATCCTGGTAGCCAACCAAATCAGCAAAACCTATCGGATCCGGTGCAGCAATTCCTTCTAACCGGCCGGTAGCGCCCTGCCAGCGAAATGCCCTGTATCTTCCATACAGTCCTACCCCCGCCACCTGGTAGTAATAGGCCAGGTCCTCCAGGCGGGAGTGCCAGTCATCAGATTTGGCAAGCAGGCTCAGTATCCTGCCACCCGGGTGGTTTCCCGCCTTTGCGCTATCCGCCACCGGGTTGGTTTGCTCCTTCCAGATGGGCAAACCGCCACAGGGAATGTTACCTGCACCCAATTTTTGTAATACCAGTGCGTGAGCAGCAGCACCGTCTAGCTGATACATAGTATGGAGTCTGGCCAGGTCACCTCCGGCAGCATCCAGCAATGCCGGTCCGAGCTTTTTCAGGGAGTTTAGCGATGCAGCCCGGCTGAAAGCATTGTCATCATATAAAAGTAGTTTTAGCAGGTGATCCTGCCAAAGGTCTCCCGTGATACTGTCTTCTGTTGGTTTTGTCTGCTGTGCTAAACAAAAAAACAACTCACAATACATATTTAGTATCTCATCTGCCGGTTCGCTATACGTCACCGACTCAATAAAATTCAACCAGGTTCGGCAGATCGGATCCTTGATAATATTCCTGTAAAGCACCAGACTTTCTGCCCCACGCAACGCCCTTATAAATTCCTTATTTTTCATATCTACACCCCTGCCGGATAACATGATTATATTCTTGGCTTAATGCATTCTGCACATACACACCCATCTCCTTTTAAAAAAGGGGCGCATTTTTTATCCTTGACTGATAGCCAAAAATTTGATAACATTTTTTTAATTACTTTTATTTGAATGTAATATTATTGAAATGCAATGACAGGGAAAACACCTTGCTTGTTCATGTCGCCTCAGAGAGCTGTTGGATGCTGTGAAACAGTGCGCAGGGCAATGGTGAACTCCCCCTAGAGCAGTTAGCTGAAAGCTGAAAATGCTATTACAGCAGTTAGAGCGAGTAGGTGTGAACGGGGTTCTCGCCGTTACAATGAGAGGGTATTCGTCCTATGACCGATGCCTTGTAAGTGGGTATGTTTATATACCAATATGAGTGGTACCGCGGAGGTTTAGCGCTTTCGTCTCAAGCAGAAATGCTGTGTGGCGGAGGCGCTTTTTAATTTGAGGAGGGGTTTTGTATGAAACTAGCATTTTCTACACTTGGTTGTCCCAATTTTAGCTGGGTGGAGATTTATTCCATGGCCAAGGACCTTGGCTTTAAAGGGATTGAAATCCGTGGACTGGGCGATGAAATATCTGCCGTAAAGGCTCTGCCTTTTACAGAGCCCCAGCTGCCGGAAACGATAAAAAAGCTCGCCGAGTTGCGTCTGGAAATCCCCTGTCTCACATCGGGTTGCTGTTTAAAATTTGCCGAAAATGCGGAAAAAAATCATACTGAGTTGGTGCAATATATTAATCTGGCGGCCCAAATGGGTACACCATATATTCGAGTTCTTGGCGATCTGGAGCCTCATGCCGACGGGGAGGTTGATGATCAGGTTGTTCTCACGGCCCTACGGCGCCTAATCCCGGTGGCTGAGGAAAAAGGTGTAACCCTGCTGGTGGAAACCAATGGTGTTTATGCGGACACAGCCCGGTTGTGCAAGCTGCTGGATCTGGCGGCCAGTGATGCTGTGGCGGCCCTTTGGGATATGCACCATCCCCACAGATTTACTGAAGAAAGCCCGGGGGAAACGGTGCAAAATCTTGGCGCCTATATAAAATATGTACATATCAAAGATTCCATCGTGGAAAATGGTGCCATCAGGTACTGCATGATGGGTGAAGGTGATCTACCTGTTGATGACATGATGATGGCCCTGCGCTCAATTAACTATGAGGGCTATGTATCCCTGGAATGGGTCAAGCGTTGGGCGGATGATCTGGACGATGCGGCAGTAGTTTTCCCTAACTTTGCCAATTACATGAGTAGGTATTCGGAAATAAGCGTGGTCAAGGGCCATCTATTTGAAAACAACGCCAAGACGGGGAAATATGTTTGGCAGAAAGACACACTGATTGATCTAAATTTTCCCCAGGTGCTTGATCGCATGGTTGAAGAGTTTCCCGATCAGTATGCCTTTCGTTATACTGTTCAGGATTACACCAGGACTTATGCTGAATTCCGGGACGATGTAGATACATTTGCTCGCTCATTAATTGCTATGGGTGTCAAACCTGGTGATCATGTGGCCATTTGGGCCACCAATGTTCCTCAATGGTTTATCACCTTCTGGGCCACGACCAAGATCGGTGCCGTACTGGTGACTGTGAACACAGCCTACAAGATTTACGAAGCAGAATATCTCCTGCGTCAATCGGATACCCATACACTGGTTATGATCGATGGGTATAAGGACTCAAATTATGTGGGGATTATCAAGGAGCTTTGCCCGGAACTGGAAACAGCAGAAGCGGGAAGCCCATTACATTTAAAACGTCTGCCTTTCCTGCGCAATATCGTCACCATTGACTCCAGGCAGAAGGGCTGCTTGACCTGGGAAGAGGCTATCACTATGTCCGAAACAGTTTCTATTGAAGAGGTTTACCGTCGTGCGATGGTGATCAATAGGCATGATGTCTGTAACATACAGTATACCTCCGGTACCACCGGTTTCCCCAAAGGTGTCATGCTCACCCATTACAATGTGGTAAATAACGGTAAAAATATCGGTGACTGTATGGATCTGTCAACGGCTGACCGGATGTTGATTCATGTGCCCATGTTCCATTGTTTTGGTATGGTACTATCTATGACGGCGGCAATGACACATGGTGCAACTATGACCCCCATGCCATATTTTTCACCTAGATTATCCCTGGACGCTGTAAATAGGGAAAAAATTACCGCCATTAATGGGGTCCCCACCATGTTTATTGCCATGCTGGGGCATGAGAATTTCTCCAAGACAGATTTTTCCCATATGCGGACCGGCATTATGGCAGGCAGTCCCTGTCCGGTCAGGGTGATGCAGGATGTGGTTGGGAAAATGAATGTTGAGGAGCTAACAATTGTGTTCGGCCAGACAGAGTCTTCACCGGGTTGCACCCAGAGCCGCACAGATGATTCCGTTGAATTGCGGGTCAATACCGTTGGTCGTAACCTGCCCGGCGTTGAATGTAAAATCGTTGATGTGGAGACCGGTAAAGATTTGCCGCCTAATGTTGATGGAGAATTTGTAGCACGGGGTTATAACGTCATGAAGGGTTACTACAAAATGCCTGAAGCCACGAAGGCTGTCATTGATGAAAACGGCTGGCTGCATACAGGTGATATGGCCAGATGTGATGAAAATGGATATTACAAAATCACCGGTCGCATCAGGGATATGATCATCAGAGGCGGTGAAAATATTTATCCCAAGGAAATTGAGGACTTCATTTATACTCATCCCAAGGTTCAGGATGTGCAGGTAATTGGTGTACCGGATAAACAGTATGGTGAGGAAATTATGGCTTGTGTGGTACTAAGGGAAGGCGAAACAATGACTGCCGATGAACTAAAGGATTATGTCCGTTCACACATGGCCAAGCACAAAACCCCACGTTATGTTGACTTTGTTGCCGACTTCCCCATGAATGCCGCCGGGAAAATTTTAAAATATAAGATGCGCGAACAGGCTGTGGAGAAATTTGACCTGCAGGTGGACAGCTGCATTGAAACTGCCTGAGGAACTGCAGATTAATTAAAACAGGCGCCGCGAACAAAGGTAGGGGCTTCATCCTCTCTACAAGGAGGATGGAGCCCCTCTATTTATATGCTATACCGGGATGTGATATAATGGGCGCGACATTTAGCACGCGCTGTTATTATGATAGCGGTGATATTAAGAAGGTGGCCTGTACTCATGCATTTTAGATATGAATTGGATGATCGTCCCGGGTGGGGCGAGCTGTTGTTATTTGGGCTGCAGTGGCTGGCGGTGACTATTCCACCTATTATTGTTATCGGGCGGGTGGTAGCAGGCATGCAGGGGAACAACGTTGACCCCATTTCTTACCTGCAAGGGCTTTTCGTGGTGATAGCGGCAGTCCTACTGGTGCAAGTGCTCTGGGGGCACCAGTTGCCTTTGGTGGTGGGACCGGCTACGGTGCTTTTAATTGGTATTATTTCCACCTTTGAAAGAGGCAGCGCAGCCATCAATGGATCACTGATTATTGGCGGGGCGCTCCTGGCTATTCTGGCTGGGGTCGGTCTGTTTGGGCACCTGAAAAGACTTTTTACCCCCCGAGTGATTGTGGTTATCCTGATGCTCATTGCCTTCACTCTGGCACCAACCATACTCAACCTGGTGACAACCAGTGAACCTGTTCCGGCCGCCATCAACCTGGTTTTTGCTGTTTTGTTCACCCTGGCTATATTCCTGGCTAACGGACTGCTGAAAGGAATCTGGAAATCAACCCTGGCCATCTGGTCCATGTTGGCCGGCAGCCTGATTTATTACCTGTTTTTTAAATCCTTCGGCGCAACGGTAGGCCACCTGGCACCCTTTTCTTTTCCGGGCTGGCCGGCAGCTGAAATTGGTTTGCCCGACCCTGGGGTCCTTGTAGCTTTTCTGATTTGTTTTTTGGCTCTGTCCATTAACGATTTGGGTTCAATCCAATCAGTAGGCACACTGTTAAAAGCAGGTGAAATGGAAAAACGCATCACCCGTGGTGTCTTCACTACGGGGGCAGGGAATGTTTTGGCCGGTTTTTTCGGTGTCATTGGGCCGGTAAACTTTTCCTTGAGTCCAGGTGTCATTGCTGCTACAGGGGTTGCTTCCCGCTATGCTCTGGTCCCGGCTGCCGCCGGGCTGATGGTTCTAGCATTTTCACCACTGGCCATCGGCTTAATCAGCAGTGTTCCCGCCCCGGTTATCGGTGCTATCCTCATTTATATCATGACTGCACAAATAGCTGCGGCCCTGCTAATGGTCATGGAGTCCCGGGCTGCCGGTTCATTTGATGATGGGCTAATCATTGGCCTGCCATTGATGCTGGGTACTGTAGTGGCGTTTCTCCCACCGGAAATTGCAACCCAGCTTCCCGCCGGGTTGCGTCCCATTGCCACCAACGGTTTTGTAGTAGGGGTTCTAGCGGTCCTCATTTTAGAACACCTGGTTTACCGCCGTAATAGGGGGCAGGTGGCGAGATAGCGAGATAATTAAAACCAGAATGCTGAGTTCCTTTGGGCTCACGCCCCGGAAAAATGCTGCATGAACACTGTTTCCCCATAAATAATGCTTTGGGCACCGCCATTTTTTTTAGCCAGATACAAGGCATCATCTGCCTGTTTGAAAAAATCTTCGTAGGTACCGTCCCTGTTCAAAATTGCTATTCCCGCACTAACGGTAAACTGGAAATCCTCACTTGATTTTTGAAAGAGAGCCAACAATTTACTGCTTTTGGCGCGAACAAAATCTACCGAAGGGATATTGTGCATATATACACAAAATTCATCCCCACCGATACGACCAATGATATCTGTTTTTCTAAAGGTAAGCAGTAGTTTTTTGCCAATATCCTCTAATGCCAAATCGCCTTTTAGATGGCCGAAGGTGTCATTAATGTTTTTGAACTTGTCACAATCAATTATTATCAGTGCAGCCATTTCATTCTTTTTTTTATTTTTAATACTACTAATTATTAGTTCTTTGGTGGTCGTGGCATTATATAGGCCCGTCAACCCATCTAATCTTGACTTAGAAATCAGTCTTTCCTTCTCTGTCACTTCATCGCTAATATCAATTAGCTTTCCAGCAATGGAATACAATTTGTTTTTCGTGTCATAAATATTTGAGCAAATTATTCTAAATACACCGGTGCCGTCATTAGATAAAGGCAGTTTAATTGTGGAAATGTTTTTATGAGCGCTGTTGTTAACCAATTTGTCTAGAGCATTTCTTAGCAGGTTGGTTACTGTATCTTTTTTCCCTTGAATATCAATTGTTTCAATAAATTTGGCCGATATTTCTAAATGCCCGGATTTTATACAGTATTCAAATAAACATTCGTTAGAGATATGGGAGAGCAGCTCATGTTTCTTGTTTTCTATTTTCAAGCGGTTATTGGCTCTGATACTGGAAAAAAAGCTGAATGATAACACTGCCATAACCAGCAGGGCAATGCCTGATAATTCCTTTCCATAAATACTAATAATCATGGTCGGGGTAATCTTTCTTTCCACATGTGATGTTACATCTAAAATCAAGGTTTGCATTTGATTTTCATCAATGGCCTGGATTGATTTGTTCATGATCGAAAGCAAAACATCATTTTTTTGCGGCAGGCCGAGGCAATATTCTCTTTTTTCTTTACCTTTCGGTATTGCAACTATATTTTTATAGCCATTTTGCAGTGTGTAAAATGCTACAGAATAGGCATTCCCATAGGTATAATCAGCACGCCCTTTTTCAACAGCATTCAGGGTGTCTTCCCGGTGATTATAGTAAACCGTATTTTCTGCCTTTACTCCCTGCGGTAAGGTACCGCCCTTTATAGCGGCATGGATTTTGTTCTCTAGTTGGCCGGTGGGTACCGAAGCGTTAATACATAGTATTGTTTCCGATGTCAGATAGGGCTGTGAAAGAATAATATCGTCTGTTGCATAGCTATGGGTGGCATTTAGATAGATGTCATAGTCACTCGCAGTGGCTTCAGCAACAGTATTGTATAATTTGTATTCAAATGCCAGCCCGGTCATTTCTGATATTTTATCAAGAAGACTGATCCCTATTCCCCTGACTTCATCTTTTGAATCTATATAGCTCAGAGGCCCGATACCATCAATTGATACTGCTTTCAGTACCGTGACACTGTTTATATAATCCTGCTCTTCTGGGGTGAAGGACACTTCTTTGGCCCCCGCAGGTGAAACAAAAACAACCCCCACATAAATATAAAACATAGTGAAGGCAAACATTAATTTTCTTTTGTCAAATATTCTTCTCAGGTTTTTCATAGCCATCCTCTAGCAAAAAGTCTTAACATCCCCATAATAATACAGGTTTCCCCTATTGTCAGCAGTAATGGGTAATAAAAGGTAGAGGAACCCCTGCCGGCCGGTGTTGACTGTCTATTTGGACGGAAAAACCCTCCGGAAACAGTCCCCTCAAGACATTGTTTATTGTGCCTGCCACCAACTAATATTTAATTAGTGTGTTTGTTAGGCGGATATGAACGGGGGGCTTAATATGGATTTTTCTGCACTTGATTTTCCAAAAAAATTCAATGCGGCAGAGCGTTTTATTGATTGGAATGTTGAAAAGGGACGTGGCAACAAGATAGCTATTTTCCATCGGGATGAGCAAATTACCTACCAACAGGTTTTGGAAAATGTTAATCGTACCGGCAATGCATTCAAGTCGCTGGGAATAGAAATGGAAAACAGGATTTTGCTGTTGGCATATGACTGCCCCGAATTTATATATGCCTTTTTTGGTGCTATTAAAATTGGTGCCGTTCCTGTAACAAGCAATACAATGTTAATGCCGGAAGACTACAAATACTTATTAAACAATAGCCGGGCCAGGGCTATAGTGGTTAGTGAGGATTTTCTTCCTCGCATTATGGAAGTCAAAAAGGAGCTTATGTTTTTGCAGCAGATCATCGTTATTGGAAAACCGGTTGCAGGCACCGTGGGATTTTATGAATTGATTGACAGCTTTTCTAGCGAATGTCCTGTGGCGCCTACCTCGCCGGATGACGCGGCTTTTTGGGTCTACACCTCAGGGACCACCGGTTTGCCGAAAGGCGTTGTTCACCTGCATCATGATATGAGCTGCAGTGCTGAGTGCTATGCCCGGGGCATACTGGGCATTAATGAAAATGATCGTACCTTTTCTGTGGCCAGGCTATTTTATGCCTATGGATTGGGCAATGGGATGTTCTTTCCATTTTATGTCGGGGCTTCAACAATTTTAGAACCGGACCGTCCGCTTCCCGATCGTGTATTCAGTGTGATCACCAAATACAAACCAACCCTTTTCTTTGGTGTGCCCACCTCATATAACGCCATGCTGCAGGTTCCGGAGGCGAAGGACAAGTATAATTTGGATTCGCTCCGGTTGGCGGTATCCGCCGGTGAGGCCTTGCCGGGGACAGTATGGCGGGGATGGAAAGAGAAATTTGGGGTAGAAATTCTCGACGGCATCGGATCATCGGAAACCCTGCATATATATATCAGCAACCGGCCCGAACAGTCGAAGCCCGATTGTAGTGGCAAAATAGTGCCGGGCTATGAAGCCAGAATCGTTAATGCGGATGGAAACCTTCTTCCAACAGGTGAGCCCGGGACCTTGATGATCAAAGGAGAAAGCACCGCCGCCTGCTACTGGAATGAACATGAAAAGACCAAGGACGCCTTTGTGGGCCACTGGTTTAATACCGGTGATATCTATTATCAGGATGCCGAAGGTTATTTTGTTTATGCCGGTCGTGATGACGACATGATTAAAGCCGGTGGGATTTGGGTTTCCCCCATAGAGGTGGAGACCGCTTTAATGAAACATCCGGCTGTGTTGGAGTGTGGTGTCATCGGTTCGGCAGATGCGGGGGGGTTAATCAAGCCCAAGGCATATGTTGTCTTCAAGGATGGTTTTGTAGTCAATGATGGGCTTATTGACGAGGTAAAATTATTTGTGAAAAATTCTATTGCACCTTACAAATTTCCACGGTTTGTTGAGCCTGTGGTTGAGCTGCCGAAAACAGCAACAGGCAAAATTCAGCGTTTTAAGTTAAGACAGATGGATGAAAAGAAAAAGAAGGAAAAAGCGTTAAGCACAGTCTAGTTTTTGTGGAGATAAATGAGACTAATTGGGTGTATCCCGGGGTGCTTTTTGGGCCATAATAGGGTTGGATTTTCAAAAAGAAGGAAGGTTATGACAGATGGAAAAAGAGTTTGAGCCCAAATTTGTGCCGGATAATCCTTTAACCAAAAACCCACACAGGCCGGGAGACGAAAGAAAAAGATTTATTCCCAAGGAAGACACCCATGCTGGCACAGGGTTGCAAGAACTGGATGAGATAGCAGAAGAGCTGGATGCAACAGATCTACTGGGTGAGGATGAATAGCAATTCTTCTTATAAGCCCTCTCTAAATATGGAGAGGGCTTTCGCATCCTACTGTCTAGATGTTAAAATATTCTTAAATAAAAGATTTGGGGCTGATAACATGTTCAAGGTTTCGGTTGCCGAAGATGCCAGGAAATTTATTTTAAAAAAGACGGAAGCTGTTACTGTGAAAGCAATGATGCATTGTGGCGGTACCTGTGGCTTAACCATGATACCCGTTGTATGGGAGGGCGAACCATCAGAGCCGGAAGACTATGATGTTGCTATAGCTGATGGGATTAAGGTTTATATCCTCAAGGATGCTGTCATAGATCCCGAGGGGGTCAAGATTTTCCTGGAGGGGGATAGTTTTATTTATCAAGCCTTAGAGGTCAAAGGATTAAGATACCCGGCATAGATCCATATCAATCATACAGTCAGATCATTAATTTGGATTACCACCCTTGTTTCAGGAAACCTGTGATCAGTATATAATATAATGAGAGATGGTAGATGACAAGCCTGATATTGGATCGATTTGGCCCAACTTTTATAATTAAAGGTGTTGTTAATGAAAAACGCATGGCCGGAGACAGTGGTACTGTGGGGCGCCGGGGCGACAAAAAGCGCCGGGCTGCTGACCAACAGTGATATTGCTCGTGCTCTAACCCATATTCTGGAGCAGCCTTTTCCAGGTTTCAGGTTGGATTATAGCCGGCTTTTCCCGGGGGTAACTATTTCCGATCAGCTCAAAGATGGGTTTAATAAGCTGCTGTTCAAGTTAAACGGCGAAGACAAATTATCCCGGACCTATGATCTGGAGGCCCTCAGGTATATTGCTAAAAGCAGTCCGAAGTCCTTAAATATTGATACCGGCCGCAAAGCTAGTCTAAACCTGCAGGAATTATTTACACTGATAGATCAGCTCATTGACAGTAAACTGGGGATTGAAACACTGAATGATCAGGAAGAGGAATATTTTATTGAACAACCAAGAATTAACGCGGCCAAAAACTGCCTGAAACTATTAACCGAAGAGTTGGAAAGGGTGGCTGTTCAGGGCAAAACCCAGGCCAGGATTAGTAATGCTCAGTTTTATCATGATTTTGCTGATGCCCTGGCGGATTTAATGATCAAGGAAGCCTTTGAGTATGAAAAGAAGGGTTATAAAAAAGACACACGTGATTTTTACCTTTTCTCCTATGCCATAGTTTCATTTAACTGGGATCCATTAATAATATGGGCGTTGTTTAATGCCCAGAAAACTAGAAACGAAAGCCCACTTTATATGCAGTGTGGTTTGCCCCTGCGCCTGTTTATGGATCTGGGAACAACAATTGCTACACGCAAAATTGACAAAAACAATGACATAATACTGTATTCGGCTAATGAAACACAGGCGATTAAAATAAATGATGCTAATTATCCCTCCCGGATCATGAGGATGGGTAAGCTGCTTTATCCGCACGGTATTTTTGGTTCGCGCCAGTGTCCCCAATGCGGCAAGCTGGTGATATCATTTGGCCATGTGTGGGATCGGTATTCAGCCCTGGTTTTTGGCCCATCACTGGTTACTGAGCTGCAGCAGGGCTGGCACTATAGCGAAGACGAGGAAAATGACCCGGGGGTAATCAGGTGCCCCTTTTGTAATCAAAAGACCTATCCTTACGACATGCCCCTGGAATTACAAACAATTTTAAAGAAAAGGCCCATTGCTCCTCTGGAGGAGATAAAAAAAGAAATGGGATTGTTGATCAAACATGCCAAACATATCATTTTTGCCGGCTACAGTATGCCCAGGGACGATATCTCAGAAAAAGTATTCATCGCTTCGTCCCTTTCCGGGGAAAAAATTGAGGAAAAAAAATGCACTATAATTGAGTATGATCCCCACTATTCAACTGGACAGGATTGGTTGATGGGGACAGATATTCTGGATTATCTTCGCTCCCGCAAAGAGCTAAAACCGGCAAAAGCGATTAACAGTATTCTTTCAATATTTGATCTAAACCAAACTAAACTTACGTTAAAAGGCATCCCGAGAATTTTTAACTCCTATAGTAGTATAGAACAGGCGATTATCGATATTTTTTACAGTGGCGATTTTCCCCCGCCAAGGTCCCGGATATAGAGGGAGAAGGCCCTTATGTGACTGGAATATTTTTAGCTGAAGAGGTTGTTGACATTTGCATAGAATTATTAGCAGCCTGCCTTTGCCTACTGCGGGATTGGCGTTGGGTTTAGCAGCAACCGGCAATCTGATGTCGTCCTATAGCGGCGTTTTGGCGGGTATTTTTGGTGTTTTGTCCACTATAATTATGGCTTTGCTAATTATGAAAGTGATTTTCGCTGGTAGGATAGTTGTTGAAGATTTGAAAAACCCGGCCATTGCCGGCATTGCGGCTACATTTCCTATGGGGTTAATGGTTTTATCAGCCTACATTTGCCGGTTATCTTATTTGGCCGGATACTGGCTTTGGGCCGGGGGGGTTCTCCTCCAAGCCGTGCTAATATGTTATTTCACCAGGCGATTTATTTTTAATTTTAATATAAAAAAGGTATTTCCAAGCTATTTTGTGGTTTATGTGGGTATCGCTGCGGCTAGTATCACAGCACCCTTGTTCGGTGCCTTGACAGCCGGACAACTGTTGTTCTGGTGTGGCTTTATTGCTTATTTAATCCTGCTGCCGCTGATTGGATACAGGTTGTATGCGATCAAACCGTTTCCGGAATCCCTGGTGCCCACTATAACAATATTTGCGGCTCCGCCCTGCCTTTGTCTAGTTGGTTATCTAAATTCATTCCCGGAAAAAAATATGATGCTTCTCTTGCTGCTGGGTATTTTGTCACTAATATCATTTTCAGCAGTACTTTTATATCTGCCGGTTATGTTGAGGCTAAAGTTTTATCCCAGTTATTCCGCCTTCACCTTTCCACTGGTTATTAGCGCTATAGCTGCAAGGGGTGTTGAGAACTATCTACTAGTCAAGGGGGTGGTTATTCCTGTACTTGGATACCTTTCAACCCTGGCGGCATTGCTTGCCATCATTTTTGTGGTTTATGTGTTTGTCAGATATATAGCCTTTATAGGTAAGATCTGCATTGTTGATACTACCATGCCTAAAGCAAAAGGTTGGTAAATCCATTCCTCCAACATGGGAGGAGAAATGTTACTATATGTCGTATTATACCAAGAGAGATTAGTCTTGCCACTTATTCCCTATTTTACATTTTGGGACCGGTCACAGGGGGAATTAAGCCGGATGACAAAAATACATAAATATTTCTGCCTGGGATCCTGGGTTGCAGGCGGCATCATAATTATTATCATGCTGGCTGCCAGTTGGATTGCTTTTCTAAGAGGCAATGGGGACCTGGCAATGGGTTTATATATTTACACCATAATTCCTTATACCTGCCTGGGTATTATATGGCTGATCCTTCTTTACCAGTCGTGGGCTGCTATCCAGGATGAACAGGCCGGGATCACCCCTGTAAAAGCAGTGGTGTTGATGCTGGTTCCTTTTTTCAGGTATTACTGGATTTTCCGCGTATTTCAGAATTATGCTGGGGAATACAATGCCTATGTTGACCGGCGGGGTCTGGCCCTGCCCAGTCTTTCCGGTGGTCTTTTCACAGCCTTCTCCATTTTGTGGATTGCTTATGGGATACTACAGAGTGCTCTTATCGGGACAGGCTTATTGGTCCTGCTGATCGGAGTCTATCTTGTGGTGGGGACTGTTACCCTGAATACCCTCTGCAACTGTTTGATCAGGCTGCCGGCCAGGACAAGCAGCTAAAAGGGCAGGGCGGCGTGTTGCCGCTGTGACAAATAGTTTTTTCTGTGGCAAGGGATAAAAAACAGTTGGCGGTGTGACGTTTTTGCGAAGCAAAGTACTATTTATCCTTATGATACCGATAATCCTGGCTTCGTTATTTATTGCGGGCAAAACTGATGGAAACACCACATTTTATAACCCACTTAGATGTCAGGAAATTTCTTATCTCCACGATCGGCTGGTGGTCTGCCTTGAAAATAATGCCGAAGGGCATCCGGATCAGGCTTGCTCTCAGGGAAATGGGGAAAGCAGGGCAGCAACAAGATTTTCAAATGTACCCGGCAGGCCTGTTCTAGGAGAAGGCTTCCATGTG
>JABMJD010000053.1 GCA_013201395.1 Candidatus Syntrophopropionicum ammoniitolerans
AACAGGGGGGTCCCACCCCCTGTTTTTTTTTGTGCACCGCGGGACAGGGGGACAGGTTCCTTGTCCCACCAAATAATGGAATGCATGGGGCTTGGGGTATTCCTTTGGGGTCAGTTGGAAAGTGGAAAGTGGAAAGCGGAAAGCTAAAGGCGGAAAAGGGAAAGTAGTTGTGGCCATTGTTTGATCGGTTGTTCGAATCTGAGAAACTAGGACAGGGGAACGGCGGCACACCTCTGGTTGGGGCCGGGCTTTGCCGCCCAGGAATGTCCCCGATTATTATACCGGGACAGAGGAACGGCGACACACCTCTGTTTGGGGCCGGGCTTTGATGCCAGGGTATGTCCCCGCATTATTTTGTCGCCGAAGGGTGTCCCGAGAACTGGGACGAGGGACCTGTCCCCGCGTCCCACCTTTCCCTAATTATGTTGTAAACAGGCTGGTTTCCACAAATATCCACCCCTTCTGGCGAAAATTGTAAATCGATAACCACAAATTTATTTAATTTCTATTTTCACACAGGAAATTATACTATATAATATAGAACAAGTGGTGCAAAGTGGTACCAAGTGGAGGATATTCCATCACGGAGCAACCGACATATGTTTATGAGCGAATACCAGCATACTATAGATGCTAAAGGTAGACTTTTTATACCCGCCCGCTTCCGAGAAGGCTTGGGGGACTCTTTCATTATCACAAAGGGTCTTGACGGCTGTCTTTTTGTATACACGCGTGAGGAATGGGATGCGCTGGAACAGAAGCTAAAGTCGTTGCCCTTTACCAGGGGCGATGCCCGGGCCTTCCTTCGGTTTTTTTTCTCAGGAGCAGCCATTTGTGAAATAGATAAACAAGGCCGGGTATTAATCCCGGCCAACCAGCGGGATTATGCCCAACTGGAAAAGGATGTAGTGGTTATTGGCGTTTCCACCAGAGTGGAAATTTGGTCCAAAGACCGCTGGGATAAATATAGTGCCGCAGCGGCATCCTCGTACGAGGAAATTGCAGAAAAACTAATTGACAGCCATATTGATCTATAAAATACATAGGAACAGAAAGAATAAATAATAAGGATAACAGTTAAAACAAGGCGACGAGGTTGGTATCAATCAAATATTTTCACCAGCCGGTGATGCCGGCGGAAGTCTTACAAGGACTAAAAATTAAGCCGGGCGGCGTTTATGTGGATTGTACACTGGGCGGCGCCGGTCACAGTAAAGCCATATTAGAGGAAATAGGCCCCAGCGGCTTGTTGATAGCCCTGGATCAGGATCCGGCGGCCATAGCGGAAGCAGAAAAAAAATTGGCTCCTGACCAGAACAGAGTGATCCTGGTTAGGGCCAATTTTGCCACCCTGGCAGATGTTTTGAATAATCAGGGGATAGATTCGGTTGATGGGATCCTTTTTGACCTGGGCACCTCTTCCCACCAACTGGATAACCCGGCCCGGGGGTTCAGTTACCAGCATGATGCACCCCTGGACATGCGTATGGACCCCGGGCAGCAGCTAACTGCCGGGGAACTGGTTAACAATCTGCCGGAGACGGAACTGGCTAAAATAATCAAAGACTTCAGTGAAGAACGATGGGCAGTAAGAATTGCCTCCTTTATCTGCCGGGATAGAAAGCGGCAGCCTATTAAAACCACGGCACAATTGGTGGAAACCATTAAAAAGGCAATCCCGAGCGGTGCCAGACGCCGGGGGCCCCATCCAGCCAAAAGGACCTTTCAGGCCCTGAGAATAGCGGTTAACAAGGAGCTGTCCATCCTGGAGCCGGCGGTGCTGGCTGCTGTTGAGTTTCTCCGCCCCGGCGGCCGGATTTGTGTGATTACATTTCATTCTCTAGAAGATAGAATTATAAAAAACCTGTATCGCCGTTTAGCGACATCATGTACATGCCCGCGGGAGCTTCCCGTATGTGTCTGCGGCGGTAAAAGGACACTGAAAATCATTTCATCAAAACCTGTTATTCCTACAAATGAGGAATTGGCCCACAACCCTAGAGCCAGAAGCGCCAAGTTGAGAATAGCCGAAAAGGTATGACGGCTCTTCTCAGGTATAGGTGGCCGGGGTTTTGTGCGTTCCTCCTGTCGGCAGGTTCTATTCTATTTAGGAGCTGAATAATAATGATAGTAGCTCAGGAGAAGACAGGCTACTACAGGTTTCCTACAGAAGAAACACCGCCCGTAAAAAAAATAACGAGGCGTAAAAGGACACTGCGCAACCGCCACAAGCTGGTGTTTATAGGGTTGGTGCTTGCGGCATTTTTGGTGGGTGTGGCCATCACTGTTTTTTGCTCCCAGATAAGCACCCTGGGATATAAAATCACCCGCCTGGAAAAAGAGCTGGCCCTATTGCATAAAGAAAATTACAATCTTAATGAAGAAATACAAAAGATGTCTTCTCTTGGTCGGATAGAATATATTGCTGTGAACAAACTGGGAATGAAAAAGCCCGATGATAATAACATTCTGGTAGTTAATTTAAACGAAATAGATGATGCCGACGGGATCCCCGATCCCCCTGTAAAAGAAGGACAAGTTACCGGTTATGGCCCGGAGGAAGAGGAAAAAGGCCCACTGCAAAGAGCTTTCGATCAATTAGTTAACCGGTTGGAAAATACCAGGCTGCCCGGATCAAAACCGGGGCTGGAACCTATGGAGGAGAAAAATGCGGACAACACCAATCTCAGTTCGCAAGAGAATAACTTATGTGTTTATGATCGCCATAGTGTTTTTTTCCATGCTAATTATACGTGTGGGCTATTTGCAGCTTGTTGAGGGGGACAGACTTAGAGACGAAGCAATGGATGTGCGTATGCGGGATGTACCCCTGGAGGCCAAGCGGGGCACCATTTATGATCGCAATGGCCATGAGCTGGTGACCAGTGTTAGTGTGGATTCGGCCTATGCTTTTCCGCCACAAATTGAAGACAAGCAGGGGGCAGCGGAAAAAATAGCCCAGGCCTTGCAAATGGATAAAGAAGTGGTGTATGAAAAGCTGACAGAGAAAGTCGGCTTTGTCTGGCTTAAAAGGCGGATTGACTTTGATACGGCCCAAAGATTAAAGTCTCTGGACATCAGTGGCGTGGAATTGGTAGAAGAAAGTAGGCGTTTTTATCACCAGGATAGTTTGGCTGCCCACATCCTTGGTTTTGCCGGCGATGATAACCAGGGCCTCACCGGTGTTGAAGCCGTCTTTGATCAGGAACTCAGAGGCATACCAGGGCGTATTGTCATCGAAAAAGACGCGGTGGGCCAAAACATACCCGAGGCGCTGCACAAGCTAATCCCCTCAGAGCCAGGCCAAAATCTCGTTCTGACTATTGATCAAACGGTGCAGTTTTTTGTGGAAAGAGAACTGGATGTGATTATGGATGTCCACAAACCTAAACTGGCCGTAATTATTGTTATGAACCCCAAAACGGGAGAAATCCTGGCTATGGGCAACCGTCCTACATACAACCCCGCTACCTGGAGGGATTCACCCCAGTCAGTTTGGGACCACAACCCCAGCATTTGGTACAACTATGAACCCGGATCCACCTTTAAAATTATCACTGCCGCCTCTGCTTTGGAAGAAGGAGCGGTAAAATTGACTGATACCTTTCACGATCCCGGATATATCAAGGTTGCCGACCGGACCATCCGCTGCTGGCAGGACGGTGGTCACGGCAGCCAAACATTTGAGGAGGTAGCCCAAAACTCGTGTAACCCGGGATTTATTGAAGTCGGACTGAGGCTGGGAAAAGAAAAATTCTATAAATATATTGATGCTTTTGGTTTTGGCCAGCGGACCGGCATCATTCTACCAGGGGAAGAAGTGGGCTTGCAGATAGCCGAAAGTGATGCTACTGAACTTAACATTGCCACCATGTCCATTGGGCAATCCATTGCCGTTACCCCGCTGCAGCTGCTTACTGCCGCTTCCGCTGTGGCCAACGATGGGGTTTTGTTAAAACCTACACTGGTTAAAGCAATCACAGACGTAGAAGGGCGGGTTGTGAAGGAATTTCCACCGGAGCCCGTGCGCCAGGTAATTTCTAAAAACACGGCCCAAACCTTATTGGGGCTATTGACTAAAGTGGTATCCAAAGGAACAGGTAGGAATGCTTTTGTGGATGGATACGGGGCTGCCGGCAAGACTGGTACTGCTCAGGTGGTAGAGGGAGGCGGTTACTCCCCAGATAAATATGTGGGTTCCTTTGTCGGCTATGCCCCGGCTCATGACCCGCAAATTGCTATCCTGGTCATGGTTGCCGAGCCAACCGGGTCTATGTATTATGGCAGCCAGGTTGCAGCACCCGTCTTCAAGTCCATCGCCCTGGACACACTGCGTTATATGCGGGTACCGGAAATAGCCGGATTGGAGAAACCCCAAATGCCTTATGTTTTTGAGGTCCCCCGGGAAAAGCTGAATATGCCCAATGTGGTTAATTACCCTGTGGAAGAAGCCGAAAACCATCTTGTTAATGCCGGCTTTATAGTCCAGACCAGGGGTGAAGGGGAAATTGTCTGCAAACAAATACCCCAGGGCGGTGTGGAAGTGCTCAGCGGCGCCACAGTTATTTTGGAGCTGCAGCCCCATGATATTGGCGCTGTAGAAGAAATCACTGTTCCCGATCTGACTGGTTTGTCCATCAAGGAAGCTGGAAGCATTCTAGAAAAACTGGGCCTTTATCTCAACCCGACCGGTACCGGTTTTGCTGCCGGGCAGCAGGAAGAACCAGGCACCAGGGTGAGACGGGGGACTATAATCAATGTGGAATTTCAGCCTCCGGCAATAAAAACGATTCGAGACTAGTGTGTTATAAATGGCCATAGCTGGAAATGCTATGAAAAATGATTAAAAACCGCAAATCAGGGGGGAATACATATGTTTTTACAGGACGTGATTGATGTAGTTGATGTCCGGGATTACGCCGGTGATCCTGCTACGCCCATTGAAGGCATCGCCTATGATTCCCGCCAGGTAAAGCCCGGTTTTTTGTTTGTGGCTATTGAAGGGTTCAATACAGATGGTCACAGTTATATTAATGAGGCCATCAGGCGCGGCGCCGTGGCGGTAGTGATCCAGCATACAACCAGTGTCCCGGCGGGCATAGCCTGGGTTCGGACTGATAATTCCAGGCAGGCCCTGGCCCTGATTGCCGCCAGGTTCTACAGTTACCCGGCAGGGGAAATGAAAATGATCGGCATTACCGGTACCAATGGCAAAACAACTGTATCCAACCTGTTGACGGCTGTTTTTCGGGCTGCAGGATTGAAGTGTGGTTTAATCGGCACCATACACAACCGTATTGGCGAGCAAATTTTACCGGTAAAGCACACCACCCCGGAATCCCTGGATCTGCAGCACCTGCTGGCTGAAATGCGTTCAGCTAGAGTCCAGGTTTGTGTGATGGAGGTATCTTCCCATGCCCTGGCCCTGCACCGGGTTGATGGCTGCCAGTTTGATGGGGCAGTATTTACCAACCTGACCCAGGACCACCTCGATTTTCACCAGGATATGGCGGGCTACCTTGCCGCCAAGTTAAAACTTTTCCATGGTCTTCCAGCCAACGGTGGTACCAAAAAGGCAGCCTGCAGTATAATAAATACTGATGATCCCAGAGCCGGGGATTTTTTGCAAGCCGCCGCCGGTGGTCCTGTGTATACATATGGTGTACACACACCGGCAGACCTGCAAGCAGAAAATATTGAGGTTAAGGCTACTGGTGTAAATTTCACCGTGGGGGGAAAATGGGGTCGCCTGACGTTGGACCTTAAGATCACCGGCCTATTTAATGTTTATAATGCCCTGGCAGCCTTTGCTATAGCCGCTGCTATGGGGATACCGCCGGATGTGATTAAAGATGCTTTGGAGAATATCGCCGGAGTGCCTGGACGTTTTGAACAGGTTGATGCCGGTCAAAATTTTACAATATTTGTGGATTATGCCCATACCCCTGATGGCTTGGAGAATGTTTTGAAAACAGCCCGCCAGCTAACCAGGACGCAGTTAATCACTGTTTTTGGCTGCGGGGGAGACCGTGACCGCAAAAAACGGCCCCTTATGGGCCGGATTGCGGTTGAACACAGCGATTATACAATTATCACCTCAGATAACCCCCGTACAGAAGACCCCCTGGGAATCATTGCCGAGATTGAAAAGGGAGTCAAACAGGTGGCTGCCCCGGAGGGATATATGGTTGTGCCAGACAGACGGCAGGCCATTCGCCTGGCGGTGAACAGGGCCAAACAGGATGATGTAGTGGTGATCGCCGGTAAAGGCCATGAGGCTTACCAGATTATCGGCAAGGAAAAGATTCCTTTTGACGACAGACTAGAGGCCGCAGCAGCGCTGAGGGAGCCGGGTGGGACGGGGGGACAGGTACCTTGTCCCACGGAAAGCGGAAGGCAGAAAGCTGACGGCAGAAAGTAGAAAGCTGAAAGCCGAAAGTAGAAAGTAGAAAGTAGAAAAGGCGGGAAGGTAAATGGGACGGGGGGACAGGTACCTTGTCCCATGGAAGGTGAAAAGCAGAAGGTAGAAGGTAGAAGGTAGAATGCAGAAAGCGCTGAAAGCTGAGAGTAGAAGGCGGGAGGTTGGGCCGGAAATGTGGCCGTTGTTTGGGCCTCACTGTAAACCAGCGGATCAGGTACAAGGACATGGAAAAGGTACATATTCGGATAAAAAGATAAGATACCAGGACAGGGGACAGGTACCTTGTCCCGTGGAAGGTAGAAAGCAGAAGGTAGAAAGTAGAAAGCAGAAAGTAGAAGGCGGGAAGGTAGATGAGGGCACCCTTTGAGCCTCGCCTCGCTGTAAACCTGCGGATCAGGTCCGAGGAACTGGGGCATGGAAAAGGTACATATTCGGATAAAAAGATATCGGGACAGAGGGGAACTGTGACACACCTCTGTTTGGGGCCGGGCTTTGTCGCCGAGGAATGTCCCCGATTATCTTGACGCCGAGAAATGTCTCTTGCCGGCGCCGCGTTGTCAGCCGCAGATAAATGGTAGTTGGCAGTTGGTGGTTGGTGATTAGTCACCCGGGGGTGTTCTCAAACTAGATATATTGACATGGGGGCGGGGACACGGTCTTTGCTTTGGGGGTCAGTTGAAAAGCGGAAAAGTGGAAAAGCAGAAAGCAGAATGCAGAAGGCGGGAGGTTGGGCCGGAAATGTGGCCGTTGTTTGGGCCTCACTGTAAACCAGC
>JABMJD010000016.1 GCA_013201395.1 Candidatus Syntrophopropionicum ammoniitolerans
TGATTTATTCTCTTCTTTTTAATGAAATCCCCGAATCTCATGTATTGTTCCTTCATCTGTTACACCTCCTTCCACTGCTATGGGGTGATTGTTGAAAATAAACGTTCCAAGTAACAATTTATGCTTTTACCCTTATCCGCTTATTTCACCTTATAGCGTAATTATAGAGCAAAAAAATATCTGCGTCAAGCATTATTTTCCAATTTGTATTAATATCTTAGTATATAATAATCAGGCAAGCTAGATTTCATTATTTCAAATTAACCTTGGGGAGGATATGGATCGTTGCCATGTGAGTCTTTTCTTTGAATTTTTCCGTCTTTTCCGTGAATAATTAGCTCTGTGCCCTGATTTTTACTTATACCTCTTGCTATCTTTTCTGCTTCTGCCTTTGTGTCTGTGTGATGACTAGCTTTCTGACCTCCACCTCTTTTGACATTCCAACCACCATCTGGATTTGGTACTACATGGTGTGTATCCTGTTTTGCCATTTAAGACCTCCTATCACTGGCATATATGCTTGCCTGATTATTACCGTATTTGTTTATCAACTATTCATCCGCCCCCCTATGCGCCACATTAGCTTCATCAACCCAATCTTCCTCCACATAGACCATCCCGTTCCGGCCTTCAACTTTCCTATTTGGCCCTGCTTTATATAATTTGCAACTCAAAGGACCATAACAGAAGGTCTCAAACCGGTATTTCCTCCTGCCCCTGGGGTTCCAGTTATCAACTATTATCTCTACCGGCATCCTAGCTCCCCACATGCAGCTGCTACACTTACTATCATAAGTCCTGGCGGCCAGCCTCCGGTGTCCCCTTTCCCGATAAACCTCCAGCTCAGGTGCTACCAATTCCCAAGGAGCCGATAAACTTCCCTGCTCCCCTTCTGCTACCTTAGCTAACTTCGATACCTTATAATAATCCACCGGCTCCATGTCCGGATCCGGAACAGGAAGGCATTCACCGGAAATAACATCATTAACTTTGAAGTTGAATTTAGCTTGAGCAGCTTTACCAATGCCAATGGAGAAAGTGGTTTCTTCGGCATAAATGGTTCCGGCAATTTTAATGGCATAACCCAAATATGTATGAGAGGCTTCATCAAATGAACGGGTTAGCCTTATTCGTGGTTGGATTGATGTAACTTTACCAGAGAAAATTAACTTGTCCATTGGATGGGTGACCTCCTTTGATAATTGATTTATCTACTTAATTCTCTCATAAATGCTCCTGCTATTGAAGCTGCGACCGTTCCATATGTCTCAATAGTCTGCGGTAGGTTCTTTTTCTTTACTTCTTGTTCTGTTTGATTCCATGTTTCGTCACTTCTAATCAACTCAAGGTAATCATATCCTTTATTAGTTAAATTACCTATACTAAATGATAGAAGCATATTCCCTCTTCCGCCTCTATTAGGTTTAAATTCTTTTATCAAACCTGCCTGAAATAATAACTCACAATGATCGCCAATTACTTTCATTTCATAACCTTCTATTGGTAAACCATGTAACAAACCTTGTCCTGGTTCAAATCTTTCTTCGATTTCAAATAATATCTTTCTTATTAGCTCCATATCTCTTTTCATTTTGCACCTCACCCCCCCCAATTTATTACGTCCGAATTGTTTCTCCAAATATTCTGACTTCTCCATCTGGTTAAAAACGAGTAATCTTTCTATCCAAATTCATGCCCATGACGCTGTAGTATCAGTCGAAATAACTAACTTATGAACTGGCTTGCAAACCAGCTTTCCAAGGTTCCTTCATAAATTAAACACCCTTAGTTCTCGTCCACTTAATGTTCTTTATCTATAAAATCAGCTATTGTTGTTTTATCATATTCGTATTCAATCAGCTTGATTTGATGATTAGGTATAATAACCCTCTTGTCACTTTTGCTTTCATAAATCACTACATAATCGTCTAGGTTTGCTAACTCCATCGATTCGTATCTATTTCCATCAATAGTAATAACTGCTATTCTCTTGTAACTTCGTGTTACGCCCCATTTAAAATATTGTCTAAGGTTAAATAATGTAGCATAAAAAAGAAATGAAAATAAATATGCTATGTATGTTGCCCTATCGCCAAAACTTTCTATGAAAAATATGACCCCAAAAGTAAAAAACCAGATAACCAATATAAATATCGATATTAGAATCAACCTTAATTTTGTTTGTTTATTCCGAAAAGTATCTATCAAAAATGATTTATGAAATCTCAAATGACCATAAGTAAAAAACACTATCCCCACGCCAAATAAAATTATAAAAGGCCATTTATAATTGACATCCAAATTAGCACCGACGATAATTAAAGCTATAATAAATGATAGAGAGGAATTTAAGGCTATGGAGTCAAGAATCCTTATTCTATCATCATTAAAGGTTATTTGCTCTACCATCTTCCTTTTTTTATCTTTCATGTAGTTCATTAAAAAGGTAGTAGCGGCAGCAGTCAATATACTTATTAAAATAGTTGCAATATACTTTAATATTTCGCCTGGCACCGTTTATCAATCCTCTAAATTATTCTTCTCAAACCTCCAAGCATCCTTGACCATATCTTCTATCCCTAACCCGGCTTTCCGGCCCAGTTCCTGTTCTGCCTTACTTGCATCAGCAAAAGTTATCGCAATGTCTCCGGACGTCTGACGACAATTTTTTAATTTAACTTTCAAAATCCGTGTAACAATTTTTTAACATCCCTATCGGATACCGTGACTCCTAATAGGTTCCTTTATTATCAATTGCTCTTTCAATATAATCGCCTAAATTCTCCTTAATGTCATTATAAACATAGGTGCTGGTGGAATGCGGTGGATCATAACATTCAACGTAATTCGAAAGCCGATGACCATCTTTATTGTAAAGACTATAAAACGGATTTGCTCCTTTAGTTGTCTGATTACCATCAGCATCTTTTAAGCCGTGAATATAAACACCCACAATTCCTTTGCCTAGTTCATAGGCTTTTTCAATTTCATATTTGACCCATTTTCTTGTCGATGTAGATTTCCCAATTAACACAACAACACAGGAACGCTTGGCCATCTGCCCATCTATCCACTCTTTAATTTTAGCATCTGATTTATAGCGAACTTCTTCCCAGTCATTAGATGACCATGTAGATGAATTGTCAACGATACCCATGTTTTTTACTTGAGCAGCACGCCAATTATCGGGTGTGTAGTGGAAACTAAAAAACACTTGCCTTTTCGCCATATCATTTTTCTCCTTTACATTTATTTGAATTTAATATCTCACCGAATCAACTATCTTAACGGTTAGATTAACCAAATCTTTTGGGTTAACAGTTGATTCTAAGACTAAAATGTAATCTTTCAAATATGAGAAATCATTGATATTTTTTTTAATATCTTCTAATATTTCTTTTGCCACATATCCCGTGCAACTTAATGGAATTATTATCTTTCCCAATGATTTAGCGATTTCATATTCTTCCCAGCATCCATCTGCGTTTATAATCATCCCGTCTTTTTCCTTGTTTCCAAACATAAATATTGCTATCCCTACCTGAGTGAGCATCTCTTGTCGATATTTTGTAAATAAAGTTTTCCTTTCATCCGGATTAATAATACCTTGTGGAAAGGGTCGCAAACATAGATATTCATCTATATGTTTATATTTAGTTGTATATATCTCATTAAGTGCCCCATTTATAATAGAAGAACCAATCCCCAAACCAAAACCCGTTGTAATTTTATAATTTCTCTTCACTAATTCCTTAGCTAACTGAAATGCAAAATTCCCAGATTTTACATTATCCCAAGGCGAATCAAACTGTTCCACACTACCGGAAATAAAAATGTTATTCTTATATACGGATATCTCTATCTCCCTAAGAATATCTGTTATCTCCTCATATTCGTTTATAAAAATAGCCTGAATACCATATCTCTTTAAGTCTTTCTCCCGAAGATCTTGCTTTACTTTTCGGTAAACAAAATCCTCCTCGCTCTCACCTTGTTCTTTTTGAACACGTTTAAAGAAGCAATAATGATCACGTTTATTTTCATCAAGCAAAGTATGTATTCGACTAAGTATATAATCTAAGTTTGGATCTTCAAAGCTAAAACCTACAAAGAGAAATGTTTTAGAAATTAAGTCGCCCTGTAATGCAGTTCGAAATAGTGGCCGCTTCATATCATATCTTTCATAATCGTCCTTTGTTAAAACTGCATCCGCTGGTCTTTCAACATCCCCATGCATTTTGTACAAAACAGCATCTCTATTAGGGAGTGTAATGGCTAACTGATCCTTATCTATCTTTACTTCAACTTTCCGGTTATTCCCTCGCAATCCATCCTCCAATAGTTGATCATAATTAGTAGTCCAATAAGTATTTATGGGAAGTCTTGTGAGAATGTTTATGTTCTCATTATCTTCAGTCCCATTATTAAATGTTTCTATAATTGCTTGGTTAATTGATGCCCTAGTTCCTCGTTCATTCCTGTGATATTGGGCAACCGCTAGAAGATCATCTTCTTTTTCAATATTTAAACCAATGTCGCGAGCCAGTGGTTTCAATAAAGTCTTCCAATCTACAAATCCTGAGGCTCTTGATAACCCAGCACCAGCAAAAACTGCTGCGTATCCCTCCCGTACTGCCTTAGAATAATTTCTAATTAATTCATTTACTGAAACCAACCAATATCACCATCCTTTCCTTTTCACAATTAAATATAGGGTCGCATTTTTTATTTCTTTCATTAACCTGACCCTACAGTCCTCTTTCATATTGATAAAATTTGATTTTCATATATCAACATCCCAATGTCCCACTATAAATTCTCCCGATACCATTCAATGGCTGCCTCTATCCCCCGCTCGAAACTCCACTCCGGCGCATACCCCAGTAATTCTCTGGCTTTACTAATATCGGCATTACTATGCTTGATATCTCCGGGCCTGTCCGGACCAAATATCGGCTCGATAGCTTTACCCAGTGCCTTACACAGTTCGTAGTAAATATCAATCAAGTACTCTCTGCCCCCGTAAGCAACATTAAACGCCTGGCCAGCTGCCTCACTTGGTGCCAAACAAGCCTTAAGATTAGCTTCGATTACGTTCTCTATATATGTAAAATCTCGGCTCTGTTTCCCATCTCCATTGATAGTAGGCTGCTCATCATTCAAAAGCTGTTTAATAAACTTAGGTATCACAGCAGCATAAGCTCCATCCGGATCCTGTCTTCTGCCAAACACATTAAAATACCTTAGACCATAGGTGTCCAACCCATATAATTTTTTATATAGCCTGCCATATTCTTCATCAACACGCTTTGTCAAAGCATAAGGAGAAAGCAATTCACCTTCCTGCCCCTCTTTTTTAGGAAGCACCGGATGATCTCCATATACCGATGAGCTGGATGCATAAACAAATTTCTTAACTCCCTGCTGTCTGGCGGCCTCCATCATATTCAGGGTACCTCTGATATTTATTTCTTCATATAATAAAGGCATTTCAATGCTTCTGGGTACTGACCCCCAGGCAGCTTGATGGAGGACATAATCTACCCCTTCGCAAGCCACCAGGCATGCTTCTAAGTTTCGAATATCATCTTCAATCAGGGTAAAATTTTTATTATGTAAAAAACCCTCAATGTTTTCTCTCTTCCCGGTAGAGAAGTTGTCCATACATCTTACTTGATAACCCATATCCAAGAGAGCTTCACAAAGGTTAGATCCAATAAAACCTGCTCCCCCGGTAACCAAGAAGATACTATCCCGGTCAAACTCTAAATTTTTATAGCCTGCATTTTGCTTATAGCCCACATTATGTTTATAACTCACCCTAAAGCCTCCAGTACAAATAATCTAATTCTTCTGCTTCTTTTCTGTCAAAGATACCTTTCACGTCAATGAGAACATTTTTATTGTACTCACAACCATTCTCAATAGTTGCGGCTACTTCTTCATTTATTGCGCTAAATAGGTGATTAGGGCAAGCACGATACCAGTCTTTGATTTCCTCCAGGCTTAAGTTAATAAACTCCTCATGGGCTACGGCGAAAATTACTGCATCCACCCCTCTTATATCCTCAAACCTATTTAAATGAATCCCGTATTCTTCCTCAACTTCTTGGGCATCAGCCACAGGATCTATTACCTGTACGTTTACACCATACTCTTTTAATTCTTTAATAATATCGATCACCCTGGTATTTCGGCTATCGGGACAATTTTCTTTAAAGGTTATGCCCAGGATAGCCACATTTGCTCCCTTGATTGGTTTATTGGCTTGAATCATTTTCTTAACGGTGTTTTCCGCCACATATTTGCCCATATCATCATTGATGCGCCTGCCGGATAAGATAATTTGCGAATGATAACCCAACTGTTCAGCCTTATAGGTGAGATAATAAGGGTCAATTCCAATACAGTGCCCGCCTACTAGCCCGGGAAAGAAATTTAAAAAATTCCACTTGGTTCCTGCTGCTTCCAGCACCGCCTTAGTATCTATCCCCATCTTGTTAAAAATGATGGATAGCTCATTCATAAAGGCGATATTAATGTCCCTTTGCGAGTTCTCGATAACCTTGGCCGCCTCGGCTACCTTTATGGATTCAGCTCTATGTACACCGGCTTCTACAACTAATTCATATACTTTGGCAATAATATCCAAAGATTCTTCATCCATACCGGATACAACTTTAACAATAGTCTCCAGCCTATGTACTTTATCACCTGGATTTATTCTTTCCGGCGAATAGCCAATTTTAAAATCTACCCCGCATTTCAAGCCAGATTCCCGTTCTAATATAGGGACACATATTTCTTCAGTTACTCCGGGATATACAGTAGATTCGTAAACCACAATGGAACCCTTGGTGAGATTACGACCCAGGGTATTGCTGGCCCCAATGACCGGTGACAGGTCAGGAGTATGATCCACATTTACCGGAGTCGGAACGGCTACGATGTGAAACTTAGCTTCTCTAAGCCGTGTTTCATCGGCAGTAAAGTCCACTGTACAGGCAGCTATAGCCTTATCTCCCACTTCTTTGGTAGGATCGACACCATTCTTGTATAAATCAATCTTGGCTTGGTTAACATCAAAGCCGATAACGTCCACTTTCCTTGAAAAGGATACTGCGATAGGCATACCTACATAACCCAAGCCTATTAGGCTGATTTTTTCTTTTTTGTTAAGAATATCGTTATAAAGACTGCTAAAAATCAATGATTTATCCCCTCTCTCCTTCACTTTCTATTTCCTCCACACCATCCGGTTTACTATCCCGGTATAACTCTGAATAATCTTCACAACCTTGGTACTCACGTTCTCATCTACATAGTCCGGAACTGCAACCCCCAGATCACCATTCTCACCCATCGTCACTGCCAAATCTACAGCCTGCAATACCTGCTCAGTGGTGATGCTGCCGATAATGAAATTGCCCTTATCTAATGCCTCCGGCCGCTCAGTGCTTGTCCTTATACAGACGGCAGGAAATTTAAAATAAGATGCCTCTTCCGGTAATGTCCCGCTATCTGACACTACACAAAAAGCATTTAGCTGCAAGTGGTTATAATCTGAAAAACCAAAAGGCTTTAAACTCCTAACATTGGGATGAAACTTGAAGCCTCTCTGCTCAATAAATTTAGCACTCCTGGGATGTGTACTGTATATCACCGGCATGTCATATTCCACTGCCATGGTATTGACAGCAGTCATTAAAGCAAAGAAATTCTCTTCGATGTCAATATTCTCTTCACGATGAGCTGAAAGCAGTATGTATTTACCTTTCTCTAATCCCAGCGTCTTAAGCACTTTACTATTCTTAATCTTCTCTATATTGGCAGTAAGAACCTCAGCCATAGGAGAACCAGTTACATAAGTACGCTCTTTTACTACGCCCTCATAATTTAAATAGCGGCGAGCATGCTCACTATAGCAGAGATTGACATCGGCTATATGATCAACGATCCTCCGATTGGTTTCCTCGGGCAGATTCTCATCAAAACAACGATTCCCGGCCTCCATGTGGAAAATAGGTATTTTTAATCTCTTGGCAGGGATAGCCGATAAAGCTGAGTTCGTATCTCCCAGTATTAACAAAGCATCCGGCTTAACCTCACTTAAAACTTTGTAGCTTTTCGCTATGATGTTTCCAATCGTCTCGCCTAAGTCCTCTCCAACTGCCTCCAGATAATAATCAGGTTCTCTTAACCCCAGATCCTCAAAGAAAATCTGGTTAAGTGTATAATCCCAATTCTGTCCGGTATGAACTAATATATGTTCAAAATATTTATCGCATTTTTTGATAACCTCAGATAACCGAATAATCTCCGGCCTGGTACCAAGTATGGTCATCAGTTTTAGTTTCTTTGCCATGATTAAACCTCCAGGAAATATGTATCCGGCTTCTCGGGATCGAAGCATTCATTAGCCCACATAATAGTTACCATGTCCGATTTACCTAAGTTCTCTATATTGTGTGTATAGCCGGTAGGTATATCTACTACCTCTAATTTCTCCCCGCTGACATGATATTCGATGACCTTATCTGAACCAACTTTGCGGAAGCGAATAACTCCTCGCCCACTTACCACAAGGAACTTTTCATTTTTAGTATGGTGCCAATGGTTGCCCTTGGTGATGCCAGGTTTGGAGATATTAACCGAAACCTGTCCCCGCTCAGGAGTGCGTATCATTTCCGTAAAGCTGCCTCTGTTATCTACGTTCATCTTCAGCGGATAGCTGAACTGGTCTTCCGGTAAGTAACTAAGGTAGGTGGCATATAACTTCTTAGTAAAAGCATCTGCCATATTGGGAATGGAAAGTTCACTGCGGCTATTCTTAAAGGAATATATTAACTCTACAATTTCCCCTAGCTTGATGGTGTGTACTATCGGGACAATGCAGAAATCTCCTTTACGCGTTTCATTACAATTTAAAGCCCTAATCAACTCTTCCACCACATCATCTATATAAACAAGGTTCATCACCACATTAGGGTCATTAACCTTAATGGGTAAATCATGAGCAATATTATGACAGAATGTTGCTACTGCACTGTTATAGTTGGGACGACACCATTTTCCGAAAACATTAGGTAAGCGATAGACTAAAACCTTGGCTCCGGTCTCTTTTCCGTATGAAAACAGCAGGTCTTCGCCAGCCTTCTTACTCTGACCATAAGGGTTGTCAAGAACTGCCTGGATTGATGACGTTATTAAGATGGGACAGGTATTATGGTTATTCTTCAGTGAATTCAACAGCACCGATGTAAAGCCGAAATTGCCCTCCATAAATTCTTCAACATTCTGAGGGCGATTTACGCCAGCCAGATGAAACACAAATTCACAATCTTTAGTATATGTATCTAAAAGTGCCGGATCAGTGTCAATATCGAACTGATAGATTTCCAGATTATCTAATCTTTCCAGTGTTCCAATTAGATTTTTACCGACAAATCCTTTCGCCCCTGTAACCAGTATTTTCATAGTTTTATAACCATTCCTCTCTTAAGGCATGAATAGATTCCATTATGCCTCCCGGTTCTCCTACTGTTTTTCCTAAATAGTTCTAATTTTTTAGTTTTATTTGCCTGTTTTCTTCCAGTTGCTCAACTCGTTATTTATGTAATCAAGATTAAGCAACTTATCCTTTATCTCTTCAACATTTAAGCGGTAGGTATTGTGTGAATTATATTCTTCTGAAGTGGAAAGACAAACATCACCCTCCACAAAATACTTATCATAATTAAGATCCCGTTTATCAGCAGGGACACGGAAAAATCCTCCCATATCTTCGGCTTTTATGTACTCTTCTTTGGTAAGTAAGGTTTCATATAGCTTTTCACCGTGTCGAGTTCCAATAATTCTTATTTCATTATCTGCGTCAAACAACTCTAAAAGAGCCTGAGCTAAATCTCCTATCGTACTGGCCGGAGATTTCTGCACCATGATGTCACCCGCCTGAGCATTCGCAAAAGCGAAGACCACTAATTCCACCGCTTCCTCCAGACTCATCAAAAACCTGGTCATGTCAGGATCGGTAATAGTTAATGCTTGTCCGCTTTTAATCTGTTCTACAAAAAGGGGTATGACAGAACCCCGGGAAGCCATCACATTCCCGTAACGGGTGCCGCAAATAGTAGTCCTATCCGGTGACACAGTTTTAGATTTTGCTACCAGAACCTTCTCCATCATAGCTTTGGAAATGCCCATAGCATTAATCGGATAAGCTGCTTTATCAGTTGATAGGCAAATTACCTTTTTGACCCCTTTGTTTATAGCAGCAGTCAGAACATTATCCGTCCCAAGCACATTAGTTTTAACCGCTTCCAAAGGAAAGAACTCGCAGGAAGGGACTTGCTTCAAGGCCGCAGCATGAAATATGTAATCCACCCCATGCATAGCATTCTTCACACTTTGTATGTCACGGACATCCCCAATGTAGAACTTAATCTTATCGTCTTTGTATTGTTTACGCATATCGTCCTGTTTCTTCTCGTCTCGGGAGAATATGCGGATTTCGCCGATATCTGTTGCAAGAAATCGGTCCAGGACAGCATGGCCAAAACTACCAGTGCCGCCGGTAATTAGTAGTGTTTTATTTTTAAACATTATAGTGTTTCCTTTCCAACTTATATGTTCATAAAAATCATTTCTCTTTTGTCGCGGCAACCTGATCAATACCCGAATACATCTTATCATAGTAATTTGTATATTCGCCGGATACGATATTCTCTATCCACTCCGTATTATTTAAATACCATTCAATAGTTTCTTTCATTCCCTGTTCAAAAGTATAAGTAGGTTCCCAGCCTAAAAGAGTTGTAATCTTTTTATTATCAATGGCATATCTTCTGTCATGCCCAGGTCTGTCTTTTACGTATTTAATCAACTTTTCCGACTTACCTAGTGTTTTTATAATGAGCTTAACGATTTCAATATTCGCTTTCTCATTATTTCCGCCGATATTATAAACCTCTCCATCTAATCCCTTGTGTAATACCGTATCAATTGCAGAACAATGATCCGCTACATGCAGCCAATCTCTGATCTGCATGCCATCTCCATAGACAGGTAGATTTTTATCATTTAAACAGTTATTAATCATCAAGGGAATTAGCTTCTCCGGGAACTGGTAGGGTCCATAGTTGTTACTACAGCGGGTAATATTCACCGGCATGCCGAAGGTTTCATGGTAAGATCTTACGATTAGATCAGCGCTGGCTTTAGAGGCGGAATAGGGGCTATTAGGCATCAAGGGCATAGTCTCCACAAACATTCCTGTTTCACCCAGTGCCCCGTACACTTCATCAGTTGACACCTGCAGGAACTTAACCCCAGTCTTATATTCCTTACAATACTTATCATCCGGATTAACCTTCCAATATTTCTTAGCTACATCAAGTAGAACCTGGGTCCCGATAATGTTTGTTGTTAAGAAAACCTCCGGTTCAACGATACTCCGATCTACATGCGACTCCGCAGCAAAGTTGACGACCGTATCGATACCATAAGAAGCAAATATCTCATCAATTTTATCTCTGTTCCTTATATCCGCTCTGATAAAGACATATTTGAAATTGTCCACTATATCCTTTAAATTTTCCAAGTTCCCAGCATATGTAAGTGCATCCACATTTATAATTCTATATTCAGAATACTTGTCCAACATATATTTCACAAAATTACTGCCAATGAACCCGGCTCCACCGGTAACAAGAACATTTTTCATTTTATCAAGATCCTCTCCAGTTCCTATGCAAACTACTGTTCATTTGCCAAAGACAAAATATACTGCCCGTAATCAGTCATTTTCAAACTCTCGCCTAGTGCTTTGAATTGTTCGGTAGTAATAAATCCTCTGCGCCAGGCAATCTCTTCTAAACAAGCTATGTAAAAACCTTGCCTTGACTGGACCGCTTCCACATATTCCGCCGCCTTAAGCATTCCCTCAGGAGTTCCAGTGTCAAGCCAGGCCATGCCTCGTCCCAGCAAGATTACATTTAGTTCATCTTGTTCCAAATAGGCATTATTGACCGCTGTAATCTCTATCTCACCGCGTGCAGACGGTTTGACGTTCTTTGCAATATCCACCACTTGATTATCATAAAAATAGAGTCCTGGTACAGCATAATTTGATTTCGGGTGCTGCGGCTTTTCTTCAATGGATATGACTTTATGGTTCTGGTCGAATTCCACCACACCAAAAGACCGGGCATCCTTTACCGGATATCCAAAAATTGCCGCACCTTTCTCTAAGGCTTTGGCACGATTCAATACCCTGGTAAGATCCTGCCCATAGAAGACATTGTCCCCCAATATTAAACTTACACTATCATCGCCGATAAACTCTTCACCCAGGATAAATGCATCTGCAAGCCCCCGAGGTGTTTCTTGTACCTTATATGTAAATTCCAGTCCAAGTCTGGAACCATCTCCTAACAATCGCTCATAAACCGGAGTATCTTCTGGTGTTGATATAATAAGTATCTCTTTGATTCCTGCCAATATGAGAACCGATAGTGGATAATAAATAAGCGGCTTATCGTATATCGGTAAGAGTTGTTTTGATACGGCATATGTCATTGGATATAGACGGGTACCCTTCCCCCCTGCTAAAATAATACCTTTCATCTTGTTCCTCCCTTAATTCACTTCCTGATTCTCCAGCTTAACTCAAAATAATATCGCAAATCTTGTTAACATCATCTATAGCCAAATCAGCGTAAAGCGGCAATGTAAGAACCCTGTCCGCTACGTATTTTGCAACCGGTGTTTTTTCCACATCAAATCTGCCCTTGTAACACTCAAAACTATTTGTAAGCGGGTAAAAGTATTTTCTGGCAAAGATATTCTCTGCTTTTAGTTTCTCAAACACCTCATCCCGGTTCATCTTATATCCATCAAAGACTACGGGGAAGTAAGCATAGTTGCTTTTCACCCCTGTCTGGGGCTTACATAATCTAATTCCGCTAACACCATTTAATCGTTCAATATAGCTTTCAACCACGATTTTTCGCTTAGCAATCTCACCTTCAACATGACGCAGATTACAAATACCCATCGCCGCCTGAAATTCATTCATTTTGGCGTTGCCACCTACATACTCAACCGACTCTGACCCGGTTATTCCAAAGTTCTTAAGGTCATCGAGCTTTTTGGATAGACTCGCATCCTTATATGTAACCGCTCCACCCTCGATAGTATGAAATACTTTTGTAGCATGAAAACTAAACATGGAAGCATCACCAAAATTGGCCACACCTATACCGTCAACCGTAACTCCAAAAGCATGAGCAGCATCATAAATAACCTTGAGATTATACTTCTTAGAAATTTGCTCAATTTCCTGAACATTACATATGTTTCCATAAACATGGACGGGAATAATAGCAGAGGTCTTATCGGTAATCATACTCTCCAGCTTGTCCGTATCTATAGTGTAATCTTCGGGATTAACATCACAAAATACTGGTTTCAAACCATTCCTAACGATTGCATGAGTTGTTGAGGCAAACGTAAACGGCGTTGTTATTACTTCTCCAGAAAGATTAAATGCTGCAATCGAACATTCAAGAGCTAGATGACCATTTGTAAAGAGTGTAATATTAGGAGTAACTAAATATTGAGCCAACCCTACTTCTAATTGCTTATGTTTTACACCCATATTAGTTAGCCAGTGACTATCCCATAGGTCTTTAATTTCCTCTATGTATTCTTCGAAATCTGGCATTGAGGACCGGGTTACCTGAATTATTTTATTCAATTTCAATCCCCCCCCCAATATATCTATTTAGTGATGTTTACTATTTCAATATCTTTATGTGCCAATATACCTGTCCGCTCTGTAAGCAAGGAAACATCAACTTCCTCACTCCTCAACCATTTTACAATCGCTAAAGGTAAATTTACTCCTGCAATATGGCTAAATGGATAGCCTCCACCAAACCGAGCATTCAACTCCAAAACAAAAGGCTTATCATTGTCTACAAACACATCCATATCCAAATTTGCTACATGATGAAGCTTTTTGCTGATAGCCTTACCTAATGCCTTTAGCCCTGGACTATATATAGTTTCGGCACAGTCAGTTTCACCAGAGCGCATAGCATACTTCTTTTTCACAATTGTATTTTGGTATTCACCCTCAAGATTGTTTATTACATCCAACCCATATTCCTGCCCTCTTAACTTTTCTTGTATGATTACACATTCTTTAAAGTTCACTTGAGATTCATACTTGAGATAACTGCTTATAATGTTTGAAACAACCTTTTTATAAAGCACTTCAAGCTCATACTCATTCTCAACTTCAAATACAGCTATAGAGCCCATGCCCCAACGGGGCTTTAGTATCACAGGAAATTGGATTTGCCCTGTCTTTATAGCATTAAGCGCTGATTCAAGCGAGACATATGTTTTTGGTGCATTAAAGCCATTATTGATAAGAAAGTTATATGTTTCCCATTTGTCATTGCATACATTAATAACAGCTTCATCTGAAACAATCACCCGAACGCCAATACCCTCAAAAGACTGTCTGTTAGCGGATAGTATAGGTAGATCTATATCAAAAAGCGATATAATCGCAGATATCTTATTATGAATGCAATAATCAAGTAAAAAATGGATATATTCGTTTTCATAAATCAGTGGAGTAACTATACTTTTATCTGCATGCATAAAAGCAGGCGTAATTGCATTACTGTTGGAAACATGCACTTGCCCATTTCTCCCAACCGCTTCTTTAAAATATTTGACTAGGTAACTGCGTCTTCCTACAGATGTTAGAAGTATATTCATTTTCCTAAAACTCCTATTACAAGTAATATATATACTTGACTCGTTTATCTTTTTCATCAATTAATGTAAATCCTTTTTTTTGTAAAGACTTCTTGCCGCTATGTTGTCAGAGTCCGTCACGAGTTCAACTGAAATCATTCCTTTCTCCTTAAGAATCATTAGCATTTCTTCAATAATTCTACTTGCAATCCCCATGTTTTTATAGAATGGATTAATAGCTATAAATGTACGGTGAGATTTCATGTTTTCTAAGTCATTTGCATAAAACGAAGATAACCCTACTATTTCATCATCTACTACTGCTTGTAATATAATTGCCTTGTTAAGAATTTTTTTGTGAATACACTGATATCTGTCCTTTCGCTTACAGGTATAGGAAAAGACTTATCAACACTTCTTATAAAATCTAACACTCTTTCGTAATTTTCAATATCACCACATAGAACTGAAACTTTCACATTCTTATTCATCGATCTCACCCCTTACAATTTGGTTAGAGCTGCAAGTTTATCGAAAAACAATGGCAGCCCTCCTGTATGAATAAACAATATATTTTTGCCTTCTATCGAATGTTCTTTCAAGTACTCCGTTGTTCCCCAAAAGGCTTTACCTGTATATGTTGTATCAAGGGGAATACCGTCCTCATTTAGCATACGTTTTATCGTATCCTCAATCTGGTCGTTGTACTTTCCATAACCACCAGCTAAATATTTATCCTCAAAATGTATAGTCTTCGTGGTATCTTCTTGTCGTTCCATATATGCCAAAATATTATCGGCAATCACATCACACCCGCGCTCAGTATCTCGTGCAACCGATATGCCTATTATCTGTCTGTTATCTCCATGTAATAAACTTCCGCATATCAGCCCTGCCTGTGTTATACCTGTCCCGGAAGCATGAAAGATATAATCAAAAATAATACCGTTTTCCGCCTCATATTGTAGAATCTCCTCATAGGCTTCAACATAGGCCTGTACCGCAACTCTTTCATTACCTTTTCCGTAGATATCACCGTATATATAATAAGGATTTAATCCTTGCCCTCTATATTCATCCATTGTACTTGCAACTGTCGCTGCTACATCAGCTTTATTGCACGGTATGATATTCGCATCCATTGCCTTGACAATCATACTATTGCTAGTCTCAACCCTAGAACCGGACTCATCTGCCGGCGAAATCACTATGCATGGTATACCTTTTGCCTTGCTCATGTTAGCAATAACACGGCAAAGATTGGACCGACTGTTGCCATAGGCAATCATGCAGTCGCATCCTTTTTTATTCATATCTTCGAAATACTTTTGTGCAATCCTCACCTTGTTTCCGCCAAAAGAAAAGGGGAGAAGTTCATCGTGTTTCATAAAGAATTTATTATTTCCATCTTTATAGTTCATTAGGTTAATTGGAGTATTACATTGGTATTTTTCCACTCAACTCACTTCTTTTCAATTAAATTAGTGCATAAGAATTAATAATAATACAGATATTTACATTAATTTTTACCCATCAAAAGAAGTTTTACCGAAACCTAATCTGTCGTCCCCTATTATAAAATTAAATAGAACTTAAATTTTAACTACGATTGCTTAAATAATCGCTTTTAAATAAACTCATTAATAACCTATCCCTATATTCTCCATGGGAAAAAACATCCTGTTTAAGATTTCCTTCAATTTTAAATCCAAAAGCTTTATTTAAATTGATCACTTTTTCATTCTTAGTCCATACGTAAGAATATACCTTATTTAGTGCCAATTCTAAAAAAACATATTCCAACAATATTTTTCTAATCTCTTTTGCATAACCTTTACCCCAATAATCTTTCTCCCCTATACCCATGTAAGATTCTGCTTTGGAATTCCTTATATCAATATTTAATAAACCAGCATATCCTATTTGCTTATCATTTTCTTTTAAGCATACAATAAAGTCTTTTCTACTAGTATCTGAGGCTACCCTATTTAGCCACTGCTTAGTAGCTATTTCAGAAATAGGATATATAAAGTTCAAGGTTTTTCTTACTTCCGGGTCATTAATCCACTTGACTTTACACATTACGTCTTTTTCTTCCATAAGCCTTAAATATACATGTACTCCTGTAAGCATTCTGCATGCCTCCCTTGTATTAATAGTAATAATTTCATACCATTTCTCCATTTCTGTTTTTAAAAATATCTTTAACAGTTGATAATAAATATCTAAAACACTCAAGTTTAAATATCCATGCCAGCCCCACGTATAGAATAACTCCGGCAAACACCTGAATAATAAGTGTAAGCAGTACTGATAATCCTAACCATTTCAAACTATAAACCACTGCCCCCATCACCAAAGATAATAATAGTGATGGCATAATGTCCTTCCATTGTTCAACATAGCTGTAATTAAGCAGTTTTTTATTTGGGTACGCATTAATAAATGTTGAAATAATACCACCGAGAACTTGCCCTAAAGCAATAGCATAGACGCCATAAAACACCGTTACTGCCAATATGGAAAGGCCCATAATTTTCTTGATAATTTCCAACTTCAAAAATATGTCACTACGCCCTAACGCATTTATAGCCTGAAGATTAGCTGTATGTATCGGCCATAAGGCATAACTTGCACAGAATATTTGTAAAAAAGGCACGCAGGGCAACCATTTATCGGTTAGTAGAATCTTAACTAACGGTTCCGCCGTAACAGCTAGTCCCACCATCATTGGAAATATAATAAAAGAACTGGTAACGATAGCACGCCGCATCATGTCCTTAACACGCGGTCTGTTATCCTGCTGAGATGATAGAACCGGGAGCATCACCGATTGTATAGATCCATTAATGTTAGAAACAATCAATGATGGAAACTGCTGCCCTCTGTTATAAAAACCTAACATCGCAGGGTTATACATTTTACCGATAATAAGGCTACGTAAATCCCGATATACAGTATCAATTAAAGCTGACACCAACAGCTTCCAGCCAAAGGAGAAAAGAGCTTTCACCCTCTCCAGTGAAAAAAGCAACTGAGGTCTCCATTTCACTGTAAACCACAGGATCAGCGTCACAAACAATTGGTTACTTATTTGCTGCCCCACCAGAGCCCATACCCCAAAGCCGGTATAAGCCATATATATTCCAACTGTACCAGATATCAGTATAGCTCCTGTACTACTGAAGAATAGTTTTTTAAACTCCAAATTCCTTGCTACAACAGCATTCTGGATCGAATTAAAAGCACCAAAGAATAAGGTAATGGACAATACTCTAAACACTGGTGTTATCTCAGGTATTTTATAGAATGCAGCGATGAATGGTGCAGCCAAGAATAAAACTATGTAAATCAAACATGCCATCAATAAGCTCAGATAAAACACTGACGAAAAATCCGCTTCATCTGCATCTTTCTTTTGAATAAGGGCTGTATTCAACCCGCTCTGGACGAAAACATTTGCAATTGAAGTAAAAATTATAACCAGAGCAATAATCCCATAATCTTCAGGTAGAAGTAATCTTGCTAATATAATTTGAACAACAAATTGTATTCCTTGCGTCCCCCCTCTTTCCATCAGTTTCCAGAAGAGGGAGGAAATAATTGTATTTTTACTGTGATCTGCCATAGTTGGTCAATCCGCCCACTTCACACTTTTATTTTATATGTTGCCCTATGATAGACTTTATTTAATTGAGCTTTAACATTGGCTAACTGTGTATATAACTCAGGAAAATAAGATCTACCATACAATTTCAATTTTCCTGTTATTCCCAATTCATCGTAGTACACCTTATATCTAGGATCTTTCAAATCCTGAATGCTCTTTTTGAGAACCAATATTTTTATTTCTCTGATTATTTTTGCTTTCTCAATTTCCTCGGCGTACTTGTAGTTTGAGTATTCATTAAAATTATTCAGAATATCTATAAAACCATTGATATAATGAATTTTTTCTTTTGTACTCTTTTTATTAAATCTTTCTGAAGCAGAACCAGAAGATAGGGTTCTATAATTAGACATTGATTCATTAATATAGTATGCATATCCATGGCTTGCAATAATAAGCTGTGACGGATAATCTCCAACAACTGATTTTGAATACCACTCTGGTGGATGATCAAATATAGATTTCAGATAAATTTTTGAGGCCGTAGGTATAAAACCTAGTACTGCTAATTCACCTGCTGTATATTTTCTACTACTTATACTCTTGTCTATCAACATCTTGCCAGTAGATAAACCGTTTTCATTAATTATATTGGCATTATGGAAACACATTGTACAATCAGGATTATTCTCCATATAATTTACTTGTTTTTGCAATTTATTTGGATCTGTCCAATAATCATCTCCTTCACAAATAGCTAAATATTTTCCTTTAGCTCTTTTCGTATTTAATAATCCAACTTTCACGCCTTTTGAATATTGGTTTTCATTTTGATAGATAGGCTTAATTAGTTTAGGATATTTTCTCTCATACTCTTTAACAATGTATGCTGTCTTATCCGTAGAAGCATCATCGTGAATAAGAATCTCATATTGAAAACTTGTTTTTTGCATTAAGAAACCTTCTATTGCTTTAGCAATATATTTTTCATGATTATATGTAATACATGAAATTGAAACCAAAATATCATGCATAATATATCTCCTTTCATTTAATAAAGCTGCAATAAAGCTGCAACTTACCGATAGCACATATATATAGCTTAGTAATTTTTTATAGTTTATTGTTTTAATCTTCGTCTATTAGTAACATATTTATTTCTTTCTTCTTCAGGCATCAAAAAAGGAAGTACACATATTAATAATGATGAAGTAAGGTTTTCGTTAGATGTCATTGCTATTATAGCCGCGAAAACAAGTACTGTAGCTAGTCCCGATTTTGTGTGTTTTCTAATAAAACGCCAAGTCATGTAAACTATAAAACCTCCCACAAAAGCGCCATAATATGAAAAAAAAGATAGATATGTGTTCGTGGTTCCGCCCCCGCTTTGGCCAGTGAGGGAATATAACATTTGGCTTCTTGCTGCATCTTGTATTTCTGGGGGTGCTCCAAAAAATGGATAACCAAAAAAAGATTTTAAACTAACCACTGCTGATGTATATCTATGAGCAAATGAATTGGATTCAAATCCTCCAGTTACCTTATAAATCATTTCGTTATAATAATTACTTAACAGTACAGAGATAAGAATTATTACTATGCCAAAAACAATTTTTGATTTTTTTATTTGTTCATCGTCTTTCGCAATGAGATAAGCTAAGATTATTAATACAATTGGTATAAATGCTGCTCCAGAAAGCGTTGTAAGAGCTGTCACAGAAAATAATATTGAATCAAATACACGATATTTATTTTTGAAAAATAGTGAAAAATACAATGCAATATTTAAATATGCTTGAAATACACCAGGTTCTCTAAAAGGTCCCCAGTTTCTTCTTTGTGCCCATGTATTTATCGGTATATCGGTAATAAATAACGTTTTAAAAACAGCCCCTACAGTATTTGTTATAGTTGGGATAAAATCTATGCTTGCTATAATATTCCCAAATACAAACCCTATAAGGGAAGCAATTGCAACGATACGCATTATTTTTATGTAATTTTCTGCAAAACATTCTTGACTACATTCATAGGAGAAGAATAATGCAAACATTAAACAGGAAATTTGTGTAATATATGAATAGCCATTGAAAAGTCTACCTGCTAACACCATGGAAATAAATATACTAAATATAACTATGAATGTTATTAAATCACGCTTAGTTAAACCTTGATATTTAGCCAAATATCTTATAAACATAAAATATGCAAGCCCGACTGTACCGCCACGACTAATCATAGTAAAAATTGGTGAAGCGTTTGTTGAAAATAGAAGTGTCTCAGTAAGAAAAATAATTATCAGTATTAATATGGCAATAAAAGTATTATTTTTAAAATAAGAATCTGAATCTATTCGAAATAATAATTTCTCATTTACTACTATGCGCATTGGTTATAATTCCTTACCATAACGTTTTTTTACTCCCTTTTTATAGATGAAACGCTTCTTTTTTATTTTTAAATGCAATTCTTTTTATTTATTCCTTAATACTTCCTCTAAAAATGCTGTCATTAATCCGCTATATCTGCGATAATCAAAGTTTTCTTCGGCCGTCCTACGCGCATATAGACGCATATCTTGTTCTTCTTTTTCATCCATGTCAATAATCGCTCGCAAAACCTTTTCAACCTCCACAGGAGACGAATCTTTAAGCAAAAATCCATTTTTCTTGTCCTTTAAATATAAAGCGATATCCCCTGTATTATTTGCAATTACAGGAGTCCCTGCCACCATGCTTTCAGCAAGTTTTGTTGGGAAACCAGCATGATTCTTTTTGCTATCCTCTCGTAAAAAAATCCCATAATCACTCTGCATATATTTTTCATTTATCTGTTCCTGAGGTATTTTACCGTGTATATGAACTATGTCTTTCATGATTTCCAAAAGGTAATCATTTTTTTGTAACTGTTTAGCAATATCTGCTCTATTTGGGCCATATATATCTAAGCTAAGTCTCTTATTATTCTCCCTGAGCAAGGATAGAGCAATTATTATATTTGCAACCATTTCTTTTGTTTTTCCTGGGTTACCAGCATATATGAGTTTGATTCTTTTGTTATCATTAGTTAAATTATATATCGTACTTGTGGTGTCTAATATAGTAGGAATGCGGATCACGTTTTGCGAATACTGCTTGTAATGGTTTTCTAACAGTCTGCTAATCGTGATAAAACCGTCTGCTTTCATGAACTCATGCTTCCAACACTTCTGAAATTGTACATACCAAGGATTAAACCTTCCACCTCTATAGCCGGAATAATGATACCACTCACATGATTCTAAAATAAGCGGAATTTTTCTTTTCTTTATTTCCGAATACAATATTTTGAATCTGTCTGAAATACTCTTCATTACAACAATATCAATAAAATTACTATCCAAAAATGCCTTAACTTTTGAGAGACAAATAATAGGTCGTTTAATTCGTTCTTCCATTGATTCATTGTTGCCTATAATTTCAAATGTCGATTTTTCAAAGAATCCTTGTCCAAAATTATCGATTAAGTCTTTGTTGTAAGTGAAATCAGCTATAATATGAACATCTATTCCGATTTCATGAAATAACCTTGCGAAATTGACAAGTCTTGAAGCGTATGCTGAACCATATGGGAATATACCATCAGAAATATATAATATTTTGATAAATACCACCTCTTTTTTATATAAATCTATACTTGGTGAATTCCTCGCAATTCATTACTTTGCAGTAAAGTACACTCGGTTTTCGTTCATTCTATTGTTTCCAGAACCTTAAATAAAAGTTAGTCAAATCATCTACAAGTTCTTTAACATTAAATCTGCTTTTTTCAAAATACTCCACAGTATCTGCCCGTGAACTTTTCAATATCGTCAAGACATTTTCAGCCCATTCTTCTATTCTCATAGATAGTGGAAGTTGTTCTACCAATGGTGTCACACAAACCTCATCAGTAATAGTATCTGAAATTATACAAGGCAAACCTGCTGCTTGCGCCTCTAATACCGCCCCCGGGAAGCCTTCGTAAAATGATGGGAATACAAATACATCCCCTGCCTGCAAAAGATCCGATACATCGGAACGCGAACCAAGAAACTGAACCGATTGGGCGATACCCATCTCTTTTGACAGAGATTGAATTGCACCATTCAATCCATCTTGTCCAACAAGTACTAGCTTTGCAGAAGGTTGTTCTGCAAGCACTCGTTTGAAAATCTTAAGTAAAAACGCATGGTTTTTTTCCGGGCGAAGATTTCCAACATGAATCAAGGTTAAATCGTTATCCAAACCTAATGTCGTACGCATTCTTTCTCTCGTTTGCTGATCGAATTTAAAATTTTTACAGTCGATCGCATTAGGCCAAATCTCTACTTTTCCGAGGTCCATCATCCTTTTCCCAAAAAGCCATTCTCCAGCTTTACGTGAAACGGCAAAATAATGTGTTGCGTGTTGATTTGTGGACAGTTTCACTATATTTTTAACAAAATTTTTTAACGTAAATGTTTGCAATGAAGTTCTAGAATGTGCTATACGCACTGGTACATTTGCTTTCTTTGCTCCTTTCAGGACCTGTCCACACCATTGATTAAGATGGCAATGAACAATTCTATACTCAGAATGATTTAATAAAAATAATTTAAATTGGTTTGATATCCTATGTACCCTCTTTAAATCTAAAGAGTCATTATAATATACTTTTCCACCCATCGCTTTTATCTCTTCATCAAAGAAACCCGTTCCTTGTCGGCACGTATAAAAATCAAATTGAACACGACTTCTATCGATGTTCCTATATATGTCCATCAGGCGACTTTCAAGACCCGCGCGATTCATTTGGGTAACAATCTGTAAAACTCGTATGGGGTTGTCCGTTACGGAATATAACATGTAAAAATTCCCCTTATCCATGCAAAGTAAAATGTTTACCATTAAATGTAGCTCTCCGCATTTTTAGATGGATGAAGCCAACACGGGATTTGAAATGATCAAGCATCGCCATGCGTTTCATCATGTGTTTCCCGAGTCATCAATACGATTTTCCTGTAGTTCCTCCCGTATGCCCTTCAACCGCCCCATTTCTAGAAATGGTAACCACATCTGCAATATTCTCACGAAGCATTTCCTTATCAACAATAGGAAGTAGTTTCAAATCTTCAACCCTATTAATGGATGCGATATCAATGTCTTTATATAGTCTCCGGTAAAACTTACTGCTTTCATAGGCGTAGGAAATAAACTTTATCAACTCTTTTTATTGATATTCAAGTTTCTTCTCTAAAGACCAGTTATCAAAATCCGCCAGAAATTTTAAATAATCATAATACGCTTTACCGTAATGGGTAATGTTCCGCTGATAACCTGAAACGGTAACCAATATATTTTGGAAAAATACCGGGGAATTGTCATAAAATCTTTCTACTAAACCCATTATTGTAACTCCTCATTTCCGGGTAATTCGAAACTACATAGTGTATTGTGATAGCTAATTAAGCAGTATTCACACGCCTAAATACCTAAGCATATCCGCATTCACCTTCTGAACATTAAACTTATCCCAGCATAATTGATAGCTGGCCTGTCCCATTCTCATAATTTCATCTTGGTTTTTTATAAACCATTCCATTTTTTTAACCAAAATTTCAGTATCTTGAACCGGCACTAGAAACCCGGTTACCCCATCTATAACGGTTTCCCTGCATCCAGGAGCATCTGTTGCTATTATGGGCCGTCCCATTGCCATAGCTTCAAGTACTGTCCTTGGTGTCCCCTCACGATAGGAAGGCAAAACATATACCGAACATTGCCTGTAGTAACTAGCAACATCGTTTGTCTCGCCATAGTAATCAATTATACCGTTGTCTATATAAGGAGATAAATCCTCCATTGTCATAGAATCCTGTATGTTTTCAACTGCCCCAAGAAGCATAAACCTTACTTCCGGATATTTACCCTTTACTTCTTTTGCAGCTTGTAGGTATTCTCTAATCCCTTTACTGTGCATAACCCTGGAAAGCATAAAGAAGGTTAATTTTTTCGGCAGTGATGATGGCTCAAATTTCTGCATGTTAACACCAGATCCGTTAACTAACTTGCATTTTTCACGTTTCAACAGTTTGCGCTCTACAAACTCTTTTAAATCATCTTGGTTCTGAAAAATTACCGTATCGGCACATTTAAATCCAATCCTATATAAAATGCTCGCGATAGTTCGAATAACCTTAGCTTTTATTGTTTCGGCCGTGAAGACATATCCTACACCAGTCACCATAGAGTTGATATTTTTGACACCCGCTAGTTTTGCAGCTATCGCTCCATATATGACTGGCTTTATTGTGTATCCTAGTGTAATATCAGGTTTCTCAGCTTTTAGGAGGTTTTTTAAAGCAATCATATATTTAATATCTACTACTGCACTAAGTCCATTTTTATCTAGGGGTATGCGTACAAAGCGGATGCCAAGCTCTTTTATTTTATCTATGCCTTCTTCATTAGGACCAGTGACTATGACTTCATAACCCTTAGATATAATTTCTTTTAACAAGTCGCCCCTAAAATTATATGTTGTTCTATTTTTGGGTGATATTAATATAAATTTCAAAGGGATATCTCCTAACTTTTTATCGTTGGTCTTCTGCTAGTTGAGAGTCTTTTAATTCATTGAGATTCTCAATAATCAACCCGAACATTCTCTCACTTACCTTATCTGAAATAAACGAGTTGTGAGGTGTAATAATCACATTATCAAAGTTCCATAGCGGACTGTCTTGATTTAAAGGCTCTTCCTCAAACACATCAAGTGCTACTCCAAGAAATTTATTGCCCTGCAGAGCTTCAATTAAATCTGTCTCTTTAATCACACCACCGCGAGAAACATTAACCAAAACGCTACCATCTCGCATTGCTTTAAATCTATATTTATTCATCATGTGGCGGGTCTGGTCCGTAAGAGGCAATGCCAGAATAACTATATCGCTCTTGTTTAATACCCTGTCTATCTCATCCGGCACACATAGTTCATTTACTAAATCATTCTCCGCCGGGTCAAGTAATCTACTGTCAACTCCTATTACATGCACACCAAACGCATTTAACCGTTTTGCTATTTCAATTCCTACATTTCCTAAGCCGATAATAGCTGCCGTCTTTCCGGATATTTCTAATAGATCTCGTCGTTTTTGCCATTTTCGTTCACTCTGCGCCTTGTAAAAATATCGGCTGTTCTTATATATCTCCAGTATCTTTAATACAACCCATTCAGCCATCGGTATGCTATATACCCCTCTGGCATTTGCAATGTGGATACCATGATTTTTGATATAATCAAGCGGTACTCTATCCATGCCGGCACTGGTAAGCTGTATGAACTTTAAGCTTTTGAACTGATTAATATCGTTGTAAAGAAATAAATTATTACAAACCACTGCGTCTATAGATGCAATGTCTATATTTTGATTTACCTCACTCAGTAATACTCTCTCATCCTGAACGAAAGTAATATCGAAGCCTAAATCCTGTATGCTATCTAGCTGTCCTTTAGTATATTTGAAAGCACCAGTAAGTAATAAGTTCATATAACAACCTCTTTATAAAACAGTAATTACCCTACTATATTTATTTCGATTTTTCATATGCTATCTTCTTTACTATGTCACAAACCAACCTCTGATTGTGCTCGAAGAAAACTACATCCTTAGTTTTAAGTCTGGTTTCAAAACTTCGTATCTCGTTTACACCTTGCTTGAAAATATCTGCTACTTCACTAATGTCCTCCACTTTGTCTGCATTACAAAAGCTCCTAGACAATATAGCCATATTCGAACCTAATCTATAGTGTTCTGCTATAACATATTCCGCAGGTAAATCGCCATATCCCAGCCGTGCAATTCCACCAAAGCCAAACGGTAAACCCTTGGATTTGAATTTTGAACAAAGCCACTCTACAGCGCCATCAGCCAATAGTTCAAACATAAACTTCATCTTATACGCTAAGTGTAGGTCGTTCAATCCAATATGAATCTCATCTATACCATCTACTGAGAGTATTTCATCAACATTATTTGCTGCCTCTTTGGTCTCCAACAAAAGTAAAGTCCGGGTACGCCCGTTGATACAGTCGATAAAGAACTGCACTTCCTCCTTTGTTTTAAACATAGGGAGCATAACTATATCGGCACCATTTTCAACTACACGATTGATTTCATCTTTTGAGCTTGGGTTAATAGGGTTTACCCGTACCAGTAATTCTGACTGATTTAGCAATGGTTTTATAACTAAAATATCTTCTATACTGTGATCAGATTTAACTGAATCTACATGTCCTTGACGTTCTTTTTTCCCGAGTACCTCTAAATCAATCCATATTCTATCAACGCCAGCGGATTGTGCTACAAGAGCAACATCCGGCTTGTTTGTTATGTACATTAGTTTTAACGGCATTTCATATCACCACAACCATTTCAATCTTTTATTATTGTCGCAGCTGTTTCAGACTTAGTTGTAGACAATGCAGTATTATTCACCGCTGTTTTACCAACATTTATGTTGTCCTGCATTGTTAAAACCTTTATTACAGTTTTGAAAAATATTTTAAAATCTAATTCAAATGAAAGATTATCAACATACCACATATCGTATTCAATGCGCTTATCCCACGGCACATCTTTGCGACCGTTTATTTGTGCCCAACCAGTAACTCCCGGTCGAACATTAAATCGCTTACGCTGCTCATGAGTATATTCTTCTAGTGGCCATGGATGATAGGTAAGTGTCGGACGTGGACCAATAATAGACATGTCCCCTTTGATGATGTTCACAAATTGGGGTAACTCATCAATACTGGTTTTACGAATAATCCTTCCAACCTTGGTAACCCTCATATCTCCCTTAGTCTCATACACGCCCTCTTTTTCTGCTCCTACACACATGGAGCGAAACTTATATATTTTAAAAACCTGGCCATTTAGACCAAGTCGATCTTGCTGAAAGATTACTGGACCCTTTGATTCTAGTTTGATGGCAATAGCTGTTATTAACAAAATAGGTGATAAAATTATTAATCCAATTACAGATAGAATTACATCAAGTAATCTCTTGATAAATTTATAAATCATATGTATCCCCTTAGTTTTAACTAAATTTACAATTCTTTTGTTGCAAATCTACATATAGTGGTCATCGCACATGTTTTTAACCGGTTTATGCAACATCTAGTATTTGTCCATTTCCCATACTCACGGCTACTTTATGTGTCTACAAAAAGGTTTGTGATTTTATCTTCTACTCAGACTACAACGCCCTGTAGGCATTGGTATTACTGACCTTTGGCTGTAGTCTGTGTTCGTAATCCGACTACTTTATAGGTATGGCTTGCTTCCTTCATCCTCATCGTCCCCATTACTTTCTATTTTGGAATGTAACGTACAAATGAGCTTACCATTATAATATTCAATAGTTCCGCCAGCAGGACAAATATCTCTATCACATTCCCGCATAAAATCATCAATAAATTCCTTTTGAATATTTTGTGTAGCTATGTTATTTTCCAGAACAATTTCCACACTTAGCTGACGTTCTAGTTGCATTCTGTTTGTTTCACAAACCAGTTGGCGGGTTTTTTCTAAATAGTTATTGTAAGATGGAATAGCTGTTGCAGCTAGGATACCGATTATAGCAATAACCACCATTAGTTCTATTAAGGTGAACCCCTTGTTATTATCTCTAATCATTTTGCAATGTAAACTAACCCCTATTTTGATTTTGTTTCTAATTCAACACTTATTTATCTTTCCTAAGTGCTTCCTTTAGGTCAGGAATGCTGATCTTGATGGTATCCCAAACAATTGTTGGATCTATAGCTTCATATTTATGTGCTGCAATATTTCTCAATGCCTGAATCTTCTTCCAGGGGATATAACTATGCTTTGCAAGGAATTCTTCCGTGTATGCTTTGACCAGCTCTCCTATGTTAATCAAAGACATAACAACTGCCTTTTGCGTTTTTTTATCAGAATAGTATTCCTCTTCACTCATATTTGCTATAAAAAGTTCTATATCGTAAATTTCATTTATTATCTTTTTTGTTATTTCTTTGTCTCTTGATTGTTTATTGCTCATACAAAGGAACCACCTTGTCAATTTCTAATGAATCTTTACTGGCAAGGGACAATGGATATTTTACTATATCAACGGAAATCCGGAGCATTTCAGAAAGCTCATCTTGAAACCCACAATAATCTAACAATGTCACCGGGCGTTTATCGAATTCAACAAGTACATCTACGTCACTTTCTTTATGGACATTTCCTTCAGCATAGGAACCAAATAGATATACATTTTTGATGGGGTAATTTGGTGCTATTTTATTTACAGCTTCTTTTATCTCTGCAATTGATAACACTGCCCCGCCTCCTTTATTTTACTAATCGTTCACTATAACTTGCATAAATCATTTGTTTTCCAATATTTTTATGCTACATCTTGTGGTACCCATCCATAAGCCATACTCACGGCTTTTTCCGTCAAGGACACAAAGACATCTTCCATTGAGGGAGTGATCTCCTCGGTTATGGAAACGGTTATACCTTTTGCAGCCAGGACACTGGCTATAGCTGCCTTCGCCGGCTCCACTGCCAGGACGGCCACATGGTACCTATCCCCGTAAAAACTGGCATCGGCAACCTCGGGCAGTTCGCCCAGAAAATCCAGGTCTTTGGCGTCTGCTTTAATCTCGATAATTTTGTGCTTGATCTGTTTTTTCAGTTGATCAGGTGCTCCCACCGCCACAATCCTGCCCTGGTCCAAAAGGGCCACCTGTCGGCAGAGTTCCGCCTCATCCATGTAGGGCGTAGACAAGAATATGGTCATCCCTTCCCGGTTAAGCAGGTACAGTATCCGCCAAAACTCCTTCCGGAACTCCGGGTCCACACCGAAGGTGGGTTCGTCCAGAATCAGCATTTCCGGCTGAATGACCAGAGCACAGGTCAGGGCCAGCTTTTGCTTCATCCCACCGGATAGGGCATCGGCGAACCTGGTTTTAAAGGGCACCAGTTTCGTCAATTCCAAAATTTCACCGGCCCGTTTTTTAATCGTTTTTTTGTCAATTTGGTAAAGAGAAGCAAAGAATTCTATGTTCTCAATCACCGTCAAGTCACCACAAAGGCTAAACCGCTGGGGCATGTAGCCAAAGCTGCCGGTGTCCTTTTCCCCGCCAAAAAGGGTCACCCGGCCGCTGGTGGGATTAATCAAACCGCACGCCAGCCGCAGCAGAGTGGTTTTGCCGGCTCCGTCCGGACCTACCAGGCCAAAGATATCCCCCCGGTCCACCTGCAGGGAGACCTCATTTACCGCTGTAACAGCACCGAATTTCCTAGTAAGCCCCTCCATTCGGATCATCTGCCGCACCTCTATTCCAGAACGACGTCAGCAGGCATACCCGGCTTCAGTACATTATTTTCGTTATCAATTTTAATTTTAACAGCATAGACAATATTGGCACGTTCTGTTTTGGTCTGGATAGTTTTGGGCGTGTATTCACCCTGGGAAGCAATTTCCACGATCACTCCCGGGTATTCGGCAACGCTGCCGCTAACAGTAAATTTAACCTGCTGGCCCAGCTTGATACGGGGCAGGTCGGCGGTGGGGATGTAAACCTTAATCCACATATCATTTAAATTGGCGATGGAGGCCACGGAAGCACCAATCTGAATCACTTCCCCGTCCTCAAAATTTCTTGAAAGGACCGTCCCATTGATGGGACAGGTAATTTTGGTGTCGGCAAAAAGGGCTTCGGATGCTGTTAGCACCGCTATATTCCGTTCCAACTCCGCCCGGGCCGCCTCGATCTGCTCCGGCCTGCTACCGGCCACAAGTAAACTTAACCTGTTCTCTGCCGATGCCAGGGTGTTCCGGGACTGTTTACAGGCTGTTTCCGCCCCTTCCAGCTCCGCCTCAGGTATTGCCTGCTCCTGGTATAAAGCTGTTGCCCGGTGAAAGGCCTGGACAGCCTGGTCATAATTTAGCTGGGCGATATCCACAGCAATCTCGGCTTCCTTTATTTCCTGTTCCCTGGCGCCCGCAATGAGGTCATTTAGCTGCGCCTGGGCCCTGACCACAGAGAGAGCATCTCTTTCCTTCTGGGCTACCAGGTCATTACGTACAATTTCCGCCACCACCTGGCCCCTGGCCACAGGATCCCCGGCAGATATGGCCAGCCCCCTCAGGGTACCGGCCACTTTAGCCCTTAACTCCACCTGTGTTGCCTCGATGGTACCGCCGGCCTCCAGGACATGGAGCCGAGTTTCTTTGATGTACCTGCCATAGCCCAGGTAACCTGAAAATACCAGCGCCACAATGAGGAACAAAATCGCCGCAATCCTTTTTTTCACCCGCACATCGACTCCGGTCAGTCAATTATTGAACTAGTATAATAAAACATTTTGTATGATTTTATGATAGCATTTAGCAAACCCAGAAACAACCTTTTGCATCCCCTACTAGAAAGAAAAGCAGCCTTTTATATCACATATTTTATGTGGCATCATACCCCACTGGTTTCTACAGGGATCCCATTTGTGCGTCATATACAAGTTAAAAAACCTTCTTTTTCCCTGTTCCTAGATGCAAAATTAAAAATGAATTTCCATATAATCATCCTTATACGCGAAAACTGTAGTAAAATAATTTAGTGACCACTAACCGCCGGGGTTTTATGGATGCAACTACGTGAAGAATTTTGACAGCTTGTGAAAGGGATGAGTGTATGAACAAAAAGTTTTAGGTTTACTGGGCACCGGACATGCCTTTGCTGATTTAAACCAGGGGGCGCTGCCGATAATCCTGACCTTTTTGCAGCCGGTTTTAGCCCTTAGCCAGTTGCAGGTGGGTATGGTAATGTTATCATTTAACCTGAGTTCCTCTGTGATCCAACCAGCTTTCGGTATTTTCAGCGACAGGTTTAATGCTGCCTGGCTAATACCCCTGGGCTGCTTTCTGGCCGGGTTAGGCATGTCACTAACCGGCTTTGTTACCGGCTACCATATATTAATGGCAGCCACACTGCTAAGTGGACTGGGCGTTGCCGCCTATCACCCAGAGGGCTCAAAATACTCCCGTTTTGCCAGCGGCAAGCAAAAAGCAACCGGCATGTCTTTATATGCAGTTGGGGGCAATTTTGGCTTTGCCGCCGGTCCTGTCCTGGCGGCCCTATTTCTTGGGATAGCAGGGCTTAAAGGGACAACCGGTTTTTTTGTGTTAAACGGGATTATGGCCCTGTTACTTGTGTTGTATTTGCCCAGTATCACGGCTACTGATACATCCGGCCGGCTGCTGGGGCCGATAAATAATGATGATCAGCCCCCCAGCAAGAAGGGCCTGTCTATTTCCACCGGCGTGGTGATTTCAATCTTGCTACTGGTATTTGTGATCATCATGCGTTCCTGGGTTCATTTTGGCCTGGTAACCTTTTTACCCCAGTATTATGTTCTCCACCTCCAGCATAGCAACACCTATGCCGCATCTATGGTTACCCTTTATCTGTTTTCGGGGGCCCTGGGGACCCTCGTTGGCGGCCCCCTCGCCGATCGTTGGGGTCTAAAAAATGTGGTCATAACCTCTATGGCTATAATGATCCCCCTGCTGTACCTGTTCCCCCACACCCAGGGTGTATGGTCTATGGTTGTGGTTGCTGCTGCAGGATTCACACTGATTTCAACATTTGCCGTTACAGTTGTTTTGGGACAGGAATTGCTGCCCAATAACATTGGATTGGCCGCCGGACTGACTCTAGGGCTGGGCATTGGTATGGGCGGAGTAGGAGCAACCTTGCTGGGATGGGTGGCAGACACCTGGGGGTTTCCCTCCATTTTCCTGGTAATGATGTTTTTCCCGGTTGTCGGTCTGTTACTATCCCTTTTTCTGCCGGGCAAAACAAAACTGGCGGCAGTAAAGGCCACCTAGCAGAGCCACTTAATATATTCTTTTCTTTACCGCAGCTAAAGCCGTATCTCTGAGCTGCCCAGCCTTGTTAGCTAGTTCTTTTCTTTTTTGATTCACCCCGGCCACAAAGTCAGGCTCATTAATCGTCCCGACATTTATATCCACATTTAGCAAAACGGCTTGCAAGGCTGCCTCACAGAGATACGCCGCCACTCCGGCATCGCTAATGGCCATCTTGTTGCCTACCCTGGATATCCTTTCCGTTATTGCCAGCGCTTCCAGCAATGTTTCGGCGATTTCCAGGGGTACCCTGGTGGCACCCTTTGCCGCCTTTTGCACCGCCTCTTCACGCCTGGACTTTTCCTCGCCACTATCCCTGGGTAGTCTATAGGCATCCATCAATTTGCTAAAGGCTGCTATATCTGCTGCCATTAATTTTTCCAGTTCCGCCATGACCAGATAAGCCTTGCCGGTAACATCCCGGGCTTCGGCTTCTACCTCTGCATATTTGGGTCTGCCCATTGTCAGATGACCCACCATAGCCACCATAGCCACACCAAGTGCCCCGGCCAGAGCAGAAATACTGCCTCCCCCTGGGGTAGGTGCATCAGATGCTGATTTGGCTAGTATTTTTCTAAATGAATAATCAAATATGTCACTCATACTATTAACCCACCTCAATACTACTAAATATTACCTGTCAATTACTCTGGCATCCTTTATTTTGCTTTAATAACAATTTGGCACTATTGTCTCCATTAACAACGCCATACATAATGTCAATTTTAAAATGTTTTATTTCCTTGGATGTAGGCCAACCACATAACTCAAAATTCCTTTTTAGGCCTGTTCTTGGTGCGGTTTCTTAACATGCAGTTCGATATTATATATACCCTGTGCCACTATCCAACCCCTGACCCGGGGAAAGGGTACATCATTTTTTAGGCGTTTAAATTTTATGTATGGCTTTTCATTGTTCCTGAGATCCTCAATCTTTTTTAAGCCCTCCTCATAAGCAGTATGCCTGGTCCTGACACCTTCATCAGCAAAGGTGATAGTGTATTTTGTTCCTGCATTTAGCTTTTCTATATTTAGTTCCAAAACTTCAGCCCTTGCCCAGGGTAACTTGGCAATAGTCCTTTCCATAAATTCAGCATATAGTTTTTTCGATTTTCTATAGCCGATAATGCCCAAAGCAATAATAACAGTGACTATTATTACTCCAACAACAATTAAAAAAATTATCATAGGCCCTCCTAATAGTATGCACATGTTTTGGTTTCCTGCTTATATATTTCTCCCCAATAATAAACAAACCCTCCACATAAAACCGCTTAATTGGCCAATAAAAGCAAAAAGTCCTTTGTTTCATCCATGCAGGAATGATCGGCACTTGTGCTATAATTGTTGAAATGTTAGTTTAGGTGGGTTATATGCTCAAGGAGTTTTCCAGAACAGAAATTCTAATCGGGGAAAAGGCGTTAGCCAAGCTTTCAGGCAGCCGGGTTGCCGTGTTCGGCATTGGCGGTGTAGGATCCTTTGCCGTTGAGGGATTGGCCAGGGCCGGTGTGGGCGCTTTTGCCCTGGTTGACGGTGACAGTATTGACTCCACCAACATAAACAGGCAGATCCACGCCACCAGAAAGACTATCGGCAAACCCAAGGTAGAGGCAATGGGGGAGCGGATCCTGGATATCAACCCCGGGGCCAAAGTAACCTTGCATAAGGCCTTTTATCTACCGGGAAAGGTCCAGGAACTGATCAAACCGGACTATGACTATATTGTGGATGCAGTGGACACGGTAACCGCCAAGATTGATCTGGTTGTCAACACCAAAAGGTTGGGCCTGCCGATAATCAGCTCCATGGGAGCAGGCAACATCCTGGACCCGACAAAATTCCTTATCGCTGATATATACAATACCTCTGTTTGCCCCCTGGCCAGGGTAATGCGCAGGGAACTGCGGAAAAGAGGAATTAAGGATCTCAAGGTTGTTTACTCCCAGGAACAACCCCTAAAACCCCTGTCCATAAAGGAGCCCGACTGTGAAACCAGTGCATACCCGGAAGGATCCGGCCCCCCCCACCGCCGCGCCCCCGGCAGCATATCATTTGTGACTTCCGTGGCCGGCCTACTGCTGGCGGCAGAAGTGGTCAGGGATCTGATCGCCTCGAGCTAAAAACATATCAGTATTTACAAATAACTAACACCACCTACTATGCAGTCGGCATTAGAACGGCTGCATATAGCCCATTATGTTACCGTGGGGGCAACAAAATATCTAGTATATGAGATGATTATTCCGCTCCGCCTTAAAGTGCTCTAGCCCGGGAGTATATCTGGCCTCAATCGCCTGGGGGGTCAGCCCCTGTTCCAAATACTGGCCGATTTTGTTACTGCCCATAATTTTATCAAACATGATGATGGTCTGATCGCTTTTGGGCACAGTAAAATTATTTAGCATGTGGGCGTAGGTCAGGGCATAGATGCCTGTTCGGGCTGGGTTAAAGGAATGATAATCCTCGATCTGCAAGCGGACTCCGCCTGCTTCCCCCCTGACCTCCGGTATAAAAGTGACTCCCGGCAGCCCGGCCTGATTTAAAAGATCGGCATACCTTTGGGCGTCAACACCTTTACCACCAATCCATTTGAACTTATCAGCCTGGAAGATGCCTGTTCCTTCACCCAAACCTGTGGCCATATAGCCGAAAACAGAATCCAGGTCAGGTATGTTCGGTGACGTTTGCACCCAGGACAACCCTGTATCCTGATAGATCATCTCCCTGGTATAGCCCTCCATAGGAACCACCTTCAAGTCAGCACCAATTTTACGGTTAAAGAACTGGGCCAGCTCCCCTGCCGTCATACCATGGGCAGTGGGCAGATTGTCCACACCGACAAAGGTGATATAGGGGTCTTCCAAAACAGGGCCGTCCACAATCGTACCCCCCACGGGGTTGGGACGATCAAGCACCACCACCGGCTTGCCACATTTCTGGGCCGCCACCAGGCAGTAATTAAGGGTAGACATAAAGGTATAAGTCCGGGCCCCAATATCCTGAATATCAAAAACAAGCACATCAATATTGCCCAGCATCTGGGGGGTGGGCATCCTGGTACTGCCATAAAGGCTGTAAACAGGAATACCTAGTTCCGGGTGGTTGTAAGATTCTACATACTGACCGGCGCCGGCGGTACCATCTATGCCGTGTTCAGGACCATAGAGGGCGGTGAGCCGGATTGCATTATCGCCTGCCAGCAAGTCGATAGTGCTTTGGCCGCTGCTGGTCACGCCGCTCTGATTGGTCACCAACCCTACCTTTTTCTCCGCCACCAGGTAGCGATACTTGGCCAGTAGTAGCTCATTGCCCAATTTAAATTCCCCGGTGTCCTGAACTGTTGGCTCCGGAGCCGGCGCTGTTTTTCCCTCATTTTCCGGATCCGGTTCAATTACCGCACCAGATTCCACCAGCTGTTCCAGGACAGACTGGGTTTCTCCTGTTGCACCTATCTGGTTGTTTTCGCTGCAGCCGGTTAAAAATATTACTAAAAAAGTAACCAGTAACAACGTCAGCGTTTTTTTCAATCCGCCACCTCTTTTCTTTTCTTTGGCTCGGCCGATGGGTAGAATATCTTGTAAATCAGTGCTAATCTTTGCCGGCATATCACCGGTATCTGCAGCAGTATTGTTTCCCCTAATTACTTGGACGTTTTTAATCATGGTTTGGATCTAAAAATTTTACTTGAACAAAATGTTTATCAAAATGATCCTGCTAAAACTGATCTATGGTATTAAATTCATCATTGGGAGCCAAACCCCTGCTGAGGCATGGGGGCTATCTTATGGAAAAGATATGCACCCCCCTAAAAAAAATGCTGTTTCTACCTCATGGGGATCATTTTGCAGCCGGGCAGGGTTTTAGAAATTTAAAAGAGAAATAATCTAGTCTGACAGTATACTTGAAAGGAGATATAGCAGGATTGAAAAAGGTACTGATAATGCCCTGTTTGGACATAAAAGACGGAAGGGTAGTAAAAGGGGTCCATTTTGTCAATCTAAAGGATGCGGGTGATCCAGTGGAATGCGCCCGGATTTACTGCCGGAATGGGGCCGACGAGCTGGCCTTTCTGGATATCACTGCTACCATCGAAAAAAGAAAGACCACCTTAGACGTGGTGCGACAGGTGGCCCGGGTGGCCACGGTACCTTTTACAGTAGGCGGCGGCATAGATTCTACTGCCGGCGCCGGTGCAGTACTGGAGGCAGGAGCTGACCGGGTTTCCATCAGCAGTGCAGCCTTTCGCCACCCTGGCTTAATTGATCAGCTAGCAACGGAATTTGGTTCCACCAGGCTGGTAGTAGCCATTGATGTGGACAGCAACCCGGCCCTTCCTTCCGGCTACGAGGTACATGTGGACGGCGGCAAGACCCCCACAGGCAAAGATGCAGTGGAATGGGCCCGGGAGGCAGAAGCAAGAGGAGCGGGCTGTCTACTTCCTACCAGCAAAACAAGGGATGGAGCCAGAGCCGGGTATGATATTCCCCTGATCCACAGCATCAAAAAAGCGGTAAAAACACCGGTAATCGCTTCCGGCGGCGCAGGCACAATGGCCCACTTTTTGGAGGCAGCCCGGGAAGGTGAAGCAGACATACTCCTGGCCGCATCTGTTTTCCATTTTGGTGAAATAAACATTATGGAACTTAAAAAATATCTGCAGGAAAACGGTGTTAAAACCAACTAGATTTTAGCAATGATATAATCCTCAAACCGGGGTATCCCCATCACCAGAAACAGGGTGCAAAAAACAACAACCATCAGGCCCATATCTATCCCCCCGATAAAATATTATTCACTATTTTCAGTATATCGGGGGGAGATTAATTAAATGTTTATTATTTATTAACAAATCATAAAACTATTGTTTCACCGACCCGCCGTAATCCTGAATAATGGCGGCAATATGGCTATGGTCGTTTTTTTGCGCCAGGGTTAGTGCTGTGTCACCCTGATCCGTTTTATTAGTAGTATCTGCGCCCCTCTCCAGCAGGAGCTCCACTATGTCCTTGCGTCCGGTTTCCACCGCAGCCATAAGGGCTGTCCAGCCCCCTTTGCTCCTGTCGTTCACCCCCGCCCCATGATCCAGCAGCAGCTTAGCCACCTTGTAATGACCATAAAAAGAGGCCCATATCAAGGGAGTCTCCTGATTTTCATTACGAGCATTTACATCTCCACTGCCCTTAATCATCTCCTCCAACCAGCCTATATCACCGATCCGGGCGGCATAAATAAGATCCGCATTTTGAAAAGAACCAGCCCTGTGCAGGATTTTTATCAACTGGCGGTTCCCCTTTTGTTTGGCTAGATCAAGGGCTGTCCACCCCTTGACATTTTTAACATCCACTGCAGCCCCCTTTTCCAGCAGATACAGGGTCATCTCCTTGCTGTCGGTATAAATAGCAGCCATCAGCGGGGTTAACCCCTGTTCATCACCGGCGTTAACATCGGCACCGCTATCAATTAACATGCGGGCAATATCCCCGTTGGCAACATTCTGCAGGGTTGCCATCAGCACTGTAACGCCCCCTTTGCCAGGCAGGTTTACATCTGCCCCCAGGTCCAACAGCGCTTTAACTACATACTTGTGCCCAAAAAATGCCGCATGGATCAAAGGGGTCATGCCACTTTCATCCTGTGCATTCACATCCATACCTTTTTCCTGCACCAGATATCTTATTTTTTCTGGTGGATCCCCCTTACCGGCAGCTCTGATCAGTTTATTTACAGCCAATTATCCGATCCTCTCCTTTCCGACAAAAATCAGGGTCATACATACCTTAATTCCCGGGATAACTAATGATACCTCTTAAATATTAGCCCTTTTACAACAAACGGACAGCACTATTTCCCTGATCTGGGCCGGCTTTAAAAGGGAAAATACTTGCAGCCCGCTATAAAAGATAATAATATAGGAAAAACCACCTTTGCAAAAGAAAGGAATACATATTGAATAAAGATCAGGTTGATATTATTGCCATCATCGCCAAGGAAACGGGCATCCAACGACAAAAGGTAACCAGTACCATCAAGCTGTTGACAGACAACACCATCCCTTTTATTGCCCGTTATCGCAAAGAACAAACTGGTGAACTGGATGAAGAACAAATCCGCAGTATTGATGAACTGCACAAGCACTATACCAGCCTATCCATGCGCAAAACAGAAATAATCCGTTTAATTGACGAACAGGGCCGGCTAACCACCGAATTGCAGGCTAAAATAGCCGGCTGTACAAAACTCTCCCAGCTAGAGGATTTATATCTACCTTACAGGCCCAGGCGTAAAACCAGGGCCGGCGTAGCCAGGGATAATGGCCTGGAGCCCCTGGCCGCCTACCTTTTGTCCCTGCCTGCCGCCGGCAGCCCGGAACAAGAAGCCCAGGCATATGTCTTTGAGTCTGTACCAACAATAGAAGAGGCTTTGCAAGGAGCGATGGACATTGTCGCCGAAATTGTCGCCGAAGACGCCGATGTGCGCAGTTGGGTGCGCAACCGAACCCGGAGCACCGGGCACCTGGTCGCCAGTGAGCGCAACACTGTAGAGGATCAGACCTATCGCGATTATTATGATTACAGTGAACCAGTAGGTAAAATCCCACCCCACCGGGTGCTGGCCATTAATAGAGGGGAAAGGGAGGAGGTACTGAGTGTCTCCGTGGCAGTAGATGAAACATCAATTTTAAACTGGTTGGGGAGCAGATATTTAAAAAAAGCCTCTGCAACTGCTGCTTATGTGGAAAAAGCAATCAAGGACGGCTATAAAAGACTTCTGGCACCCTCAATCCAACGGGATATCCGCAATGAGCTCACGGAAAAGGCAGCCGCCCAGGCAATCAAGGTGTTTTCCCAAAACCTGCGCAGCCTGCTGCTACAGCCGCCGGTACGCGGTAAGGTGGTGCTGGGTATAGACCCGGCTTACCGTACCGGATGCAAATGGTGCGTCATTGATGATACGGGAAAGCTTTTAGAGACAGGCGTTTTTTACCCTACACCCCCCCAGAAAAGAATCGGAGAATCGGCAGCAGTCCTCTCCGGCCTGGTAAATAGGTACGGGGTTACAGCAATTGTCATCGGTAACGGCACAGCCTCTAGAGAAACAGAGCTTTTTGTGGCGGAATTTATCAAATCCAGCCACCAGCCGAACCTGACCTACACTATCGTCAACGAGGCTGGAGCCAGCGTTTATTCCGCTTCCAAACTGGCCAAAAAGGAATTCCCTACCCTGGATGTGTCGGAACGAGGCGCGGTCTCCATTGCCCGCCGTATTCAGGATCCTCTATCCGAATTAGTAAAAATTGAACCCAGGGCAGTAGGTGTAGGCCAGTACCAACATGACCTGCCCCCCAAACAGCTTGATCAAAAACTATCTGAAGTTGTGGAATCAGTGGTCAACTATGTTGGCGTTGACCTGAATACAGCATCTGCACAACTGTTGGGTTATGTTGCCGGCATCAAACCGGCAGTGGCCGCCAATATTGTCCACTACCGTGATCAAGAAGGCCCTTTTAAAAACCGCCGGGAGCTGACTGGTGTACCCAGGCTGGGGCCCAAAACATTTGAACAATGCGCCGGCTTTTTGCGGATCAGCAGCGGGGAGAATCCTCTAGATGCCACAGCCATACACCCGGAGTCGTACAACCTGACCAGCCATTTCCTGGATCTAATTGGCACAGGTTTGCATGAAATTGGCAGCCCCGGTGCCAGATCTCGAATTACCGGCGCAGATCTGGAAAAAATCGCGGCGCAACTGGGCACCGGCGTCCCCACCTTACGAGACATTGCCGACAGCCTGTCCCGGCCGGACCGGGACCCCCGGGAAGACCTGCCCCAGCCGGTTTTCCGCACCGACATCCTTAGCCTGGGAGATTTGCAGCCGGGCATGGAGCTTACCGGCACTGTCCGCAACGTGGTGGATTTTGGTGCCTTTGTGGATATCGGTATAAAAAATGACGGGCTGGTGCACATCTCCCAACTGTCAGACAACCGCATAGGACATCCGCTGGATGTAGTGTCAGTGGGAGATGTAGTCCAGGTATGGGTGCTGGCGGTAGACGCAGAAAGAGGCCGGGTCTCCCTATCCATGAAAAAGCATGGCTTGCCAAATAGCGAATAAAACACCAAAATAAGGAGGAAATATCATGCTGAGGTTTTACTGTTTTCCCACCTGAACCACCTGCCGCAAAGCGAAAGCGTGGCTTTCGGAAAAAGAAGCCGACTATATTTACCATAACATCGTTAAGGAACCGCCCACTACTGGGGAACTGTTTGCCCTGGCTGGACTGGGCGGTGTAAAAATGCAAGAACTGCTCAACAAAAGAAGTAAGACCTATAGGGATTTGAAAATCAACGCCAAAGACTTGTCTGAGAATGAAATGGCGGAGATTTTATCCGCCCATCCCAAAGCCATGTTCCGTCCCCTGCTCACCGATGGAGAAAAACTAGTGATCGGATTCAAACCGGAACAAATGGAAGCCATGCTGTAGGTGGCAACCTCCGTATTTGCCCGGTGCATTGCAACCGGCATCCCTGGCGGTGCCTTTTTCGTTAATTTTTCTGCCCACCTATCTTGACACTTCAAGCAGCCAATTTTATACTTATAGTCAGCAAAGGTCAGCACAATCCCCAGCCGGCTACCTACCCCTGGACCTTATCTATACCGGGGCTGGGGGTTTGCCCGTGTTGACTACAGGTTAAACTAACAAATAATCTTTTGGAGGTGTTTATCTTATGCCTGAAGCTGGTACTGCCCAGCAATTCGAAAAAAAAGAGTTTCAAACTGAGGTCAAAAGACTGCTGGATATTGTCATTAATTCCCTCTACACAGACCGGGAAATTTTTCTGCGGGAACTCATCTCCAACAGTGCCGATGCCCTGGAAAAACTACGCTATCAATCAGTAGTCAACAAGGAGATCATAGGAAAAGATCTGCCCCTGGAAATCCCCATCCTACTGGACGATAAGGAACATACCATTACCATTACCGATACCGGTATTGGTATGACCAGGGACGAATTGATAGAGAATCTCGGCACCATTGCTCATTCCGGATCCAAAACATTCATTCAGCAGCTCAATGAATCAGACCAAAAAGACCTCAGCCTGATTGGCCAGTTTGGTGTAGGCTTTTATTCCGCCTTTATGGTGGCCAAGAAAATAAGGCTGCTCACCCGCTCCTATCTTCCCAACGAGACAGGTTGTGAATGGGTTTCCGAAGGCCTCGGCAGCTACGATCTGCGTGCTGTGGAGGACCTGCCCAGAGGGACAAAAATTATTCTGGAACTAAAGGAAGACGCCCATGAATTTGCCGGGGAGGCAAGGATCAAGGAAATAATCAGGGAATACTCTAGTTTTGTACCCTTCCCAATCAAAGTCAATGGGGAGCAGGTCAATACTGTCCAGGCCATTTGGACGCGCAACAAAAATGAGGTGACGGAAGAAGAGTATAATGAATTTTACAAATTCATCGCCACCGCCCATGACGAACCCCTCTACCGGCTGCATTTTACCGCTGATGCGCCCCTGGCCATCAATGCCCTTTTGTTTGTGCCCCAAAATAACTTTGAACGATTCGGCTTTGGCCGGATGGAACCAGGCACAAACCTGTACAGCCGAAAAATTCTCATCCAGCCCCATTCAGAAAGCATCCTGCCTGAATGGCTGCGTTTTGTCAAAGGTGTGGTGGACAGCGAGGATATCCCCCTCAACATCTCCCGTGAGACAGCCCAGGATAGTGCCCTGATCGCCAAACTGCAGCGGGTAATCACCGGGCGTTTCCTCAGGTTCCTGGACAAGGAAGCCCAGGATGACCCGGAAAAATACGCAGAATTCTGGTCCAGATTCAATATGTTCATCAAGGAAGGGGCCACAACAGACTTTACTTATCGCCGGGATCTGACCAAGCTGCTCCGGTTTGAATCTTCAGCAGCAGAACCCGGCCGGCTAATCTCACTGGCTGATTATGCCGACCGTATGAAAGATGGGCAAAACGACATCTATTTCACCAATGGGCCCACCAGGGAAAGTATTGAAGCCGGACCCTATATAGAGGCTTTTCGGGCCGCTGGTTACGAGGTCATTTACAACTACGAACCAATAGATGATTTTATTTTCAGCAATCTTGGTGAATATGAGGAGAAAAAATTTGTTTCCGCTGATCGGGCTGGTCTGGAACTGCCTGATCTGGAGGAAAAAGCCGGGGAAGAACCCCTTGATAGTGAAAAAACAGGTGCCCTGACCACCTGGCTCAAAGAAGCCCTGGGGGATCAGGTCAGTGAGGTAAAGGTTTCTAAACGGCTGGTGGAAAGCCCGGCGATTATCCTTAATTTAAACCCCATGATCACCAGCAGCATGGAGCGGGTAATGCAGGTTGCCAACCAGGACATCTCCCACATGGGCGGAAAGGCCCTGGAAATCAACACCAGGCACAAGCTGATCAAAAAGCTGGATACACTGCGGGAAAAGGACCCGAAGTTTGCCCGCACTGTTGCGGAGCAGATTTTTGATCATGCTCTAATCGCCGCCGGTCTGGTGGTCAACCCCCTGGACATGGTGGAACGTGTCAACCAGATACTGGAGAAAGCACTGTGATTTTTATTAAGCAATAATTATATAAGAGCAACATGCAAATAACCCCTTCCTTAGGGTATAATTGTGCTTAATAACACAACCAAAGGAGAAGGGGTTATTTTATACGATGAAAAAATATTGTCCATTTTGTGATCCGGAAAGAATAGAAGGAAAAGTAGCGGAAAACGGCACCGTCTTTGCTCTGGAGGATATGTTCCCCGTCACCCCGGGCCACATGCTGATCATCCCCTACCGTCATACTACAGACTACTTTACTATGACTTCACAAGAAATACAGGATGTGGAGGGCTTGGTCAGACATCTGCGGGATAAAATCACCAGTGAGGATCCCGCGGTACGAGGCTTCAACATTGGTATCAACTGCGGGATAACCGCCGGCCAGTCTGTCATGCATGCCCACATCCATCTCATTCCGCGCAGGGAAGGGGATACAGAAAACCCCCGTGGCGGGGTAAGAGGTGTCATACCCTGCAAAAGGGGTTACCGGCACGTATAACAATTTAGGCATCATGGGGCGGGTCACAGGTTCTATTTCACCAGCAGCACTCCTTCATCTTCCAACCGGCGTACCTTGTTTCGCTGTCTCAGGTGTTCCAGATGGGAAATGATTTCCCCGGTAGCAAACCACAACTGTTGCAACGGGAACTTATCCCAGGCACAGGGTA
>JABMJD010000054.1 GCA_013201395.1 Candidatus Syntrophopropionicum ammoniitolerans
AGAACCTTTGTTAGCTCCCTTTTTCAACAAAATTTGGTGGGACAAGGTACCTGTCCCCATGTCCCAAAGATGGTGGCATTCCAAGTTAGGTTAAACAGGAAGATGGCCACCAGGAACAAAGGCAGAAACAAGAGGGCGAAGAACAAGGGAAACTGATCCCCCGACCTAGACGCTGCTCGCATCCCGGGACAAGCCCTGGGGCTAGGGTAGAACGAGGGGATTGTTTGGTGCGTTGTTAAATGATAATCGCCCCAATATAGAAAGGTTGCCACACAAAAAAAGAGAATAGAAGAAATAGCTTATAGATTTCAACCTAAACGGGAGGATTGCATGGTAAATAAAACAGATGCCATTGAGATAATAATATACGCTGAGGAAAATGGAATTAACATATGGATTGATGGCGGGTGGGGAGTAGATGCGCTATTAGAAGAAGAAACAAGAGCACACAACGACATTGACTTATTTGTGGAAGAAAGCAACAGTAAGAGGTTTGTTGCAATATTAGAGGGAAAAGGCTTTGCTGAAGTTATAGAGACATATACCACCACTTCCCATACGGTTTGGCAGGATAACAAAGGCAGAATAATTGATCTTCATATATTTAAATTCAACGAACAAGGACACATTGTTTTTGAAGGGGAAGCATACCCTCCCGAGGTGTTTAGCGGAGTTGGGAAAATAGGCCATAAGGTGGTCAGATGTATTGATGCTAAAAACCAGATATTATTTCATCTAGGCTATGAACATGATGAAAATGATGTGCATGATGTAAAACTATTGTGTGAAAGATTTAATATTCCTGTACCAGGTAAATATAGATGAATTCAAGCCGGGGACGGTTCTTGAACTTGAATTGGCTGTAAACCCACCACAGGGCCCCAGATTTTGAATAATTGCCAAAATTCCTGGCTTCTCTGTAGGGTGATGGCCAGGTTCTCGAACCTCAATTAGCCTTTGGTGCAGGCTTGCTGGATAGGTTGGTGACAACTGGGTGAAAAACAGTGTCATGAGTGATAACGGTAAATAACGTTGCTGGGAACCGGGTAAAAACCGGTACGGGTCAAAATTTAAACCTCCGCAAAATTCAGGGGTTCCCCTACCGAAGCACACGCCGGAAAATATAAGGTTGTCCTTTGTTGTAACTTTCATAAAGGAACCGTCTGAAACCACTGAGACATAGTTGTTTTCCCTTTTTGGGGTTTTTGGAAACCCCGCTCACGCTCAAGGCGTGTGTCTGGGATTTTTGGCGGTCTGGGTCGGTCCTCCTATGTTAACCCCCTTTTTGCCGGGGATTGGAGAACCCTTTGTTAGCTCCCTCTTTTAATAAAAATTGGTGGGACAAGGTACCTGTCCCTCAACAATTAGCAGAACTGAAACTCAGGCTGGGGACTATGCCGTTGATGTCCCCGCAGTAGAGCTATTAGCAACCATACCTGGTGTTGGCCCCAAAATATCAGCCACCTTAGCAGGCGAAATTGGGGATATTGATCGGTTTAGCAACGCAAAACAATTGGTTGCCTTTCTGGGCATAGACCCCTCTGTTAGACAGTCTGGTAAATTTGTTGGGACAAAAAACAGGCTAACCAAAAGGGGTTCCCCTTTTGCCCATCGGTCATTATATCTGGCTGCGGCGGTGTCCGTCCGCGGAAGCAAAAAAGGCCCGTAAGAGAACAAGGAAAAACAGGCATTGGGCGCAGTTATGAACAAACTAGTGTGTGCCATATTTTCCGTACTAAAAACAGAAGGGCTTTTGCTAGGATTACACCCAAAGAACACAATAAATTATATGCAGCCGGTTTGTTGCCGGCCGCATAGCGATAATCGGGTTGTTTGCTAACAAAATATTCAAGTTAAGGCTTGACAGGAGTTAGCTGGTCTCCGTTTTAGAGGGGGGCCCTCCTCCTTTTGTTGGGGGCTGGTGGAGAGCCTTTTGCTACCCCCCTCATTTTGACATATATTGGTGGGACAAGGTACCTGTCCCCATCGTCCCACTCGAACCCCCCCTCACTCTTAGGATGGGCAGAGTGGGCTCTCCACCTCGGGCTGCCCTTGACAGAATTTGGTGGGACAAGGTACCTGTCCCCATGTCCCACTACAGCCTGTGGAAATCCAAGGTGGCAAAGTAGTCGTCCAGGGTTTCTGCTCGGCGGATTAGCTTTACCTCCCCATTGGGCTGCAGCAGCAGTTCTGCGGAGCGCAGCTTGCCGTTGTAATTGAATCCCATAGCGTGGCCGTGGGCGCCGGTGTCGTGAATCACCAGGATGTCCCCCGGTTCAATTTCCGGCAGGTGGCGGTCGATGGCGAATTTGTCGTTATTTTCGCACAGGGAACCAGTAACATCATATATATAATCCCGGGGCTGACCCTCTTTTCCCAGCACTGTAATGTGATGATAGGCACCGTAAAGGGCCGGCCGCATCAGGTCGGCCATAGAGGCATCCAAACCGATGAAATTCTTGTAAGTCTCCTTTTTGTGCAGGACTGTGCTCACCAAAAAGCCAAAAGGCCCGGTGATCATCCTCCCTAGCTCCATGTTGATGCGCAGGGGCTCCAAACCCTGTTTGACAATTTTCTCCTCATAGGCCTTTTTAATTTCCCCGGCGACCAGGTTCATGTCAACCCTTTTTTCCTCCGGCCGGTAAGGGATGCCGATGCCGCCGCCAAAGTTGACCATTTCTATCTTAATGCCGGTGTTTTGATAAATTTCCCCCACCAGGTCAAAGAGCATTATTGCTGTGGCTGCATAGTTGTAGGGGTCCAACTCGTTGGAGACCACCATTGTGTGCAGGCCGAAGCGCTTGACCCCCTTGTCCCGGGCCAGGCAGTATCCTTCAAAAAGCTGCTTACGGGTAAAACCATATTTGGCTTCCTGGGGCAAACCGATAATTTCATTGCCGCCTCGCAGGGGACCCGGGTTGTAACGGAAGGAAATAAACTCGGGCAAGCCGGCGTGTTTTTCCAGGTATTCGATATGGCTCACATCATCCAGGTTGATAATGGCGCCCAGTTCCCTGGCCTTGACAAATTCATGGGCCGGGGTGTCGTTGGAGGTGAAGATGATTTCCTTCCCCTTTAGGCCCACCTTTTCGGCCAGCACCAGCTCGGCCAGTGAGCTGCAGTCGGCGCCAAACCCTTCTTCCCGGAGGATTTTCATTATAAAAGGATTGGGCGTGGCCTTGACCGCAAAGAATTCTTTGAATCCAGGGGCCCAGGCAAAGGCGTCCAGCAGCCGCCGGGCATTCTCGCGGATGGCTCTCTCGTCATAAATGTGAAAAGGCGTGGGATATTTCTCTATAATTTTTTCAATTTCCTGCTTGGTAAATGGCAGTGCTTTGGTCATGTGTGCCTCCGTTTCAGTGCGTTGTAAATAAACCTGAATTCTAATAGTGTAACTTACACCAAATTTTAATATAAGCTGACGCCCTTTTCAAGAAACATCGCCGGTGATCATGTTTTCACTAATATATTGGTACATACTGGCGATTGGTGACAACAAAAATACTGGCTGCAAAGAGTAAATTTTGATAAAATTGTCCCAGTATTAAAAAAATGGTGGGATAATTTATGCGTAACAAAGGTTTAAAAAGGTTCACTATGGCGGTCATCGTGCTGATCCTCATTGCCGTTGGGGGCACGGCTCTGGCGGTGGTATATTCCCCTGATTATGTGGCCCAGATGGCTTTGCGCCACATGTTCAAGCCTGATCAACATCTAAAACAGGAACTGATACAGGAGGTGGGCCGGGAGAAAGCGGAAGAAATGCTGCAAGAGTTTCGCAATCTGATTCCGGATGGGACAATCGCGCCGGGTGACTTTTCGGCAGCATTGCAGGCTGTTCTAGCTCGGGCGCAGTTGCAGGAAAAAGATGTTGCCGGGTATACAAACTATGATGCCTATGGCCCCATTGTGGAGAAATATCGGGCCCGGTTGAGCGGCATTCAAGGGGAATATGAGGGGGAACTGAACAGTCTGATTGGCGCGGCCAGGGATGAATACCGGCAGTCCGGCGGCAGTCTGGCTGAAGCTCGCGATTTGCTTGCCAAATACAGGGCAACGGGGGAGGCGCTGGAAGCGGACTGTGATCAGCGTTTCAATGCTATCTTGGCGGAAATGGAGGCGGAACTGCAGACCAACAACCTGCCTACCGGTGCGGTGGCTTATGCGCGCAGTGCCTACATCGTGATGAAGGATAATTACCGTGATGAAATGCTAGGCCGGGCCTTTGCAGCACTGGGGAAATAGGGACATGGGGACAGGTACCTTGTCCCAGTCCTGGCCACTTCTTTGGGGTACTCCTTCGGGGGCAGTTGGAAAGCGTGAAAGCGGAAGGCAGAAGGCGGGAAGGTTGGGCAGGAAGCAGGGCCACTGGGACAGGGGAACAGTTACTGCGCCCCAGTCCTGACCACTGGCCCCCCCCGGTTCTGTTTGTCGCCCAATTCAAGCCAGGGACGATTCTTGAACTTGAATTGATGATTCCCTCGGGTACAACGACCTATAGTGGAGTGGTCCTCTTAACAAAACAGGAAAAGAACCTGGGTAGAAGGTGCACAAGATCATTAAAACCTTAACCTGATAAAAAAATTTACTGTTTTGTGTTTTGGGCATCACCGGACACACCAGAGCTGGGCAAATCCATAGGGATAGCAACTGTTGTTGGCCTGCGGAATAAATAAGATTGCAGGACAGCGGAACGGGACACATCGTGTTTGGGGGTTGGCTTAATAGTGTGGTTGGTGGTTAGGTGGTGGCCCGGGGAGAATCCCCTACCCAATGTGAAAATCTGTGGGGCTGAATAGCGAGGGACATCGCGCCCTCATTCAAGGGGCGGCGTCTTTAGGCATTCCTTTGGGGGCAGTTGTAAAGCTAGAAAACGGAAGGCAGAAGGCGGGAGTGTAAATGTGGCCGTAGTTTGAGCCGCGCAGCGGCGAGTTGGCCCTAGCCTGAGGAAAAGCAAGGGTGCTTTTTGAGCCGCTAAGGCGGAGATTTGGCCCAGGCCCGAGGGGGAATTGAGCTTGGATGATGATCATGGGTGCGGGAAGCCGTTGTAAACCGCAAATAAAGGAAATCAGCTTTAAAGGTGGAACGAGGGACACGGATATATGATGGCTGGTGGCCGGCCGCCCAGGTTATCCCACGCAAGCAACCCCTACCATTATTTAGTGGGACAAGGAACCCGTCCCCTGTGTCCCACTTTTCCGAGGGCTATTTTAATTCCTGATAGGCCTTCCTTCTATCTCTTCTTCTGGCCAGTTCGCTGGCATAATTAATACCCAGGGTGTTGGCGTTTTGCCTGGCCCATTCTGTTAATTTGGTGGAACCTGCAGGCGGTGAGTTGGTGTAAAGAAGATCGGCTTTTAGTCCCTTTATCTCTTCTACCGTAATGGTAATATCTCCGGCAAACCGGCCGATTAACCGGCCGATGCCATATCCGACAAAGTCAGGAATGGAGACAATGGGCCTATTTTTGCCAATTATTGCCCCAATCTTTTTTACCAGCTGACGGTAACGGAAGGTTTCTGGGCCGATAGCATCAACAATCACATTCTTACTTCCCTGGCCCTGGGTCACTGCCAGTTTGGCCAAATCATCTACATAAATTGGCTGCAGCCTGTAACTGCCGTCACCGAACACACCAAAAACGGGAAATGTCCTGAGCATCCAGGCGATGTTGTTGATCAGTATATCTTCCCGGCCAAACAAAACCGCCGGGCGGAGTATGGCGTAGGAAAGGCCGGAATTAATCAGGGCCTTTTCCAGTTTGGCTTTGCCGCTGAAATATTCCAGAGGGGAATCTTCCGCGGGATTGGTGATGCTGACATGGACAACGCGCCGAACCCCGGCAGACTGGGCGGCGTTAAATAGTTTCAAGGTGTTTTCAACGGCCAGATTATGTTTGAACTTTACCTGCCCGCCGGAGTAGTTAAAACGAACCCAATAGGTGTTATATAAAACCTCTACTCCCTTCAGGGATTGAACAAGTTGTTCAGGCTGATCAAAATTAAAAGGGTAGGCTTTAATCCGGTCTTTAAAGGGATTGGCCCGCTGCCGGGAATTGGTCAGGGTGATCACTTCCCGGCCTTCTTCCAATAGCCTGCCGGCTATATATTGGCCCGAATAACCGAATGCCCCGGTGACAACATGAATTTCCCTGGTCATAATGATCTCCTTTGGCCGTTATTTCTTTGCGTCCTCACAGCAGGGGTTTCTTCCCTGAACTGGGACGGGGGGACAGGTCCCTTGTCCCACATCACTTGGCTTGTCAAAACTGGGACGAGGGACCTGTCAGACTGTGTGAAAACCCCCGGATATACCGTGATGAACCCCTGAATATGGTATAA
>JABMJD010000055.1 GCA_013201395.1 Candidatus Syntrophopropionicum ammoniitolerans
CGGATAAAAGGTACATACATGGCGCCGACGAGTGAAGCGAGAATAACTCCGCTACCCAATGTCACACCTCTATTTGCCCCCAACCGATTATTGTGCCCATAGTTTCCCCTACAACAATCAGACAGGTGGAAAAGACGCCCGAGACCCAAAGCCGCCATTGTTTTAGTCCTGGCTAGCTCTAGGTTTTCACCTGCAGCTTGGGACCCATGGTAAACGGCAAATGCGCCCAGGCCCATGGCCAGGCCACGGTTGATAATTTTTCTGCCCATCCCTTTGCTAAAAATGCTTTCATTATTCCTGGGAGGCATTCTGTTTAAAACATTCTGTACCGGTGGTTCATTAGCCAACAACCAGGAAATAAGCGGATCACTGGCCAGGTTTACCCAGATGAGCTGCAGGGCATGCAACGGTACAGGTCTACCCAAAAGTGATGCTATCAGGATAACAACACCGTCACCAATATTAGTAGTGGTGAGATAACGCACGCATTTACGAATGTTGTCGTGGACGGCACGCCCTTCCTTGATTGTTTCCGGGATCATGGCCATATTATCATCCATCAGGGTTACACCGGCAATTTCCTTCGTCACCGCCACACTTGAGCCTCCCATGGCCATACCCAGATGGGCCTCCTTGATGGCTGGAATGTCATTAACGCCGTCACCGATCATAGCCACAACCTTGCCCTGGGCTTTTAGAGCTTTTACAAGCCTTTGTTTGTTTTGGGGGGTGATCCTGGCATAGACTTTCACATCCCCTACCAGCCGGGCCAATTCCTTCTCGTTCATTTGTGCAATTTCCATACCTGTCAATGCTTTAGCACCTTCCCGGACAATATTCGTTGCCTTGGCTAAGGCCAGTGCAGTGTTCTTATGGTCGCCAGTAATTAAAACCACATCCACCCCGGCCCGGCGGCATTTTTGTAAAGCGGCCTTCACTTCTGCTCTAGGCGGATCAATAAGCCCGATCAGTCCGGCAAAAATGAGCCCTTCATCCGGATTTTCAGTGCTGATCAGGGGTTTATAGGCCAGGGCCAGGACCCGCATAGCCCGGCGGGACATGTCATTCACATTTAGCAAAACCTCGTTTTTTGCATCCTCTGTTAAAGGCTGCAAAATACCATGGCAGGATAGCCTGCTGCACCGTTCAAGCAGAACATCCGGGGCACCTTTGACAAAGGACCACCTGAATCCATTCCGGCAACGGCATACTACTGTCATGCGCAAGTTCTCCGGATCAAATGGGATTTCTTCCAGCCTTGTAAAACCAGCAGTTAGATCCCCAGGTGGCATCCCGGCTTTCAAGGCCCCTATTAATAGAGCACATTCTGTGCTGTCGCCAACCGCCAACCGGCCATCAGAGCTTTTTCCTTGTAAAACAGCGTTATTACATAAACATGCAATTAGAAAAAGTTTTTCTATAAATTTTTTGTCAGGTTTATTTTCCAATGCCATACCACTATTAGCAAGCATGTATTCATTGCCATTAAAGACCCAGTGTTGACCGGAGCATAATATCTCTTCCACAGTCATCCTGTTTTTTGTTAATGTGCCGGTCTTATCACAACAGATTACGGACATGCAGCCCAGTGTGTCCACCGCTGGAAAATGGCGTACCATGACCCTTCGTTCAATCATTCTCAAAGCACCACAAGCCATAGCAAGGGTAATAATAGGTGCCAGGCCATCAGGGATGAGTGAAATAGCCAGGCTTGTAGCATTGAAGATAATATTGTCTGTGTTGTCACCATGCCAGATGCCGGCCAGGATAGACAGACTGCTAACGGCTAGCCCACCTAGTACGAAGGTAATTCCTACTTCATCCAACTGTCTGTATAAAGGGATGGACCCGGAGCCCTTTATACTAACAATCCTGGCAATGCGCCCCATTTCAGTATGGGGCCCGGTGGCCACAACCAATGCCTTTGCCTTGCCGCTAAGAATCCCTGTACCCATGTAAATGATCCCGGCCCGGCCATTTATATTACCTTTTTTATTTACGGGTACTGATTCACCTGTTAAGGACGCCTCTTCTACTACAAGCCGGCAGTCTTCAATAATACATGCGTCCGCGGGCACCTGATCACCGGCCTTAACAATAATTACATCCCCCGGCACCAGGGAACGGGCTGGGATATATTTTCCCTTTCCGTCACGAATGGCAAGGGCTCTGGGAGCAATCATCCCATTGAGCACGCGCAATGAATTCTCAGTACGTTGTTCCTGCAGAGCCGCCAGCAAGGTATTGGCTAACAATACCCCGGCACTCACAGCGGCATTGCCGTGTTTACCCAGAATTAAGGAAACCCCGGCCAGGCCAAGCAATACCTTGGACATGACATTTTGCAGCTGCTGGCTAAAGAGCTCAGTTAAGGATGCTCGAGGGCATTCAGGCAGGGTGTTATAACCATAGGCCACAATTCTAGCAGCAGCCTCATGAGAGCTTAAGCCGGGCAGCGGTCCTAATTGGTGATGGGTAACATTTGGGGACACCGGCGTTTGTGTTAAGGTGGTTTTGTTTATGGGCCGATGAACTCCTGAACAGAGGGGTGTCCGCCGGCTATAATGTTCTCTGAACCGATGCTGGTTTGGTTTGATGAGCCGGGCAGGAACTGCTTCGGTCCGTGCTACCACCTGATAGGTTGGGGAATCAAGGGTTGCCGCCGCTTCCTCATAAACAACCGGCCTGTCCCCCAGGCCGCCTGACAATAGCAAACGCCCAGAGTTAAGCAGTACGGCCAGGGTACTAACATTTTGCAGCAAGGCCATTGTCAAAGGGGAAAGCAGGCCTAAAGCCCCAAATGATAACCCAATAAGGTTAGCACCCACGCTAACGATAGTATTTTGCCTGGCAGTGGAGAGACTTTGCCGGGCCAAAAACAGTAATGATGCTACCTGCCGGGAATCTCCCCCGGTAATAATTACATCAGCTGATTTGAGGTCAAGGTCCTGGGCCCTGGCCAGTGTTATACCAACATCGGCCGCCGATAACGCCAGAGCATCGCTGTCTTTTTCAACAATTAGTGCCAGCACTCGCCCCTGTTTTCTTAATCTGTTAATGATCGCTGCCTTTTCTTGGGGTTTGCATTCCGGCCAGGTTTCCTCTAACTGTAGGCGTGCCTTCACAGCATGGGTCTCATCCCGGGGTTCTTCGGTTAGCAGGCCAATATAGGGAACCCCGGCCCGGCGCAGTATGGACACCGTTTTTAGATCAAGGTTGTTTATTTTTGCCAGTAGTGTAGACCGGCCAAAGAGAACTGTGTCTACCCGGGCCATATGATCCATATGCCTACCTGCCTTCACTAGTATACCCCGTCCTGCTGCTGCCCCGGCGCCGGTCCCAAAGGCCATAGAGGACGCCAGTCCGGCGGCCCCCGGTGTACCAACAACAAGGGTGGCCACAGCCTGTTTCACATCCCGGGTAACAAGGAATACACATGCAGAGATTACAAGAGAAAGGTAGGATAACCTGTTCATCAGATGCACTGTTTGGATACTGTGGGAAGAATGGGCCCTATCTTTCCCCTCCAGCAGTTGTATTTTGCGGCTTATATATGTGTCCCGGCCCACCTTTTCCGCCCTAATTTGCAGCTCACCCTGCAGCAGCAAACAACCGGCATAGACAGCATGCCGTCCCCTGGCAACAATCGGAGAGGGCCCCATAACAGGGCACATGCTAATTAGGGCCGTTCCCTGAACAACCGACCCATCAACAGGCACCCTTTCTCCCCTCTTAACAATGATCAGGGAACCGGGGGAAATCTGGGTGCCGGGCACAATTATCTCCCCAGTGGATGTTTTTATTCTGGCAATAGGCTGCTTGCCTTGCAGCATCACCCTAATTCTATCCCGGGCATGTTCCTGGGCCAAAGTGCGCAGCAGGGTGCTTAGATAGGTAAGCCAGAGGATGAATAGCCCCAGGCGACTCTCCTGAATGGTCAAGGCGGCAACTGAGGCTACGCCGGCTAGAAACTCACTGGTCAAGCGGCCCTTTTTCCAAAGGTGATCAAGAGCTGTTCTAAAGACGGGATAACCGGACATAATAGTCAAAGCATTTTCTAAACCCAATAACCTCTTAGCACCAGTACCCCCTCCTAGGGAATTCATTCTCGGTTTAAAAAGCACATACGCCAAAAAAAGCCCGGACATAGTGGTCAGAAAAAATTGGCGCGCCAGGGGCAAACGCTCCAACTCATAAAGATGCATTTCACCGGCATCTTTTTTATTTCTATTTTCCTTTTTCCTTGCTGGGACAGGCTGAAGTTTTTCCATGACCACAATTTTTTTGATTTGCTCTTTGACCTGAACCCATGAAAGGATATCCGGCGCATAAACAACGAGTAACCGCCCCGAGGCACAACTAGCCTGGGAGTGAACAATTCCCCGCATTTGCCCCAGGCACCCTTCCAAAAAAGATGCCAAAACCGGATTGTTATTGAGTCCCTGTAGTTCTACCCGCACTCTTCCAGGAAGAAAGTGTATCACCTTCAAGACAGTTCCCCCATAAAAACATACCTCTTGACTGGGCCTAAATAACAAAGGCCATGACGTTGCTAGTATATCCTTCACCTGTCAGTTCATGCATCTTTACAATAACCATTCAAAATGTTGGATTTGTTTATATTTCTATCACTTCAATCAATTTCCACCCTGGAAATGCGCATAGAAATCCACATCCCCTGGACAAAATAAACGTGTTAAAAGGGGGATTGTCATGAGATTAATCCATTGCATCCCATTCACCAGGTGGGCAACACCAGTTGAAATATTTGTCGTTGGCGCTATTGTTGGCGCAGTGGGCTTCCCTTTACTAAAAAAAGGGTGGGCAAAGCTGGAGGCTATAAAGGCCGAGAAAGGTCTACAAATTAGAAAGAAAAACCACCAGGAAAATTTTTGGTGGACCGGGGTAATTGAGGAAGCCCGGGAAAGACACAAAAGACGAGCGGAAGGACTGGTACCGGAAGCCGACCATCCTTCTACCTCTGCCGGTGGTTGCATTCGTTTCGGTGCCGGCTCTGAGTTCTAGCCCATCTTTTCCCTTCTATCCCACCGCTTTTAAGCGGATTTTTTTTGTAACGGCATATGTCCAAAGACAACTCTGTTTACCATTAATTTAATGGGAACAAACAGGTTAGGAGGCAATTAATTGGATTATCCACGGAAATTCCACTACATACCAGGGCGACTGCGGATAGATATCCCCGGATTGCCTGGTAATAAGGCCCTGGCAAAAAAAATGGCCCATTATTTTACAAGGATACCGGGCTTACATTCTGGTTCTGTTAACCCTGTTTCAGGGCGTTTACTAGTTTTCTTTAACCCCGACAAAATAGCATTGAGCCAGCTATTAGCACATGTCCGGCTTAACACTGCATATTTTACACCCACAGCGGCCGGGAAACGGGGTAAAAAAAACAGGCCGAAGGCAAAAAAAGCAAACATGTGTTTTATAGAGGATCAAATTGCAGCAGCAACAGCCGTTTCACCAATAGCAGGGACTGCATCGCCCAACGTCGTTGGACTACATATTCCCGGCAGTGCCAGGCCCTGGCATACATTAAAGCCCTCAGAGGTACTAACCGCCTTTCAAACCAAGCCGGATCATGGCCTTCAGCCGGAAACAGTGCTGAAGAGACTTCAATACTATGGCCACAATGAGCTTGCCTCCAATCCCCCACCATCTTTTGCTGTCTTACTGTGGGCACCTTTGCAAGGTTTCATGAGCAAGCTTCTGCTGACTGCAGCAGCAGTATCCCTATTGGTTGGCGAGTCCGCAGACGCCCTGGTTATTGTAGCTATTGTGGGACTCCAGGCAATACTAGAGGCCTTTCAAGGTTACCGAGCTGAAAAATCCCTAACGGCCCTGAAGGAGTTAAGTGCCCCTACCGCCAGAGTAGTCAGGGGAGGCATCCTGCAAAAAATATCGGCCCGGGATTTGGTCCCGGGAGACGTAATAGAAGTCAAAGCCGGAGACAAGGTACCCGCTGACGCCCATCTGCTGGAATCGAGCAATCTAGCAACCGATGAAGCCAGTCTAACTGGTGAGTCTATCCCTGTGCCGAAAAATATAACTGCCAGTCACAAGTATCATGTTTCAACAGGAGATCAGGAAAATATGATTTTTTCCGGCACCAGCATCACTTCCGGCCGGGCCAGGGCAATTATAGTAGCCACGGAAATGAATACTGAAATGGGTAAAATTGCCGACATGCTGAAAGAAGTAAGGTCTGAAATAACTCCTTTACAGCGACGCATGGAATGGATGGGACAAAAAATAACCAGGTTGGTGGTAGCCTCCGTAGGCGCTATTTCCATTATTAGCCTGGCCCGAGGAAACAGCCT
>JABMJD010000017.1 GCA_013201395.1 Candidatus Syntrophopropionicum ammoniitolerans
AGGACAGGGGAATGGGGACACACCTCTGTTTGGGGATTGGCTTTGATGCCGAGGTATGTCCCCAAACTATGGGGCAAAATCTGTAGGGCTGACAAAAGCGGGCGACATCGAGCCCTCATTCAAAGAGCGAGTGAACCTGAGGATTAGCGAGGGCACTGTTTGAGCCGCGCTAGCGGCGAGTTGGCCCGAGCCCGAGGGTGAGTGAGCTCGGACAATGATTAGGGGTGAGCGGAGGCTGCATTGTCAGTCCTGCAGGTAAGCAAGCAAGAAACTCAGACAGAAGAATGAACGAGCTATTTTAGTAGTTTTCTCCAGGGTTCTTCAGCGGCCCGATCCAACTGGCGAGACTCCCATAGCACATGGGCGCGGATGAGAGGATCTCTGATTAATTCCTCCCAGGCCAGCCTGGCCCGAGCTAAAAAACGCCGATCCAATAGACTAATGTCTCCCGCCTGCACCAGGGGACAAATAGGCACCCCGGCACCATCCAGGCGCAGTTCCAGTTTTCCCTCCCCAGTAAAATAGGGCATCACCGGAAATGTCCGGCAAGCAAAGGGACGTCGCTCCCGGGGGCAAACACCCCGGCAAAGCACAAAATAAACCGGCCGGTGCCATTCCGGGCAAAAATCATAATCAGCAGGAGCATGTTCCTGCCAGGTGAGCCAGTCCTCGGTCCGATCAAACATGACCTCCTCACCCGGGAACAAATACATCCCCACCCCTTTTTCCCACTCAGTGCAGCAAATACTGCCGCATAGGTGGCCGCAATCCACAGCCAGGGGTGTTACCTCATGCAACAATTTGTACACCCGCTCCCAGTCAACCAATTTACACCAACCCCCTGTCCCGATGATTGCTACCTTAGCCACCATTGCCCGGTTTATCTGCCACAGTAACAGCTATTGTTGTTGGCGCTGGCGCACCAGGATCATATGCGCTTCCTGCCCAAATGGGTGTAGCTTTACTACAATCATGAACACGAATATTATTATATAATAACTCAACTAAGGCCCCATCACAATCAACGTAATGGTAGCAGCCAAAAAAGTTACCATTACTATATAGTCAGCATAATATAAATTTAGCCGCCTGAGATAGGTACGTGTGGGATAAGCTCTGAAGCCGCGGGATTCCATAGACACAGCGAGATGCTGCGCCTTGAGCATAACCCCATAAACCACAGGGAAAAAAAGGCGGCGGTATAGGTCCAGTTTTTGTTTCCAGGGCACTTTTTTCAAATCTACACCACGTAATTGAACTGCTGTAATCACGTTTACCAGCTCATCTCGAAAAACCGGTAAAAAGCGCAGGGCAATAAAAACCATAAAAGCCAGTTCATAGGGAACCTTCCATTGCACCAAACCCAGGATGAAATCTCTGGGGCTGAAGGTCGTAAACAACATAGCCGCAGCAGTAACTACTATAATGCGCAAAACCATACTAGATCCCAACAACAGTCCACCGCTAGTCACCAGGGACACCTGACCCACAGAGAGGATGGACAGACCCGAAGGTGAAAAAACACACTGGACAACAAAGAGAAACAGCATCAAGGCTAGAAATGGTTTCAGGTATACACCTATGACATTAAGCCTGAAATTAAAAAACAATAATAGCATCAATGTAAATACAAAGAGCAGAAACAATTGCGCAGGAGTATTATACAGTAAAGCTAATATCGAAAGACAAACAACCATTATCATTTTGGTTCGGGGATCAAGATTAGCCATGCTTCCTCCCTTCCCCGCTATCCCAAACAACACGACCCTTCTCCAGGGTGATCACTCGTTCCGCCAGCCTGTTTACAAAGGCCTGATCATGGCTGACCAGGCTTATGCCGGTACCTGCCCCGGCAATTTTTATTAACAGATCTGCTAATAATCTTTTGCGGTAGGCATCCAGTCCTGTGGTCGGTTCATCCAGGATCAAAAAAGAAGGTTCTGTAGCCAGTACAGAGGCTATTGCCAAACGCCGTTTTTCCCCATGACTGAGGTGCAATGGAAAAACATGCCGATAATTACCGAGTTCAAAATAGTCAAGATAATATTGGATCTTCTCCTCCACTGTTTCCGGCCGGCAACCCTGGTTTACAAAGCCAAAACTTATTTCTTCTGCTACCGTGCTGCAAAAAAACTGCAGGTCCGGGTTCTGAAAAACATAGCCGATGCGGCGCCCGATTTCCCCCAAAGAATATTCCTCTAAAGAACGGCCCTCCAGACACACTGTTCCCCGGGTGGATCGTAAAACACCAATCATTAATTTGGTCAATGTGGTTTTGCCGCTGCCGTTTGCCCCAGTAATAGCTGTAATTCCGTCCCGGCTAAAACCCAGTTGGATGTCCCGCAAGGCAAACCTGCCTTCCTGGGGATAGGAAAAAGAAACCTGGTTAAACTCTAAGAATGCCATTATCTGTCTCCAAGCCGTTAATAATTGTGTTCAAGGCCGATTAGCTTTCTGGCCCGCATGAAATCCCGGTCTGCCAGCAGGGTCTCTGTATTGCCGCAGCGCACCAGAATCCCCTCTTCCATAACCATCAACCGGTGTGAAAAAGCGACAGCAGCCAGGTCGTGTTCAACGGCAATGATCGTTTTCCCGGCTTTACATAATCGCTGCAGAACAGACTGCACCCTATTTTTCCCTGACTGATCCAGCTGAGACATAACCTCGTCCAGAACCAGCACGGGCGGATCAATGGCCAAAACAGCCGCTAGGGCCACCAGGTGCTTCTCGCCGCCGGAAAGCCGGCAAGGATTGGCTTCCCTTAAAGCACCAATATCCAGTAAATTGATCACCTGCTCCACCCGCTCCTGAATACGCCCAGGCGGTAGACAAAGGTTTTCTGGGCCAAAAGCGATTTCATCTTCCACAGTGGGTGAAAAAAGCTGTGTATCCGGGTTTTGAAAAACCACACCCACTTCCAGGGCCATAGCAGCTTTTCTTATGTTCCCAGCATTCTTGCCGTTAAGCAATATTTCACCGGTCATCACGCCGTTCCGGTTGTAATCAATGACGCCGCCGATACAAAAACACAAGGTGCTTTTACCACAGCCGCTTAAGCCGGTTACCATCACTATTTCCCCCCGGGCAGCCTGAAAGGATATATTTTTTAGGGCAAAGGGACCGCCAGGTTGGTATTGATAACTCAAGCCCCGGATCACCACAGCTTTTTTGGACATGTTCCACCCCTCATCAACACCAGCAATCATTCTTTACTTATTTCCTGTGCTGGTTTTTGGAATTTCCATATCTGTTGCAGAATCTTAAACGCCAGCATACCACCCAATCCGCCGGATAGGGCAGCAGTGCTCAAACTCAAAAGCAAGGGAATTACAGGAAGACGGAAATAGACAAAATTGACCATTACGCTGCCGGCAAAATTGCACAGCATGCCGGCCAGAAAAGCGCAGGGCAAACAGCACACCCGGTGACCAATCAAAAATAGCCCCAGATCGGCCAGCAAGCCCGGCGCTGTGTAAGTGAGCAAACTGATTACACCATGTGAACCGACTATACCCGTAGCCATCACCAGGACAGCTTGGACCAAGCCGATGAGAGTCATGGTACCGCGAATACCGGTGATGCCATACCCCAGAACCATCCACATCATATAAAAGCCGCCTGCTACCGCTCCCGAAGGGATCAAAAGCGGTCCACTTATAATATGGGCCAAAGGCACAAGAATCGGCTTGGTGACTACCCCCAGAGCCGCCAACATGGCTATGATGATCAAATCATAAATGGAAAATCTATCCAATAATTTTTGTTTAACACTCATTTTTACCTATCCTCTGCAGATTTCAGTTTCCCTCTTGTTCATGTTCATAATGTTACCGGCGGCGGCTGAAAACATCTTCAATCGCCGGCAATTGCTTCTACTGCTTGCAGTGCCCGGTCAAGATCATGAACAGTGTTGAAATGGCCGGGGCTGAACCTGATCGTCCCCTGATCTTGCGTCCCTATTGTGCCATGAGCCAGGCAGGCGCAGTGTAGACCGCCCCGAGCGGCGATATTATATTTCTCATCCAGTTCGCGGCAAACCACTTGGCAGTCTTCCCCAGCGATGGTGATTGATATAACCCCCGCCTGGCCCTGAGGATCACTGCTCCCGTATAACCGGACACCTTTTATTTCCCGCAACCTTTCAATCATATAGCCAGTGAGCTGGTTTTCATGCTCCCTAATATTATTGACTCCCGTTTCCAGGATGAATTTAATTCCTTCATTTAAGCCCGCAATGCCTGGTGTATTCAGCGTACCACTTTCATAGCGGTCGGGCAAGAAAGCTGGTTGATAAGGACTTTCAGAAGCACTGCCCGTACCACCTTCCTTTAACGTATCCAGGGGCAGTCCGGGGCGTATGTACAAACCACCAGTGCCTTGAGGTCCCAACAATCCTTTGTGTCCGGAAAAAGCAAGTAAGTCAATCTTCATCAGGCCCACGTCAATGGGTTGCTTCCCTGCTGTCTGTGCCGCATCCACCATAAAATGCACCCCTTGCTCCTGGGCCAAACGACCCAGCGGCACCAAGTCGTTGACTGTACCTGTTACATTGGAGGCATGGGTGACAACCAGGAGCTTTGTGTTTTCTTGAATATTTTCCTTAATGTCCGTTGTTTTCACCTTGCCTCTCGGACCCGCTTTCACAATGGACAGCTCAACACCGGCAGACGCCAGTTTTTTTAGCGGGCGTACTACAGCATTATGCTCCATACTAGTCATGATTACATGATCACCTGGAGCCAATATTCCTTTCAGGGCCAGGTTGATAGCTTCGGTGGCATTGACTGTAAATACCAGTTGCAGCGGGTCCGGGATGCTGAACAGCTTAGCCAGGTTCTCCCGGCATTCATATACCTTTTCGCCAGCCCGCATAGCCATCCGGTGTCCACCCCGGCCGGGGTTGGCCCCATATTCTCTAATGCATTTGGCCATTTCCAGGGTGACTGCTTCGGGTTTGGGCCATGAGGTGGCAGCGTTGTCCAGATATACCACCATATTGAACACCCCATTATTCAGTCATTATGAGCAGATATTTCACATTTCCATTTTGCGCTTCTTCTCTGTAAATCCCGGCAAAAGAAACACCAAGTTCCCGAGCAAGCTGTTTTACCAGAGGGAGCTTGCTTTCCGAAAAGCGGAGAGCAAAACCACAACCCCCGGGTGAAACGCTATATGGAGCCCGGATCATAGGGAAATATTCACCTTCCCGGTTTAGACAGCTCTTCATTCGGTTTACCTGGTTTACAGAGGACATCACAACCAGAACATAACCCATTTGCAAAAACCTCACATTTTAGTACCGGTAAACAAACCCGACAAAGCAGGGTGCTGACTACGGAAACAAAACCCTGTTTTTCTATCACTGGCAATGTTTTTTGCGTAGGGAGGAAAATATCACCTGATCATCAACTGCCAATACTTCCGCTGCCCCGGAATAAATATGATCATGGAAGGTGATTTCCACTTCACTATTTTCCCCCACAAGTTTAAATTTCCACTGACCTGGGGATGTATGAAGTTCTTTGAAAATCATGTTGCCCCGCATAGCATTACACCCGGTGGCGCCCTCAACCCCCTGGGCGAAGAAATGGCTACCCGCCACCTCTGCTCGTACTGCTTCACCTCGTTCACTCTTGATAACCTGCAATGCTTTTGCACCGGCCCTGAGGCCTAAGGTAAGCCCTACATTGATGGTATCCCAATGCAAATGCCGTGAAGTAGTGATCAAATCGTTGCCCTTACACCAATTGAGAGGTGTTTCCGCTAAGGGGAACGCATCGTAATCAGGGATGTAAATCTTTATATCCAGGACGGGCGTCCCATCAATGGCGTCCAGCCCTTTGACATAAAGACGGTTCCCGGTGCATCTGACCAGTTCCACAACACAGGACCCCAGGGCGGAAGGACGAGAAGGGGATCTGGAGGAGTAAACCCCCTGGCAAGCCGGCTCGCTGGGGAAAGGTATTGTTAAGGAAGCTGCTTCCTCCCCTTCGGCTCCGATTAATTTAAGCCAGTCTTTCTTCCTATGCTGGTGGTATATGACATGAATGTGGGAAAAAAACTCGAGCCCAATGAGAGCTTCAGTAAGGTCCTCCCGCATCTGTATAATGCTTTCTTGATTGTAATCATAGTTTTTGCTGACTTTTTTGAAATCGGATATAACTACACCCACCGGGCGAATGGAAACTGGTTCCTGGGGAACAATAGTCATGTTCATTACCTCCTCATATTTAAAAACAGCCCAACCTACAGCGGATCACACTGTAGCCTAGCTCATCACACACGCTGCCCAACAAAAACAAACTGACCCCCAGCTTCCCAGCCATTTCTTGAGCCTGCTCACAGGTTATTTGTGGCTTTGGATACTGCAACTGTAGCGCATCCTTTGTTTTTTTCCTCTTTTCCACATAGGCAGCAAATAACAACTCTAGATTTTCCTTCAGCTCCGGCGACAAATCATTCTGAATCTTTTCCGTATAGATAGGAACATCTGGGCGAATCTTTTTGATTCTAGCAATAAAATTCTTGTTTTTTTCGCTTTTATCCCCACCTATTACCATCATGTCTGCTTCCTTGATCCATCTCGGCTTCTGTTCCCACTCCGACACCGGCGGCTCAACTAGAACGAGTTGGAATGCCCAGGGGAAATCGATAATTCCATTGCCTCCTTCCAAAAACACCTGGTCATATTTCTTTTCTTCTTCAAAAAAAAACATGTGGCGCACTGCTCTTAGCAGCTTAATCCGGGGTCCTCGGAGTTCCAGCAGGGATTCTACCGGATGCCGGTACTCCTGTATGTCCTTTATCAGTTCTGCATATCCCTCGGACCGGCACAACTGTAACCGGTCTGGCGCCAAATCATCACTGGGATAGAGCTTAATCAGCTTAAAACCATCAAATATTTTCATTAATGTGGATCCCAGATTTTTCTCTTCTACAGCGCCTTGATAGTTTATCGCTACTGCCAACATATACTCAAACCCACCTTTTACAGGTATTAACTCGTTACTGCCAATTTCAAGGGATAGACCAGGCAGCCAAATGGAGATTTTAAGCAGGGAAACCCAAGCTGGTGGGCTCCCTGCCTTTGTTAAATTTAACTAGACGCGCAATCCACAGTCTGTAACTTTAAACAGTGACGCCTATTTGGCAGCCTTTACTTGAGGGCATTGGCAATAACCGTAACAGCCTCCGCTCTGGTAGCATTAGCCTGAGGTTTAATGGTGTTATCGGGATAACCACTCATAATCCCCTTTTCCACTGCAGCGGCCAAGGCTTTCCCGGCCCAGACGGAGATGCTGCCGCTATCGGCAAAGAAAGTTTCTCCTGCTGCCGGGAAAAGTCCGGCTGCCTTGACGACCATCACCGCCATCTGTTCTCGGGTAATCAGGTCGTCCGGGCCAAAGACAGAGTCGTCATAGCCGCTTACAATCCCGTTGGCGGCCGCTGTTGCAATGTAATCGCGGGCCCAGTGATTGGCGGTATCCGTAAATACCTTTCCGTTTTGGGGCGCCAGTTTGAAGGCCTTCGCCAGCACGGTGGCGAACTCGGCCCTGGTGATGCTGTTGTCGGGCCTGAAGGCGCCGTTGGGATACCCGGCGATGGCCCCCAGGGACACTAGTCCGTTGATGTTGCCTTCAGCCCAGTGGCCAGCGATGTCTTTCATGGTTATAACCGGCCCATTTGCTAGCTCCTTTTCCACCAGTACAGCGTATTTGGTCAAATGATCCACCTGCACAGTAATAACAGATCCTGACACCGTACCGCCGAGATTTACCCACCTGGACTGTGCCTCGTCATAGTAGTAAACAGACGGGATCTCGCCCGGGCTCAGCACAGATGGATCAAAACTAAATGTTAATGCTACATTTTTATTGAAATTGTAGCTGCTCTGTCCATCCACGCTGAACTCATAAACGTCGCCGGCCAGTTTAAAGCCTGCAGGTATATTGGGAGGGACAGTCGTTTTCTCAATTTTTACTTCCACTCTATTTTTTCCCATCAGTGCGTTAGCCGGCAACATAATTTTCACTTCACTACCCAAACTGATTGTGCCGCCTGCACTCGGTGTAATTGTTGCCGTCCCGGTGGTGGAGGCAACCGGCTGCGGCGTCGCTGATGAACCGCCGCCACCGCTACTACCGCTACTACCACCGACGGCCATAACAGCAATTTCTCTGGTGTCTACATTGCTGCCGTACCCGGCCACGATGGTCAATTTAGAGGGAGGAACATCTGGCACCTTAAATGTGCAACTGTATTCACCCTCTGCATCTGATTTAACACCGTCAAAAAGGACTATATTCCCGGTATTGTCCAGTGCTTTTATAGCTACCCACGTGTGGGGATCAGCCACACCGATAGCGGTTACACTGTCTCCCACCTTTGCGCTGCTCACATTCAGGGTCAGGCTAACACCGGCAGCCAAAGCGACACAGGGAAGCAGGCAAAGCAGGAATAGAACCGCCATAACAACAGCGCCGATCCTTTTCTTTAACACAAAGCTCACCTCATATAAAATATAGTTGCCTACCTGTATTAATTCACTGGTTTACTGCAAAATCACTGGGTTTGAATCTACCGCATTAGTTAATTCATCAACGATATAAACCTTGACCTGATCACTGGGCAATACATTGAAGCCGGCCTGGGCAATATGCACGATGTCAAAATCTGCCTGGGTTGCGTTTAAGCTCAGTGGCACACCATTTCTAAAATGTATGAATACAACTGTTTCTGTTCCTTCATGAGCTATAATCGGCTCCACCTGTACGGCAAAATAATTTATGCCGGAAACACCTCCGTTGACGATCATGGTTCTGACCTCTTCCAGGGTTGTACTGGTGTAAGCATTATCTATTACCGGTGTTACCGTGTACAGCGGGCCAGCTGACTCCAAAATAACAGTTACTATACAACTGGCAGAGAAACTGCCGTCGTTGGTAGCAACAGTGATAACCGCCTCCCCGGCCTCCAGAGCCGTTACTTTACCCCTATTGTCCACTGTAGCCACAGCTTCGTTGCTGGAAGCCCAGGTCACAGTCTGGCTGGTGGCAGCGGTTGGCTTAATGGCTACCCTCAACTGTTCACTGTTATTAATGACCAGGGTGGTAGCACTCTTATTCAGAGAAATTTCGGTCACCGGAATGTTAGCTGCTGTGGAAGTGACGATATCAATTTTACTCACCCACTTCACCATTTGAGAAACGGTGCGTTCCTCCGGATCTGTCTGCCCCAGCATCAACCGCATGGTGTGTGCGTTATCTAATTGACTGCTGTCAGTGATTAAGCTCTCACTGGCTTTAGTGGCTATAATGGCATCGATCTCTACCCGCTCACCTACGGGTGGATAATAGAAACGCGTATTAAACACCTCATTCTGTGCATCAGCAAAGGTTACAAAATAGTCGTCAGCACCTACAGTAAGGCTTTGTATATTACTGCTCTCTACTGCTGCGTATTGAGTTAAAATGGCAGCCAGGGGAGCACCTAACCCGGTGCAGTAGTTCATGCGGCCATCCTTATAATGAGAATAATGTCTGATCTCATTATTGTTGTTCAGGATATTAATCTGCTCAGCAGTAACAATTATTGCCTCACCATTATCAACAGTGATGCTCAATCCAGTTGTTTCATAAACCTTATTGATGATCTGAGTAACAGAGGTATCCTCATACCCGGCCGCCTTGATGATTATTGTGTAGACGCCCGCCCCTGTAAACACACTGGCATCAATGGTAATTTTGCCGGCCGATTTGGTGTATTGGCTGTTTTCCAGTAGGATGTCGCCCACCTCGACTGTGGTAATAGCGTTGCGCCAGGCTTCATTGTCGGTGAAGGTAATGTTAATCGGTTGGCCGATGGTATTATCAGTGGTGTCAGCAGTCAAAACCGGTGCACTGCCGAAAACAAGGGGTTCACTGATGGTAATACCATATGCGTTTTTAATTGTGGCCTCTTTGGCAGAATCTGCAGCCCGATAAATGCTTAGTTGCGTTTCACCGCCCACAGGCTCTCCATCTATATAATAGGTCAACAAATAAGCCCTGTCCTCATTCAGCAAATCAGCAACTGGCACTGGATCAACAGTGAAAGAACCAGCATCGTGGATGCTAATTTGGGCCATCAGATCACCGTTAGTGATCCCGAGAGACACTAATAAATCCTTTAGGCTCACCCCCTGACAGATTACAGTTCCGCCTTTGCCGGGGTAGTTTCTTTCTGTAGCGGGCATAGCCTGCAATTCGGCCATTGTGTAAACCGCTGTTTCCATATCACTACCATCAATGGTAAATATTATTGGAGACAAGCTGCACTCTACGTCCAACTCACAGACATACTTGGCGAACCTGCCGCTGGTCTGTTCGTCGGGCGTGCCTTGCCCAAAGCACAATCGCAATGCGCACTGGCCTTCCATCTTGTCGAATGCAGGTAAGGCATCAAAACGTTTGTAGTGGGATTCTATCGCCAGCACAGGCTGGACCTGCACTTTCCCGTCTTCCATCCCGTCTTTGTACTGAGGGTAAATACTGTCATCAAAGCACTCCGTTAAATTCGGATAGTAGTACCGTTCTGTATCAAGTAAGTATTCCTTACTAATTGTTGTTTTATAACCATCGGTAGATACAAAAGTCAGGTTCTTTACGGTACCCACATCAATACCGGCCTCTGCTAGAACATCAGTCACCTTGACCCCTCGTGCTGCTGTCATGCATGGCGCCGGCAAACTATCAATAGAAGAATAACCCTGGGTAACCTGAGACAGCTGCTCCAACTCAGCGATAGTTAAGGTGCTCACTTCGTTGCCGTTAAGTTTTATGGTCAGCGATGTTGCTGGTTCATCAGCGTAAGCTATACCGGAACTAAAAACCCCGGACAGACTGAAAAGCAAGGCCAACATAGCTACACAGCATACAATTCTTCCAATTCCGGATTTAAGCCCGGCTCCTGGAGTATTCATTTCCACACCCCTTGTTTTTATTTTTTTTTCCTTGTATCCTGTTTTCCACTCGCCAACTGCCTGATACAATACCCGCCTCCCCTTAAAGGCTTTTGGCGAGCCGAATTACGTCAGTTGTTTGGTTTAAGTTTTAACTAGCTATTGCAATACTGTCGGGTTTGAATCTGCCGCGTTAGTTAATTCATCAACAATATAAACCTTGACTACATCACCGGATAGCACATTAAAACCGGCCCGGACAACATCTACATCAACGCTGTCAAGGTCTGCTTTAGCCGCGTTTAAGCTAACCTGGGCACCGCCTCTTAAATGGGTAAAAACGACTGTTTCCAAACCATCATGCTCTATTTCCGGCATCGCCTGCACACTAAAATATTTCATGGCGGAAACACCGCTGTTGATGGTCATGGTTTTAATTCCATCTGAAGTCTCGCCTGGGCTGTAAACAGCAGTGTCTTTCACTAGTGCTACCGTATACTGCCCTACTGGTGTTAGGGAAACTGTTACAGTGCAACTAGCGGAAAAACTCCCATCGTTGGTGGTAACGGTAATTATGGCCTCCCCGGCCCCCAGGGCCGTTAACTTGCCCCTATTATCCACAGTAGCCACTGCTTCGTTACTGGAAGTCCAGGTTACGTTCCGGTTAGTGGCACCAATCGGAGTAATATCCGCTGTCAGTCGGAACGTATCGCCCACTACTAATTCATTTATGTCTTTATCCAGGCTGACTCCAGTTACCGGCACAGTCACCTGCTTGCCCATTACATAGCTGTCGATTATTTGCCCGCAGGCGTCTTTTGCAGCTAAGGTAAAAGTGTCACCTTCAATGTTAACCAGTTCATAGTTGCTGACATTGGGAATTTGACAGGCAATATAATCCAGGTCATCGCCCGGGGGATAATGCTTTGTGCCGGCATTGCCCATTAGATAAACAATGCCGTCCCTATCGGGGGCAATCTGACCGGCTTTAACCGGTTTGGTCCGCATGTAGACATGCTGGTGCCCGACGAAAACCACATCTACCCCGCCCTGCTCCAACAAAGGAACCCAGTTTGCCTGCAGGTTCGCTGTGTGCTTGTCAAAAGCCACCGGGTAAGGAGGGTAATGGAAAAAAACAACTTTCCAGGTCTTATCACTGCCTTCAAGGTCCTCAGCCAGCCAGGTGCTGATAGCAGCAAAAGAATCCGTACCGGGTTCAGTCATTAGGTCACTGTCCAGCCCTACAATATGACAATTGTTGTAATCAAAGGAATATACCCTTTCTTCATAGCCGGCCGGGCCGTTTTGGGGCAGAGCAAAATGGCTCCAGAATAATGTTCCCGCCACATTGTCATGGTTGCCCGCCACCGGCATCAGGGGAATCTCTCTAAACAACGGTGAGGCAGCGGCAAAAAACTGCTCCCACTGGTTGCTACTGTTCCCGTAATCCACCAGGTCGCCGCCCAGAAGAGCAAATTTCGGCCCCGCATCTTCTGCTCCAGCCGCATCAAGCAGCTGACCCCAGGAAGCAAAACCTTCTTGGACATCCCCCATATAAAGGAAAGAGAACTGGTCGCCTGAACCAGCCGTGGTAAAGGATGCCGGTTCGCTCCAAGCCCCTTCCCGGCCCACACGATAGACATAACTCGTTTGCGGGCTCAACCCGCTGATAGCTGCTTCCTCGTGGTACCAATCGTTGCCGTTACTAGTGTAAAGATAGCTGGCAACCGCCTCTAGTGTCCAGGCACCGTCAAAGTCGCCCCTATAATTATCGGCCGGCAGGTACTGCACCATTTGCTGAGCAGCATCGGCAGTATACCAAGAAACTGTCTGGGTCGTTTCAGTATCATCTGTCCAGCTAAGAACAATCCCCTGAGGCAGAACGTTGGAAACTGCATTTACGTTCAAACAAAGGATGTTGCTGTTAACATCATTAACCGTCGCCCGTACTTCTACCAAGCCGCTGCCTGTGATAGTCAGAACGCTGCCGGAAACGGTGGCCGGACCGGAAACAACTGTCCAGCCAACTGCCTGTTCGTTAACACTAAAAGGCCCTCCGCCCTGATCCCAACCAGTAAGGCTCAGTCCATCCAAGTCATATTTCAGAGGCGCTCCAGCGTGGCATAGATGTGGACTACCTCCTAAATGTAACTCCGTCAGCAGCCCGTCAGCATCCACCCTAATAGGGAACTCAAAGCTATAGGCCCGGCCACCATAAATGCCACTGATTGTAACCACTCCATCTGTTGTCCCCAGGGCAGCTACCTTGCTGATTGTGTAGCCGGTGATCCTTTCCCCGGTTCCATCGCTGTAACGAGCCCAAATTTCCAGGCCAGTGTCATCAAAATTCTGCCCTGCAACATAGCACGTCCTGGCAGGGTCAGATACCTTGACAATATCCGTCAATAACGAGGTATCCTCTGTTTGCCTGCGCAGAACAGGATAACCCCCGTTCCTATTGGCAGTATCGGCGACAAAAGCCCTGCCCTCACCGTTAAGCAACACCAGGAATTCAGCTGACTGCATACATTCCGGGGTGACTGCGGTTACATTTACCTCGCTGCCCCCGTTATAATACCCGCCGGATGCGGAACCGGTCACCCAGTAGCAGTTACTCACCCGCTGGCTGCCGCCATTGTTGACGCCAATCCCCTGGGCATAGTCCGGGTTGGCACCAGCAATGGAACCGACATTGTAGCAATTGTAAATGTCAACCTCATTGCTGCCGCTGATCCCACCGGTGGGGCAAGCGTATGTTGAGTAGACATGACCGGCATTATAACAGTTTTTGATTAAACCACCGTTCCAGCCAGCACCGACGATGCCGCCGCAGCCTTTGGCATCGGTATTGCTAACTGTGGCCAGGTTGGCACAATTCTCAATAATGCCCCCCTTATTGGTCTTGCCGATTTTGCCGACGATGCCGCCCACGCTACGTCTGGCATAAATATGGCCGGTGACCGCAACATTACGAACGGCTGGATTATCAGCCCACATTGATTTGTCGTCCTGATCATGGCAACCGAGACGGCCGACCAAACCTACCCCCTGGCTGTACCCATAGCCGGTGGGTGTATAGCGATGGCAACAGATATTTTTGACTGTATGACCCTGTCCATCCAGGGTACCGTTGAAAGAAGTATTCAGACAGGTGGCGGCATCATCAACATCTATGCACCACTGGCCGCCGATGGGTGTATAGTTGGGCCCCTCCCAGATCCCGGTTGTGCTGTCCCAGACACCACCCATATCGAGATCAGCGTTAAGATAGACGGTTTTACCGTTAAAGTCGTCGATTCCCAACAAAAAATCAGCTGATTGATTAAATGCCCCGGTGATCATATCCGGCGTAACGCCTACATCCACATGTCCGTTTACAAGAGCAGCAAGACCGGCCAGCTGGGCCGGGGTATTGATATAAAATACTGTACCGGCGGAATTGTACCAGGAAACGTCAACTGAGCCATCCCATACCTTGCTCTCCCTTTCCGCAAAAGCAAGCTCAGGATTAAAGGCGGCAACCAGACATAAAAACATGGCCACCAGCATCAGGCAATTAAAAATGTTATATTTTCCTCTCCTTTTCAGCAGTGTTTTCACCCCCTTACCCCCATTTTTATTTGCAGGCTTTAGAACCTACAAACAGCGGTCTACGGATCACTACAAAAGGCACCAATAGGGCACAAACATACTCTCACTGTTAAAGCTCTTCTGTGGGGACCCACCGGACCCGGCGCTCTGTGTACCGATTACTATAACTGGACCAGGCCACAGGTCGACAATTTCCTTCAGATACCTATCCGTGGCATTGATCCTGGCCATCGTTTCCGGAGCCAGCGGGCCATAACCCTTCCCGGCTTGCTCAATGCCGTTAAATCGGGCTACCAGTAGATCATAATCCTGCTCCAGAAGGGCCAGTATTTCCTCAAATAGCTGGTCATCAGCGCTGCCGTCAAGGTTTTTGTCACCTATATAAACCAGCTCCATTTCAGCGGCCAATTGTTTCTCGCCAGTATCCAGGAAAACTGCTTTTTTGTCTAGATTGCTCGCCGCCGTAAATATCGAAGGAACCTTCAACTCCTGGTCTCCAGCGGCACTAATACCATTTTCTCCCGGCATCATGCCGGTAAGCAAAGCAGCCAATCCAACATTATTTCCCAGGGGATAGACGCCACATGCCTGCATCACCTGGCCGCTGTTTTCAAGAAAAGGTGCATAGCCTCTGTCGGCAGCATAACAATATTGACGGTAAGTAAGCCCCTCTAGTACGATCACCAGGGTCCTGCGGCCGCCCTCCAGATAATGGCGGGCATCGTAATAGGCATCGGTAATACCGGCCACTGGCGGGCGAAGGATGATTCCCTTGATCTTTTCCAGCTGATCCCGAGTATCAGGCTGCAGATAATTAATCTGGTTATCTCTGACTTCAAAATATCCATCCCCGTTCACCAGGCGGCCATCTCCCCTTTCATTTATCACCAAAAGCTTGTCCTTGTCTGATAGCGGTATCAGGTCGCTTACTTTAAAAACCCGGCGCCTGGTAAAAACCTGGGCCTCATGCTCTTCACCGTCCTTTTGCACTACAGCCTGTCCCTCGGCATAGGGATATAACAGCAGCGGCCCGGTTAACAGTTGCCCCGGGGTAACCTTATTCAAGTCGGCGTCGGGGCTGATTATATGGCAAGCAAGCTCTTCGCCACTACCACCTGACACCACCAGTATCTCGGCAATAGATTTAACATTACTACTGTTGGGATGGGTCAGATTTATCGCCTCCCAACCGTTCTCAGCAGTAAAGGTGATGTAGCAACCGTCAATATCGGCAGCCGGTATAGCCGCTGTAAATCCATCCAGCCCTACTAAATACAACTGCTCGATGTCAGCCGCCGGCTCAGCTTTGTTGACTATATCAACCAGCCTAACAGCTTGATACCCGGTTCCCAGGAAAGATATTTTTTTAGTCCGGCCGACATTATCCATGTTCTGAAGATTTAACACCTGATTGACATCGCCGGCCACTTTTAGGGGTGGGATATGACCACTGTTGGAAAAGACTCCTCCTGCCGCAGCCGCCCACCCTGCAACTAGCCCCAGTAAAACCAGACAAACACCTATAATCCAACTTTTTTTATGCACCGCTAAACACCTTTTTCATCCTTCATACTACATTCTCCCGCACGGCAGATGCACATTGTCAGCCCGGGGGAAATCTAGGGTAAAATTTCAATGGAGAGCAGGTCGTCCACGATTTTTTCACCCGCTGGCCCCACACAAGTAAAAGCCGGTGCACCCTGGGAATTCTGATAAATCAGCCCACCGCTGCCCAAATCCGCGATGGTCAACACGAGACTCTTTCCGCCGGTAGTGGTGAACTTATAACTGTTGCCGCCGACCAAACCGGTTTCCTTGAATATTTGTGAAAAGGCTAGGCCCTCCCGCCCGTTTTCAACATGTTTAGGTAGACAGGCCATGCCTGTTGTGTGGTCAAAAATAACGGTCTGCCCATAGGTAGCAAAGAGCAAGTCCCGCACATGCATGCCCTGGGGAAGATGAGGCGCCAGAAACTTGGGCGCTTCTTGACCGGTTATTTTAATATAGGCGTTAAGGAAGTTATCCCCGGTTTCGTTTTTTTGCAGTCCATCAGCGCCTTGCAGAAAAACGTTGGTCACGCCGTCGTCATTAATATCTGCATATGCAGCGATCAGGTCACTGGTCTTGATAGCCTTGTCCACATCAGCAAAATGTTCATAATCCTGCTGGGGAAGTTTTCTAGCTGCCGTTTCTAAAAACACCAGCTTGTTGGGCTGTTTCCCCGCCCCACCCGTTTCGAAATCCATGCGGATCATATTCCGCACCCAGTACATAGCCCGCTCCCCGGGAACAACAACACGCACCGGCCCCATCTCATCTGCCAGAAATTGACCCTCATCCAAATAGGAAAGCAAAATCTCCCGGTTGGCCAGAATATCGGCAGGCACTGCAATGGAATAACAATCTTTAGCCGTAAATCGAACGTGACTAAAATCTTGCTGATTTTTCCCGTATGATTTCAGAAAAGTGTCCAGGAGCGGTCCAGTGGCTCTAGCGCTGATCTTTTCGCCATTGGACATAGCAGACTCCACGTTTCTGGTTACCACCGGCAGATTTTTTAGCTCTCCTAGAGTTATCTCAAAATCCTGTTCTGTCAGACCACACACAACAATTGTTTTTTCATCGTCAGGACCTGGTGTGCCGGCAATGGTCTTCTCCTTGTTGCAGGCGGCGGCCGATAAAGTGAAAACCAGGATTAGAATCAGCAAAGGCAGCTTTTTAAAAAATATTTTCGTCCACCTATCCTTTCATGAGGTATATGAATTGCTGGTTCAGTTCAGTTCAGACACTCGGCCAAAAAACCAGCTACCTTACTGTAGTTCCAGGCTCACGAGCCAGCAGGTGAAACGCTGCCCGAACTCATCAGCACTGACAATCATCTGCATACTTCCCTCCCCGCCCGTTTTTGTTTTTAATGGCCGGCCATAATCGGCATACACCAGATACACATTATCCGGCTGCAAGATTTCGGACATACTGACAACCGCGCTGTAGCCATCAATTCCCCTGGCAATAACCTTACTGTAATTTTGGGTCAGTGCCGGATCGATGCTGCCCAACAGGAGGGCAAGAGGCGTACAGGTAAAACTGTGTTCCGAGTTGCCGCGGGCAGAATGAACCGTTATTTTCTTTTCTGCCGCCGGTAGTTTTTGCAAATCATCAAGGGTAAAAGTGCTTAAGGTATTATCCCCTGTCTTGAGTACTACTGTTCCTTCTTTCAGCCCGTCCCGGTCCATGTTCAAAACAGATGAAAGGGCAACAAGTAGAAGCAGCAAGACCATTCCCGCAACGAGCAACCTCGTTTTAAAGGCACTACCTTTCCCGGTAGCTGCTCCCGCCATCCCGCTATCCCCCCTGATTAATGCCGTCAATTTTATTTTGCCAGACCCTTTTAGAAAACATTACTGCAATGCGTTAAAAATAGTTGTTACCGCCTCTGCCCGAGTCGCGTTTCCCTGAGGCTTAAAGGTGTTATCCGGGTAGCCTTTCATAATTCCCTTTTCTATAACAGCAGCAACAGCCCCGGATGCCCATGTGGAAATACTGCCCCTGTCCGTAAATCCTACTGAATTTGCTGGATCCAGCTTGGCGGCCTGCATAACCATCAGAGCCATCTGCTCACGAGTAATCAGCTCTTCCGGCCCGAAAACACCCTCGCCGTAGCCGCTAATAATTTTATTAGAAGCTGCAGTAGAGATATATTCACTAGCCCAGTGATCCCGGGTATCAGCAAAGGTTGTTTCGCCATAAACGGTAAAACCAAACGCCTTTACCAGCATAGTAGCAAATTCCGCCCTGGTAACAGTATTATCCGGTTTGAAACCGCCGTCCGGGTAGCCACCCACAGCTTCCAGGGAAACAAGATGCTTAATACTGTCTTCTGCCCAGTGGCCACTGATATCATTTAACCTGATCTCAGACTCAGTAGGAATTATTGCCGTCGTCGGTACAACATCCGGCGCTATAACCTTCGGCTCCTTGACCTCCACAGGATTAATCTTTAAAGAGAAAGAATCAGTTTTTCCACCGTCCCTGGTGGTTACGGTAATGGTAACCGTACCGGGAGTAACTGCCGTCACCAAACCCGTTTTACTGATTGTAGCTATCGTTGTATCGCTGGAATTCCAGATTAGTGATTTATCAGCAGCCTCTTCCGGTAATACAGTCGCCTCCAGTTGGAGGGTAGAACCCACATCAATTATGCCCGTGGTTTTATCAAGAGAGATTCCGGTGACCGTTTTATTCACAGATGAAGAAGGAGCAGCGGAGGTTGAATCTGAACCAGTAGGTTCAGCGGGCTCCGGGCCTGCACCCTTGAGAGTCACATCGATCTGGTATATCCACTTGATAGAGTCACCAGCTGTTACTTCAGCCGGATCCCCCGTCTGGCCAATTGCCAGTCTGTACCTGGTAGAACCATCCTGACAACTGAAATCAGGCTCCAGGCCCCCCCGCACCCAGTTGTCCGACATGCAGATCATCGGGTAGACTGGAACCCCGTCCGCCATTGCCTGAGCAGTTACATCCGTAAGGCCGTCTTCTGCTGTAAAGCTCCGGCTGTCGTTGTTCCAATATTCCATTATATGGGGATAGTAATAGCGGTCCGCATATAAATCTGATATCGCAAAGGTTTTAGCCGGTCTGCCTGGCACATCTGTAGTGTAAAAGGCCAATTTATCAACATCATCCATATCAATGCTGGCATCCACCAACAGATCGCTGAGCAACACCCCCGTTACAGCGTTCATGCAAGGTGACGGCATGCTGTCCATAAAGGAGTAGCCTTCTTCAAAAGCACCTGAAAAATCATTTTCTGCAAAAACCGCCGCTTCAGTAAATTCCCCGCCGGCATAACAGTACCTGATGGTCAGTGAAGCCGCGGCCTGCCCGGCCCAGGATGAGACTGGTTGGGCCGCCCACAGCAAACAAACCACCGTGAACACTATTAGACAGGCCAACCCCCCTGGCAATTTTTTAATACCTGAACACTGCATTTTCATTTTTCTCCTCCTCCATTTACTGCATAATACTAATGTTTGAAAGCTGGTTTATTGGTTGGTTAGCATAAACAACTGCCCCGTAGCCGGATCCTTGTAGACGGTACCCATAACTTCATATTCCTTACTTTGGCCTTCTGTTTTAATTAGTTCTTCCTGGATAAATTGTTCCTGGCTAACCTCCTGGCCCCGTTCAAGATCAACTTTCCCCCCTTCCCCACCCAGGTCCACATTCCAATGCATGACCAGAGACAACATTAGCCCACAGGCAAATACCAGCATGGCATCAACAATGTTGACTGAACCTTCCAGAGGACTAACATCTTCAGGCATTGACCTGCGCCTGATATTTCTCCTCAATCCCCCGTTCACGGGCTGTCACCTCCAGCAGTCCTTCCATAAGCGTCTCCAGACTACTCAAATATTCCTCATACCATCTTTTCCGCAGCCGGGAAATGGCAAAGGCAACACCGGCGGCAGCAAGGCCGGCCACTGTAGCGTCAAAAGCAGTGAGCAGCGAATCCGCCAGAGTCTTGGTATCCCCCTGGCCCAGGGCGATCAACCCGGGACCAAGTGGGATCAAGGTAGCCATTAAACCAAACATCGGACCGAGACGCGCCACCAGGTCGGTCCTGTTAGTTATCCCGGCATAATGCAGTTCTTCACCAGTGAGCAGGCGGCGGGCGATAGCCTGTTGAGAAGCAGCAGGCAGATGAGTATGGTCACTCAACTCTTCCAGGGCCAATTTATGGCGTTTGAACAGGTTACTACTGTTGATACAATCCTGTATTTTTCCAACCTCACTGCCCTGGAAGGAATCGATAATTCCCGGTATATCAGCCCTGGCCCGACGCCGTTCCGTTATAATTTCCACTAGTAGACTGCCAAACTCAATTACTACTAAAGCCAAAAAAAGCAGCAGAATAATAATTGTAGGAAAAAGCAAAGCTGAAGAAATGCTGTGCATGGTATCTTTGAGGGGTATTAACATATGCATTGTCACCTGGCTATCTCCTTCTTGTGTTGATGGTATTTTCGTCCCGATCCATACAGCAATAAAAATATAAATAGCACAGCAGCGGGAACATCCAGGATGTTTTTTTTCTCCTGTACCGGCAGGGGAACAGCATCAGCCGACATCTTGTATACACGCCAGGGCTGCCTGCCGGACTCCGACAGAGAAATCCCGGCACCTGCTACTGTGCCGCCTGCTGACAGGTTTTGCTCCTGCGCCTCATTTTCATCTGCCTCAGCCCCAGTTTCCACAACTTCCGGGGCCACAACCTCGCCTGGATCATTCACACTACAGCTGGCCGACATGTTGCCCACCACCGTACTGACAGTAATCACAGCGTTGCCTGGGCCAACAACGCTCACTAGCCCGCTGTCATCGACTGTAGCCACACTGATATCGCTGGAGCTCCAGGTAACGCTCTTGTCGGTGGCTTCAAAAGGCTCAATGGTGGCCTGGAGACGAAATGTGCTGCCAACCTTCAAATTTAGTGTCTCCTGGTCAAGAGTGACCCCGGCAGGCGGCGTACCGCCCAGCATTACCTCGATGACATGTACCCACATGGCTGACCGGGAAGCGATACAGGAGGAGACATCCTCCTGCCCAAACACCAGCCTGAACCGGGAATCGCCGCTCATATGGGCAAAATCCGGTACAACGGCAAAACGCTGCCAGTTATCCTCAATGGCCATAATGGTATCTACCGGGATGGCCCCATATGCGGCACCCGGCATGGGCGACCCGGCATGGGAATCCCAACATTCCGGTAGGTGCGGGTAGTAATAACGGGTAGTATCCAACAAATATGATTTGGTCAAACACGCATACCAACTGTCTTTCATGTCGGTGGAATAAAAATAAAATGTTTCTACCGAATTAACATCTATCCCAGCATCATCCAGCAAATCCTTAAGCCCCAATCCCCGGGCCGAATCAATACACACTGAAGGCATTCTATCAATGAAGGTATAGGCTTGTTGGACTGGCGACAGTGCCTCTATCTCACTGAGTGTATAAACCTTTTTCGTATGATAGGGCCCACCGAAGTAACCGACCTTTATTGTCAGCGTATCGGAAGGTACACCTGTTTTTTCAGCATATTCGGCCCAGGCTGAATGACTGATCCAGATCACCATTGCCAACGCAATAGGGAAAACCTGCCAGTATCTAGATTTTGATGCCAATAATCTCCATAACATTTATTCTTCACATTCCAGTCATCGGCATAATTCACGGATAACTCTCCATCAACAGCCAAACACTGCACAACGGACAACAAGAAATAATGATAATGCACTTAACATAATCAGACACAATCGTATTCATGTATATATGTAATCAGCTAGTCACTAAATGGCTACCAAGGGAGACACAACGTGACATAACATTGCCTATATAATATTTTAGGGCCACAACAAAGTCAATAGCAGGCAGTAAAAAGTTTAAACACATCCACAAAATGCATATAGTCATCCGTTTTATTATGTTATATTACGTTATGCCGTACGACCAGAATGAATATGGGGAAACAAAAAAGAACACCTTGCCCCAAGATGTTCTTTTAGTCTGCCGGCAGTAAAACATACACCAGCAGAAATTTAGGCATACATATATATAAAATAATTCTTAGGCTTCCTGAACAATCTAGCCAACATTACCCGGTTTATCTGCCACAGTAATAGCTATTGTCTGTTGTTGGCGCTGGCGCACCAGGACCATATGTGCTTCTTGTCCAATGGGTGTAGCTTTAATAGCCGCCACCAAATCCTCAGCATTGTCCACCTTTTTTCCATTGCATTCAATAATTACATCCCATTCCTGCAAGCCGGCCTGGTCAGCAGGACTGCCCGCCACAACACCAGCCACCACTGCCCCCTCAGCCTTATTTAAACCAAGATACCCGGCTAATTCGCCGTCCAGGGTGCGGACCTGTATGCCCACCCAGGGCCTTTCTTTGGTGACATTGTTTTTTAAATCCTCCAGCACCTGTTGGACGGTACTGGTGGGAATGGCAAAGCCGATTCCCTGGGCTTCCGCACTGATGGCCGTGTTGATTCCCACTACCTCACCCTTGAGATTCAAAAGAGGACCGCCACTGTTACCGGGATTAATAGAAGCATCGGTCTGGAGAAGATTTTCATAATGCCTATCCTCCACATTGATTGGGCGCCCCTTGGCGCTGATCACACCGGTGGTTACCGTATGATCGAGCCCGTAGGGGTTGCCGATGGCAATGACCCAATTTCCCACCCTGATTTGATCAGAATTGCCCATGGTCAGGAAAGGCAGATCGACACCGGCCTCTATTTTAAGCAAAGCCAGATCCAGGTCACTATCCGCGCCCACCACTCGGGCCGGCAAATCTTTATCAATGCCGGTTATGGTAACAGCTATTTTATTGGCCCCGGCAATAACATGTTCATTCGTTAAAATGTAACCGTCCTGGGAAATAGTAAAACCTGATCCCAGGCCCTCATTTTCCCGCGGCGTGGAAGGAATACCAAAAAACTGACGGAAAAATGGATCATCCAGAAGAGGATTAGTTGCACTGCGGGTAGTGATACTGGTAGATATTTTTACCACAGCCGGGCTAGCCTGGGACACTACATCGGCCACAGTTTCCGGTCCCAATCCGGGCAAGGGATCCGATTGAACAACACCACCACCATTTTGTAGACTGGGATTATCACCAGAAGAACACCCCCCCTGCAAGGTCAACCCAATGAAAACGACTAAACAAATTACCAGCATGGAAATCCGCCTGGCGTTAGCAAACATATTATCTACCCCCTTTTTTCTGCCTGCTATTTTTTGCAGTATGCTGCCATTTCAATATTATACCACCACCTGGCGCAAACGATAAAAAATGAATCCATTAGAGCCTGGTTTTTTCTGATATACTGTTTATATCTTTTTTAGCAAGAAAAAGCTATAATTAATTTAACTATTTTGTTATGCAACCGGTATCTGAAGGAGGCGCATCCGTGATCCGTGTAGATCTGGCTAAAAAACTGGCGAAATACATCCCCTGGGAACCAAAGGTCGGCGACCTGACTATAGTTTACGGTGAGTTGGGGGAGGAAATTATCGAGCCCATTATACTAAGACACGTCCAGGAAAAAAAGATTTTGCTATCCCTGCGTGAAGTAGGTGATCTGGTCTGGCTACCACGGCTTTCCATGCTCCTTTACGAGCTTAAAATAAGGACGACAAGGGGTTTCGGCTTGAATTATGAAAAGGACTCGGACCAATGGTTCTACAAAGACGATGAAATAGAAACCCATGCCGATACACCGGAAAATACTGCCGCCCTGGCCCTGCTCCACAAACTTAAAGACCACGTTCCGGCTAAACCTTAACTTCCCGTTTTAAGTATATTTCATGGGTTCTAACCCAGCACCCAGCAAGGCAAATAACGCAAATAATTCACATGACCTAATCGTTTTTCTGGGATCATTCCCTCCCTTGGAAGGAAATACAGGAATAACTGTGGAAGGTACTTATAGGCGTATGGGATTAGCCTATCCTTTGCATTTTGGTCTGTGGACAGGCTTTTGACCGGGCCTATTATATTTTTAACTGTTGAATTCTTTTTCTTCAGCATAGGTATTAAATAATAAAATCATTTTTTATGGAGGATGGTTATGGGAATTGGTGGCAAAGTGTTAATTGCCCAAAGTGGGGGTCCGACAGCAGTAATTAACCAGACGTTAGTGGGGATAGTCTTAGAAGCCAAAAAATATGCCCAGGTAACCAGGGTATACGGGGCCCTCAGAGGCGTTGAGGGCATAGTTAATGAGGATTTTTTCGACCTGACCCAAGAAACTTCGCACAATCTGGAACAGGTGGCCTTAACCCCGTCTTCAGCTTTACTATCAACCAGGGTTAAACCGGACAGCAAATATTGTCATGATATTTTCAGGGTCCTGGAGGCCCATGATATTCGCTACTTCTTTTACATAGGCGGTAATGATTCCGCGGATACAGCGCGAATAGTAAACGAGGAAGCCACGCGGGCTAATTACGACCTGCGGGTAATCCATGTACCGAAAACTATCGATAATGACCTGATGCTTAATGACCATACCCCCGGGTTTGGTTCGGCAGCCCGGTTTGTGACCCAGGCCTTTATGGGCATTAACCTGGATGTGCGGGCCTTAAACGGGGTATATATTGGCGTGGTCATGGGCCGGCATGCTGGTTTTTTAACTGCCTCAGCAGCTATTGCCAGTAAACATGAAGCCGATGGCCCCCACCTGATTTATCTACCGGAAAGAGTCTTCAGCAGGCAGCAGTTTCTTAAGGATGTAAAAGATGTATACGATCGGCATGGCATCTGTATTGTAGCCGTTTCCGAGGGAATCAAAGATGCCACTGGGATACCCATTGTCACCAAGCTGAATAGAACCAACGAAGAGGATGCTCACGGCAATGTCCTGCTGTCCGGCACCCGCTCCCTGGGTGACCTGCTGGCGGAACTAGTCAAAGCCAAACTGGATATCCCCCGTGTACGCAGCGACACTTTCGGTTACCTACAACGCTCCTTTTTTGGCTGCGTATCTGATATCGACCAGCATGAAGCCCGTGAAGTAGGTGAACGGGCAGTCCAAATGGCCATGTGGAACGATGTGGACGGTTCGGTGACCATCAGGCGCACCGGTAACTATTCAGTTGATTATCACCTGGGTCGTTTTGAAGATATTGCCGCCTACACCAGAGTGATGCCAGATGAATTTATCAACGAGGCAGGAAATAACGTTACTGATGCCTTTAAGTTTTATGTCAGGCCCTTGTTGGGCTCGGGCTTGCCCCAACCTTCCTGGGTACGAGCCCCCCAGGTAGCGAAAATCCTCAATAACGGAAAAAACAACTGAGGTTACCAATTTAAACATCATTTTTTCTAGCCCACTGCTGCCCTTTGGCGGCAGTGTTTTTTTACGATCACCTGTTGAGGTTAGCACAAATCCCCATTACCACCATAAGCTGGCAATGGGATATGTAGCATAACACTGACCAGGCTTGCCAATTCTTCTGGCAATATAATTGAAATTAAGGGGAAATTGGATATAATTTAAGGTGGTCGGACACCATTCGACATAGAAAAATTAACACGAGCCTGGTAAAAAGGCTGCAGTATGATCGGCTAATCAGGGATTAATAAGCCACCAACGTTTATAAAAGGTGGGAGGTTTTGCAACCAAAAATGCCATTGTTTAAAAGAATTGAATTTTCCCTCACCCTGGTGTTTGTTTGCGGTATTCTGATTATTGGCCTGGCCTCAATTGCCTATGTTTCCAAAAGCAGCGACAACGCTGTCAACAAGCTTGCCGCCATACAAAGTAAAAACGCCCTGGCCACCACGGATGCTGTTTTCAAGCAATACCAGCAGGAATCCAACATTGCGGCCAAAAATCTGGCCGAAAACAAGGAAATCATTCAGGCCCTGGTGGATGGTAATACTACCATTTTGCCCATTATTGCCGGCCAGATAGTGAGATCCATTGGATTACATGTGAATTTTATCACCTTTGTGGATCGGGAAGGCTACGTAATTGCCCGGGTACATAGTGACAGGGCAGGCGACTTGCTTATATTTCAGCAGAATATTGCCCAGGCTCTGGCCGGACAGGTAGCAACCAGCATCGAGTTTGGTACCGTGATTGGACTGAGCACCCGCACAGGAATGCCGATCAAGAATGCTCAGGGTGAAATTATTGGCGCGGTAACAACTGGTTATGCCCTGACTGACCCTGCTTTTGTGGACAGAATGAAGGAGATAACGGGGAATGAGGTTACTGTTTTCATTGGAAACGTCCGGGTGAACACCACAATGCTCCATGATACCCACCGTGCGGTGGGCACAAAAATGGATCAGTTAATTGCCCAGGCTGTTTTAGAAGATAAGGATATCTACACAGGCAAATCAGTGTTTAATGGTGTTCCCTATTTTGAAGCTTATAAACCCATTTCGGATGCGGCAGGACATACTGTTGGTGCCTTTGCCACAGGTATATCAATGGAACAAATCAACCTGCTGCAACAAAGGACTATGATGCAGGTGCTGGTCATTGAACTAGCCCTAATATCACTGGTCGCAGTCGTGCTGCTATTTTATGTGCGGCGGAATATTACCGGTCCCCTGGTTAATATAGCAAAAACAGCCACTGAGGTAACCCGGGGGAACCTGGAAATTGATATACCCCACCGATCAAAAAACGAGCTGGGTGTGCTGGCAGACGCCTTGCGGGTGATGGTCAACAAGTTGAATAACTACATAAGAGACCTGCACTACCGGGGTGACAACCTGCGGGTAGCGTTGCATCAGGCGGAGCAGGCCGAACAAACCAAAATGCAGTTTCTGGCCAACATCAGTCATGAAATCCGCACCCCTCTAAACGCCATCACCGGCATGGCCTACCTGGCCCTGAAAACAAAACTGACCCCAAAACAGAAAGACTACATCACCAGGATTCAGCAATCCTCCACCTTTCTCAAGCAGATCATCAACGACATCCTGGATTTTTCCAAAATTGAATCCGGCAAAATGGCCATCGAAAATATCAACTTTGAACTGGAAAAAACCATTGAAAACAGTATAGGAATTATTAGTAGACAGGCCCATGAAAAGGGGCTGGAATTTATCTGCCGCATCGCACCGGAAACGCCCTACCATCTAAAGGGTGATCCTCTGCGACTGGCGGAGATCATTATCAACCTGGCTCGCAACGCAGTAAAGTTTACCGAACAAGGACAAGTGGCTATCGATGTCCAACCAGTAGGCCAGACCACCGACCGGGTAAAGCTGCAGTTTTCAGTAAGCGACACCGGCATTGGTATGACTGCTGAACAACAGGAACACCTATTTGAGGCATTTGTGCAGGCCGATTGTTCCACCACACGGAAATTTGGCGGCACCGGATTGGGCCTCCCAATATGCAAAAGCCTGGCCCAGTTGATGGGAGGAACCCTGGAGGTAACCAGTGCACTGGGAACGGGCAGCACCTTTATATTTACGGCCTGGTTTGATATTGTTGCGGATAAAAATGACACACCGGAAAAAATACCCTATGGCCTAGGTGAAAAGAGAATTTTAGTAGTTGATGATAATGAAGTAGCCCGCAATACATTTCTTGAATATCTTGCCGCCATGCAGTTTCAGGCCACAGCAGTATCCTGTGGTGAAAAGGCTGTTTTACTGATCCAGGAGGCAGAAAGGCAGGCAATCCCCTTTGATGTTGTTTTTGTTGATCAGCAAATGAGTGGTGGTATTGATGGATTGGAAACAGCCATAAAGCTCAAGAAATCTTCCTACCTGGCCGATATACCCAGTGTAGTGCTTTTAATGGATTCCGGCGGGGAGGATACAGGCGACAGCCTGCCGGCTTATGTGGATGATATGCTGGTGAAACCGATTACCCAATCCATGATCTATAATTGCCTTGTGAAGCTGTTTGCACCCGTTGAAGAAGGAACCGCAAACTCCCCTGCTGAGGAAAAACAATACCATTTGTCTGGATATAAAGCCTTATTGGTGGAAGACAATGACATCAACCAGCAAATTGCTGCGGAACTAATGGAAAGCAAGGGCCTGCGGGTAGATGTGGCCCAAAACGGGCGGCAAGCTGTGCGGATTTTTACAAAAGCACCGGCTGGGACCTATCAGGTGATCCTAATGGACCTGCAAATGCCTGAAATGGACGGCTTTACAGCAGCAAAACGGATTAGGGCAAGGGATCAGGATATACCGATCATTGCTATGACAGCAAGGGCAATGGAGGATGAAAAAGAAAAATGCTTCGATGCCGGGATGAATGATCATCTGGCCAAGCCGATTGATGTGGATAATTTTTTTATCACTTTAGGCAAATGGCTGCATGTCCACCCAGAGGGTATAAAACAGGCCCCGCTGGAGCCGATGCCCAGCATTGCCGGCCTTAACACCAAACAGGGATTGCACCGTGTAGCAGGCAACAGGGAGCTATATGGGGAACTGCTCCTGGATTTTGCCATTGAACAGAAAAGGCTTCTGGTGGAAATCCATAAGGCTATCCGGGACCAGAATCCGGCCCGGGCTGAAGAGTTAAACCATACACTTAAGGGGTTGGCCGGTAATATCGGTGCTACTGAGGTTATGTCTCTGAGCATGGGCCTGGAAAACTGGCTAAAAAGAAGGCCGGAAGAAATCTCTACGCCTCCTGTACTGGTTGAACTAGGGGAATGCCTGGAAACCATCGCTGAAAACATTAAAAACACACCACAGCTGAGTGAAAAAAACGTGGAACCTATCAAGGTAAACACTGATTATAATGCTGATAAAATAAGCTGTTTGTTGCGCTTACTACAAGAAAGCGACATGGAGGCTCTGGAGCAGTTTAATTTGGTCAAGGACCTGCTTCAGGAGCAGATGAAGACAGTAACCTTTGCTTCCCTGGGACACTATATCGGTCGTTTTGAGTTTTTGGCAGCAGCGGAAATATTAGCGAGGGAATTTAAGGGAAAAACAGGTGATAGTAGTGTTGCAAAACAAGGATAAACCAGTCCTATTGGTTGTGGATGATGCCATTAATAGTATCAGGCTAGTTAATGAAATACTAAAGGATGATTACAGAATCAAGGTAGCCACAAACGGTGCTATAGCCCTTACAGTAGCCCAAAACACCCGGCCGGATATTATCCTGTTGGATGTTGTGATGCCTGTAATGAATGGTTATGAAACCTGCCGCCGACTCAAGGAAAACAGGGAACTCAAAGACATTCCCATTATTTTTTTAACGGCCAAAACAGATGAGGAGGATGAAGAAAAGGGCTTTGCCCTGGGTGCTGCAGACTATATCTCTAAACCAGTTAGCCCCCCGATATTGGCTGCCCGGGTCAAAATGCATCTGGAACTGAAAAGATCAAGGGATATCTTAAAAGACCAAAACCAATTTCTTGATCAGGAAATCAAGAGGCGCACCAAAGATATTTCTATTATCCAGGAGGCCTCCATCATAGCAATGGCCGCCCTGGCGGAAACAAGGGACAATGAAACAGGCCGACACCTGCAGCGGGTCAAACTCTATATCAAGGAGTTGGCTGATTACCTGAGCCAAATGGACAAATTCAAGCACACCCTGACAGAAGAAAAAATAAAGTTAATTGTCCAATCTTCCCCACTGCACGACATAGGCAAGGTAGGCATACCGGACCGGATCCTGCTCAAACCGGGGCCTTTATCCTCAGAAGAATATGAAGTTATGAAAAAGCACCCCACTCTGGGCCGGGATGCAATTTTGTGTGCGGAAAAATTGATCGGTGGTGCTGAAACATTTCTGTCCTGTGCCCGGGAAATAGCCTATTCCCATCATGAAAAATGGGATGGTACTGGTTATCCCCAGGGCCTATCCGGTGAAAACATTCCCTTGTCCGCCAGGTTAATGGCAGTGGTAGATGTATACGATGCCCTGACCTCCCGGCGCATCTACAAGGATGCCATCTCTCACGAAAAGGCTGTGCAAACCATCAAAATGGATACCGGCAAACATTTTGATCCTTTTGTAGTGTATGCGTTTTTAGCCGTGCAGGAAAGGTTTAAACACATTGCAAAAACATATGCAGAAAATATAAATGATATGGGGTGGGATGCATAATGCATCTCTAGTGAATAAGGAGAACACCATGAAACTATTTTTTAACCTGTTTAAAACTGTCTTCATACCGGCTGTGCTAATCGCAGTAGCGGTTAGCTGGATCAACGACGCAGAGGCTAATGAACAGGTGATCGACCTGGATAAAACCTTTAGCGAGCACGGAGCGGTAATGTTGTTCATTGAACAAGGAACAGGCCATATCCTTTACGCCAATGAAGCTGCTGTGAAATTCTATGGTTATACCAAAAAGCAACTCACATCTATGGCCATTTCCCAGATTAATATGGTTGAGCCCAGTCTTGTTGCGGAGAAAACAAGGGCCGCCGCCCATGAAGAAAAAAATCTCTTCACGTTCCAACACCGGCTTGCCGGCGGGGAGTTGCGCTGGGTAGAGGTGCACGCCTACCCTGCTGCATATCAGGGCCGCCAGGCCCTCTTTTCTGTGATCCATGACATTACCCCAGAAGTCCTGTTGCAAAAGAGGCACCAACAGATGGTAACAATTATTATTGTTGTCGGTGGGGGATTTATAGCCATTTTACTCTTCCTTCTGTGGGATCTACGCAAGAAAACAAAGTCGCTAGGCACAGCCAATAAGGAGTTGGCCAACTATAATGCATTAAGAAAAACCTTTATGGATGCCGACACAGACTTTATTTATTTAAAGGACGAGCAACTAAGGTATGTATTTGTCAATAAGGCCTTGGAGGATTTTTTTCAATTACCTGGGGATAAAGTCATCGGGTTTGACGATGCCTCTCTACTGGACAAGAAATTTGCCGAGGTGTGCACCAAGGCGGATTGGGATGCCTTAAAAAACCATCAGTTGATCACCAGCACGACCTCAACAGGTGACAGGTTTTTTAGAACCACAAAATTTCCCGTTCCTTTGCCCAATGGTGCCTACGGCGTAGGCGCCTATATTAGCGACATCACAGCAGAACATAAATGGCAGCAGTCACGGGAACGACACCTTAAACACCAGAGGCTGCTATTAGAGATGCTTAGTCGCAGCTTTGAGAGTAAACAAAAGCAACTGGATTACGCTCTGCATGAGCTGCTGAAAATCACCGACAGCCGGTATGGCTACATATATTTTTATAATGAAGACAAGAAGGAATTCATCCTCAATTCCTGGACAAAGGGGGTAATGGAAGAATGCACTGTTCCTGGCCAACCAAAGGTATATAGCCTGGACAACACAGGTATCTGGGGTGAGGTAGTAAGGCAGCGCAAGCCGATTATTGCCAATGGTTTCCAACTGCCAAACCTCCTAAAGAAAGGTTACCCCGAGGGACATGTGGAACTAAAAAAATTTATGTCCGTTCCGGTAATCATTGATGACCGGATTGTAGCCGTGGTTGGATTTGCCAACAAACAAACAGATTATGACGAAACTGATGTAGATGAAATGACCATGCTCATGGCCGGGGTATGGAATGCGGTACAGCGCAGGGAATCAGCAGAAACACTAGTTTATGAACGAAATAGATATTATCAGACCCTACTGTCTATTGGAGACGGTGTGATGGTCATCGATAACCAGGAAAACATTGAAGTTTTAAATGCAGTGGCCTCCCGGCTGACCGGTTGGTCACAGGAAGAAGCAGCAGGCCTGAACTATAAACAAGTCTTTCACCTGTCACATGAACAGGAGGGCTTTACCATTGGCAACCCCATTGAGAAGGTATTCGCCACGGGGCAACCACAGGAGCTGGGGAATCATGCCATTCTCACCAGCAAGGATGGTACAAAATACCACCTGGAGGATAGTGCGGCCCCTGTTCTGGATGACAAGGGCCATATCGCCGGTGTTGTGCTTGTTTTCCGTGATGTCACTGAAAAAAGGGAACAGAGAAAGAAAATTGAATACATGAGCTTCCACGATTCGCTAACCGGGCTATATAATAGGCGTTTTTTGGAGGAAGAGCTGCATCGCCTGGATACGAAAAGGAACCTGCCCATTTCCATCATCATGGGCGATGTGAACAGTCTGAAGCTCACCAATGATATATTCGGCCATGCCTTTGGTGATATGTTACTGGAAAGGGTGGCTGAGGTGATGCGGCATGTGTGCCGGGCTGATGATATCATTGCCCGCTGGGGTGGTGACGAGTTCCTGTTGCTGCTGCCAAAAACAAGCCTTGCTGAGGCTGAAAATATTGCCAAAAGGATAAAAAAAGAGACCTACGAGCAGCAAATCCGGGCTATCAAATGCAGTATTTCCACCGGTTGCGATACCAAAAGGACAGTGGAAGAAGATATCATCCAAACCCTGAACAAAGCCGAGGCCAAAATGTATGCTGCTAAAACCCTGGGCCGGGATGATCTACAAAGCCGTGAGCTAGGTTTCATAATCAACTCCCTCTATCAAGAGAACCAATCTGAGGAAAGGCATGCCGGACGCGTGAGTAAATTGTGTGGCGAGATGGGCTTGGCCCTGGAGTTGCCTACGGCTGACATCCGCCAGCTTAAGGAGGCCGGTCGCCTCCATGATATTGGCAAAATTGTATTTAGCCCGGATCTATTAAACAAGGATAGTCAGCTTGATCCGATGGAACACAAGAAAACAGAGCAGCATCCCATCATCGGCAGCAGGATACTGAATTATTTTGATGAAACACACCAGTTAGCAGAGGCGATACTAAACCATCATGAAAACTGGGATGGCTCCGGCTACCCAAAGGGTTTAAAAGGAGAAGAGATCCCCTTGTTTGCACGCATTATTTCCGTTGTTGATGCCTATGATCACCTGTTGCACCCTCACTGTAAAACTACTACCATGGGTAAAGACGAAGCGCTACAGGAAATAGGGCGCCGAGCAGGCACTCTTTTTGATCCTCATATAGCCAAAATTTTTATCAGCCTACTGCAGCATGCCGATGGTGATATTTTTCCAAAGAACAACCAGTCGGATTAACGGTTAACAAATCCCCCTGTGGCCCATAAATAAAACTGGCCGGGGGGATTTTCAATTGGTTTATAATTTGCTACAATATTCAGTAAATCATTTCATAGGAAGGGGGTTGAAAGTCCATTTTCTATGGGAACCCAGTATTCCCCTCTTTACAATCCAAACAATACACACACATCCTTACCGTTGTCCCCAATATCCACTGAAAACCCTTTGTATGAAGGAGAAAAAGGTAGTTGCGCTCGTAGATGGTTACCTCTTAGAGGCAATGTAAGGACTAGAACTGGGAAAGGAAGGGATATGGAAAATGAAAAAGACTGATTTTTTGGTTATCGGTGGCAGCGCCGGTGGTATCCTTACGGCCACAATGGCCCGTAAAGCTTACGGTGACATTGACATTACCCTGATCCGTGAAACTGAAACAGTGATGGTCCCCTGCGGCATACCCTACATCTTTGGCACCCTCCATGACTCCAAAAAAAATATTATCCCCGATTCCATGCTCACCAATGCCAATATCAACCTGATCATCGATAGTGCTTTAGAAATAAACAAGGAGCAGAAAAGGGTAACAACCAGGGATAATGGCGTTATCAGTTACAAAAAACTGGTTATAGCCACAGGTTCCCTGCCTATTGTCCCCACGTTTATTGAGGGTCATGATTCGGACAATGTATTTCCAATATTGAAAGACGAAGGCTATTTAAATAAAATCCTTAAAAAGCTGCAGACTGCCCAAAATGTTACCGTCATCGGCGGTGGTTTTATCGGTGTCGAATTTGCTGAGCAAATCAGGCTATTGGACAAAAATGTCACCCTAATCGAGGCAGCGGGCTCTTGCCTATGGCAGGCATTCGACAAGAAATACACTGATGACATTGAGCATCTCCTTAGTAGCAGTGGCATTAATGTAATGACCAACACCAGGGTCAGTAAAATACTTGGTGAAGGTGCTGTAGAGGCCATTGAACTGGAAGATGGCCGGACGATCCCGGCAGATGTGGTCATCCTCGGTCTAGGAATGAAACCTAATGGCACCCTAGGAAAAGATTGTGGGCTAACAATGAACGATAAAGGGGCCATTATGGTTGATCAGTACATGAAAACCAGTGATCCGGATATTTTTGCTGTTGGCGACTGTGCAGAAAAGAAATGCTTTTTTACAGGAAAAGATGTGCCCCTGCTACTGGCATCAACGGCGGCAATGGAAGCCAAAATAGCAGGTAGCAATGCCTTCCAGTTGCGGTTAATCCGGGCCAATAAGGGTACCATCAGCACCTTTTCCACAAAAATATTCGGCAAAACATTCGCGGCGGCCGGTCTAACAGAAACCAGAGCAAGACAAGAAGGTTTTACGATCATGGTTGGCGAGTTCAAGACCATGGATCGCCACCCCGGTTCTCTGCCGGATGCCCAGGAAGTAAACATTAAGCTAATTTTCTCCAAATGTTCCGGCATTATCCTGGGAGCCCAGATCTCCGGCGGAAATACAGTGGCTGAAATAATTAACATTTTAAGCCTGGCTATCCTGAAAAACATTACAGCCACCGAACTTAACACCTTCCAGGCGGCAACACATCCTTTGGTTTCACCTTCACCTATAGCCTATCCCATAAATGCAGCGGCGATGAATGCTATCGCCACCAATTGCAGCCACCTCAATGAAGATTTAGTGCTCTAATCTACTAACACCAAATTTTTTTTCACGCAAAAAACCTTTAGTGCCGACATCCGGCGCTAAAGGTTTTTGTTGGTGGGCGATGACGGGTTTGAACCGCCGACATCCTGCTTGTAAGGCAGGCGCTCTCCCAGCTGAGCTAATCGCCCTTATATGGTGACCCCTACGGGATTCGAACCCGTGTTACCGCCGTGAAAGGGCGGTGTCTTAAACCACTTGACCAAGGGGCCATATTGACTGTTCGTTGTGTTGGTTGTTGCTTGGCTTGGTGGGCCCACCAGGATTCGAACCTGGAACCAGCCGGTTATGAGCCGGATGCTCTACCATTGAGCTATGGGCCCAAGATTGGCTCCTCGAGTAGGATTCGAACCTACAGCCTACCGGTTAACAGCCGGTTGCTCTACCGTTGAGCTATCGAGGAACGTCGGCACAGATGATATTATACGATAATTTGTGCCCAACGTCAATGACTCATTTTTAATATTTTAATCCAGATAGTCTTTCAATTTCTTGCTACGACTGGGATGCCTGAGCTTACGCAGTGTTTTGGCTTCAATCTGCCTGATACGCTCTCGGGTAACACCGAACTTCTGCCCGACCTCTTCCAGGGTGCGGGCGCGACCATCATCCAGGCCGAAGCGCAGACGCAACACCTTTTGCTCCCTATCGGTCAAGGTCTCCAGCACCTCATCCAGCTGTTCGCGCAACAACGTAAAGGAAGCTTCCTCAGCAGGTGCTCTGGCATCTTGATCTTCTATAAAGTCACCCAGGTGGGAGTCCTCCTCCTCACCAATTGGTGTTTCCAACGACACCGGTTCCTGGGCAATTTTTTGTATTTCCCTAACCTTTTCCTCGGTAATATTCATTTCTTTGGCAATTTCTTCTGGGTTCGGTTCCCGTCCCAGTTCCTGCAGCAACTGCCTTTGTACCCTGATCAATTTGTTTATGGTTTCTACCATGTGCACCGGGATCCTGATGGTCCTGGCCTGATCCGCGATAGCCCTGGTAATCGCCTGTCTAATCCACCAGGTAGCATAGGTGCTGAACTTATATCCCTTGCGGTAGTCAAATTTCTCCACAGCCTTGATCAAGCCCAGGTTACCCTCCTGGATAAGATCTAGAAACAACATGCCCCGGCCCACATACCGTTTGGCAATGCTGACTACCAACCTGAGATTAGCCTCAGCAAGTTTTCTTTTTGCTTCTTCGTCCTCTGCCTCCATGCGCATAGCCAGTTCCACTTCTTCTTCCGATGTGAGCAAGGGCACACGGCCGATCTCTTTTAAATACATGCGCACGGGATCATCAATGCCCACACCTTCGGGCACCGCCAGGTTAACTTCTTCCTTTTCCTTATCGTCTTTTGATTCCAACGTTGCGCTTTCTTTAGATTCATCATCATCCGTGGCCTCCTGTACAACCTCAATACCCAACCCGGAAAGTTTTTCATAGATTTCATCAATTTGTTCTGGTGTAAGGTCAACTCCCTGTAAACCGTCCATAATTTCGTTATACGTCAGGACACCGCGCTTTTTCCCTTTGGCAATTAACTCCTTTACCCCTGCGGAAACTAGTTGTTCTTCACTCAAATGTTATCCCTCCCCTCAACGCGGTGATCCTCATTTTTAATACTAAAATACTCCCTATATTCAGCCGTTAATTCAGCAACACGTGCAAAATTGTCCGCTTTTTCAGCTTCATCTATCCCTTTTAATAATACCAGTTCCCTTAACAAATCATTATCCAGCATACTACCATCTAATTTTTCCAGATTTCTTATTTCTTCCAGGATTTCTTCCCTCCGCTCCTGGCGTATACACCGGTTAATAGAGTCAATATAGCATTTCATTATCTTAACAGGATTTTCTCCTGGAATATCCATTATCAGCAGTTTGCTCAACAGGTTTTGCTCTTCGCTGTCCAACAGACTTAGCAGCCCCTCGGGGCAGTAACCCGGGCTTTTATATAATTCAAGACAATTCACAAATATCCTTTGATAATTATCATTTTTAAATGGAATTTCGCCTATCCCAGTCACGATTTTTTCCCCTAATGAAGGATCATCCAATACCATCCGCAATAGAATAGCCTCGGACTTTCCTCTGGCATCCATTTTTTTCTCTTTTCCTCTAATAGTATGTATGTTTTTAACAATTTTATCCGGGTATACCCCTCTTTTACGCTGTTTTCTCTCAAAGGCCTTCAGTTCTCCCGCCACTGTATCCCAGCTTAGATTTAGTGTGCGGGCAATTTTTTTCAGGCCCTCTTCCCTTTCAACCTTATTTTCCGCCACAAGGTCAGGGAAAACCATGTGCATAACCTCTAGTTTTTCCGCCACCGTAGTGATCATTCCCTTGCCGGCGGCATACTGCAGTTTATATTCAATGAGGGATGTGGCCCCCATGATTAACTCTTCCCAGGACTCAGCACCGTATCGCCTCAGAAAATCATCAGGATCCTTACCTTCAGGCATGTTCAGCACACTAACCTCACAGCCCAATTCTCGTAAAATATCCAACCCACGCATGGTAGCAGCCACACCGGCAACATCAGCATCAAAAGCAAATACTACATTGCGGCTATTGTTCAACAGCAAGCGCCCGTGTTCCACAGTAAGAGCAGTACCCAGTGTGGCTACCGTATTGGTAAATCCATACTGGTGGGTCATGAGCACATCCATGTAACCTTCCACCACAACAACACAGTCTTTTTCTCTGATAGATTGTCTGGCCTGATGTAGCCCATATAAGATCCGACTTTTACTGAAAAAGGGCGTTTCCGGGCTGTTCAGGTATTTGGGTAAGGTATCATCTAAAACTCGGCCTCCAAAACCAACTGTCCGGCCGGCGGCATCCCCAATCGGAAATATAATCCGGTTGCGAAAACGGTCATAGATGCGGCCTGTTTTACCGCTGGTCGCCAGGCCGGCCTCTATTATATCTTGCTGTCGGCAGCCCTTTTGCATCAAATAGTCAAGCAGGGACTGCCAGCTTGCCGGCGCAAACCCGATCTGAAAGTTTTCCAATATCTGGGGCGCCAATCCCCGTCCCTGCAAATAGTGCCTGGCCTCGGCCGCAACCCGGCTTTGCAAACTATTAACAAAAAAGTCTCGGGCCAGGTTGTTGGCCTCTTTCAGCACCTTTATCCTGGCATTTCTTTCACGGGCGGCCGGATTGTCATCTACCGGCAGGACCACCCCTGCCTGTTCAGCTAATGTCTTAACTGCCTCACTAAAGGTCAGGTTTTCTTTGAGCATAAGAAATTTAAAAACATCACCGCCCACATTACAACCGAAACAATAGAAAATTTGCTTTTCGGGGGTCACTGTAAATGAAGGAGTGCGTTCATTATGGAAAGGACACAACCCCGTGAAATTTCTCCCTTTTTTCTGCAGTTTTACATAACGTGATACTACATGTAAAATATCTGTACGCAGGCGGACTGTTTCAATTATTTCGTTGGGAATAAAGCCCACCCAGGATCACCCTTCTTTTCCCATAAATCCACTAGTACTAGAACAGTTCAACAAATGTTTTTTTTGTCCTGCCGAGAAATGTTATTAGCCATCCTGGCGAAAAATGCATTTTACAACAATACAATTCGCCCTTTCTACTCATTATCCTTTTTTTCGACAAAACCCGCCCAACAAATATCTGTGGGGGCCTTGTGTATCCACGGTAGTGGTAAAAAATAATGCTGGTATACTCCGATAGCAAAATTATCCGTCATGCCGGCAATATAATCACACACAATCCGCTCAGTTCCTTCCCCACCAATTCGCCGCTGGTATTCGGGCGGGAGAAGACCAGCATGATCATTGAAATGTTTGAATAAATTCTGCATCACATGACAGGCTTTCTTCGCATCATGTCTGGCTCGCAGGCTTTTATAAACGTTTTGAAACATAAAGTCCCTTAGCTTTTCTGTAGCAGCCTGGATGGGTGGACTCATTTTTATTTCTGTCGTCTCCTCCAGATTGGTCCGGATCAGGTCCAACACCATTGTATTAATCCGTTCCCTATGTTCCCTGCCAAGAACAGATAGGCATTCCTCCGGAATCTGCTTCACGGCAATGATCCCGCCCCGGATGGCATCGTCGATGTCATGGTTGATATAAGCAACTCGATCGGCCAATCTGACAATCTGCCCTTCCAGGGTAGAGGGGATTTCCGGGCCGGTGTGTCTTAAGATTCCATCCCGCACCTCCCAGGTAAGGTTAAGGCCCCGACCGTTTTCCAGAAAATCTACCACCCGCAAGCTCTGTTCATTATGCCTAAAACCTGGTTTAAAGACACTGTTTAGCGCCTCTTCGCCAGCATGACCAAAAGGTGTATGGCCTAAATCATGGGCCAACGCCACCGCCTCAGCCAGATCCTCATTGAGCTGTAATGCCCGGGCCACCGTACGGGCAATTTGCGCTACCTCCATTGTGTGGGTTAGTCTGGTACGATAATGGTCCCCTTCCGGGATGATAAAAACCTGTGTCTTGTGTTTGAGACGCCTGTAACTTTTGGAATGAATGATCCGGTCCCGGTCACGCTGAAAAGCGGTACGCACAGAACATTCTTTTTCTTTCAGCCGCCGACCGCGGCTGGCACTGCTTAAACAGGCCCGGGGAGATAATATGCGGCACTCCAACTCCTCGGAACGACGACGGATATCCAATTAAAACCACCATCCTATCCTAGTTGGAAATGGTAAAAAACATTCTACTAAAAGGGTCTCTGTTCCTGCTGGAATATAGTTTTTATAAAAAAGAAACCCCGGTGCAGCAAAAGACGCCGGGGTATTGTTAATCGACATTTTTTCTCTGTCTGAGGCCTACCGTGGACCGCGCCACCTGCAGCACATGCCGGGCCAGAATCCTGGACCGGGCCAACCCCGCCCTGTCATCCCCGGCCGGCTGCTGAGCACAGGCACCCTGATGTCCGGCATCATCATCCTGGTGGGCATCACCCACCACAATCATCCCTTGACACAACATCATATCCTGCAGAGCACGCAGGGTAGTTTCCTGACCCCCGAAACGGGAACCACCAACAGCCAGGGCACCGCCTACTACATTGAGCAGTTGTTTTTCCCGCCTAAGCGCCCTGGTCTTATCCCAAAAGGATTTTAGTTGGGCGGAAACGGTGCCGAAGTATACCGGGCTGCCCAGTAATAAACCATCGGCACGGCTGAGCAAATTCAACATTTTTTCCAGCCTGGTGTTCTTATAGCACCTCCCGTCACATGGCGTGCTGCAGTACAGGCAAAAAGGGTTTTTAGCATCATATACCCCTTCTGCAATCTGGATCAGACCTGTTTCTACCCCATCTGCCCTAATTTCCTCCAGAGCGTTATTTAGCAAAATGGCAGTATTCCCCTCCTTATGGGGGCTCCCGTTCAAAGCAAGGATAAACATTGCCCATCACACTTTCATGGATATTTAAATAAATTTTATGCCGGGTTTTCAGCTAATATGCCTCAGGAACGCCTATTAGGGGCACACGGGCCAGTGAATGATATTTCGGCCCCCCGGGGCCCAATTTGCTAAGCATCAGGTCTACTGTAGCGACGTCCACCACCCCAAAGGCTTTACCGGCAGCTATTTTTTCCGCCCGAGCCATGATCCGGACAAAGCCGGCTGGTGAACGTAGCCGGGCCAGGGTCAGATGAGGTGAAAACCTGTTTTTCCCCGGGTCAAAACCCAGTTCCTTTAACTCTCCCTGCACCTGGCGGTTTAACTGCCGTAAGACGGTAATATCACCGCTGACACCCGCCCAAAAAACCCGGGGCCTTTCCCGGGAGGGGAAAACACCGACACCACTCAGTTTCAGGGTAAAAGGGGCCACACTGCCTGCGGCCCTATGCAGGGCTTCCGTCACAGCCGGCACCCGCTCCCCATGGACATTGCCGAGAAACTGCACGGTTAGATGCAGATTTTCCGGTCTAACCCACCTCATGTCGCCGCCAATCTTTTTCAAATCTTGAATGAATAAATCAATGCCTCTTTTAACTGTCAACGGTAAATTCACCGCTACAAACAGCCTCATCTGCGCCAACGCAATCAACCCACAATTAATTCATTTTGTACAGCTACTTCTAGTATTCTCCCCCACGACCCTGACTTCCTTTTCACAAAGGCTGGTTTTACAGATCTAGCAGGGGCCTTTATCTACATGGCATCCCATTATCAAAAAAAGTGCCACTGCAACAGAATAAGTCCTAGGAATCTGGTAAAAACATTTGCCCAATTGGTAAAAACCTATACACTCAAGCGGGCAAAAAACAATCGGACAAAAAAAGTACTGCTACCTGTAATCAGGTGGCAGCACCCTACTATTATGGTTTTAGTTTTTTGCTGGCCAAAGGTGCACCTTTTCCGATAATTACCATTCTGCCCACAACCGCCTGAGCAGCGGCAGGCAGCGGTTATCATAATTTGATCTTATCTAGATTTATTCTTAAAAGGCCCCTATTGGCCGCAACAACTTGTTGGCTAATTAACGTGGTGGAGCACTTCTTATCATATCATCATCTTTTCTCGCAATTTTTCGCCCGTGCAGCAGAAAATATAAGGGTATACACACAAATGCAATGGCTGTCACAACCTCGTACATTCCTCTGTATCCTGTAAAAGGAATCATAAATCCGACCAAAAGCGGGCCTATGCTCATTCCCACATCGCAGAACATAAAATAAGTGGAATTTGCCAACCCCATACTGTAGATTCTCAAATTAACCCAAGAAACAATCTCACATTAAACTAGGCCAATTACACAACCAAACCAGCCAAAA
>JABMJD010000003.1 GCA_013201395.1 Candidatus Syntrophopropionicum ammoniitolerans
ATGGTCAGGTAGTAGAGGTTGAAGTTGATATTTCTAACGGCCTGCCTTGTTTTGAAATAGTCGGACCTTATTCCAGATGATAAAAACAAGAGCCCCGGAGCGGGGCTTTCTTCCCTGCTACCGCCTCCCGTCAGCTGTGCCAGCTTCATCTGTTCTCATTCGTTTCCCCAAGCCCCTACCCAAAGAGACTGTATAACAATACATAAAAAGGAGCGATTGATACCGTGTCCACAGAAACAAATCTTTTGCCGTTCATCTGTGAGGCATTTGGCCACAACAAAAAAATCCGCCGGGATATAGACAGGCTGTATAAAATCAAAAAGTATGAATTCTATCGCCTGGCTAGGGAGTCCGAAATCTACAACCATATAATCATTCGGGAGGGTGATATCCACAGAGAGGAGTATGCAAAAAAAGCACTGGGGATATTGCTTTATCTCCATGAAAATCCGCAAGATACTGAGATCATGAAAAAGCTAACTACTTTAATCCGTAAAGGTTGGACTAGAGTCTATATGTGGGTACAGAATCACGAAATGATATCAGTAGGAAAATATTTGTATAGCGGGACGAAGTCCGGCAACTATAAAACAGATGATGATTTTAACACTGATATGCTGATGCTGATTTGGTTTGCCTTGTTAAAAGAAAGAGAGCTAAAGCAAGATGAAATATTCGCTCGGATAAGGCAAGTTTTACATCAACGACTAGAACACTCTAGCGAAAACAGCAAAACAAGGTACTCACGCAAAACAATGGAAGAGGATTTATTACAGGATACCCATAAGTTGAAACAAAGAATTTACGATACCTATGGGCCAGTTAATTCATATGATACTATTTTTCATGGCCACGATGATGTGTTTGCTATATCCGAGCCCATTTCACTAATAGCAGACACTGAAAGCATAAGTATTCCCAGCGTTTTCAACGATGTAAAATTCAGCAATGATGATGTAGATGAAACGCTCGGTATTTATTACATGTACAACAAGAACAAAAATACCGGAGAAGCTGTCAAGCATTTGGTGCACGGTTTAATTTTGAAAGGTATGTGCAAAGCATATAAGCAGGTTAAGCAACACTATTTTGAAAACAACAAGGAAACTGTTTTTATAGACCTGGAAAACCAGGAAAAAGAGCTTCAAAGGCTAACTGAAGATAACAATATTCTTAACAAAAAATTATCCAATGCGGAAAAAAGGATCCAGGAAATCAAAAGTGAAACAGAGGAAAGATACAAAAAAAAGATATGGGAATTGAGCAACAGGGTCAGATGTCTGGAAGAGGAATTGGAAAAGGAAAAGGAAAGCAATCAAGAATTGACTGCACTGAGAGAGTTCTTGTTTTCGCTTGACAGGGGGCTGGTGCCGAAAAAAATAGAGGATGTACCGGATTTAAGCACAACAGCCGGGGTTGTTATCGGTGGCCACCAACGATGGCAGCAAAAAATGAAAGAATTATTACCAAAGTGGATTTTTATATCATCCGAAAACTTTGACACACGCGTTCTGGACGGTGCTGATATAGTGTGTTTTTTCACACAGCATCTAAGCCACGCATTGTACTATAAAGCAATCGAGGAAATACGAAAAAGGAATATAAGCAAAATAGGCTATATAAATAGCGTAAATGAAGAATTGGCATCCTACGAGATAGCAAAAATATTGAAAAATTAGAGCAGTTAAGCCTGTTTTTGAGCAAAAAATAAACCCCCAGGAAGTAATCCCTGGGGGTAGTTTGTTAGATTAATATTCCTGTACTAAATTCCAACCCTACAGATTTTGGCTTGATGTTCCAACTCAACATAGCTACCTTGGGAACGAGGGTTTTCCGAAGATATTGTGATAGGCATCAGTTCCAACCCTACATAGCTACCCTGGTAACGGGGCCGTTTTTCTCGTCTGGTGTTTTGGTTCCAACCTTACATAGCTACCCCGCCAGCAGAGAAGACTGGCTATTGGCTCGACGCTCCAACCCTACATAGTTAGGTCAGGAACCCATTTCTCCAATGTCCCGATTGTAGGTTTTTTCGGTCCCAACCCTGCATAGTTAGGTCGGAAACATTAGTTTTTGTCTATCTGTGTTCATGTTGTTTTTCCGCTAGTCCCAGCCCTACATAGTTAGGTCGGAAACTTAATCACCCTAACTCCCTGTTTTAGATGTTCAATGCTCCAACCCTACATAGTTAGGTCGGAAACCTGGGGCCAGCCTGCTGGCAAGTGTCATTTCAATAAGCTCCAACCCTACATAGTTAGGTCGGAAACCCGTTCTAACTACTGGTCATTATGCGGTTCTCAAGGACCCTAGCTATGTTTTTGTCGTTGACCACCAATAGCGCACAACCCCCGGCACATCGACGACATTATGTTTTGGTTGTCTAGCCCCGCCGTGCATACGCAGTTCAGGCTAGAGGTTTCCGGCTTTCGTCGCGGCTTAGTGAGCGTTCCCTCCGTTGCCGAAGTCTTGGAGGGCTTCTCACCCCAGGCTGCCGAATCAGCCCTAATTTTTTATCACCGCCTAGCTTTTTGCGATCCGCTTGGCGGTATTGTAGTCTTTATCTATTTTAGCACCGCAACTCGGACAAGTCAAAGGGCTTTCGTTATCACTATCAATTTCAATTTCCGCATCGCATTTGTGGCATCTAGTGCCATCTAGCGATACCACTTTAACAGCAATGCCCTTTTCCTCGGCTTTATACTTAATTTTTTCTACCACTCCTGCCCAGGGGTAGTTAACCAGTTCCGAGACGCTGGCACCGGGGGTAACCAGCTTGTCCAGTATTTTTATTGTCCCGCACCGGTTAGCCATTGCCACATCTACAACCCGGCGGCTGTATTTATGGTTCAGGGTGTCCCGGATAGCGCTAGCCTGTCCAGCAAGCACTTCTGTGCCCTGTAGTTTTCTTTTTATGCCATGACCACGGTATCCTGCATGTCGTTGTATTTCCTTCCGGCGTTCGGCAATAGCATGGATTTTCTTTTCTGTCGCTATCACCTCACCCGCCGGCAGGGTATATCTTTTTTGTCCAACGCTGTACGCGGCAAAGACCGTATAATTGCCAGTTCCAAACATCAGCCCCATTGCCCGGTCCGGATCCAGTTCCCGGTTTTGTTTTTCCGGGATAAAGCTGAAAGACACAATGCAAAACCACTTTTTCTTACGCTTGTTGTAAGTGATCTGCATTGCACCCTGCTTATACTCGCCTTCCATGATTCGGCGGAATATAGCTTTCTTGGATCGGTCACCGCCGTCAAGCAGTATGCTATACCGCGTCTGTTTGCCGGCGGCTAGAGATAGTAGGGTTATGGTAGCAATGAAACTAGACCTGCCGTTGTCTTGCTCCTCCACAGACAGGGTGTAGTTTGCATTTGCTACCTGCGCCGGAGTACCCAGTCTGAACGAAGGAATGGACTTCTGCAGCCGCATGATTTCTCGGACATCGTTCTGCCAGCGAGACATCGCAAACTGATTGGTCTGTGATGTGTTGCTGGAGGCCATATCTGGATACATTTCCCTCATTTTCCGGTAGACATGGTTGCGAAAACTGCATCCATATCGCTCCTTGTCCTCGGCTGCTGCTGGATACTTCCCGGTTTCCTCTTTGTGCGCCAGGCGGTAGTTGTGGTGTTGCCAATACAACTGCACCGCCATATTGCACAGTTTTGTTGTGTGATAGGACAGGTCCCGGAGAACCTGCCCCAACTCGTCCCACCCGGTATCCAGTGGCTTGATAATCTGAAACCGGGTAGCTTTGGTGATCATCTTTGTTTTTGTCATGGCTGTCCCCTTATAGGTCAAGATACTCGGCAGTATCCAGACCCAATGTCTCCCCTGCACCTTTTAACAGACTACCGGGGATTTCTTTCGTTGCCTGCAGCTCTTCCAGGGTATCAAACACCCGGTACTCTGCATAGCAATTTTCATTTTCCCACCTGGTCCACTGATAGATATGGACCAGGTATTTTTCTTTCTTGGTGAGATACAAGGTGTAATCTATACCCTGATCATCCCGGGATTTGGTTTGACCAGAATAAATTCGGGCATCGGCAATCTGTTTGCCGATGAATTTGTATAGCTTAACATCATCATCCCCACGGGGATAATAAACCCCGCTTCCGATGACTTGTTCTTCCATACCGGTCTCCTTGCTTTCTTTCTGATCCACAAGCCGGCGTACGGCTTCGGCAATCATAGCGCTAAAGCTGTCGCCAAATAGCTCCTCAGCACGCTCAAACATGCCGACATCTTCATCTTTTATATAAACCTGTTTCCGTGGCATTATGTTTTCCTCCTTCTTTTACCATTTGTGACTGAAGGGTATTTCATTGCCCTTGTCATCCACGATTTTGTAATTAAAGTGGTGGCCATCATGCAGGATTGCATGGGCCATCACCTTACGGGCAATTTTGATAAAATCTTCTTCGCAGCTGTATTCGTTTTTGTCCTTGTCATATTTTAACGGCACATTCACTGTTAGACTGTCAGCGAGTGTGACCTCCATGCTATATTTTTTCATTTTTTTGTTCCTCCTTTTTTTTCTTTTACCACCGTATCGCTCAGGGAGACAACAATGTCCCCCCGAATGATATCTTCAATTTTGGCTATATGAAAGTGCATGGTATTTTTTCTGATATGACCTGTGTAACAGTGAATATCTTCCCGAGCACTTGGGAGATATACACAGCGCCTGCCTTTTCGTCTATCCTCAAGATATCGACAATCTTGGCTTCCCACTTGTTGACAAGCGCCTGTTTGGTTTCCTCATCTCTAGTAAATATGCTTTCTTTCCAGGTGTTGTGGGCTGCATTGTTTTGGTGGATTACGTAGATGCTATACTTGCGGATGCGTCCGTCGGCCGCTTCTTCGTCGGTGTAAGCTGTTCTCGCTAACACCTGGATTTCAAAGTTTTCACTCATTTTTCTTCCTCCTCTTTCTTATTAATTTTAATGACAGGGTCCGAAACCGGACCAGATGGTCCAGGCCAGCAACTCCCGCAACATTGCGGGTGGTACCCTGAAAACCAACCAATGCCAGGATTTCCATCCCGGCAGCAAATGGGTTCCCACTTCTTATCTTTTTCTTTCACAGTAGCTCCTCCTCCCTATGTGGCTCCGCAACCAGGGCAATGCCAGCCGTCCCGATACACCTGCGCGCCACAAAACGGGCATTGGCCTGCGTCTATCCGGGTGATAATCCGGACAGACAGGTCATCCATAGTAACCGCTTGGTGGGGGCTGGTGTACCCCTGTTCCTTGCGGTCACTCCTGCCCTGGCGGATAGCAAAACAGATAGCGCTTTCCCCGGGATTCAGACCGAAAAACAATTTGCTAGGGGCCTGAATAGCCCCTAGCTCCTCCACTATTGTCTTTGTGTCGGGGTGGCCTATGTAGTGCTCCACCCCGGTTACATCAGGACACTCACTCAGGGCCCTGACCTCATATGCCCCATCCACCGGCAGCACTGTCGTAGACAGCACTGCCTTGATTTTCATATTTTTCATTTCTTTCGCTCCTTCTCATATTCTTCAAAAGTAACTTCATGGACACTAAAGTCCCGATCTTCAAAAACCTTCAGATAGAATGGGAATTCCCTATCCAGGATTTCCTTTATCTTCGGATCCTCTGCCGCTTTACTACCGGATAGGATTTTCCGGTCCGGCAGGGGGGTGGCTATCTCCTTGATGTAGGTGCAGTGAGACACTGCATCCACCACACGAGGTGTGTACCCGTGTAGTCTTAACACGTGAGCAGCTTCCTCAGTATATTCGCTGCTTACGCTGGAGTCGTTAAACCCCCGCTTGAAGAACACTTCTGTCATCGGATATAACGTAGCCATTATTTTGCCTCCTTTTCAATCCACCGGGAGATTGAGTCTACCTCCGGGTGATTCTTAATTTCCTCAATTACTTGATCCGGGCTAAGGATTCGCCCATAATCCAGCCCTGACCAGTATGGCTGTTCATGCCAGACTACTAGGTTTCTACCGGTTTCCACTTCCACTACCCTGAGTAGGGTGTCATGGAAGTCGGTGTCCCCCTTATCCAGTGGGTATCTATCCTGAATAAGGAAGGAGCGCATATTGTCTATCACAATTATATGATCCCGGTAATTCCCAGCATCATATTGATAGACTCGGCACGGCCCCTCCATCTCGGAGAGAAGTGCCCTTTGTCCGGCCCCCAGGGCAGGATACCGGAGTTCTGGAAACTCCTCTATCTCCTCTATCTTCCTAGTTGGCACAATGGGCCCGGCTAAAGGCCCTATTACCAACAGCATAGAAATCTCCTTTTCAAAGCTTGTTTTCATTTTTCTACCTCTCCCTCTCTCATGGTTATTTCTCTATCTGCCCCAGGCTTTCCACAAACTCGCTTGTGTACTTATTCCAGCCCCAGGGCCCTTCTCCGCCCAATTCTTCCTGCGGGGTCCAATCCCGGGACAATCGGATTGTGACCTCGTCGCCCCGGGCATAACGCTTGCCAAAAAGTATCGCGGGGCGATTCGTTGCGATAATAATTTTGGCACCTTTTTTGTATGTTTTCATCGTCCCGCTTCCTCTCTGCCGGGATAGGCCCCCGGCGGGCCTAGTTTTCCTACACCCACCCATCTGGGACAATCACGATGACTTTTTCGTCTAGCCCACCCAGCTCATATATGGTTCCGCTGGTGGGCTCTTGGTCGACACAGGCTCCTAGTCCGATGTCATATCCCCACAGAGCGGGGATGTCCCCGAAGTGGTCATGTACTATTTCCATATCTTCGGCCACAATGGTATTATCCCCAACGCCAGGGACTATTCCCCCAGGCAGGGCTTCCCTGATGTCAGCTACGCTATATTTTTTTACAACTTCAATCTCATCCGGCCAGGCGATAATTCCTATTCCGCCGGGGGCCATTCTGGGCAGCCCGCCAGCTATACATGAGTGGGCCCAGTTTGTGACAATTACGCCGGCATCGTATACAACAATGCCGGACTCTTGACCAGTTAAATCTTTAAGGGCTTTTGGATACTGGTCAAAAACCTTCACCAGCTCCTCTCTCATTTCGTCTGTAATGACAATCTGGTTTTCGCTCTCCGGCTCGTATTCATTTTCCAGGTAGGAAATGAGGTCCTCCGCCGTCTCGAAAACGTCATAGTCAATGCCCAAATTCAGGCAGTCAATAGCGTTCTCGATTTTCGCTACTTTTACATATTTCATTTTTCTCCCCCTTTTTGTTTTTAGAAATTTTCTTTTACGAATTCTGCAAGATCGCCTCTGGCATCTTGCAAGTATTCAAGTATTTCCTCCAGGGAGGCAAAAACCATGCCCCCATTTTCACCGTTTTCGTCCCCTATCTCCAACAAGGTTTCTGGCTCCATAAACTCGCCGGTATTCCATGTCCAGAAGAATCGGCCGTCCTTCAGCCTCCCAATGGTGTCGTGGTCGCCGATTTCTTCTGTCATTTTCCAGTCGATTTCGCTTCCGATTTCTTTCATTTTTTCGCAGACAATTTCGAGCTCCTCATCTGTGAAGGTGTACTCCTTTTTCATTTCGTTCTTGTCTTCCACCCGCCAGCCGCCATCCCAAAGAGAGGTGGCAGTTTCCCTGAGCTCGTTTCTTTCCATTTCTTTTTCCTCCCTCTGCTAATCTAAAGATACATGATCTTTTGCCAACCAGCAGTCTTCTTCAAACTGCTTTTTCGAGTCTGGGACAATACAAATTCGCCCTCCAGCATCTTTATACATACGACCATATGGCCGGATGTCGCCAGTATCGTATTCTGTGCGAATATCGTCCAGCGTAAAAATACGTTCGTTTCTTAACATCCTTTCGTAGACCACTGGGTCCGAAGGCTCTAATTTTCGATGGTCTTCAACTAGAATCACTTCGTCTAGTTTTACATACATTTTTTATTCCTCCTTTTTTTTATCGCAGGTTGCTCCTGCGAAGTTTGTCCTCTAGGCCGATGAGCGCGTCAAGCCGCTGCCTGAGCACTATCTCGGCCTGGGTGTATTCATGGTCGGGGATATCGTCTGGGAGTGCTTCAAATTCCCGGAAAAGCCGCTCTCTTTCTGCGTGGAGCTTTTCTATCTCGTTTTTTGTCTCCCGATTAAGCTGGTAGCTGCTTCGCCAGTACCGCGGGGTTCTGTCCCTGCGGGTATATCCGATACTGCCGTGCATTTTTATCCTCCCTTTTTGCTCCCGGGCTTGTGACCGGGGCCAGCTTTTCGCTAGCGCGCATTACTGGCCCATTTGGGCCATCACTCTGCATGTCCGTTTTTGTTGCCGGTGTTCGGACTAACACCGCCCTAGCCTCCCCTTTCGGCTCTCGATGGGGAAGGGTGCCACCGCACGCTCTTTTTTTACATGCCCGATTGCGTGATTCGGGCTGGTTGCCTATCCCCCGGGCAGCTTTTCGGGCTCCCGGAGAAACCTCCGGCAGTGCCGTACCCCAGTGACTGCACCGGCTACCGGGACAGTTTAGAGCAGTCGGCGGGGAATAGGGTGTATGTAGCTACCTAGAATTTAACCACCTCCAGCTTTCCGTTTTTATCTAGGTGGTACACCGGCAGGTCGTACATGTCGGCATACCACTTCACAGTACCCCGAATCCGTCGGGGCAGGTTTTCAAATCCTTCTCCAGCGTCCCGATATATACCGGATGCAATCACGATTCCGGTATATATGGCACAGGCCCAGGCTTCCCTGTGTCGGCTGTTGGAAGCTCTGGGATTCCGGGTTTTGTATAACTGGCCCCAACCATCATGCTCGGACCAGCAGTCGCCATTAAACGCCTTGATAACGGCGTTTTTATCAACCAGCAGGCCAACTTTTGCGTTGACTTGCTGGCCGCTTCCGCCAATCGGCTCAACCGCCACTTCGTCGCTGATGCGGCGGCTGAGCTCGAACTTCAGCGCTTCATGCAGGGTTCCGGCTTTTCTGAAACTGCCCATCCAGCGAACGAATAACATTTTTGTGCCTCCTTGTTTTTTCTTATTCACAAAAGACAACGTAAACATCATCTTTTGCGTTATATTCTATTTTGTCAATATATACGTCCTCATTGATGGCCAGCCATTCGTCATCAGTGAGGCGTATTCCTTCGACCGTTCCCGCAGGGACAACCAGGATGTACCCGCCAGGGCCGGCAAAGTTCCAGGCGTAATCCTGACTGGGGGACAAGGAAACGACAGCCTCCATGTCCTGAAGGGGTATGGTGTCCCCTTCTTCCAGGTTTTCCAAAGACAAGCCCCGGTATAACACCGGGGCTTCTTCGGCGTGGTCGTAGATGTAATCCACGACTGCCTCTAACTCGTCGCTGCCCAGGAAAAACCCGTTTTCAATGTAGCTTCTGATTTCTGCTGTCATTTCTCTGCCCCCTCCTTTTGTTTTAGTGTTTTTTTAGGTAGATAGTGGCGCTTTCTACGGTATGCATGACTGCTCGTAACATTGTCATTGCATCCCTGCCATCTAGTTTTCCATATTTTCCACCTAATGTTTCTTGTAGGCGCTTTGTTGCCGCCTCAAGATTTGCCATTGCTTCTATTTTTGTCATTTCCTGTCCCCTCCTTATTTTTGGTACCTGCCGCCTCCGGCAACGCTCCGGGCTTAAACCCTGTTTATCCTGGCCCGGTCCAGTGGTCTTGCTTCTCCCGCTTTCCGCAGCTCTGGTGGCTCTCCCCTCGGCTCCGGTGTTCGCTTCCCTTGGCCGGCTTCATGCCTGGCTTCCCTGGTCCGCGCTTGCGGGTCTTCTCTGTGTTTTGTTGTCGCTGTGTTTTTCTCTCTATATATAGTATACACACTTTATACACACATGTCAACACTTTATACACACTTTTTTAAAGTTTTTCAAAGTTTTTTTGCAAAAAAAATACCCCCTTTTTTTTAAAGGGGGTCAATGCGCTTAAACAATGCCTTGTTCAGCAACCAGTGTTCTTTTGTTCTGTAAGCATCTGGCACCATATCCCTGGTAACCTGTTGAGGTATAGGGCCAAATATTAATCTATACAAAAAAAGCCCTCTAGAGCTTTCATGGGCACAATTGCGTAACGCCATAAACGCCAGGCCAGGGCTGGGTGCAACACAAATTCTTTTTGTAATGCCATCTTCATTATCCATGCGCGTGACCGGTATCCAGGGATTCAGGATTAACAATGCACCTTTGTCTACCCACTCCCATCTGTACCACTCTATCATCCTAGACATACTGCCGCACCTCTGGAAATTCCTTAGTAAACATTTGATAATATTCGGGATAATATTTTTTCAGCCAGACAATGCGGCCGTATTGGGCTGCACTCGTTCCCCAGATACTTCCTAACCGCCGCCGGTTCCTGTCTCTACCATCATCAAGATCATACAACTGGCAGTAAGGCAACCCATACCTGGCAACATAAGACCAGACATCTTCTGCGGTCCAATCTAAAATGGGGTCAAGCACCCAAATACCGTTTTGTTTCCGTAGCCATTTGCCATACTGTCGCAGGTTTTTCCTTTCCCGACTCTCCTCTGCTCTTATTCCACGAAGTGCACCATCAATGCCTTGTTCTTTTTCGTATTTTTCCACTTGCCGCTTGTATTCCCGGTCAATGGCAGGGGCTTCAAGCCCATGTTTTTTATACATCTCAAAAAGGCTGCCGAAAATAAAATTATTTATATTTACGCCTTTGTTTTGCCAGTAGGCCATCATTTGCCTAACATCCGGCAAGTGTGGCTCTGCAGACGAGTGGCGTATCACTAAAATGCCTGGTTTCAATGACAAGGCAAGGTGCAGAATTATTATGCTATCCTTGCCGCAACTAAAACTCACAGAAGGTTTTTCGCACAATTCTAGCCATTCTGTTATTTTTTCTTTGGCGCGTTCTGCCAGCACAGGAATGCGGCGATTGATAACTATGGGAGACTGAATTGTTCGTAAATGAGTATAACCGGGAACCGGTATAGAAGTGCCACACCAGGTTGCACCATTTACTTGATATGTCTTAGTCATTCCCTCACCTCCGGCATGAATACAATTGCCTGGCTCTCCCGCCGCCAGTACGGTGGCCGGATACCATACTGTCGCATGTTGGCAACTTTCACACCGGGTGGCAATCCCTGCTCGGCCGGCAATGCACGGGTAATTCTCCCGTTCCACGATTCGGACCAATCTTCCGGCCAGGGCACAACTTCCCAGCAGTCTACAAAACCATACCCCTGCGCTGATTTTTTCCCAACCGATACAATTCCCCGACACAATTCCTGCACTTCTCCCAGATTCCCCACCGCATACCACTCTAGCGCCCCCGCAAACAGCAAAATATTCAGTGGCATCCGGTAGGCTTTGAGCCGGCCGCTGCTTTCGTCTACCTTCCCCCGCCGGCTTTTGAAGTCAATATACCGCTCCATGTGGTCGTCAAACCGCCGGTGCCAATACGTAACATATTCCGTCACCGGTGGTGTCATGTTGAAACTGCAAGCCCAATACCACTTATCCCCCCTGCCCCGCCGCTCCAACGGCAGCGGGACCTCAATCCAGCCTTCTTTTGTTCCTGGTGGTGGTGGCTCGTAGTAGTTTTCCGGGTGATTCCGCCGAATCCACTCGGCTGCTAGAATACTATCTAGTGGGAAAAATGGCTCGGTACCGGCAATACGGCCGTCCAGCAGGTATGCTCGAATCCGCAATGGCTGCATACTATTTCCCTCCATCCAGCAGCTGCTTCAATTCTGGCGTTTTTTCTTCCAAATAACCATCATATAGCTTTTGCAAGAAGTCATCGTATCCCTGTTTTGCTTCCTCTGCTGGGCGCGACAGCCACAAGGTATTTTCAGCCACACGCAAAAACACCCCCCGCGGTTCCGTGTCACCAGGATAACTCCATTCGTATTCTATTTCACATAGTCCATGGCCGGTGCCGGACTTGCCGCCGATATGTGGGCTTTTCTGGAATTCGTGCAATGCTGATACAAATGCACCCAGTTCAAGCTCGGTCATGTCCTGCAAGCCTATCCGCTGGTATAGAATACTGCCGGCCGCTAACAGCTCCACAGTGTAACGCATCTGTGTGGCCGGGCCGTCTTTTTCCTTCTTCTTTTCCTGTTTCTGTTTGCCATCATCCAATAGTGCCTGCTGTTTTGGTGCCAACAGTAAAGTATCTGCTTCCTGGGCCTCCGCGATATATTTGCGCATGTTTTCCTGCTTTGAGTCATCCCGCCGGGTATAGCTTTTCTCATATGTCCACTTCTTCCAAGATGGGGCATTCTTGTCCCGGTATTTTTCGGGAATCACCCGCTGACATTCTTTTACCAGTGGGTACATACTGCCTATTTTTAGCTTTCCTTCCATGATTTGATTCCCTACACCACCACCAAAAATGGAAAATGCCGGCAGCAGCTTCCGATAAAGCCGGGCCTGGTCAATGTCCAGGGATTGCTTGCCGCCGATACTGCCACCGGAAAATAGCAGGTGAAACGTTTCCAATGGAATTATAACCCCCAGTTTATCCAGCAAATACTTGGCCGCCATGTCCCGCAGAATACCCCTAAAACTGTTGCCACTATAAAGGAAGCATTCCACCGGCTGCCCATCGGGGCCAATAATGATATCCTCCGACAAATAACTGTCAATACCCAGCGACTCACCAATATGGCTTAACGCCGACAGTAACATTATCTTTCCGTCCAACTTGATTGTCTGCAATTCGTCAGTCTTTTTCATTTTTCTATTCCTCCTAATCTTTAACTTCGAATCTTACTTCATAGGGTCTTTCGCGTTCTAACCTTTCGCGAACAAGTAGAATCACATAGGCGGTTTTGTTGTATAAAACGTCCAGCACGTCCCTATTGTTGGCCCTCCTTAATACACCGGTCAGGAATTGCCTCCGGTCGTCATTGGCCAGTTCAATCAGTCCCCCCATTCCATCGCTCATCATATCTGGCATGCCGTCCGGTACAGTCTTGGCCCATTTCGGTTTGATGCTGGAACAGGCCAACTTGGGCTTTAGTTTTTCGATAAATTCCGGCAAATCTTCTGCTCGCTTGGCAACGCTTTTAACGGCTCGTTCAATTTGGTCCCATAGTCCAGGAGTAATTTTGAATCTTTTGTGGTCCCTGGAACGATAAACCACGTAAACCAAAAAAGCCGCTGTAGCGGCATTTTCTTCGCTGGTATCAAAATTGTGAATCACTGAATATCACCTTCCTTTTTCATTTTTGCAAATGCGTCACATGTCCGGATCCGTTGTATTGCCCGGCCCGGAGACAGCCCGGCGGCAAAGGCTGTTTCCAGCAAAAAAGCAGCCCTCTTTATATCGGAGCTGCCTTTTATCCTTTTCCGGTGTCGGCACATCTTTGTTTTTACCGCCCTGGGGCTGCGCCGCTTCAGCTTCTGTGCTATCTTCCCCGGGGATTTACCGCGCAAATAGCTGTCCGTGAGGATGCTTTCTTCTTTGCTAGTCCAGCGTGGCATTTTCTTCCCGCCATGCAGGTACTTATACACCACACTTTTGCTCCTGCCGATAACCCCAGCTATCTCATAACCCGTTAAGTGTGAGTTGCTCCGCAGGTGCTTTATCCTCTCCTTTTCCGCAGCAGTCAACGGTGGGTAGCGGCTCAACAGGCTTCACCTCCGGCTTTTCCTTCTTCTGCGCCACAAACAGAGCCAGCTCAAACAGTGGCCGGCCCCGCCAAAACTCCAACATTCCTTCTAGTTCCCCCCATTGGCGGATACCACATTCTTTAATTCTGTGCTGGCTATAATTGCCTGTGATGATCTCGTTTTTAGTGAAATAGACATAAAGCTCTTCAACCATGTCCAGCAGGTGCTCTAGCTTTTTTGGTGATACATGGATTGGCTGCTCCTCCAGCATCACGGTAAATCTTTGTCTGTCCACATTCACCGGGGCTTTGAACGTGAGGTGTTTCTGCCCCGACACCGCCAGGCAACATACGAACGGCGGGTTGGGTGGGTCAAGCAATATCTCCCGCCATTCTGCCCGGGAAGGGTGCTGTAACTCGGCTGGGGAAGCCAGGATGGAGTAGTTCCGCATCTCCCGCCGGGATAAGCAAAATGCACAACCGGTGCAAATGGACTGGCTGCCCTGCCCCCGGGCGTATGGATGATCGGTAAATGTTGGCTTGATTGCTTTTTTTGTTGGCACCCCTTGGCCATTGGTATCACCACCACACAGCCAACAATAGCTATCGGCCACATCCACTGTTTCTATTTGCGTGTAGGCAATATTTTTGCGTGGGGTAGCTACCGTCCCCGTAGCCATAGCAGCTTCATATATCAGACCTGTTGCTGTCGGGATTTGCATTTTCTCACCCTTTCTGTGTAAATTCTCATGTCCGGCTTTAGAATCGTTGGCACCACCGGCCAGGCGTTTGCCTTTTTCCTTTCCGCTATCACGGGTATCAGATATTCTTTGTCCCGATACTGAGCCTTATAGACGGGGCATTTCCGCCGGTTATAAACTTGATAACCAACTAACTGCTTGCCACTATGTTGCAGTGCAATTTGGATGATTACCCGAATTACCCGGGTGGGTAGATTGGCGACACGTTTTTTAAACCGTTGTACTGCATGAGTGCTGACATAGTATGGCTGCTCAAATCTCATGATTTCTTCCCCATCGCTTTGTCCACTAACCCCCTGATGATTTCCCCGATAGACTTATCTCGCGTCTTGCTTTCTGCTTGGAGCCAGGGGTATTGATCTTTTTTACGAATTAATAATTGTAACCTATGCCACACGAATATAACCTCCTTTTCATTGTGTATGTGTAGCGCAATCCTAAAAAAATACCGCCCTTTATTCGGGCGGCTTGTTATTCGGTATTTCTTTTTCGGCTAGTGGGTCATTCAGGAATTCATAACCACCCATTGCCGCCAATGTCACCACAATAGCATTGATGATTGTTAGTAGCACGGCTATGGCCAAATCACTTTCGGCGACATTGAATAATCCTTGACACCAATAAACCAAGGACACAATGATTAGGGCCCACACAAAAGCATAAAGCCTGACAAGCACATCATCAAAAGCTTTCTTGACGACACTTTTTGTAAACTGGACAATAAGCCCCAGGACTACAACCATTCCTGCAAATGTGCTCAGATATTCGATAGTAATAAATTCGTTCGGTATTTTGCTCCCTCCTTTAAATGTTGTTTAGTAATATTTTTACCTCTTTGATTAGTTGCTTGGTTCGCATGTTTTCATCGTGCAACTTGGTGTTTTCGATTATCAAATCGCTTATTCTTTGGCAGTTTGCGCATGGGTCCGGTTTGGGGTCATCGACAGACACCTTTTGCAACCCCAATGCTTGCACCACTCCATAGGCAACCTCATTAGCCAGGCCATCCAGAAACACAGGAGACTTTAGCAGCTTTGCGTCCTCCTGGCGGTCAATAAATAGGCATTCCAACAGCACGGCAGGCATGGCAGTTTCGCGCAAAACCTGAAAATTGGTTGCTTTTTGCCCGCGGTCCGGCATGTTGAATTTCTGCATGTAGCCCATTACCGCATTGTGGATAACTGTTTGTGTTTCCTTTGTCTCCACCCCGGTCGTCAGATAGGTATAACTTTCAAAACCTGTCCCGCCACCAGCATTGACATGAATGGACAGAAATAAGTTCGCCCTGTGGCTGTTTGCATATGCTGCCCGCTCTGCTAGGTCCTCTGTCCGGGGAACCATATGCACTTCACAGGCATAGGCCTCTAGCCTCTGTGCTACCCCTTGGGCAATGCAGCTAGTTAAATCTGCTTCCTTTAGTCCATTTCCGACAGCCCCGGGGTCCCGGCCGCCGTGTCCCGCATCTATACAAATTATCTTGCTCATACCTCTACCCCGTTCTGTCTGCAAAAAACCCTAATTTGATCATACCGGACACAAAAGCCCATGTTGTCCACTCCGGTAAACTTCCAAACGGCAATCCCCACAACATGGCCATTGCCATCAATTGCTGGCCCGCCACTGTTTCCGGGATTGATAGCTGCATCTGTTTGGAAAGCGCCAAGGGTACCAGCCCCTGGGAAGGACTCCCGCCTCGGTGCAGAAATAACCCCCTGTGTCACACTGTCGTCATATCCGTGTGGGCTACCAATGATTGCGATATGTTTGCCACGATATAACGTTTCATCAATATCCCCCTGGCAAATAGTGAAGTGGTTTGGCACAGTCCTATCAACTTTCAGCAGCGCTATGTCTTCCGTGGGGGAAGTGGCAACCAGGTGGCATTTGTAATTGGTATCCTCAATCGCGGTGAAATATTTTTCATTTTCCACCACATGTTTTGCTGTGATTAAATAACCTGTCTCAGTGATGAAAAACCCTGTCCCAATGCCCCCATCACCCCTATACAGGGTAAACACTGCCGGCAGCAATGGTTGTAGAATCCCATCAAGCAGGCACATTTTAAATGTTAACCTGGACACCACAGATGCCAATTCTTCCCGGCTAATGTTTTGTTCCGGCTTAAATGTTCCATCTGGATAACCACTCATCAACCCCGCATTGGCCAATCTCTCAATGTCCTTGTAGCTCCATCTATCTTTTGAAACATCAGTAAACATAGATTTATCTCCTTTTGTTTATTTAATTGCATAACTAATAAGGGCCAACAGCAAGCCAATACCGCCCACGGCGTAGCCCCACATCTCTTTGCCGCCGGTTGACCGCCCACGAAGGTCCTCAATGCCTCGCTCGCAGATATCCACCCTCTCTCTGAGGCCGTTGTAGTCACGAATCATCACCTGCGTTTTGTCCAGCTCAGCCGATAGGGATTCCATCTTTTTGCTCAGCTGGACCTGCATCTCATACAAATCTTTATTGCTATACCACTGCTCTCCCGACAATCGCCCCTACCCCCCTCAGCCCCCGGCACCCAGCCAGGAGCATAAAAAATACGCCCTTGAGCGTTTCAACTGTATTACAGGTCAAGCACCAGCACCTACATGCTTGGTAACGGAGCCTTTCAGCCGCCGAATTTCGCGGAGCTCCTCTTTGGTGATTGCTTCATGTTGCAAACAAGCCGAAGCAATTCGGTTTATAATGTCATTTTGCCTTCGTATGATTTCTGTTTGTGTATCAATAATCTGCATAGCATCCATTTTGCCCCTCCTCCCCTGCAGGCCCCTTGGGGTTACGTGTCAATACAAAGTCATTAAACAGCTTTTCCTCGAACTTTTGACAGTCTACCCGGTCAAGTATTGCTTTATAGGACTGCACTGTTGCGTTTGCCTCTTCCAACGTGATTTTGCCTTGCCGGTATTCTTCCGCTCTATTGCGCAGGTGCCTTTTCATTCGGAGCGAGGTGGTCTTCCTTAATATTGCATGGTCGTCATAAATCAATATCCCAACAAATTCACAGCCGCGCCTCACTGGCCGCAGAGCTGTCTTGCTGTTAAATTCCAGGCGCAGACGCTCCTCCAGGAATGCGGTCATTTCCTTCCCGTGTTCTTGCAGGCGCTCCCTGTCATTGTCCACGATAATTATGTCGTCCATATACCTGATGTAGCGCTTTATACCCAGTTCCCGTTTTGCGTATTGGTCGAGGGGGTCCAGATACATATTGCCCAGCATGTGACTGAGCCCACCGCCGATCGGGATCCCTGAATCCCACAGCATCTCTGCCTCTGTGATTGTCAGGTGGTCTGCATCTATCGGCAGGCCAAACGGTTTTGACGTGCTGCAAACATAATACTTGATTAAATCTACGGTCCTGGGATCGTCTATTTTCTTCCTACAAATCTCCAGAAGTATTTCATGGTCTATGCGATAGAAAAATTTCGCTACATCAAACTTGTAATAAAACCATTCGCCCTCAGATGCCCTTGTCGCCCGAAGCCAGCCATATAAAGTATCAAACGCGGCCAATTGGCCACGCCCTTTAATGCATGCATACGTGTCAGTTATAAATGTTTTTGTAACCCTTGGGTTTATTGCGTCATAAATTGCTCGCTGTATGATTTTGCTCTGGAAATCGATGTAGATGACTTTCCGGACCTTCGGCACATAAACAAAAAAGCTCTTGTAATATACCTTGGGCACCTTGCCTGAACGTAGCAGGCGGCTAATCCCATGCAGCCTGTCCTCCAGGTTTTCCTCAAATGCAAGGGTTTCCCGGTTTTCCCGTTTCCCTTTCGCTATCTCCTTTTCTGCAACCAGCAGGCTGTGAAAAGAAGATATCTCCATAAACACTCTTCTAATTGCCATAATAAAAAAAGTTTCGTGGCAATGCGGGCCTCGGATGCCCTACCGCCGGACCAGGCGGGCTTCACCCCGCCCGTATAGCCTACGGGAACCGCAGGCTATCATCGCCACTGTTTTACTTTTTAACTTCCGGCTTGGAAGTAAGGGAAGCAGATCCTTAATCCCTGTACCATCCGGTATCCCTTAGGCGTACCGGCCTTTGACGAATTGGGATTGAGCGGAGCGGAAGCCGATGTTCGTGTTGGCGTTCGTGCGGGAGTTGTTGTTGCCGTTGGCGTAGAAGACGCCCGCGTTCGTGGTGTTCGTATAGTTGCCACCGGAGTTGAACAAGCGCTGTATCCGCATTCCCTAAACTGCTTACCTCCTTGTGCTTTTTATCCATCCACCCAACATGCGACCGATCTCTTTGGTCTTTTCCGTCCATATCCTATATTTCTTGAACGGCAGAAATTTCAGCCTGTATGTTAACCGGATGTATTTTTTGAGCTTTGCAAGCTCCACGTCCATTTCCTGCAAGGTGTTCTTTTTATAGTATTTCTTGTTAGCCTCTATGGCCCGCTCAAGCAGGCGATCCATGCAGCGCTTTACATCTGCAACAATGGCCTGTTTTTCGGAGCGGGGGAATTGTGCCAATGCCAGATATGCATACTCCATCATGTCAAATATTTTCTTGACAATCAGGAGCTCTTCTTCATCGTCTGGGTCCTCCGGTAACCCATAGCCTTCCACTTCTTCCATAGCCAATTTCCCCCTTCCTCTAAAAGCCCAGGATTTGCGGATCGCCCGCTATCGCGGGCTAAACAGATTACAAGAACCAGATTTACAAGGCGACATAAGCGGAGCGGAAGCCGATGTTCGTGTCGGCGTTCGTGCGGGAGTAGTGGGTGCCGGTGGCGTAGAAGACGCCCGCGCGCGTGGCGACCGTACAGCCGCCACCGGAGACGAACAAGCGCTCTGCTGCTACGTTGTTGAAATAGAGCACATCACCCTCATAGTTAAAACCGCTATCGTCAGCCAACAGCCCATAAGCAATAAGCACTGCCTTGGCCGCATCCCCTATAGTTGCGTCGCATGTCACATCGCTGATTGCAGAGTTGAAGCTGTCGCTCTGTGTTTCTACAACTGTTCTGTATTGAGGTTTGTTGTTTACTTTGTCTACCTTTACAGTTCCGGTTCCATTCGGGTCTACAAAATCACCGGTAGCGGCATCGATTGCCTTCCATGTCGCAGCGTCTGTGCTTTGTGGGTTGTTGCTATCAGCCGCATTGTTATTAGCCAGTAGCTGCAGTTCCCCGTATACCGTCCTGATACCGCCGGTCCATTCGGATACGTTGCCGTTTATATCCCAGATACCATCCACGGCCTTGTTATGGCTCCAGGTTACCGGTCCGGTGCCTGTCAGCACTCTGGTAACTTTGGGCGGCGTATCGGTGCTGAAAGCTGCCGGTATAGCTACTGCTAATGTTTCACGGCTGTCTTTGCCGTAGTCATTGTTGCCGTATGGTAAATACCCGTTTTTCTTACACCAGAGGGCAATTGCCGCATACTCCGCCTTGGTCATCATGTGCCAGCCGCGTCCCTTTGCCTCACATGCCTGGCGTGCTGTATCCCATGTCAAGTGATTGGCCGGATCTTCTCCAGGCAAACTGTAGGCCCTGCCGTTGTGGATTACGTTCTGATATTTTGATAGATAAAGTCCCGGCACTTCCTGTCCATTAATAATAAACATCGGAGCCGTACTGTCGCTCCCTCCGGTTATCACGTCCGACATTTTAAATTTAGGGACATATACCATCACGCTGGGCAGCCCCTTGTCGTCCAACAGAATGTCATTACCTGGGCACGTTGCTTTGAGCGCCAGTTTTACTAAATCAAAATTTGCCATCTTTTCTGTCCTCCTTTATATTTCTGCTGGTTCCGGGTTATCAAGGCTCCAAAGGGTTAGCACGACCTCGCCCATGTCAATGGGTATCGGCTCCGGCGCCTCCTCTTCAGTTTCCGGTTCGGTGTATTCTGTTGCCGGAATATCAAACTGTGCCACGTAGTACAGCCCTTCTCCGGTTCCTACGACCAGCTGGTTGTCTCTATTACTGCAAATGTCAATATGCACCGGCCAGTCTCGCTGGTATTTGGCCACGTTTAGCATGAGCTCGTAATTGCCCAGGAAGACCATTGTTCCGTTCTCCTCGTGGGCAATTTTTGGACCTTCGTTTTTTTCGATTATCTGCATCATACGAGCATTCCTCCTTTAATCCTTATTTTTAGAGTTACGCTGGTTGCGCTGCCGTCAAAGGCTATCTTGAAGCCATTCAGTAGCTTGTCGCTTATCGTTATGTCTCCGACGTTTCCATTCGCCGACACTATTTCCCAGCTTACGTCATAGTTGAGCGTCTTCCTGACCGTGGTTAGGTCTACTGTTTGCGCCTGGCTGTTAAAGAATGCGATTCCCTTATTATTAGTCAGGGTTATGGTCTTGATTTCGTTCAAGAACTCGGCTGCATGGTCTGCTACTGTCTGCCTTGCCCAGCGGTCAAATTGCATGAAATATTGCAAGAATACCGCTGTTGCCGTGTGTGCGTCCTGGATCCCGTTTTCCTGGTTGTTGAAGTTGGTCGCGCTCTGTGGCGTCCCTTGCTGGATAACATCGCCTGTTTGCTCATCAACAACATGATCCTGCCAATCCGTTGAATCATACATGTGCTTACACCTCCTTAATCTCATAAGCAAACTTAATCAACACGCCCTGGATGTCAGTTTTAACCATGTTTAAAGTTTTATCGTCCCATATGTCCTGTTCTATGTCGTATAGCTGGGCACGCGTAACTGTGCCTGCTGCTTTGTGATCGGCCAGCAAATAGATTGCCAACCTGTTATTTGCCTCAACCTCAACTTTGTGCAGAGGCACTTTGTATGTTTTGCCGCCGGCTATATATTTACCGTAAATGACTTCTCTTTTGATAAACTTGATGACTTTATTTAGCGCTGATGGTGTCAACTATTATCACTCCCTCCTATGCTGCAGGGTATGTGCCGCATAGCAATTCTCCGGTGGGTGGGCACAGAAAACGAGCTGCTTTGAGCTCGCCTGTAACGCCTAAATTTGTTTCCTCTTCATGCCCCTTTACCCTCGGGGTAGGGCTTGCCCCACACAGCAATCCACCACATTCCGGATATGAAAAACGAGCTGCTTTAAGCTCGTTTTTGATGTTCAAGCTGGTTTTTTCTATATGCCCCTTTGTTGTTACAACAGGATCTGTCCCACATAATTCGTAATCAAACTTATAAAGAAAAAGACTTGCTCTAATATCGCACCCTGTTTTCAGTATTGTCCCAAGGGTGGATATAATTGGTTTTGTGCCCGCTAGCACATAGTCAAAAACAGTGGTATTTATGTTTCCACTTATACCTGTAGGGCAGGCTAGGATCTTGCCCAGCACTGCTATGTCCGGATATGTGCCTGTTTTGTAAACATTACACAGAGGATAGCTAAAGAGCCAGGCCCTGCACTCTTCAGTAATGTCTAGCTTCACTTGAAAGGCAACACACAGCTGATATGCCAAATGCGCTGGTTTGACACTTTCGATGGTTTTCGCAATTTCAGCAAGGTTTAGCAGCTCACCTGTATGCAATGTATATATAAAATCTACCCGGAAGGTATAGGCAGCCACATTCTGGACAATCGCAACGGGTATTCCGCCTGAAATGTTAGAGATATATGCTTCCGTTTTTGCAGGTGTAATCGGCCAGCGTTGCTGGATTTTTGCAATCACTTTATTTCTTCGATCCTGGTATGACACCCTTTCATTTACGGGTATGCCCACAAGGTTCTCCCAGTATATCAAACCCCATGTTGCTGTTTGTGGAAGAAGTTGTTTCCTAATGTCTGTTACTAGGGCCCGTATATTATCAATTTCGTACTCGTTGGCCTGCATGATTGCCTGCATAGTCCGGTTGGGTCCATAGATAGGGGAAATGTACCCCATCATCCTCCTGCTGTTACTCATTCGCTTCCACCACCCCAGACACAGCCACCTCTGTGCTTGAGAGCTGTATGTTTTCGGCAACATCATTCACAAGCAAGCCAGAGTGGTCTTTAATGCCGTCGATTCCGGTTAAAATGGCGCTAACTTTATTGAATCTTATAACCCCTCCGGCGCCAATGTCTGTGTAGTACTGCTGCAAGGCTTTTTTGAACTTATCATTGATAGAATCAATCGCAAATTCTTCCTCCATTATTGGAGTATAGCTTATATTGATCTCTTTTATGTCTGGGGGCGTAACGGTAACAAGCGCCCCTATTGGTGCCACCCCTCCGCCATTGCGTCCATCAGGAGCAATATATTGCTGTACCCTGTCAACCAAGGCCTGACCCCCCGGTGTCCCGGAAGCATCCAATATCATAACCTTCACTGTCCCAGGCCCATCCCACAGGGGCTCAACAAACACCCCCCCAACCCCAGACACCTCTAGCGCCCATCTTTCATAGTCACTTTTAGCACCAGATAGCGGTGGATCCTGATAGGAATACAGCATTCGTTCCCTAAAAGAATCATCATCTTCAATGTCAGTTCCACCAGTTGCGGCCTCTAGGTTTGTTATAGAAAAAACACCATCAATGCTTTCCTTTAGTGCTATAATTGTTCCGGCAGCAACATTGCCTTTAACTCCTGGCTCAATGGCTTCAGCCTCTATATCAACGGCTTCAGCTTCGGTAACATTGCCTTTTTCTAGTATAATAAATTCTATTGCTGGCCTATCCGCTTCCGCGGGGGCAACGGCAACAGCTCCCGCTGGGATAACAGTTCCTGGTGCAGCTTCTATTGTGATTGTTACTTTTGCTTTCAGGGCCTCTCTTTCCCACACGCCACGCAACGCACCTAATAGCCTCAGCCATGCCCCATATGAATACTGGGGTAGAGCAAGCCTTAATGTTTCTACAAGCAAGACCCTACGCACCTCTGAAACTTCGGTTGCCGTGGGCCTAGTTGCATCCCAAAAAAAATCCCCTTCCCTGGTACTAATCCCGGGCGGGGCTTTTTCTAACATTCTTCGGTGTATTGCTTCCTCATTTTCCTGCAAAAAATCAGGAATAGGTAATTTATACGGCATCAACCCTCACCTCCTCAATGCGCGCAGCATCACCAATTACCGGCACCGCTACAAAGCTGACCCATAACTGGTCAGCTTCCCGCCTAAAGGTGAAATCCCGCACCTGCTCCGTACGAGGATCCACAAGCAGGGCCTCCGTAATAGTTCTTTCCACTTCCATTTCTATTGCCAGCCTGGACGGTTGCCGTAATGCGCCTCCTACTTCTACGCCATAATCCCAACTGTATGCCAGGCACGCAAATCGCTCTGTCAGTATCGTTTTGATGCACCACTGCACCCAGGCGGTATGCCCATCGGCTATAACTACTCGGCCAGCACCATCAACAACAAAATCGCCTTTTTCGAAATCAAACAGGTAGCTTTTCGGGTACTTGGGCTGTGGTCGCTCCTGCCGCTGCTCTACCAGTTCCGGCATCTCAAAGGTGGGGTATAAACTCGCCATTAGCTGCTCACCACCTTAGACAGGATAATGGGGTCCGTCCCATCATTCACCCAGGCCACCAATACCCGGTCGCCTGATTTTAATTCCGGCTTAATCTCAATAGAGGCTTCACTGATTTCCACTGGTTTAAATGAATAACTGGCAAGTCCCTTCCCTGAAGCACCCGGCATAGGAGAGCCATCGTCATACACTGAAGTGCTCGTGGTAACCAGATCATCAGAGTCCATGCACGTTTCTGAGCCCACCAGCGAAAATGAAGGCAGTGTGATTTTTGCCTTCCACTCGGCTACGAGATACTCTCCTGTTGGCATTGGAATTGCGAACCGGTCCAGCTTTAGACTCATATCATCCTGGATGGTGCCCAGCTCAAGCGCATCCGGCCGCTGAGTTTGGTCTGCTATACGCCTTGCTATCACCTGCGCCAATCTGCTTGTACCACTGCCGCCACTAACCAATGTCCTCCACCTCCATTACCATCGTCCGGGCCTTAATGTCACGCATCACCCCGGCTACGACATAATCGCCAATCAGCGTCCCGGCAGACACATGCACCTTATCCCCCCGTCGTAAAAACGGCAGATCGGGTGCCGGCACCTTCCGGCGTTTCTGCGGACCCCCTCGTTCAGCCAGTATCTCCTCTGCGGCAGCCTGAGCTGCCGTAGCGTTGTCAAACTGCCGCTGGTAAACCAAGTCCTGCAGTATTCCGAATTCAGTTTTACCGTCCAGCGTAGCCACCACCGGTGCCCTGCCTTCCTTATCTTCGGCGCCAATAATCTTCACCCGGGTAACAAGGTTTTCTATGTCCTGCTGGTCTTCTATTTGTTCCACGTTTGCATCTGCCCCGAAGTAATAGACCGGGGTGTTTTGCCCCGGCTTAATTACGTCAATTTTTCCTTGTTTGCTTCTGGCTACCCATTTGCCACCGCCCCGTTTTCGGGCCTGGTCAAGTACCTTGTGAATCATGTCTCCCAGGCGCTCCCCACGGAGTACCTGCTTAGCCAACACTGTGTCCGGCCCCTCGATAGTCCCTAGCGGTATACCCCAAGCGCCGGCTATATCCTGGATGATTGCTTTGGCTGTGGTTCCCGCTCTGTAAAAACGGTCGTCATTGCTTTTTATCAAATAAATCAGCTGATCGTAAGCTGTAACCGCTAAGTGCCCCAGCGGATCCGTCCGGTAGTACCAGTTAAACATCGTGCCTCTGAATATTTCATGCCATCCTGCGCCCCAATCTGAGAGGAGAACTATCTGCCCGCCTAGCTGCAGGTGCTGGTGCAGCCATTTGCCGCCCAGCATCTGCTGGTTCTGGATGTCTGCCTCCAACCGCACCGCCAACTCTCCGAAATTTTCCTCAGTATGGATGCTGCGGGCCATGTTGTTTAAGTGGGTTTTCATCCCATCCGGTGTCATTAGCACCAGATCGTATTTAATTTTGCTAACATCAATCAATGCCGTTGCACCACCTTAAGGTATTCGTAGGGTTTGCCCAGGCTTAATCAAATCTGGATCATTTCCGATTACCCCAGTGTTGGCACTATATATCTCTTGCCATCTGCCACCATCCCCCAGGACCTGTTTTGCTATACCGTAGAGGGTATCGCCGCTTTTAACAGTGTATGTTTTTGGTGTGGGCGGTGTTGGTCTGCTGGTGGCAGCAGCGGCATTTGCTTGAGGTTGGTTTTGTGGCTGGGTGGTGATTATTAATTCTCTAGCTTCTACTAGTGTGATGCTATATTCAATATCTCCATGTCCACCTGTCCAATCCGGAAGGAACGTTGCGATATAGACATCATGATTGATTGCAGTATTAGTAACTAAAAGTCTTACTTTCGTGTCTGTGTTGCTCCAGCTAAGCAACTGCTTGGCTAAATCAAGCGGGGGCTTCCAGTTTTTCACGAACGACGCACCTTTACGGCCAATACCAGGCAGGTTACCTTTCCAGGAAAAACGCACTGGCTCTCGGCCTTTCGACATGCTAATACTGCCCAGGTTTATAACATCAAATGATATCACTCTTGCTTCTGTTTGCATCGTCACCCGCTCCGGGTTCATCGGAAAATGAATACGACCCCCGTCGGGAGCCGTAAGGTAGAAGTCCATAGAATCACCTGCCTAATTTGACCTCGTCATATTTTGAAATGTTTTTTCCAGCCCCTCTGCAAGCTTGACGGTTATTTTGCCAATGGCCTTGTCTATGTCTTCCTGGTTTTCAATAACCACCTGGCCGACCAATCCCGCTAGATCAAAGTTCAGGTTAACTGTGGCCGTTGTAGCAGGTATTGAAGGGGCAGGATTAACAGGAACATTGTGTTCCCAGCCCGCTGCCACAGGCAAGGCTTGTACTGTGTCAGCAAATCCGCCGTATGCATATGCCTTAACGCCTAGCCGCCGCCCGGTTTCCTCCCAAAGTGTCAATGCACGCCCCCGCATGCGAGAAGATAGCGGAATAGCAGCTTCCGGGCCGGCTTCACCAAATATGGAAGGACGGCTTGCAAATCCGCCGGTGGCATAGGCTCTTATGTTGCGGTACTCCGCCAAATTGATAACATTTGCCCTGGCCCTAGCTTCCACGCCCAACCTTTGTCCTCTCATTTGGCCAGACATATGGCTATCTGAAGCAGAAAAGTGTTTTAGCCTTTCAGTTACAGCCTCGTTCTTTTGCTTCAGTCTTTGGTATTGTGCAATATCTGTTACATCGGCAAGACGCTTCTCTGTTTCTATAACATTCTTTACATTGGTAAGCCGATCGGTAGTCTCAGAGATATTTGCTACCTGTTGCCAATTTTCATTAATTGCCCTATCCTGCGTTTCAGTAGCAAAACCCATGATGCTCCCTACCTGTCGCCACAGTTCCAGTGCTCTTGTCGGTTTTGTCAAAGGTATTATCGCCTCTGGCCCAGCCTCGCCACATATTGAAGGTGTGTCAGCAAATCCGCCGTATGCATATGCCTTAACGCCTAGCCGCCGCCCGGTTTCCTCCCAAAGTGTCAATGCACGCCCCCGCATGCGAGAAGATAGCGGAATAGCAGCTTCCGGGCCGGCTTCACCAAATATGGAAGGACGGCTTGCAAATCCGCCGGTGGCATAGGCTCTTATGTTGCGGTACTCCGCCAAATTGATAACATTTGCCCTGGCCCTAGCTTCCACGCCCAACCTTTGTCCTCTCATTTGGCCAGACATATGGCTATCTGAAGCAGAAAAGTGTTTTAGCCTTTCAGTTACAGCCTCGTTCTTTTGCTTCAGTCTTTGGTATTGTGCAATATCTGTTACATCGGCAAGACGCTTCTCTGTTTCTATAACATTCTTTACATTGGTAAGCCGATCGGTAGTCTCAGAGATATTTGCTACCTGTTGCCAATTTTCATTAATTGCCCTATCCTGCGTTTCAGTAGCAAAACCCATGATGCTCCCTACCTGTCGCCACAGTTCCAGTGCTCTTGTCGGTTTTGTCAAAGGTATTATCGCCTCTGGCCCAGCCTCGCCACATATTGAAGGTGTGTCAGCAAATCCGCCATATGCGAAACCGGGCAATGGCAACGTTGCAGGCACCCCCGGTACCGCCGGCAATCTAAAGGACCGCGCTCTTGTTGCAGCCTCACCAAGGGCAACAGCGAGATCCTCCCCGTTGGCAATAATGCTGTTTGCCTCTGTTTGCAAATTAGCACCAAACGCCGTTGTTGTAGCAACAACATCCCATGTTTGCTCTGACCAGGTATTCATTTTTGCAATTATATCTGTTGCCCTGTTCTGGAGATTCGCTGCATAAGCAGTTTTTATTGCAACAATATTCCACGCTTGTGTAGCCATTTGTGCCGAGTTAGAAATGATTGCATTAGCCTGTTCTTGCAAATGTACTCCAAAACTCTCCAGAACGGCATTTGCTTTGCTTGTTTCAATCATCGTGTCAATGGTTGCGGGTGCCCCTGGCGGTCTCCATGCCACATCCCTGGCCATATCCACCGCTTTGCTGCCAACCCATCCTCCAGCAACATATCCTCCAATACCACCTAAGGCACCACCTATTGCCGTTCCAATCCCCGGAAGGATTGCCGTACCAATCGCAGCCCCTAGCTTAGCACCGCCCAAGCCGGCACTTAGACCGCCAACTGCTTTCGCCGCTGATGCAACCTTGTCTTGGGAACGGGCAACACCTATCAACTCAGCTCCTATTGCAAGTGGCATGGCTACACGCCCCAGGACCTTGCCAACCGTCCCAGCGGCAGGAATTTTTGAACCTATATTCTTGATTGTCTCGCCAGCCTTGCTAAAAGCCGGCAATTTGGTTGTTATTCCTTTTATGGCTCCACCAATTTTACCAAACGCCGGAAGACTAAATTTTCCGGCGCCAGCTCCGGCTTTTGTGGCTGCTCCTATAGCAGCAGCTCTTGTAGCAGATCCAGCAGTAACTGTTTCTGCAACAGTCGTACTCATGGGCAATCTTTTGAATACCTTTCCACCTATACCCAGTGCCCCTTTGCCCAACCCCCATGCACCTCGGGCGATAGCCCCGCCACCCAATAGGTACATGGCCGCAGCCGGGACGGCGGCTCCCTTTATATTGCCCTCTTTTAGCTCCTCAACCGTTTTGCTACCCAGAGCCTTCATGCCTGCAATATAAGCCTTGACCGATGTCTCACCAAGTGTGACAAATACACTCGCTAGTTTTTCCTTGCCTGGGCCATCTAGCCAGGTGATCACATCATCAAGACCGGCTTCGATCAACATTTGAACCTTTTCGCTAAATTTAGCATTCTGGAATTCTGGCGATCCTAAAACGCTCTTTATGCGGGCCATTGCCCTATCAAAAACGCCTGCCACTTTTTTGCCCCATTGTTCTAGTGTTTTTTGATTTCTCTCAGCCCATTTTATGCCGCTTTTAAATGCGTCTGTCAGGCTATCTATCACGGACCCGAAACCAGCCAAAAACAAAGGAGTACCGATTTTTGTTTTAAAATCAGTCCAGTAGCGTGTTAGCGATCCCAGCTTCTTAAATGCAGAATCCATGGAAGCTTCATAAGTTCCGGCTATTTTTTCTCCTTCTTCTAGAATGTAGTTTACCATAGCTTGTCTTTTTTGAACTTCTGTCAGTTGGCTGGCATTTCTTCCTATGGTTTTTGCATAATCACCATAAACAGCGTTTAGGTTCTTTGTCATTCCAAACTGGGCCAGGAGCTCCGGCCGCAGTTTAGCAATGGCCTCCACCATCGTTTCGGTGGCCTCAGAACTGTTAGTGCCAGCGATTACCGCGGCGTCCTGTGCTACCCGTGCAATCTTAGATGCCTCTGCAATGTCAATCTGCCCTTGCATAAACCTAGTCATTACTAGGGTAGCTTCCTGTTCGGCGATGCCTAAACCCATGACTGCCTCCCGGGCTGCTAGGAGTTCAGGCAATGCAGTGCTAGTTGATTTTGCTACTGATCGCATCGCAATATTCAGTGTCTCTGTTCGACCGGCAGTCATAGTAAAGTCTTTTATAAGAGCCCCTAGACCAATACCACCACCGATCAAGCCAACTGCCGCCAAGGGGCTAGTTAATACCCCCCCAATACGCTTAGCGACACCGGCAACCTTATCCTTAGCCTCGATGGTTACGGTCCATGCCCTGGAGGTCAACTGGCGTAGCCCAGTTCCAATCTCTCTAACCTTCCAGGTCACCCGCTCCCGAAGTGTGGCCCGTGGCTCAACCATAAGCTGGCCCAGCTTCTTCGCCTCAGTAAAGGCCCGGGTGAGCTGCCCAAATAGTTCGCCCCTTAATTCTGCCACCGGCCCGGCTCTTACTCCCTCCAATGCTTTAAGGCTTGCTTTCGCTCTAACAATTTCATCCATGAGCGGCCCTTGCATTCCAGCGATCACTTTCACATCGCCACGATCTAGGGCCTTAAGGGCCGCATCAACCCTAGTCACCACGGCTGACGCTCTGTCCTGTGCTTCAATCAGCGGCGAAGCCTTCTCCATACCCAGTTGCTTGATTAGCTTGTCAGCATTGAGAACACTATTGGTCAGCTGATCCTTGATCTGCATGATTGGCTCAATTTTCATCTTGGCAACGGAGGCTATGTGCTCTCTCACCATTTTCGTTTGCTTTTCGGCTACCTGCTGGAAGCGGGACACACGCTCTTCCGCTTGACGAAAGGCGCCTTCCGTCTGGTCGTCAACTATGATTGGTATTTCTACCCGGTATATTTCATTTCCGGCCACGTTTCATCGCCTCCATCTGCTCTAGCATCTCCCGCTCTTTTTCCGTATCCGATTCCAGCCAAACCACCATAGATGCAAGCATAAAAGCCCTAACTTTGTAGGGTTTTGCGTAAAACTCATCTGGTGTTATCCCGTGTCGCTGAAAAATATGATGAAGCAGGGTAGTTTTGCCCCCTGCTTCTATGAGTTTTTTAGGGTCTCATCCAAGTCTTCCTCGTCATAGCCACTTAGCTTTTCAATTAACTCAATAACCCGCTCTTTCTCGCCGGCTTTTAGGACTTTATCAACTACCTGCCAGCCGGTAATGACTTTTGCCTTCTCCTGCAGCTCTTTGTTATTCCATAAGTGCGGTCTATCTTCCGGGTGCGTAGCTGCTACAATTAACATGGAATTATATTTAGCAGCATTAAGATCAGTGGGAATAGCTACACCACCCAGCCTTTTGCTTTTCACCATCTTGGTTGCTTCGGTTCGGCATTTTTCGCCTTCTTGATCATCCAGGCCCCGAACGCGGAAAGAAAAGAGTTCTTTCCCGCCACGCACTACTTTGAATAATTCGTACTCCTCCATAGTGTCCATGGCCTCAAACACACCGCCAACATCTTGCAGCACGCTTTCCTCCACTGCCAACAGCTCATCCCTGCCATATTTTACGCTATCTTCACTCATAGCTTGCCTCCTTTATGATTCCATCACTAGGCATCGTTATGCCCGCGCAGTACACCCATGAAGTTCAGCACTGCATCCGGGGCACCGTTTTGTATGCCGGCAACTATTTTTCTCAGCAGGCTGGCATCCCTGATCACTGTTTCCGTGAAGGTCAGCGTCACAGTATAACTCTGCATAACAGCCCAGGCCAGTTTGTTTCCTGCCGCCTGGTACTCGCTATTCGTAACGTTTATCTGGGATTGCCAGGTGTTCACCTCTGCCAAAAAATTGCCGTCTCCATCATAGAGTTCCCCATCATAGCCCCTCAAAATGTTCCGGGGATCGAATTTTCCTGTGTCAAGCTCCTCCTGCAAACCAGGTGGCATGTTTACCCGAAACGACCAGGCCCTATTTAAGACATCGCCTGGCGCCACGTTGGCAATGTCTATCGCCCCATCAGGCACACATTCTCTGAAAATATAGCGTCCATCAGCCATTTATCTACACCTCCCCAAAAATTAACCCACCACCAGGACTAAAGCGGAAGCCAAAGGTAATATAGGTCTTCTCCGCACTGTCCAGGTCGTCCACATAGGCCACGAACCAGGCCGAATCTCCCGCCGGGGGGTTGTTTGCATCTTCTGCGAAAATACCGCCCAAAAGCGCACCCTCGGCTACCATCTTATTGATCGTGCCCTGGGCCAAAGCAATCAGCGTTGCCCGGCCATCCGAGCTGTTGTTGATTTTCCCGATCAGCGGATCCCATGTAAAAGTAATCCTATCAATGAGACTATCCCTGGTCTTGACCCGCCGAATCTTCTTCCAACCGGCATCCATATCGGCTGTAACAGTCACAAACGTGTTAATGCCCTGCTCGATCTGGACCTGCTTCCGCGCACTCATAGTGAAAACCAGAGCGCCAGAAGAAAGTGCCGCCTCTATTTCAGCATTAGTCAGAGCCCCTACCACTTCAGTTGCTCCGCGAACTACAGCATGAGTTAGGGAATCCGTAACCTGTGAACCAGCAATCATCCCGGCCACTCTAGCTGCGGCCAGGTAGCCCTCGCGTGTAATGCCGTCTGCACCCTTAAAGCCGTTGGCCACGTAAACTATAGCCGGATCATTGAACGCCCGGGCATGGGACAATCTTGTGGCTAACGTTTCGCTTGTTGGTTCGCCGACCACTCCGATTACCCGCTTGCCTTCGTTGCGAACCCTGTCAATGTAGGTCTGTACCATGGCATGGATAACAGCATCATCTGTATCCACACACGGCACATTCCAGTCCAGCGCTTCAATCGCCTGCAGTCCATTGCTATAATCCTCACCGGTAACAGTTGGATCATCTCCACCGGAAAACTTTGCACTGGTGGCAGTTGTTGCAAGGAGCTTATTACCCCCATCGCTTAGCACCTTTGCGGTAACCCAAGGGGAATTGCTTGTGGCAATGGCAGCCGCCAGAGACTTGGGTTCCCCGTCGCCTCCGTCGCCTTTTGCAAATTCGATAGTCTGCCTTAGGGTAACGCCTTCATAAATGAGCACCTCTCGTTTAGTTTCGTCCACCAGTGAATCGCGCACCGTCACGGAGAAATCATTGCCCCGTTTGCCAACGTAGAGCGCATCGAGCTGCACCACATCCTTTGCGGAATCTTGTGTCGTATCTTTGAGTTTAAGTGTCGCCTTGCTCCCACCGGCGCCCAGTCTGAAACTTAACACATTGCGGCATCCACCGAGGAAAGCCTCTGCCGGCACGTCCAGGGTATAGTCCTCGCCATTACCCCCAAATGCGGTAGAAATCCCTTCTGCGTTCTCCAATATTACTACATTCTCCTTCGTTCCATCTTTGCCCAGTGGCCCCCAAGGTGCCCGAAACAATGCCGCAACCGTCCCCTGTGGGACAATCGCCTCCGGTGGCTGCCCCACATCGGTTACCCGTACATAGACACCCGGGCGAATCCTCTGTTCACCTACTTGAAATACAGATCCTGCCATCTGGCTACACCTTCCTCTCCAAAAATTTCTTAATCGCTGCCTGTGCCTCTTTCTTAGTCATTTCATCCTTGCCGGCTAGTCGCAAAGCCCCGGTCATCACCTCAGGCTTCACTCCAAAAGAAACAGCCGCCCCGATTAGTTCGTTGCAGCTGTATTTTGCTTCCGGTTCGGATTGGGGAACCCTGGTTTCAACCGGATTTTTGGGTTTTTTCTCTTTAGTCAAGTTCACTCACCCCTTTGTTTTTTAGTGACGGGTTAATTACTGCCTTGCCGATTGCCACCGTTATTGCCTTCCCCTCGTCGTCCGCCATAACTGCTTCATGATAATAGCTGCCGTGGCCCAATCCTTTAGTGTCACCCGACGTCAAGGTAACCGTAAAGCTGTTCCCTTTGACACTTATCCCCTCCGGGCTTTCCTTGTATACTAGCGGTTCAGCCTTCACGGAAGGGGCTAAAAACCAGTTTACTGTCAGGCCTACCAGGGACTCCACATCTTCAACTACAAAAGTGATTTCCCGGTAATCGCCCGCCCATATCTCAAAGTTCTGTTCTTTTGTGGCCACCTAACCACCTTCCTCCTGCTCCTCGTCTTCTTTCTCCTTTGGGACAAACCCTGGGCCAGCTTGTGCCTTTAGGTTTACGGTTTTTATCTGCCGGGCAATGAATTTTATATCCCTATCCATCCGCGCTTTCAGGCTTGCCATTTTCCGTCACCTCCCGATTGACTGCACCGCTTACAACTGCCCTTCGCAAGATTGAACATTCCCCAACTGGCTGTAATGCCCCAAACCGGGTAATTAGCTGCACCTGCCCCCGGCGCATTGGGTCCACCTCGCTATTGGCGGCAACCTTCAGCAACTCCAGTGGACCACCATCGGGCATTCTTAATCGTCGCTGTTGTGCCAACCCTTCTGTTATCCGGCGCGCCCAGATAAGCCTTACTGCTGCGCTAGGAGCCAAAATATGGCCATTGATTTGTGCCTCCAGCCAGTTCACAGCAGCCGTGGCTTGTACAGTGTTAAGCTTTGCCAGCCTCCAGTAGATACCTGGCTTTTCGTTAGAGGGGGCCCAGGAAGAAGAATCTGTATGTGCTTCAACCGGCCACAGCTCTTTTACCCAGGACTGCAGTGTTTCCACCGGATCCGGTTCATAGGTCAAGCCATTCAACCAGCCCAGGGCAAAAACCTGAAACCTCAACCCCCGGGTAATGGCATCCCACTCGGTGTCAACGAAGTCCTGCCCGGCGCTGCCCAAGTAGTCAACAAGGTGTTGTTCGCCGGCAGCAGAAAACCTGGCTCTGTGTAGTGCATTTATAATGGCACTTGCCAGGGCATCTACCTGCTGGAACGTGGTCCGCGTCACATAGGGCCACACCTCAATGATGGTCGAAAAGGCTGACCAGTCAGCTTCCGGATCCTGAACACCTTCTCGTAGCACCAGGTAGGGCTTTTTGATGGTGGGCCCGGCTGCGTGGGGCTCATAAACCCGGCTTTCAACTTGCGAAATATTGACGACAAGTAGTTGCCTAATTGCTGTGCGCATTTGTTAATCCCTCCAGTGATCCAGTACCGTCTGGCGGATTCGCGGTAAGTGGATGTCGGCGGTCGGCTTGACAATAGCGTAACTACCGCCGTGGGCCAGCTCTAACCAAATGCCGTATTCCATGCCATGGGAAAGATAAAGCGTATACTGCCCGCCATGCTCATCAACCCCGCCGTGCAGAGATTGACGTGCGTGCCCCGTTCTGTCTGTCCAGGGGGCATGGCTCTTGCTGTAACCCTCCATTTGCCCGGCCCAGTTCTGCAGCAGGCCATAAAGCCCGGCCCGTTTTCTGTTGATATATTCCCTTGCACCGTCACCTAAAGCCATTTAGCTCACCTTCTCCAATATTGCCTGATATCCAATCAGCAGGGCACCATTAAACCACAACCCTTTAAACCACAACCCTTTAAAACACTATCTTATTGTCTTTTAGTACCTGGCAGAGAGCCGATGACAAAACCGTCAAATGGTGATGATCGATGTCAAGGTCATAGATGTCACACACCGCCTCAATAATTTCATGCAAAAGTATCTCATCATGTCGTTTTGCCAAAGAAGCATCAAGCGTTATCGCTAGCTCCCGGGGAGAATACTCTCCACAATGATCGCGATCTACGGTAAGACCTTCCTTCACACTCACACAAATACTATGTGGGCCAATTTTTAATATTTTCGGTATATCCATTCAAACCTCCTGATATTTAGCTCACCTTTTCTAGGGCTACTTGATACCCTACTAGGCTGCCATTCATCTTTTGCGGGAACACTCCTACAACCTGAAAACTTCCCAGCCCCGGCACATCAAATTCATCCAGCACGTTCGGCCCGGCCTTAATATCAGCCTGCCAATCAGCCAGCATCCCCCATGTCTTGTCCAATTGCTTGGTGCCAGCCAAGGTGCTGACCCCCTGCAGCACCTGCGTTCCCTGGGTGAATATGCGCACGGTAAAGGGGCCTGCTTCGCTCTTTATTTCCTCGAAATAGCCCCCTTTGTCTATCTTTTCCGTGCGATTAACAATTATGATTGTTGGGTTCTGCTGTATCGCCCAGGTCGTATGTTGTTGCCGGAGGCTGACTAAATCCATCTATAGCACCTCCGGCTTGGTTATTTTCAACATTACGCTACCCCCGCCGGCCTTAGCCATTGCAGTATATTTTTCTGCCATGGCAAAAGCATGGGCCACCCGATCTCTCAGGCTGGTCAGGTCATACCTTTCCTGTCCTACAGCATAGCTTTCAATCTGCCCCTGCAGCATTCCGGCTTTCATGGCCCAACCGGTAGCTGCAGCTCCATAAATGCTTTGGGTTTCAAGCAGTATTTCATCCAGGTCACAATCAAAAAACTGCGTATCACTCTCCGTGCCCACCGGGGGAATAACTTCATTGAGTAGCCGACGCAGTCTTAACCTTAAATCTTCAGTTGGGGTCATTGGCATCACCTCTTACGGCGCCAGGGTGATTTTCTGTACGTTGGCTTGGACAGCGGCATACACACCACGATAGCCGTAACCAACTATTTGACTTTCGATTAGCCGGGACAGGTCAGCAGTGGCGGCCTCGATGCGCAGGTCTTGCTTAACTAGCTCCTTAAAACCGCGGCGTGGACGAATAAGATACGCCTCTCCGGGCGTTACCCCGCCATATTCATAATCCTTCTTGCCTACTGTTACGCTCCAGCCGTCGTAGTAAATAACAGTGTCAATGCCATCTACCGCCGGGTAGGTCGTACCCCCAATCATAAACCCGCCCTTTAGAGCCATTTCGATATTGGCTCTATTTTGAGCACTAGCCAAAAGAATATTTCCTGGACGCTTGGCCACGTTGGCATCGTTCACAGCTGCACTAAGAGTTTTCCAGTAGCCAACCCACATACTGTCCCCAGCCTCGCCGGCCCAATCTGTTTGGTTGTCTGGGTCCGGATAGTTAAATGAAATAATCGGGTTCAAGTGGATATGATTAAGCAGAGCGTTCCAGGACTCGCCCATAGACCGGTTTAGAATTTCCACAGAAAACGAATCGTTAAAATCCTTCATTTCCTTGGTGTATTCAAACCCAGCCGTAAAGGTAAGAATCTTGGCTGTTGGTCCGTGCTCAACTGCTAATCTACCGAATTTCACTTCTTCACCTTCCAAGTGCTCGGTAAAAATGACCGTGCCATAAAGCGCCCACTTCGCATCGATCAGTTTGGGCATGTTAGGGTCGGAAAGCCTTTCGTAAATAGGTCCATAAATCACGGGCACCTGCTCCCGCCCAAGCTCGACATCAAGCACGACCTTCCGCAGAAGCTCGGTAAACTGGGCCGAAGAGCCATAGGTGATCATCTCGCCAAAGGGTTTGGTCATTTCAAAGGTTTCCATTTCACCGTTAACGATTTTCTTTTCAACCTCATGGGGCTTGCCATTTACAGCAAAAGGCACCATCTGTGTGACAGTGCCCTGGCGACGCCTCTCTTTAAGTGATTCGATTGATACAATTTTTAAGGACACTTTTTATACACCTCCAAAAAATCTATTCACCATCCGACATCAAGCCGGCCGTGGTCAATGCCGTAATCAATGCGTTCAGCTGGGTTGCAACTGCCTTAAGATGTGTTGCGTCAGCAACGCTTAAACCCTCAACGTTATCAATGGGATCTACTTTCGCCGCTACCTTTTCATTCAAAACACCTACTACAGTCGTTGCTGAATCTGGAGCCGGGCTAAGATCGCCTAAATCACCAATGATATCTTCAACCACTTCATTGATTGCTCCTACTATAGAGCTCTGCTCTGTTGTCTCCAAATCACCCAGCTTCCCAACCTTGCCATCCGCCTTGTTTAGAGCGTCTACTACGGATGAAGCAGCAGGGGTAATCGCCGGATCAAGGTCAAGCGAACCGAAGTCCCCTACCTGCCCCGCCAGAGTAGTTACATCACCCAGCACAAAGGGCCGCTCAGCCAACTTAAACCAGATAACATTGTTGTCATCTGCAGCTACTGTAATTTTCCCCGCATAAACAGCTTTAGCAGTCACAGTAAAGTGCTTTGCGCCAGCAGCATCATCCCAGTAAATATCTGCTCCCACAGTCATCGAAGCCTTATCGTCTGCCTTAATCTGATCCGTCTCAAATTCTGCCTGTTCAATGCTTAGAACCGCTTCAGCGGTTTCACCTGCCCCGGTGGTTACAGACTGCATAGCACAGCCCAAAAAACCCCCTAGCAGATAAAACCTACCTGCTTTAATCTCGGTAGACTCCGGAACCGCCACTTTAACCGATTTGCCATCTGATATTTTCCCATACCCACCGTAATGAACTGTTACAGGGGTTGGTTGTCCAGTCCAAGACATTTGCAACACCTCCAAATTAAATTTTTACTAAATGCTTGACGTGCGCTTTCTTAAAAATCCAGTAGCTGCATTGCTGTCGCTGCTGCTGCCGGCAACAAAAGCCGGTTTGTCCACAAACAGCCTGCTTAAAGCATCCTTGATTGTTTCGTCCGCCAATACCCGGTCAATCTCACCAGACACCTGTTCTTTGGTAGCATTTTCAGGCACATTCAGCATTTTTATTACTAGTGCTTGCGCCATTTCACCGGATATTTTCTTATCGAGCACCTCTTTAACCATCGCCTGATGGGTAGCTTTTTGATGTTCGCTACGGGCTTTTGCAGCCTCCTTGGCCATCTCAACAACGTCCATCTCCCCGGCAACCCCTAGCTCTTTTTTGGTTTTTTCCAGGGTGTTAACCATTTCACCGGTAACCTTTACAATGTCGTCGTCATCTTTGATGCCTAGCACCTTCTGGACTTTAGCCAATGTTCCGGCATCAGTTAGAGCCGTTTTTAGCTCAGTCATTTCCCCGGCTACTGTGTCAGCGCTAAGTCCCATTTCTCCCACCACTTGGCCCAGGGTAACATCCCCAGATGCCAGCATGGCCTTTAGTTTTGCAACATATTCCTTCCAAGTCATGTTATCTCCACCTCCATAAATTTCTCCTATAGGCTCATAGATTTCTTTCCTGACTACCTCTGTTTTTTCTCCCAGCTTCACCTCACTATCTACAATGCCATAGGGTATGCTGTAAAGCCGCCTGGTATTGTTTCTGTTTTTATGCTCCACTATCACGTAAGCATCATACACTTTTTGGATCCATATATACTCATTCTCTTTATTACCCAGATGTGCCCTGGCGGCCACTGCAATGGCCTCCCTTAGCTCCTCATGGCTGCCATCCAATTCTCCCACTATCTCGTCAGTCCCATCCATCTCACCGGTGGCCACAATGGCAGTGGGCATGCCTGCCCTTCCTAGTGGCGTCCAATCGATGCTGAGCGGTTTGTAGTCCACCACATTGGTTTCCCCGTTAATTTTTTGTAGCTTAGGAATGCCAAAAATACTAACCGTTTTAATTGTCTTAGCTTTAATCCATCGCTTTAGATCTGCTGCAGCTTTGTCCACCACGCCTCGGAAATATGCCTTTTTGCCAACATCGTCCCATTTGGCACCCACCCAATGGGTTACCGGTGTGGGGAATTGGCTATCCACATCCTCCGGCTTTTGGTGTCCCAAAAAGCCCGGCAAGCCCTGGACCATTACCTCGCCGATAATTGCCTGCAAAGATTTTGGTTTATAATTCCAATGCCTTTTGCTTTTACCTGCAGGCACCTCAACCACAATTTCCAGGGGTTCCTTGTCGCCTGCTTTCAGGGCCGCCAGGTCCACGCCTGGGTTAAGCGGTACATCCTCAGGTTGCATTTCCCCTGCAATCCTGGCACTTAAACTAGTAATCTCCCCGGAGACCACGCTCATTTCCCCATATGGCTTAATTGACCACACCCTTTTCGCCTCCTTTGTTTAAGGTTGCTCCCTCCTTGTTTTATAGCCCGGAAAGGCGGGGGAAAGGAGGCAAAACCCCGCCTAAAATGCGCCATATCCGGGCCATAAGAAAAACGCCTTGGCTTTCGCCTTAGCGCTTAACCTGTTCTTTTTTATTTTGCTTCTTACCATCCACTACCTTGAACTTATCTCTGGCCACTTCCCGTCTTAGTTTTTTCAGGTCCCCTTTGGTTGGATCCATAGGGAAACCCATTTCCCAGCGGTAAGTCACTGCATCACTCCTTGTTTGCTTTTTCAAACTGAATACCATTATCTCCAAAGTAAGACTTAGTGTGCTTATTTAGCCCCAGCCATATCTCCAGCGGGATACCGCCTGGGAAGGCCTTGCAGGACCTTTTTTCGGCCTCTACAGCAAGATGCTTGCAATAAGTGCATACCGGGCTATACACAGGGATGTTGTGCCCTTTATCAATTATTATACCTTTACCACTTTTCCCGCCCATAATCGATTCCCGCCTCCTTTGCAAACCGACTCCACACTTCATGCCAGTGTTCTAAGTTGGCCTTATCCATCGTTATTTTGCCTTTTCTGATTTTTTCGGTGAATTCTATTCGGACATTTTTATTATGTTTTTCTACAATCGGCCGCATTGTATCGTTCCAGAGCTCCCTTGACCACCCGGCAGGAGGTCGTTTCATGTAATAACGATAATATTTTCCGCAAGCTCGAATTTCTTTAATATTCGCAGATGTCGCTAAAACCACATCAGTTAAAGAGAGTGATGTGCCCATGGGGTGGTTATGTGTTAATGTTTTGCCTTTGAACAGCGCTAGCTCTTTTTTCTCAAAGGATACACTGCTTTTGTCGCCTGACTTTTCAAAGATAATTGTTCCATCATCTGCAAAGACTATTGCTTTTTCAGTTTTTCTCTTAATAAGTTCCTTTTCTGTTTTATCAAGGGCCGTCTTTAAAGCTTTTTGATCATCCCTTGCCTTGCTGACTGCCCGGCGTCTCTGCGCATCTTTTGCTCTTCCTTGATAAACCTTATTATACCAATCTTCCAGCTCCTTGTCATTGTTCGGATCGTCTTTCCATTTCTTCAGCCGCTTAACAAACTCTTCTGGTTGCTCATGGACTGGAGTGGCGATGCAACAGCAATTCGGGTGGAAAGGGTAGGCCGGTTCGTCACCCGGCCCATATACCCCCGGACCCAGTCCGCTGTCATGAGCAGTTATATAGTCGCAAATATCAAATTCGGGGTGCGAGGACGAAAGGATATACTTCATCCCGATATAGCTCGGGCTAGTCTGCGCCGCGGCCAGCGACCCTTCACCAAAAGCTGCCGTCATCTCTGTCCGGGCCAGCCTCAACGCTTCATGGCAAACATCACCCGGGATACGGTTACCCATGCGTTCCATCATTTTGGGGTAACTTGCCGCTAAAGACTGCTTCCCTTGTTTCACATACTGTTGCAATGTCCTGGCTGCCTTGACTGCATCCTGGCCAGTGGCTACCGCTTCCTGGACAATGTCCCGCATGACATCGCGGTATTTTTCTTTTTGTTTCCAGATACGGTCCGATAAATGCAACCCCTTCTTCGTTCGGGCCCAACAGGCTTCTACCGCCTGGCGGTTCACCGAAGCAAATACACTTTTTAAGCCCGGGGTTCCAATGCCGGCTTTTTTAAGCAGGTCCATTGTTACAGTTTGGCTGTAGCCGGCCCCCCCATCCACCGCCTGCTCGATATATTTATCCAGGGCCTTTTCTAAGTCGCCCCGCAGCTTTTCCGCTTCTGCCCGCAGAGCTGCCTCCAACTCTACTAGCTGGCGCTTCCTGAGATAGCTGGAAGGTGTTTTTAAGCCCAGTTGCCGCAGCTCCTTGGCCACCCGATTAGCTGATCGAATATAAAGACCCCGGATTTCGGGGTCTTGCCTTAGCCTCAGATTGATATATTCTTTTCGCGCCTCCAGTGCCCAGCGTCGGTAAGCTCCTGCTGCATCCTTAATTTTGCTTATCTCTTGACTCATAGCTTACACCAGCTCTAACTCTTTATCTATTTCATCCCGCTGCTTCTCTAGGAACTCAGCATCCTCCAGCCTGGCCATGAGGATCTTGGTTTTAAGTATGCGTTCCCTTTCCCCGGGAACCTCCGGATTGTCGGAAATAAAATCATTCATGGTGTCAATATACTGTCCAAGGAATTCCGCAGCTGCATCAAGGCTGATGAACTCGCCCATCAGTGCCATATTCAGGGATTGGGTCACGAAGAATAACTCTTGGGCAATGTCCTTCCCATCCCTGGGGTCTATCTTGTCCCAGCTGATGGTTGTAGCATGGGTGGAAAAACGCCGCCCCTCTGCCTTAGCTGTCATGGCCAACACAATCCGCGCCAGGTGCTGCCAGGCTTCGGAGAAGTGCTCCCGCTTCCGGGCCACGCGGCGAATCAGGATTGGCATCTGCTCCTGCACGGAGCTCAGACTGCTGGGCGTGTGTACGCCAAAAGAAAACTCAGGCGTTTCCGATGTGTCAACAATGCAATAAAACAAGAATTTCAATAAATCGCTAGCTGCCCCAATAGCGCTCCCCACTTCGATAAAACTAGCATCTTCCTCATCTTGAAATATAAGCAGCTCATGACCGTCCAGGTTAATCGTGCCGCCGTCCCGGGCAAACTTTTGAGGGTCATCCACCCCGAAGTTATTGGCCAGAAACTCTGCCACGTCCTGAAGTTTTAATTTCAATCGAGGAGTGCTGTGCATCTTTGAACCCTGGATAGCGTGTAGCATTACATCATGATAGGCTTTCATGAACGGTTCCATAGCTTCCAGGTCACTGGTGCCAAATTCTTCTGTTGCATCCCCCTCGTTTCTGAAATGGACAACAGGGATGAACCCCCAAGGGTTGGGCTCCTCTCCTGGCTCCAGGTCCGGCGGAATGTCGCCCTCGACTAAAACTACCCGGCGATCCTTACTAATGCGCTGGACTATTGCTGCCTTCCGCTTTTCTCCGTCTTCGTCCTCCCAGGTGTGTTCGGATCTAAGGATATATTCCCGGGGCCGGCCGGTCACCGGGTTCCGATTTACTTTGGTCACCTGTTCCGGCGGAACAATGTTAAACACCAGCCGTGCTCCGCCCTCGGGGTAGAGCTCAGCGTCCTCTTCTTCCTCACGGGTAATCCAGACAAAGGCATCCCCATCACGGAGAGCATCCCGGTGGGCCTGCTGCATCCGGCTCACATTATCGCCAAAGAAGCTATCCAGCGCCACCTGAACGTCCTCATCCTCCGACCGGAACCTGGGCACACCCATAAAGCCGGCAGTGGTATTTATCACCGGTTTAGCGAATCCGGCGCCCAATTTATAATCATCATCGGTGTTTTTGTAAAGTGCTCGGGCTTTAGCATAGTCCACCCGGCTGCTACCCAACCGGTACGGGGCACCGTAACTGCCACCGATTATACGCCAGCCGAACTTGTTGAATATATTTTGCCGCAACTTGGATATTTCGCCGGTGGCTTTTTTTAGCCATGATTGTTTAGCCATAGATTTTTGCACCTCTTAGCACCTCTACCCCTTTTACGTTAAAGCCAACCATGTCATCCTCCAGCCCGTATCTGGCGACATCGATGCTATGGTTATCCTTATCGGGGAATCTGCTTTTTACATTGCCCTGCCGATCCATTTCCAGCGCGTAATTTATAAACTCTCTTGCAGCCAACGGGCAACGTTCCGGGTCAATAACAATTTGCTCTAAATCCTGCAAAAACTTGATGCCAAATTCTACACTCCCCGGCCCTTTCTTGGCGCCTTTAATCCGCATGCCAAAACTCCGCAGCTCATCAATGCTTTTCGGTTCGGCGCTGTCAGCTATGGTCATCACATCGTTATACCGCTGTGCTTTCTTCCAGAACTGCCGGTTGAATAGGTTTAGTCCGCTTATTTCGGCAAATATATAAAGCCGGCGCCTGGTCCGATCAAAGTGCATACGCTCAAAGCATAGCGGATCCACGGCATAACCGAAGTCCAGACCCTGGCGAACACGGTCAAAATTAGCAATTTCACTCTGGGCTATAGGCCGCAACAAGACATTTGTAAACACTTCTAAGCCGGTGCCTACTTCTTCTCCTAAATACTCATGCCGGTAGGCCGTTTCATTGACTTTCTCCAGGTGCGCCGCATCGGCCAGAAACCGCTCTCCCAACCATTCCTGCGGCACACCCAGATAATCACTGTGGTGAACCCGCCGGCTAGGCTTGGGCACCCTAGCCTCCTGATTGACCCAACTTCTTCCCGATTTTGGCGGGTTGTATGAATAAAAGGAAATCCGTTTTTCATCCCCGCCCCTAAAAAGAGACTGGAGTATATTGCGGATCTCGTCCATGCTGGCGAATTGATCGAGCTCCTCAAACCATGCGTATTTAACATAGCCTTTACCCAGGTTAATTGATTTCATCTTTTTGGGATTATCTGCACCCCTGAAAACAATCCTTTGCCCCGTAGGGGTGTATATAATCTGCATGGGTGAAACCTGGAACTTAAAAAGATGGGCAATACCCATTTTAGCAGCCGTCCATTCAAACTGCCCGAACACAGTATCTCTTAACTCGTTCTGGTAGCGTCTTAACACGATAGCGTTGGCGTCTGCATCCTTGACAAACCCTAGAAGTATTTCCGCGCTTACAAATGTTGATTTTGTGCTACCACGGCCCCCTTTGAGCCAAAACTCGTCATATTGTTCTGTTTTGAGTTCCCTGTGTAATCCGTAAAAGGACGGGGCAATGAGTTCTGAAAGCCTAATCTTCGTCATCTATATCATCCACGATCTTAACGGCCATTTCGGCATTAATGTTCAGCCTGTCGGTAAACATGCCTAAGTGTTTACCCAGTAGCTCCAATGCTTTTATTTTGTCGGCCATTCTTATTTCCCGTTCCATGATATCCCCTGCTTCGGTAGGAATACGCTTAACCTTCACAGACAAGATCGCTGCAGTGTCATCGGAGCTAGCCATATCCTTTATGGTTGCCTCGTCCATGTTCACCACATCGACCGGATTGACCAGGGCGATGCGGGCTAGCTCACGGATTACCCGGTCTGCGTTTATGCCGGTTCGCCTAGAGCGTTCAGCTAATTCCTTGTCGACGCGCGCGCGGATGTTAACATTGGCTAACATGCGACTCGCTTGCTCTTTAGCTGTTTTGGGGCTGTATCCTGCCCGAATGGCGGCCGCAGTTCCATTGAGATCTAATAAGTATTCTTTTATAAAAAGTTCCTGCTTTTTAGTCACCTCAGCCACCACCCCATCGCAAGAAAAAAAGAAAGTTTACACCTTCTTAAACAACTCCTTGCCAGTTTTCCCGCTTCTTATTCTACTCCTTATGGTTTCTTTGTTAATTCCTGTTATTCTTGACCACTCTGCAATCGTGTGCTTTTTCCCATCCATTTCTATGTATACATTGCTTCTTCTGTTGTTGTCTTGCGTATATTTATCTGCCCACCTGCAGTTAGAGGGTTCATAGTTCCTGCTGTTGTCTATCCGATCAATAGACATTTTATCTGAATATCCGTTTTTTACTGCCCAATTATGGAAGGCTTCGAAATTATTTCTCCATTCTTCACAAACAGAAATCCCCCGACCACCATAAAACTCGTATCCGTTTGTTCCTGGATACTCGCATCTACTTATCATACTATGCCATATTCGATATATTCTAGTGTTGGTCATACCATGCGTTCCCATTGTTTTGATTTTATATTCTCCACGCTTGCAACCGCAACTCCTTGAAGTACCCTTTCTTAATTTTTGACTTTCGGTGACAACAATATTGCCACATGAGCAAACACATTCCCACTTTGCGTTTTTACTCTTAAAATCGACTTGTCTTTTTGCGGTCAATTCTCCAAATGTCTGGTTTGTTAAATCGATTGCCCTTCTCCCCATAATAGCACCCCCTTATTGTATAGTGCTATTATAACAAATACCCCGCCTTTATTAAAGCCTAGTTGCGTTTAGATCAACTAGGTATTCCTCTATAAACCTTTTTTGTTTAGCTGTTAATCTTGCCATCACCACCACCTCACTACTGTTAATCAAAAAAGAAAAGAGCCTTTTAACTCTTTACTCTTCTTTATCCATCACTTGCCAGAATAGTCAACATAATAAAAGCTGCCTTTGCAGACAGCCTCTCAACCTAAAGTTTTCACTTTTCCACCTAGTATCATGTTAACATATATCTTCCGGATTTTTCGGATTATGTGCATTTAAGTATTTATCATGTATCATTTTCCGCGGGTAACTCTCATCCTGCCGGCCAATCAGGTGCGCCACCTTCAACCAGCTATAGCCATCTATGTACCGGTACTGAAACACCAATCGCGTCAAACTATCCGGTATCGTTGATATGTATATTTCAATCCTGAACTTTAGCTCCTCACATTTTTCTTTCCGTTGCACCAATAAACTCCGCAATGTCATTAGCCGCTCCTGCCTACGGGCACTGATACCCTCGATGTGAAAAGTCTTTTTAGTGTAGGGAAATTCCGTATCGGAACCCACAACGATATCATGCTCAATAACATCAACCTGGGCTTCAATACGACCAATACGTTTCTCCAGGCTTTTGATTTCCAGCACCAAATCCGTATACTGTCGCAACAGCTTCTTAATCATTGCTTGCTCCCTACACCTCCTGAAAAAGAATCCAGCCCCTGCCCCTACAGAAAGCAAGGGCTGGTGTACCGCTTATCTATCCCCTATTACTACTTGCTATTGGTACCGCAGGGCACTTTCATAAAATCAATGAAAGGCGACTTCCCTGCAAGTATGCCATCGCGAAACTTTTGTGTCTTCATCCATCACCCCCTTTTTAAGTAAACAGTTAGCCATTAATAACCTCCTCGCATGTTTAAGGATGTTTATAACAAACCCTATCTGTATTGCTTTTAGATAGCTTCCCTTTCCTGTAATGCGGGCACTCTAATACTATATACAAGAATACATAGCGTCCTTGTGCAATCATGCTTTTACGTTTAATATATTTCGCACCCATTTGGTCCAACACTTCTTTCTTTCATTCTCCTTTTTGACTCTGTAGCAATGAATTCGCATAAATGCGCGTATCCCCTACCACAGGACACACAAAGCGATACAACACCTGCCTTTTTCCTGGCTATTCCTGCCTGGTCTAACCTTCTTGCTATATACCTTTCTTGCTTTTTTAGAAGCCTTGCAGTTTTATTGACACTTCCCACTTCGTGAAATGTTTTAATTATGGTTTCAATGCTTACTGAAACAACACCCACCTCCTTTGAATGCCTAGCTATTTGTCCTCTGGCCCCTAGTAGTTAACCTTTACCCAATTTTTACACCTGTTCCGTAGAGGGGAACTTATATACACCCTGTCCAGATTAGGTGATGAAGCTGCGGGCCATACACACATTTGTTTTGATAACATAAAGTAACGGCATGTTTGGCAACATATAGGCTGATAGTCAACTCCGGTCTAGTAAAAATTCTTCTCTATCTCTCTTTTAACCTTAGTGGTCATCTCTACCCCTCCTGTCTTTTTGGCTGCCCATTCCTCCGGTGGTACCTTTATCTGCCCCGTCAGACCACGCTTAACTTAGCTCATTCAGATGTTCTAGTGTTTTATCAGCAACGCTGTCATCGAGCCTCATTCCAGCATGCTGCATTGTAACCCGCTCCATGAGCTGCTTTAACACCGATTCCTCCACGATAACCACATCGGCACCGGGTTTAAATCCAGCCAGCTCGTCTCGCACATTGCCACCGTCACGGCTTCGTAGACTTTTTTTACCTTCCTGCATTGTGCTCCAAATGATTTTCATCCTACCTATCACAAACTTGTGATTTTTAGCCATTATCATCACTCCCAATAATTACTTCCACCCGCGGATCATGTTTATCGACACCAAAACTGTGTCGGATATTACCAATATGCCTCCACCCGTCATTAGGCAGCACGCCGGCAACAACAAGTCCATCAAGTATAAATTTCGTCCCCGCTATGATGTTATCTTTATCCTTGCGCCTATCTTTGCAAACCCACCGGATAGCAACATCGACCTTTTTAAACCTTCCAGCAGACTTCGCAACCCAGGCAACTTTCTCTGTGTGCACTTTTTTCATGGCCGCGTAGACCATGTAGTGGGACTTGGCTGCCTCAATGATTTCATTCAGGTCTGGAAGATCGCCTGGTATAATAAATTTTGCCCACACGCGCCACACCTCCCCCTGACAGCAACCAGTCCCTTACTCCTGCCGGGAACCTCCTCCTGGACGCGCTATTCGCTACTAGCCTTGTGTAGGAGGGATGCCTTGGAGCAGCACCAATCGCTTGGGCTCTATTTCGTACTGCGGGAATGGTGCGGCCTAATGCCGTCGCTATTTCCTGAACAGCAACTTTGCCGTATCGCTGCCTGACATATTTGTCCTCCGCCGGTGTCCATGGTTTGCCCATACTATCACCCCGTTATTTGCTTGATTTCTACGCCGGCTATGAACTCCCGCATAGACTCCGGCAGTTGCGCCCGGGTTTGCTCACTGTGCGCCAGTGGCTCGTATAAGCGCATGAATTGCGTTTGCAGTACACCGATAGGCACCTCCGCGTATCCGATAGCATCCAGACCGCCCATCCCTCGGACCGCTCGTTGAATTGCCGGGTGGAGTCTTTCCGCAGGCATATCTCGGCGAATAGCCTCACGTACCAGCGCCCAGGCATCGGCCGGCAGCGGTGGTACGTTGCCCATCATCCTGGCGGCACTCTCCCGAACCGCGCCCACTGCAGGCATACAGGGTATGTGCTGCATAGACAAAACCTCCACAAAGGCAGCCTTTGCCACGCCAGCGTCAAGGTCTCCGATGACCTCATACCACGCTTCGAGGGTCCCGTCTTTTATCTTGATATTTGGGTAAAGTGCCGTTAAAAATGCGAACAGTTTACCCATTTCTTTTTCCGTCACCCGTCACCACTCCCGTCTATGAATTTTTCTATCAAATGCCATGAATCCGGCACATTTGGCGCTGGCTGCGCATGCTCGTCTTCCCAACCCTTGTCATTCAGCCAGGTCGAGGGATGGGGGATATACTGGATGTCCTTGTTTTTCCATCCCCGGCTTTTGGCCTGCGACAAACCGGTCATAATAGCTGCAAATAACTCGTTATCCGGTTTCAGCTTTTGCCAGGCTCGCTCTGCCCGCCCCTTGCTTTGGCGCCTTGGATATTGCTCCCAGAACTCATCAAAAAGCTGCTCCTGCCGTTTGCTCTTAAACGGCGATCGTGGCCCGCTCTTTTTCAGGGGCTTGTCCTTGTCTGGTGTAGCAGTCACCTTTTCGGCCTCTACGCTTCCACCGGGTTGGGGTTGGACACACTCCTGCGCGCCGCCAGGTGCGCATATGTTTTTATCTTCTGTTCCTGATCCTGTTCCTGTTCCTGTTCCTGATCCTGTTCCTGTTCCTTGTTTCGAAAGGGTTACGGAAGGGTTTCGAAAGGGTTCCCCAACCAGTTTATGTATCCGTTTTAAAAGGGCTTCATAAGGGTTCTTTTTTGTCTCTAAGTATGGCTTGCTTAACTGCTCCACAACCGTTAGGAAATCCTTTAGCAACACAGTTTGCGGCAATTCCTTTAGCTTTGAAACCGCTCCTTTGCCCTGGTTTGGGTTTTCAAGCGGGTTATGTTTAAGATAATTAACAACCAGCAACACGTGGGCTTCCTGGTCGTACAAGACAACACCAGCAGCGATTAGCTCATTTAATGCTACATTAAATCGTTTTTCGTCCCATCCCAGGTCAAAACACGCATAAGGTGCGGGCAAAAAATAGAACCCAATTATGTTGCGATGTGGGGATGTCAGCAAATAAAGCATCAGGTATCTTGCATCCACCGACACCGCCCGCATTTTTTCATCTTGCCAGAACCTGCTTTCAACCCTCGTGTACACTTTCATTCCTCCAACCTACTGCCATGTCTAGATCCTCTAGCCTTTTCCGCCTTTTGGCGGCCGCTATAAGCGCCTCAAGCTCTATGGGTCTAAGGCCTAGTTTTTCTAGCGTCCTGGCACGAATGTGGCCCAGCATATGTTCAAAATAAACCTCTTTGGCCGGTGCCCCCAGGTTCCCCATCTCCCTAACTAAGTAGTAAGCACATTCATCCACTGGCTTGATTTTCACTATGCCTGTGCCTCCTCCCTTACCTAAAACAAAGATGCTTGCTTGTATTCGTCCTTCCCTGGTCTCTTTGCATTCCTTACAGTCTTACCTTTCAATGCCGCCCCTGCACCCGATGATATCAATAGTGACTTTTTCAACGCATTCATTGTCCCAAATCCCCCATCGGAAAGCACCCGGCAGAACGCATCTACAACCGGAATACCTTCTGGCGTGACCATGCTTAAAATTCCCGGAACATTTTCAAAAATAAATGTTTTGGGCCATATCTCCAGAATCAGCCTGGCAAAGTCAAACACAAGGCTATTGCGCGGGTCCATTACTTCCCGTCTGCCGGCAGTGCTGAACCCCTGGCAAGGTGGCCCGCCAGCCACACAATCGATCTCGCCCTTTTTCATGCTGATTGCGTCAAGTATCTGCTGGCCGGTGAATTTGCGCACATCACCGAAAAAGAAATGACTTACTCCCGGCATATTAGGCTCGCCGGCAATCCACCCGGTACCGGGCAATAGCATTCTATATACGTTGTCTTCCCCGGGCTTCTGCCTCTTGATCTCTTTTTCCAGGTAACCATTCAATCTTTCTTCGTCCTCCGGTGTGGAATAGTGCATGTTAATCGGGTATGTACCCAGATTAATCATGTACGTGAGAGCAGCGGCCTCTTCCCACTCGACACCTGCTACCACCTCAAAACCACCCATCATCATGCCCAGGCTAAGCCCTCCGCACCCTGCAAAGAAGTCAATGCAGGTAGGCCGTTTTTCTCCTGGCAGAAGCAGTCCTGACCGGTGTTGATAATATTTACCCGGTAGCGTTTTGAGCATTGTGTTGTCCGCCCCCCTTTGTCTCCCTAAATTAGCCTTTATTATCCGATTGTGTAGCCTCCCCGCCAAACAGCTCATGTGTGCCATCACGCAACGCTATCTCGTCATCCGACATCTGATAGCCCAGCTTTTGCAGTATTTCATACAACAAATCCAGCTTGTTGTTTTTTTTATATACCGGGTAACCATCCTCCTGAGTAATGTGATAGTAACCCTCATGTTTTCTATCCTCCAGCTCACTATACGCTACAGCAAATACCACTCTCTCTGGTGAAGTCTCGAACCTGCTAATAACACCTTTTACCAACGGTTCATTATTTAGGTCTATCCCCAGTAGCTCTGTAACCCTTTTATTGTTGAAGCAGGAAAAGTAAATGATTAGCCGGCTGCGCACCCAAAATTCCATAATAGCGGGCATGTGCTTTTTTGCACCTTTATAATTTTTTACAAAGTCCTGGCGCAGCTTGTAAGCATGTTCAGCAGCATTATTAAATTTGGTAAGCACTATGTTTTCCGGTGTTTGCTGATAATCAACTTCGTTCATTGTTCCTTCCTGATAAATTCTCACGTCACCATAAGCACTTATCTGATAGAAGTAGTTAACTGTGTCGGCATCTTCTGGCACATCCAACAATTCAATGCTTTGGTTTAGGCTGTAATTCCCCACGATCTGCTTACCCTGTGTATATATAATTGACGCAGACTTGATTTCTTCTGCAAATTCTTTTAATGCCGCTGCCCATACCGCTTTCCTTTCTTTATACTCTTCATGGTTTATTGCTTCCCGCAACTCCCAATCAAAGTTATTGGTACCTATTGATTCCAAAACTCCATTCCGCAAATCAATATCTTTGATTTGCTCTAGTTTTATATAATCGGCTAGGGTAACTTCTCGGGCAGCGGACTCCTTGAATTTTTCCGGGTCCAGCTCTAACAGCTTCGTCCGGTGTCTGATGGTAGTCTTGGAGAAACCCGTTTTCTCAGCAATATCCTGCACTGTTTCCCCGAAGTTCAGCATCATTTGGAAGCCCTGGGCTTGTTCATACACAGTTAAATCAGCCCGCTGCATATTTTCTAGCAGCATGGTGGCCACCTGTTCCTTTTTTGTCATTTCCACCACTGCACAGGGCAGCTTCTCCAGCCCTGCTAGTTTAGCTGCTGCCAGTCTCCGATGGCCGATAACAACTGTGTAGCCATCCTGTTCGAATCGGTTGTTTATTTGTTCCCTCAGCTCTTCAGTGGGCTTTTTTTGGTATTCCCGAGATAGTTCGATCCACTTAGCAGCCGACATTTCATGGCCTGGTGTTACCGTTAGGTTTTGCATAATCCCCCTCGCCTTGATGCTCTCTGCTAGCTCGACCAGGTCTCCCAGGTCCCTGCGCGGATTGTCTGGGTGTGGGTGCAGACTGTTAATGTCTATATTTTGGATCATGGCAACTCTTTTCACTCCCCCCTTTAAAAAAGGCTCAGTTGTCTTGGTGCCGGCTGTCCTGATATTTTGAGCGGTACCTTTTCATAGGTAATCACACCGTCTTCCCCCACTCTGATAGAATTTATCCAGCATTTTTTACCGTCTCTGTCATGCTTGTAGGTAATCGTGTAGCAACCACCAAAGGGACCGGCCACGGCAATAACAATTCCACCTGTGTTGTAGTGTGTACTTACTCTGCATCCAATGATGTTTTTCAGTGCATCAAGTTTTTCGTCTCGTATTATCACAAGCTATCCCTCCTCCTGGCTTCAAGATTTCAGAATGATGGCCATTTCTCGACAATACGTCATTAACCTGTCCCGAATTTCTGTATCTTTTTCTATAGCATCTATAGCATGAATTAACTTCACAAGATATTTAGCAACCTCCCGGCTTTCCTGGTTTGTCATGATATCCACTCCTCCTACTCCACCTTCTCCGGTTTAAAAATCCACCTATCTACCCAGAAAAATATAGTCCCGCCAATTAAATTCGCTATTGCTGCGGCCACCCATTCCCCCAGGTAGGCCAGCCAGGCTATTACTACCGCTAGTATTGGGGTACTAAGCTGCCAGCGTAGTAGGTACAAACAAAAGCGTTTCATGGTTCCTCCCGATACCGTCTCCGGCGTGATTGACAGTCTGGGCAATGTTCCTCCCAGCGCACCAAGTCCGAGCAATAGCGCAATTTACTTTTCCATCCAGCAGCTTTTTTGTAGATTACAACCTCTTGGACTGTTTTGAAGCCTCGATCCTCTATTTCTCCACAGCTATCACAAAACAGAAGATATCTATCCCCGCCGCTTACCTGTTCAATCATTTTCCCCTACCTCCTCTGGCAACCTTTTGGCGGTTTAAACCCCGCTATTGTCATGGCCCAGGATGTTTCCCGCCCCCGTATACAGGGAATCCTTGCCCCACACTTTTCGCACTTCCATTCGTTGCAAGTATCGGTGCTATGCCAAACCGCATGGCACCGCGGACAAACCCTTTTAGTCACTTTCTTTGTCCTCCCTCAATAGTAACTCCCTGGCTTTTCTCATGGCTTCGTTGTATTGCCGCTCCCGATTCGGCAATGGTGGCCCATTTTGTTCGTCACACACTGCTTGCAGCACATCCCGCAGCTGTCGGTTCTCGGTTCCCAGTCTGGCAAGTTTTTCAAACACCCCTGCAACATCCTTTGCCGCTTCTGCAAATCCTTTGATAACTCTCTCTTGCGCCTCCATAGCCAGGAAAGCATTGGCAAGCAGACTATTCAACTGTCGGTTTTCGGCTTCTAGTTTGGCAATTCTATTATCAGTTTTAGCCATTATTGCGCCTCCTTCAACGGTAGCAAGAATTCAGGATTATCGTGAATGTTGCCAACAACTTTTAACCCGGTCCTAATATCTCCGATTGGGCATAGGTAGTCTTTGTTTTTCAAGTACCAAGCAAACTCACACCTGCTATGGTTCCAGCCACAAGAACACCAGCCATTAACATCATCTAGCTGCACAATATCTCCTCTGTAAACCCTTGTTTCGTTCTTGTCTTTTAGGCCGGTAAACTGACCAATAGTAACGGGGTCAACTTCGTGATAGATCTCGTCTACAATAGTTGCTCCGTGATGGTAAACGTATTTGGTCATTAAATCGCCATAAACCCATTCCCCGCTTGCTTTTCTGCCACGGAATTCTATCTCAAGCATTATTTCACTCCCCCTCTCACTTCAGCCACAACCCGCTTTGCGCGTTCCTCCAGGCTGCCAGACACAGTTATAAACTGCTTGCCCCAGCGGTGCAGGAATAGCTGCACCAGGAAATCTATCTCTTTTTGGTAGGCAACGTCGTCGCTCCTGAAGCCGTCACTCACCAGGGATATCTCAATCGGGACGTACACCAATAGGTCGTATTTCCCGGCATTCTTTTTCGCCTTTCGGTAATATTCCATGTTTACGATGGACGTGGCTTTGTGTGCATGCCACTTCAGCCAATACGCTGCATTATCGATTGTGGTCCGGTCACTTACAAAAGTCTCTCCATATTGACGCTCCTTAGCTATTTGTTCATTCAAGCAGCTAATTTGAAATATTTTGCCCATTGCAGGATGCTTCTTCAGGGCCCTTGGCGATGCCATGTTCATGTCGCGGGCCACCTTACGGGCCACTTCCTGGATAAGCGGATATCCCAATTCTTTAGCCAGTGCTTCCGCCAGGGTGGTTTTGCCCACACCCTGGGCCCCTAAAATCCCTATGCGCATTGTCTATACCGCCTCCCGTTCGGGGGGTTCAAATAGTGCCAGCTGTGCCCGCTCGCCTCTGGCGTACGCCTCCGTCTGCACCACAAGGTTGTCCAGCGCCTCAATGCAGTCATCGGACAACAGGCACTCCCCATCAACTTCAGCGTCGCTGTAGGGTGCGCTAGGCTTATGCGGGGTGTTAAGATTCAAACCGCAGTTCGAATAATCCAGCTCCATTTCCGCGCTGATGGTGGCACCCATCACCTCTGCATCGCCACCGTAGCTGAACGACACACCCTTGACTTTGATCCGTTCTGTATATGTGACCGGTAGCTCGCACAATTCAATTACGTGTTGGGCCAGGGCTTCGAATGCGATGTATAACTCCGGCAGCGCCCTGTCGGCGCAGTTGAATGAGTATTCATCCCACGTACCGGCTTGGTTTTTCTTCTCATAGACAGCGGAAATCCGCTCTCCTTTCAGTAGTTTAATCTTCCGAAATCGCATAGTTTATCGCCTCGCTTTTATAGGTATTTTCCAAGGTTGGTATAGGCGGGGGCCGGATTCGAACCGGCTGTATTGGCCATTTCAGGAAGGCAAGATTAATGGCGCAACTTCACCTGCCTGATTTTTGTGTGTCCCACCACACCGCCCCGCCCTATATTTCTATCTCCAATAGCAGAGGTAACTAGTTCTTTTTTTGGATAATGGTCTTTTCAAATGCCCCCTTTTTTTCGTGGTCTAATACTAGACTGTTATGCCATACTCTTTTAAGGCTTCTTTCCACGCCTGTTTTACTTCCTCCGTACAATGTCCCATAGCATCATCCCATGTAGGCCACCGACCGTGTTTACCATAAAATTTGTACTGATAAGTTAGGCTTTGCTGGTTATGCGGCTGTTCCGGGTCGTGTTTAGTGGCGCATTCAGGGCATATCCCCGGGGATATATTGTCAAGCACCATGAAGCATTTTTTCATTTTAGCCTCCTTCTCTTGCAAGGTTTAATCAAACGCCTGATCGATATAGAGATAATCTCCATCCTCAACACTGATAGTTTTTTCTTCATCCGGCCACAAACACCGGTTTCCCGGTGGCGGCCATCACCACACGCCTGAATCGCTCTGCGTCACTATTTTGGTCCGATAGGTGCAACAGCCATATCTCCTGCACCCGGCTCAGGTCATTGGCTGCCAGGAACTCTTTGGCTGTTTCAAGGCTCATGTGTGACCGCATCACCCGGACCTTGTGTGCCACGGGCACCGCCCCGGCCGCTACATTGGCGTTGAGGATGTCTAGTGAATAGTTTGCTTCAATTAGGATGTGGGTTAATTTGTTGAAACGATACTTACAATAAGCCGTGTCGGTGAGGAATAGCACCCGCGCACCAGCCTTGTGAACCAGCAGGAAACCTAGCGGATTTTGGGCATCATGTACTGTGTCAAAAGGAAGCACCGTCCAGGCACCAATCTTAAACTGCTCCAGGGCTCGGACTATTTTTAGCCGATGGCCGGTTAGCCCCAGAGCGTCAGCCGTGCCCTGGGACATGTATACATCCACCCCGGCTTTCATCATGTCCGCCGCAGCCTTAGAATGATCGCCGTGGCTGTGGCTTACGAAGCACCCAGCTATGTCGCTCACCCGGTAGCCGATGCCGCGCTGAATCTCCCGAAACCGGATCCCGCACTCCAGAAGCAGAGGGTTGCTACCGTCTGTCACCCGGTAGCAATTGCCTGTGCTCCCCGATGCTAGGGGGTATATCTCAATCATTAGAACGGTGGACCCCCGATGCTCATGCTGGTTTTGGCCAGCATCTCTGGCTCAACCTGCGCCTGGGGCTCCTGTTCAGGTTCTTGTTCTTCCACAGGCTCTGCATTCAACACTTCGCCGGTTTCCATGTCTACCTCACGGGGCCCGGATTCGATGTCGATGGTCATAGCGTTAGCGTTTTCAGCAATCTCCTGCGCCACTTCTTGTTCCACCCGGATTTCATCAGACCTGGCTGCTGCCTGCTGGAACAGATGGCTATCGCTAGAGCTATTGATTATTGGCTTGCAAGCACGATTGATCACGGTTTTCTTAGCCATATCGGCGGTAAATTTGGCGTGGGTGCTGCCGGCTTTGATGTTGCCTTTGTCATCTACTGGATTCATTTGGCTCTGTCGCCAGGACTGCTTTATTTCCTCAAGGGACATTATTTCAGTCTTGATAACCTTGTCGCCATGCCCAACAATGAGGCAATATGCAGCCTTGATTTTTCTGCCGTCTATGTTTTCTAGGGCCTGTTCATGGTTGCTAATTTCTTTGCGGCCACGAATTATTTTGTACTTGAACGCATCCCCCGCATAAACAATTTCGCTTATAATCTCTGCGATATCCGGCCGCACCATTTTGGCGACTGCCATGGTGCCAAAATAACTACGTTGACACACAAGCTGGTTACCATAGGCAATGAAATAGCACTGCTTCTTTGCCGGGTTCAATCCCTGCACCACCATGTCTAAAAGGCTGTTGGCAATGCTAGCCTGGGTGCAGGCCGACAGGACCGGTTTTTTGTCACGTGTTTGGGTGTTTTGCAGTGCCAACCAAGCAGACTTCATCGCGTTTTCGGGGCTATAGTCTGCCGGGAGGTTGAGTTGCCCCTGCTCCTGAAACTGGCGCACGCGGGCCGCCACAATATCCACAGTGTCTTTACTTACAATCGCTTTAGTCACCTAGCCCACCTTCCTCTCTGCCGGTGCCTCAGCTATAATTCTGACTCCAAATACCGGCTTATCCTTGTTGCTGCCACCTTTGATGATCCGGGCATCTACCACCCGGTAGACCTCCCCGGCATCTATCCGGGGCGCCAGTTTCGCAGCCAGGGCTTTGGGAATAAAGCCCACTTGCTCCCCAGCCAGCTCCACCGCAATGGCGTTCGGGTCATATGGGTTGTCGGGTTGGCGGATCAACCCACAATGCCAGCTCATTTTGTATTTCCATCCTTCGGTGGAGTGCTCTGCTTCCTCATACAACTCCCGCAGGATCTCCTGGCGCCCTTCAAAGGTCACGCCAACCACTGCTATTTCAAAACGTTTATTATCTTTCATCTATACAACCTCCCATTTCTAGCCCGTATAAGGCGATTTTTTATAGTATCTATACTTGCCTTCCCCTGTCCTTGAAAATTTGTAACACCCGTGAAAGTAGCTATTCGCATCATTCGTGTTCCACCCTGTACAGGCTTGGGAACAGGGCCTTAAAACCTTTGTGCAAAAATTCTTTACCATGTCATCGCCACAGTCAGCTTCAATTTCATATTCGTATTCGCTGTCGGCATATGCCCTTGGTTGCCCTTCACGTATCACCTTGACCTTAATGCTGAATTCATTTTCTTCTTTCACTTATACAACCTCCTTAAAAAGACTTCCCTGTGTGGGCTCAGTATTGGCTTCTGCCACCCGCAGCTCTTTGTCCTCAGCCGACACAACCAGTCGAATGACCTGGGCCTTCATCGGAATTAGCTTAGTAACTGCTTCGGCGTTATCGATGAAAATCGGGGGGCAAAACCGGTAGTGCTGGGACAGTGTGCGAATAATGTCTAGCCCCACGTTCGTACGCGCTCCGTGGTTCAATGAACCCCAGGGCACACCTTTGTGCGTTATTTCACAACATTCCTCGATGCCGCCGTTCACAAGCTCGCGAAACATTTTGAATTCTGCCAGCTCAAACCTGGAGTTAATGGCATCGCTGACCATGGCCATCTTTGTGCGGGTGAACTGTTCGCACAAGTAGAGCTCACCCTCAAGGCGCTCATACTCTGCCGCCAGATCCCGCTCCCTGTCTTTTAGCTCGTCAATACGCTTTTCGCCCTGCTCGCGCTGTTCAATGCGTGCGATCTGGCTCTGAACCACTGCTATTTCCTGATCCAGCACTTCTGTTTCACCGGCCAGCTTGTCTAATGCACCGGTGTTACCTTTGCGGAGCTGACCTATGTCCATACCCAGGGCATCCCGTTCTGCGGCCAACTTTGCATACTCCGGCGGCAACGTTGCCTGGACAGGCGGGGCATCCTCTACCTTTTTGATGCGCTTTTGTAGCTGCACTTCCTTTGTTTGCAGGCTCTTTAGGCGTTTTTCAGCATCCGTTTTTTTGCCTTCAAAAACAGAGGCTTCCTCTCGTAGCATCTTGGCTTTTTTAGCCAGGGCTTTCCCGTCAGCGGAGATTACTCCCAATCGGTCGGCCTTGTTGACATTAAAACCAGCAAGCGCTTTTTCTCGGGCCTCCTGCACCTGGTCGGCAGGCAGGCTCTGCCCACATGTTGGGCATGTGTCGACCACGCTGCATTCAAACACCTCGGCGTCAACACTGTTCCACTTTTCCCGCAAGCCTGGTAATTTTGCTTCTATTTCTTCTGCGGATGCATAGCTGTCTTCGATATCTTTTTCATGCCTGCTGATTTCGCGCTCAACGCCATCGATGTCACTTTGTACCGTGCGCAGGGCTTTCCGCTCGGCCTCAGCAGCACCAACCTGGCTTATGCGCGATTTGTGTTCCATCTCCAATAGTTCGGTTTTTATCTCCGCTAGCCGGCGGGATTTTTCAGCTATTTCCCCGCCGGTTTCAATTCGCGTGCGCTCCGCTTCTTTGGCCTTGCGCCGCTCCTGTAGATCCGCCAGATTCACGGCCAGCATGTCCGGGTTTGCATCAATTGCGCCAGGGAGCCCCCGCTGCACCTCATCAATGCGTGCCGGAAGCTGCTCCAGCTCTTTGTTGATCTTGGCTCGGCGGGCAGCGATGATTTTGCGTAGCTCGTCCATGGTGTGATCACCCAAGATACTCGGGAGCTTGGCCAAAGCATCATCTGATGCAATAATGTCATCATCAGATACAGAACCCCCGAGAACAGTCACTATCTCCCTGGCGTCCTGCCAGTGTAGATTGGCGAATGCCGCTGGGTCAGTGAGTAACCGGAACACCTTTTCGTCTGCAATATCCTTGATAAAATTGTCATATTCGGATTTTTTGACAGGAACATCGTTAATAAAGTGGTCTGTGGTGTGACCAGTGAATTGTTTTTGTGCGGAACCGCGCTTTTTGGTCCATTTTTCCTTGTATGTCTTAGCCAGGGAAACGGACTCCCCAAGCAGTGTAAACTCTGTCTCAACTGTGTGGTCTAGGCCATGGATAGCCTCACCTGCTGGCGTTAGTGTCTTGATTTCAAAGTCAGCCCGCCCTTCGCTGTCCTTGCCGAACAGAAGCCAATGAAAGGCGTCGGATTGGGTTGACTTGCCGGTGGCATTATCTCCGTATATGGTCACGTCGCCCCCCTGGGCGTTCAGTGTAAAATCTTTGACACCTTTGAAATTTCTTAGCGCCAGTCTCAAGAGCTTCATAAAGCAACATCCTCCTTTTCCTGTAAATTATGAAGAGACTCTGTGCCAACCTCAATTGACTTAATGATTCCTTGCAGCCCCGCCCTTGTTTCTTGGCGGGAGTCTTCTAGTGCAGCAATCTGCTCTCGCAGGTCAGTAATTTTATTGGTAATATCATTGATTTTTTGCTGAAACAAATCCCGTCTTGCTTCAAGCGTGTCAATAGTTCTTTTGAGGTTCTCGTTGCTCTTATTGATTTTCATGTCCATCACACCCCTTTGATAAACTAGGTTGCATTTTTTCACCTGCACCTCACGCCCTTCCCACAGCACCCGGTACAACTCGCCACTCAGTCCTTGCTCGGGGCCTGACACAATCTTCAGCGGCACCCCCGGCAAGCTCTTGTGTTCGACAACTGTACCGGGCTGCAGGCGGCGCGGTGGCTCCAACAACGGGTGGCGATATATGTGCATTTCAACCTCTCCTTGAATTGCATCCCCAGCCCCTGAGAGAGTAGGCTCTTGCAGGAGCCAGGGAAGAAGTTTTAAAAAAAGAATTGCCGGGGCCGGAGCCCCGGCCGTAGAATAGGGAGGTAAACTATAACTCAAGGGGCATTTCTTCCCCATTGATCGTCAAAGCTTCATTGTGCTTTTCGATCGTGATGGAGATTTTGCACAAGCTAGCTTTGCGATCATCGTAGGCGCTAGCCCCCTTTTCCAACAGCTCGTTCGCCAGTAACTTTTCCAGGCTGACACCATTGATTGTAGTTGTCGAATAATTGCCACTTCCGTTTCGGTATGCTTCAATTTTCGCGATCCCGTTTATCTCGACTTTTTTCATTTTCTACACCCTTTCTTTTGGGTTTTTGTCTACCGCTTGCTCCTTTTCAATAGCTCGTTTTTCAATAGCTCGTTTATGGTATGCCTCGCGGCCAACATAAACGGGAAGCTGGTTTCGCACGTCACAAGCACCCTTCCCTTATTTGCAGCAATAATGACGTATTCTTCTACATCCTCTATTATCGTTGGATGGGCCCGCCCCTGATGTCAATGGTTATAGCTTTCGTTTTTTCACTCATTGCTTTCCTGTTCCTTTCTTGTCACGCCATATCGGGCGTGGTATACTAGATTTGGATTATTTACTAGCCGCTTTCGACGGCTTATTTTTTTTGTCTAGGTAGCCGGACCTGATCAGCTTCTCCTGGTGCTCGTCCCACAACTGGGCCAGGTTAAACCCATACCCTTTGGCCAACCTGGCCACCGTGTTCTGACTTGCTGTTACAACCTCGATGATCTCTACCATCGTGGTTTTGATTGTATCCAGCTCGCCAGTGGTAACCTGCTCCCGGCCCTCTGGCCGAAGCAGTACCGGCATTACCTGCTCCAGCATCTCCAACGCCTCAATAACCTCCTCTCTAAATTTCATCACACAGCACACTCGATGCCCATCAATCCTGTCCAGCCATGGAGCCCCTATGCCACCGGTGGCCTCCCGGGCCAGTGTCAGATACAAAGCCGGATCATCCAGCTCCCGAGCCAACCTGGGTTTAATGTCCTTCGGAATCCTTCGTCGCCCCTGTTCCACCTCGCTGATCATGCTACCTGACAGGTGAAACATATCTCCAAGCCCTTTTTGTGTAATTCCGTACTCTGTCCGGGCATCTTTGAGTATTCTGCCTAGCACTTTTCCACACACCTCCTTTTTGATTGCGTTACTAAGTTGCTTACATTGCACCCGCCTGGGGTTTATACTTTAGGTAGAAGCCTTCCACCTATATATCCCCACCCCGGCCATCAGGTACCGGTTGGCCGGCGGGCTATCCTTCCATCCGCCCATGCCACACATTTGCCTGGGCTTATCTCGCAATAATATTCTGGGTCCCAGTGTCTTGGCCGATGTATTACAATTCGGCGCTTGTTTTTTTCCTGGGCTCGCCGTTGTCGCGCTAGCCTGGCCTTGCTCCCTGGGCGCTTATGTTGACTCATGATGCTGCCTCCTTAATTTGCTATCTTTTCCGGTCCTCGCTCTTGCTTCACCTAACACAGGATCACCTCACCACCCTCCCGTTGCCTCACAAAATGCTAGCACCGCTACTATCCAGACCAGGACCAACCCAGCGGTAACTACCAGTCCCTTGCGCCAATTCCACCGCCACCGGCATTGGGGCTGTGGCCTGGGTATCAGCACGCTGCGCACAGGCTTGTCCTCTCTGCGCAGATAGATAACCTTGCCACTCATTTTTTCACCTCCTCGTTAACCTTTGATAACTCCATCGAGGGGAAAAGAATACTGCTACGACATTGGGGGCAGTCATACCAAGTGCCACAAAATTTCTGTTCATAGGTCTGGAACGCAAGTGGCCGCAAAACCATTTCCCCGTGTTCAGCGCTGGCGGGACAAACAGGTAGCACCATCGGTAAGTTGCTCATTTTTTCACTCCCTCGTTGGCTTTCTTGAATTTTTCGTACATTTTGTTTATAAGTTGCCTATCTTTTTCGCCTAGCTGCAACTCTTCAAAAATCTTTTGCAGTATTTCTCTGTCGCGCTTTTCTCTCACCAAAACACCGCCTTTCTGCAATTGCTAACCCACGCGTGTCCGATCGGGCTGACGGTGGGCTGCATCTTTAACACTTTGCTGTGCTTCAAACTCATCTATTAAATCGTTGAGTGCCTTGAGCCCTTGTCTAAATAGAGTGCGGTAGTATGGTGTGTCAGGCGCATCGTAGACAATTACCTTGTGCGTTTTCCCCGCCATGTGTCTCATCATCCCCTTTCATAGGTTGCTGCCTCCCTCTGCTTGTGGCACTTCAACCAACCACCTTAATTAAGGAGTGTTTAAAACTGCGCTACATGGTTGAATTGATAGCCTCTAACGACCACAACGAGCTTCAGATCCAGCTTAATGCCTGGCTTCGGATGAAACGCCCCCGGCGTACGCGGTTTTACTTTGTAGCCGACGGCGCCGAATACACATACTGCGTTTTAATCGTGTATACGCCCCGAGAAAAGCCTCTGCCGAAGAGATAGCGGCGCTTTCTTGTTTTTTTAGCCGGCAGTATCGGTAGGTGTAACCCTTTTGTTAACCCCATCGATATAAAAAAGGTCCCCTATTGAACATCCCAGAATTTTTGCTATTTCAAAGGCCTCATTTACATAAATCTTCCTTAAGCCTCTTTCTTTAAGACTATATGCATTTTTACTCTTAAAACCTAGTTTCTCTGATATTTCTTCTTGTGTTATTCCTAATTTTTCGCGGCGTTCTCTCAAACGATGGTACACACTATCACCTCCCAGGTAACCACAATGTTAACCCCTATATGTTATTATAGTCACCGTCCTGGTTACTGTCAACACTATTTTGAATAAAAGTAAGCTTTTTGGTTACATTGTTAACAGTAACCAGTTTGTGCATTATAATTCTTATGAGGGGGAATAACCTTGAATTTAGGACGCCGCATTAGAAAATTAAGAACATACAAAGAATTAACCCAAGAAGAACTTGGAAAACTACTAAATAAAACAAAAAACAACATATCACAGTATGAAACAGACAAACGTTCTCCTGATCCGGAAACGATACGGCAGTTAGCCGATATTTTCAATTGTAGCGTCGATTATCTATTTGGCCGCACCGATGACCCTACTCCGCCCAGGGCGAAACGGCAGGAACCCACCCACGAGGAATATATACTGGACGTGCGGACCCTGGCGGACGCAGCGATCCGCATCGCGAATCTTTTCAACGAGGACCTCATAGACGAAGACGAGTATTTGCGGCTTAATAGATTAGCTGTCAAAAAGTTTCCTTTGCGGCCGACCAAGGGATCGCCTGCAGCAGCCCACCTAGTAGTAAACGTGCCCTGCACTGGAGTGTTTGAGAAAAAAAAGGATCGGTAAAGGCTGTCGCAAACAAGATTATTGCACCATGGTGGCATCATAATGAAACTAAACTCAGGTTTACTAAAAAAACAAGCGGAAATATACGGGATAAGGGTAGTTTACAAGCTCCTCCCCGAAGGCTTGCTTGGGGAAGCCAATGCCGACGCTATGACTATCACATTAGACATGGGCCTTTTAGATGACCCCAGACAGCATGCATGCGTTCTAGCGGAAGAAATTGGACACATTCTATTGCCACCCAGACCAGGCCATGTTAGATATCATTCTAGGGGATTTTACCAACAAGAAAATTGCAGCCTAATCAAGCATACAGTTGCCCAGGACGAGCGCAAAGCCCGTGACTGGGCAACTAGTGTTTTATTGGGACATGTCACTTTGTGTCGAATACAGTCGATTGGGGCAACAAGCATTAAGGGGCTAGCCGATTGCTTAGGCACTGAGCCCTGGCTTATAACTCATAGAATCAGCTACTTGAGGCGAAAGGAACATGCGGGTGGGCGGAAAGCGAAATGGAGGGATTTAATAAAACGGCAAAAATAAAAAGGAGGCATGTGGTTTAGATTAAAAACACTAGCTAGATAATTAAACTAAAAATTCAAAGGAGGTAACTACCGTGAAAACTAAGGCCATTCCAATTTTAATACTTGCGTGTATGTTGTTATCCGGTTTGTTCTTAGCCGGGTGTGGCTCGGACCCAGTGCAAGAGGACTTGCTTAACTATCTAAATGAGCAAACGCCCAGACTGGCGGCAATGGAAAATGAGGTAGTAGAGGAACTTGATAGCGTAATAGGTAAAAATTATAGCAATGACATAGAAACCTACCAGGTCATTGTTGACAAGGTTATACCGGGGTACAGGGATTTTATGGAGGCGTTAGAAGCTGTAAAGCCGGCTACCCCAGAGGTTGTGGGGCTGCACGAAATATATATTGATGCTGTAAATAAACAGTTTAATGCTATAGTTCAAATTTCTGCTGCAATTGAAAACCAAGATACGAACTTAATTTCCCATGCAAATGAAAAACTATCCGAGGGCAGGAAGGGCATTAGGACATACGAAAATGAGTTGCAGGCGTTAGCACAAAAGCACAACGTGGTTCTACAGGAGGGGTCCTAAATGAGTAATGCCAGAACAAAACATTGGGCAATAAGCATTATTGTTGCTTTTATGTTGCTGTTTACGGGGGTGGGTTGCAGTTCTTCACCACCAGATGAGACACAGGATCCAGTAGCAGCAGTAAGTAGCCAGACAGAAAATGTTAGTAAACAAGCTACGCCTGATGCAACGGGAACATTAAAAATTAGCTATATTGATGTCGGCCAGGCTGATTGTATTTTAATCCAAACTAATGACGGCAACAACATGCTGATAGATGCCGGTAAAAACGCAGATACTGAAATAGTTACTGATTATCTAAAAAAGCGAAATGTCACCAAGTTTGATTATGTTGTCGGAACCCATCCCCACGAAGATCACATCGGCAGCCTGGATACTATAATAAACACTTTCCCAGTGGAAAAAGTAATCATGCCTAAGGTGGCTCACACCACTCAAACATACCAAGACGTGCTGACTGCTATAAAAAACAAAGGTCTTAAAATCACGGCCCCCATCCCTGGGGCTGAATATATACTCGGGGATACTAAATTCACCATACTGGCACCGAACAGCGAAAACTATGAAAACCTAAATGACTATAGTGTAGTGATTAGATTAACCCATGGCGAAAACTCATTCTTGTTTACCGGTGACGCTGAGGCCGTTTCTGAAAATGAGATGCTGGAGAAAAACCATGCCTTAAAAGCAGATGTCCTTAAGGTCGGCCACCACGGCAGTGATACATCAACTACTGCAAGCTTCCTGAAGGCTGTATCTCCACGCTACGCCGTGATAAGCGTCGGGGGAAACAATACCTATGGACATCCTTCTCCGGCTGTAGTGGACAGGCTATCCGCTGCACAGATTGAAATTTACAGGACAGACCAGGATGGGACCATCTTCGCAACATCAGACGGTGAGAAAATTTCAGTTAGAAAAATAGCATCATCGCCAATCAAGCCAAATGCCCCGCCTACCACAACACAAGAAACAGAACAGCCTGCACCGCAGACATCACAGGAAGTAGCCCCACCAACTCCTGTGCCCACGCCTGAACCAGCGCCAACGCCGGCACCCACCCCCGCCCCAGTCCCAGCACCAACAGTGCAGTCTGAGGCAAGCAGCAGTGACACCACTGTTTATATAACAAACACAGGTAAGAAATATCACACCAGTGGATGCTCATCCCTAAGCAAGAGCAAAATCCCCATAAGCCTACAAGATGCTAAGAATAGAGGATACGGGCCATGTGCCAGGTGTCACCCACCACAATAAATATGGAGGTTGTTATGAAAGTTATAATTGATAGATTCGAGGGAGAGTTTGCGGTTGTCGAACTTCCCGGGAGGAAAACGGTAGACATGCCGCTCGAACTAATACCCCCAGGCGCAAAGGAAGGTGATGTTTTGTCTATAGAGCTAAACAAAAAAGAGACGGAAAAGAGAAAAAGAGAAGCAGAAAAGCTAATGGAGGATTTATGGGAGTAGTTCTTTTTTAAATGAAAGTTGAAAGTGCTGGGAAAACAGGTATCTCTGGAGGTAAAATCTTGTATAAAGCATCTGAGTTTGATCACATAATCATGTACCTACGCAAATCTCGTGAAGATGTAGAACATGAAAAACGGACCGGGAAAGACGCGTTACAGGCCCACCGGGAGCGCCTATCTGAATTGCTATTATCCAAAGGCATTTCCGGCTGGGTCGAACGCGCCGAGGTCAAGACCGGCGACACAATAGCCGGCCGGCCAATGTTTCGACGAATCCTAAACAAGGATATACCCGCTGCCGCCGGCAAAAAAATAGCTATCTGTATAACGGAAATATCCCGCTTGGGCCGCGGCGACATGGAGGACGCCGGGAGGATTTACAAAACTGTCATTAATTATAATATTTGGCTGATCACGCCGCACAAGGAATATAACCCCCAAAACTCAGCCGATCTGCGCCAGATTAGGTTTGAGCTTTTTCTTTCTCGTGAAGAATACGAGATGATCAAGGACAGGTTGTGGCAGGCTCGCGATCAAAAGGGGAAAAAGGGGTACGCGGCAAATTACATTGTCACCCTTGGTTTTGGACAAAACAGGGGCAAGGTATTTGAAATACCAGAAGAAGCTTGCTTGGTACGGGAAATTTTTGAAATGAGAGCCGACCAGAAAAGTTACCAGGAGATAGCCAATATTTTGAACGCCCGAGGGCTAAAAACAAAAAGAGGCACGAAGTATCACCAAACTACTATCGGCAGGATCATAAAAAACCCCCGCTACATCGGTAGGGCTAGGTGGCGTGGCCAGTACTATGAAAGCAAGGGGCCTATTATCGTCCCACTGGAGCTTTGGAACCGGGTTCACCAGGAGGTACAACCGGCCAGAACTGTCCTGCGCAGAACAACAAAAGCTGACTCCCCTTACCTTGTTGAGCTATACTGTCATGATTGCGGACACCGAATGTATGGTGAATGGATAACGAAAAAGCAGCTTTTAAGGTGCGGTTGCCGGGAGGACCACAAAGAATACGGAGTGTACGTTTGTGTGGGGAGGAAAAAAGCAGATCCAAAATGCGTCCACCGGCAATGGGTTACTTATATTCATGGGCTTGTATTGACAGAGCTTAAAGCCATATTGGCTAAAAAAGGGGTAGTGGGACAGCTTATCAAGGAAAGAGAAACAAGGCTGTACGCCGACACCGACGGGATAAAAGAAAGGCTAACTTTCAAGGAAAAAGAAATCAAGACCAAAGAAGCGTTCCTGGACAAATGCAAAAGAGACTATAAAAATGGCGACCTGGCAGCCACACTTTACACAGAACTTTTTGATGAAACAGAAAAAGAAATAAATGCGCTAACTGGGGAAATGGTGGACCTTAAGCAACAACTAGAAAGGGCCGTTGTCAAAATGGAGAACCCGCAGGTTCTGCTATCAAAGCTAAATGAAAATATAAAAAACTGGGGCACTCTTTCCAACCCGACCAAAAAAAGAATAATTCAGTCATTTCTTCCCCATGTTTCCGTAGCGAAGGATGGAACCCTGCACGTTGTTAGGATCCTGCCTGCGCAGCTGTAAAAACCATCGGGAATAAAGTCCCACAATTGACATAGTAGGGCTGCCTGATGTCTCAGTCAGAGAATCGAAGGATAGGGTACGGGCGGCAATTAAAAACTCTGGTCTAGAATTCCCTGTCAAAAGAATTACTGTAAATTTGGCCCCGGCAGATCTAAAAAAAGAAGGCCCCATATATGATTTGCCTATTGCAATTGGGATTCTCGCTGCTACCGAACAGCTATCACAGGAACAATACGCCAGGTTCGCCTACTTAGGTGAACTTTCTTTAAACGGCTCCCTACGCAGTATTACCGGGGCGCTGCCCAATGTCCTGGCAGCAGTAGAAGCATCAATGGATGAAATCATTGTTCCCAGGGAAAATGCAGCCGAAGCTGCCCTTGTTAAGAATGCAACTATTTTCCCCGCCGCCAGTCTGGCGGAACTAGCCGGTTTCTTGCGCGGTGAAAACAATATAACCCCTTTCGCTCTGGATTTAGGGCATTATAGTATGCCATCTGCAGCCGACTGTCCTGACTTTGCCGATGTAAAAGGGCAGCATACGGCCAGGCGCTCACTTGAAGTAGCAGCAGCAGGTTCACACAACCTGCTTATGTTTGGTAGCCCGGGTTCAGGCAAAACAATGCTGGCCCGCCGTCTACCCGGTATCCTGCCTGATATGACCTTTCATGAATCTATTGAAACAACTAAAATTTACAGCCTGGCCGGCCTGCTCACGCCTGACATGCCGCTAGTTGCCCACAGGCCTTTCAGGTCACCCCATCATACAGCTTCTGCTGTTGGTATCGTTGGTGGAGGTAGAACACCTCGCCCCGGTGAAATTAGCCTTGCCCATCATGGAATTTTATTTTTGGACGAAATGCCCGAGTTCCACAAGAATGCACTTGAAGCCCTCCGTCAGCCCCTTGAAGATGGCGTGATTACAATATCAAGGGCTGCGGCCTCACTGACATATCCCGCCAGGATAATGCTTGTTGGGGCCTTAAATCCATGCCCCTGCGGCTATTTAGGCGATCCTTTGCGGGAATGCATGTGTACCCCCTATCAGGTGCACCGCTACATCTCCCGCCTTTCCGGTCCGCTCCTGGACCGAATGGATATCTGCGTAGAGGTGCCAAGGCTACCATATGAGGAAATTAACTCGAAAAAAAAACCGGAAGGATCGGCATCCATAAAAAAAAGGGTTGAATTAGCACGAAAACGCCAGCGTGAAAGATTTTTTAGTGTTCACCAAAATGGTAGTCGAAAAGCCCCTTTTTGCAACGCCCAAATGAGACCGAGGGACATAGGCCGTTACTGCCAAATGACCAAAGCGGCCCGGAGTCTTCTGCAGTCCGCCTTTCAAACATTGGCTCTGAGTGCCCGGTCTCATGATAAACTCCTCAAGGTTTCCCGCACGATTGCAGACCTGGATGGTGCGGATATTATTAATGATGGTCACCTGGCAGAAGCCTTCCAATACCGCTCAATGGACAAGATCCTGGCTAACTATTGAGATAACGGGGAAAGGAAATATGGTGTCTTATTTTTTGTATCCCACTATTGCACCTGGTATTATATCTTGTGCTGATAACAGCCCTGCTGATACCCTACCTTTTGAAAAATCGGGGCAAAATTGCAAGAGCAACAGATCTTTACTTTATAATAAATACTGTATATAATAATTTAATAGGAGACATATTATCACAGTTTTTCTAAGCTAGACCTATAAACCAAACAATCAGATCGGCGGTTACAAGGTAGTCGCCGAATATTTTTTAGCAGTTTATGAAAGGTGGCTTGACCATTGTCGAGACAAATATTCATTACTGAAAAAGACAAAATAAAACTACAGAAACTTATAAATGAGGCTAAAGAATTTCATCCCAGTAGTGAAGTGTACCTAAATAACCTGGAACAGGAATTGGATCGGGCGCAATTAGTGGATTCTCAGAAGGTGCCACATAATGTGATTACCATGCACTCAAAGGTATTGTTGAGAGACATAGATTCCGGCGAAGAAATGACCTACACACTCGTTTACCCTAATGAGGCCAACATAATGGAGGATAAGATTTCAGTGCTGGCCCCGGTGGGTACGGCGATCATCGGCTTGCGTGAAAAAGATGCTATTGACTGGAAAATCCCTAGTGGCATGGTCAGATTGGAGGTAAAAGAAATCCTCTATCAACCGGAAGCAGCAGGTGATTTTGATTCATAAAACCAATCACCTTTAATCTTTGGTGTAACGTAAGATTTAATATCCCCTAAAATTCGACTGCCACATTTTTATACAGATTTTATCCTATACTGCTTCCAACATTGCCATTATACTAAAACACCTGTTTACGTACAGTAGCAGAAAGCAACCTGCTAAATTTTTTCTTTTTTTTGGGAATATTCAGGATGTATCTAACACCCCCTATCATTATTAGAAGGCGTTTATTATATGATCAAGCTTGCCTACCCCTTCATGCTTATCAAACAAAATACCAATAACATCGAACCGGCAGCTACTGTCGGTTTTTCCATGTGCGATTAGATAATTCCAGGCCACCTGCCTTAATTTATGCTGCTTGCGCCTCGTAACACTTTCTTGGGGTAACCCGTATTTTACAGTACTGTGTGAACGTACCTCCACAAAGACAGTCACTCTTCTATCTACCGCGATCAAATCTATTTCACCGAGACCACAGGTGTAATTCCGGCAAATCACCTCATACCCAATCCCTTTTAAATATTCAGCAGCATAGTCCTCACCTTTTTTCCCCAGCTGTTTTCTCCATATCGTCATACCCTTATACATTCCTTCACTAGTTAATGGTTTACCCTATAGTCTAGATTTCTTTAGATAAAGACACATTAATGAAAAAACCTCCGCAAAAAGTTGGTGCGAAGGTTTTAGACTAGATGAGCCCTAAGGGATAACCCCATTATTTAGCCTGCCCCCGGAGCCATACCCGGTATTTTCAGGCCGGGTTAGACTCCTGCAGGCTGGCATCATCTGGTTATTTGCTGGTTTGCTAATCCTTTAACCTTTTAGTTTAGTTAATATTTATGCTTTTCTAATATTAACCAGAAAGGCCTTGTACTCCGGAACAGCAACGTTAGCATCGCCAATGAAGGGCGTTAGATTATTCCCAACATCCCCCTGGGATAACCCCGTGTAGCCCCAATGCCATGGTAACGATACAATTTCCACAGGACTATCATTTACAATTAAAGGTCTCACAATCGGCAAAACGTTGGCCTTGCATTTTATTTCTGCCCGGGCACTGCTAACGATTATATCATCGCCGGCTTTTATACCTAAATTGGCAGCCAGGGTCGGTGATATGGTAGCAAATTGCTCCGGCATCAATTCCACCAGCCAGGGGCTGTTTCTCGTCCTGACTCCAGTTTGGTAATGCTCAATATAGTGGACAGTAGTAGCAACATAAGGGAATTCTTCACTGCCGGTTTCGGCCAGTTTAGAAAAAATGCCGTCCCATCTCATTGCCATGGGGTTATTTTGCTGGCTACTAATCGGGTTTTTCACCGGACTTTCCACCGGTTCATAGTGCTCCGGCATCGGGCCCTCTTTTAACCCTGAGGGATTAAAGAAACGCCCTTGCCCCTCCGGCAGCATAATAAAGGGTGCGTTGGCAGTTACTTCAGGCGGTGAAGGTGCCTTTGTCACCGGGTTCACGATACCAAAGTCAGGCACATCGTTGGTAACCCATTTTGCTCCATCCCAGTAGATCAGGGGCTTATCCTTTTTCCAGGGCCGTCCGGCCGGGTCGGCTGAACAACGGTTATAAACAATACGCCGGTTCAAAGGCCAGACAAAGGTCCACTTAGGATATACGTTAAGCCCGCTTTTGTCTTCAGTACCATGCCGTTTGGTGGCAGGGACTTTTAACAACGGGTCTTGCTCCTGAGGATCTACATAATAGTAACCGGTATAAACCCATACCCCACAGGCTGTAGAGCCATCATCCTTGAGGTCACCAAACGTACCCAGGACCCGCCCGTCGGCTATATTATAGCCGTTAATTTCAATGGCTATTTTTTCTATATCCGGCTCATCGTTATCCTGTTGATCATAGTCCCAGGTTATGTTTAAAATGGGATCTGTGAATGCGCCGCCATCTTCATATTCTTTGCGGATAGCCTTGTACAACCGGTCGGCAATCCAAAGGTCACTTTTTGCCTGTCCGGGTGGTTCCACAGCCTTCCAGCGCCAGGGAATATGGCGCGCGCTATTTGTTCTGGTGCCTTCTTTTTCATAAATATGGGCTGCCGGCAGTAAGAATACTTCTGTATCTATTTCTGCCGGGTTTGCTCCCGGGCGCCGCCAGAAGGCAGCCGTTTCGTTCTCGAAAATATCGACACATACCATCCAATCCGCTTTCTCCAGAGCTTTGGCCTCATTAGAAGCGTCAGGCCCGGCTACAGATGGGTTTTCCGCCCAACAAAAGACACCCTTAATATGTCCTTCCTCCAGAGAGCCGTAGGAAGACATGTGAGAGTGGTCTTTACCATCTGATTTAGGCAACCAATCAAAACAAAAGTCATTTTCCCTGGTTGCTTTATCGCCGTACCAGGCTTTAAGCAAACTGGCTACAAATTTAGGCGTATTGGACCAGTATCCCGTTTTGGGTGTTGTCACGTCCAGATAGTCTTGATACGTGGGGTGTTTAGTGGCATCAGGGACAGCAAGATAAGCTGTAATATTGTTCCAAAGCATCCCCATGTCGCAGGCACCCTGAACGTTAGATTGTCCCCGTTGCGGGTTTACACCGCCACCGGGCATACCCACATTACCCAGTAGGAGTTGAACCATGCAAGTTGCCCGTGTGTTTTGGGTACCATAACTATGTTGGGTGATCCCCAATACATAAATTAGGTTGCCGGCCACATCCGGTTTTCCTGACTCACAGTAGGTAGAGTAAGCCTCCAGCAAAGTATCTTCCGGGGTCCCTGTGACATTACTTACGGTTTTTATGTCATAGCGGGAAACATGCTTCTTCAGAATTTGCCAGACGCACTGAGGATCCTGCAGAGTGGGATCCTTTCTAATATTATCGCCGTCCTTTTGGTAGGCCCAACTTGCAGTATTGTAGACCAATTTGCCGTCCTTTTCCTCCAGGCCTGAGAAAAGTCCATCTTCAAAATGATAGTCAGGACTGATTAGGTAGGAAGCATTGGTATAGTTTTGCACATATTCATGTTGGTAAAGATCATTTTCTATGGCATAATTCATTAAACCATATAGGAATGATATATCCGTACCCGGACGCAAGGGAACATAAATATCTGCCTGAGCTGCTGTTTTGGTAAATCTGGGGTCAACAACGATGATTTTGGCTCCCTTTCCCTTGGCTATGCCAATATGACGCATGGCCATTGGGTGAGATTCAGCCGGGTTGGAACCAATAATCAGGAACATGTCCGCATTTTGATAATCATTAAAGTTATTTGTCATTACTCCCCGACCAAATGAATTAGCCAGACCGGCTACGGTGGGGGAGTGTCAGAGGCGGGCACAGTGATCAAGATCAACTACACCAAGTCCACCCCGCATCAATTTATTTATTATATAATCCTCTTCGTTGTTAACATTAGCGCTGCCCATTTGGCAAATAGCCATGGTGCGGTTAACAGTAACGCCATTCTCATCTTTTTCTTCAAATGTTTCATCCCGGGTCTTTTTTACCCGCTTGGCAATTTCAGATAAGGCCCAGTCCCAGTCTTTTACCTCCCACTTGTCACTATTAGGGGCACGGTAAAGAACCTCCGTTAACCGCCCCGGATTGAGCACGCGTTGACGGTTTTTATCTACAATTGTATAAACATCTGAAAGAGCTGTCCCCTTGGGACATAAGGCCCCTTCATTAATGGGGCTGTCAGGGTCCCCTTCAATATAAACCACCTTATCATCTTCAGAATAAACTATAGTAGTACAACCACATCCACAATAGGAACAGCCGGAGGAGGTTTCCTTGGTTTTCGTTATTTTTAAAGGACCAACATCATAACTAGGCAGGTTTTCACCCGCGGCAGCAGGTTTTGCACTGATTCCTTCAAAAAAAACCGTTCCAGCCGCGCCTATTCCCAAATACTTAAAGAAATCACGGCGGCTAATACCTTTTTTCATAGCGGTTAATATTACCCTCCTTTACCTTGGAATAAACACTGTTAATTTTGCTGGGTATCACACAAATCCATACCCTGTAATTCATTTCAAATATCATTTACAATTAGGCTTGGAAGCCTGTACCGGTTCCAATTGAGTGACCGCTGCCATGAACATATTCCTCTTTGGCCATAATTGGGAAGTTTTCAACAAAGAAACAATATGCCAGGACCAGGAAGCTCCACATACCCATTGTCATCAACCACTCCCAGATACTGGGGAAATAGCTGCCTCCCATGGCTCCGGCCATACCTGTAAATACCACGTTTACCCGGTTGAATACAACCCCGACGACCACTAGTATGGAAGCTGTCAATACACCACCTAGCTTGTTACGTACAGACGGCATAGCATACATGATAATTGGGAGGATAATAAACAAGATCATTTCTATTAGAAACATATTACTTTCAAAGGACCCATTAAAGGCCATAGAAAACACACCGCGGTATACCAGATCAATTATTTTCACAATGAGATAAATGACCAGCATCCACAAGGTCACTTTTGTCAGGCTAGAGAATATTGGCAATTCTGGTTCCCGCCCATATGTTCTAGCCGCAAGGGTCCCTTCAATGGTAACCATAGCGGGCCCAAGAAAGAAAGCCGACCAAACGAAGAAAAATGGGATGAGCATCGACCACCACAGCGGGTAAAGTCTATCAACAGCCACAATATAGAGAGAGCCGAGTGAGGACTGGTGCAGGGAAGGCAAGACTATGCCTAGAATTAACAAGAAAGGTAATGCACCGTGCAGTATCCTCTTGAGGCTCGGGAAATTGATCTTTTCAAAAACAATATCACCAAACTCCAGTACCTGCACTGTTGTATAGATGGCTATGCACCAAAATACTTCAAATAACACTGAGTGATATCCCCAATAAAAGAAGGGGCGCCAGAAGTTGAACCAACGTCCAATATCCAGAAACAAACTGACCAGTGCTATGATATAGCCGAGCATAGAAGTCAAAAGAGCAGCCCGAACTATTGGTAGGTATTTATCCTTATGCAGCACGTGCACAATTAAGGCAGTGCTGAAACCGCCACCTGCCAGGGCAATGCCGCAAAGCAAGTCAAAACCAATCCACAGACCCCAGGGCCATTCATCACTCAGATTGGTTACAGCCCCCAGTCCGGATATAAAACGCCAAAGTGCAACTGCAGCAGCAATTCCCACCAGCAGTATCAATAACTTTCTAAAACCAGTCAACCTGAAACTAAAGCGTCCAAATTGCATTTAATTCTCACCTCCAGTTATCCAGAATAACTACTTATTGTCAACAGGCTCAAACAATTCTGACTCCTCAATATGCTCCGCACGGCGCTTGGTGTAGGCGCGCATTATAGTTAGAACAGCACCCCATCCAAAGAATAGAGCAGGGGTCCATTTAAGCACATCCCAGGTTAGGGAAGGTATTGACCTAGTGGTGACAGGTTTGCCGAAAGCTTCGGTCCTGAAACCTATTTTGTCAAAGGGAACGTCAGAAATATAAAGCCACGAAGTACCACCATATTCCTTTTCACCGTATACATGCTTTACATACCCTGGAATTGTATTAATTCTTTCCCAGGCCTCCGCCAATAGTTCATCCCTATCCCCATATTTCAACGCACCCGTTAGGCAGGCTGAAACACAGGCCGGCTCCATGTCCTCCTTCATGCGGTCGTAACAAAAACGGCATTTCAACACATAAGGAAAAGCCTTGTCCCACTGGAATGAAGGCACCCCAAAAGGGCAAGCGATCATGCAGTAGCGACAGCCGACACAGTAATCCTTATTAAGTTCTGTTGGCTTGTAAATTACTGCCCCTTCTTTTGTTTTAACAAAGGAATGAGTAAAACATGCTGACTCACAGGCAGGTTCGAGACAATGCATACATTGTCTTTTTACGAAGCGCCATTTGAGTTTCTGTCCTTCTTCTTCGATTAGATAATAATTTACTTTGGTCCAGGTATTGGCACTCAACTTCTCTGGGTTGTCCCAGCTGTTGGAAAACTCGCTCTTATCGGCCGGCAAATCGTTCCATGATTTGCACGCAACCTGGCAGCTGCGGCAACCGATACACCTGGTAATGTCCACCAGGACACCTTTAGACATCATTCCACCTCCGGTTTCTGCTTGGATTTAAGATACTCGGGCATTTTACCTTATCCCCTTTCCAAATCCGGGAGGCACACTAGTTTCCCTGTGCACCCTAACGACCTGGCATTCATAGCTATTATAGGCTTCCAGATTGCCAGGTTCGGAGATTTTAGCACACACAAATTATACCCTTTTTCTGTCTGTACTCTAATACCCCCTCAAATATTTCCTCCTTTCTTTCTATAAATAAAAAATGCTTTGGGCTACATCACACCGTATGACATTAATTGGGGTTATAAAGCCATAAAATAATCTAATAGGTAGCCCGCAAATTATTTATTTAAGTTCTATACAATTATTTGATTTACCTGCATAAAAAATAATTTTTCTGTGTTTTTTTGAGAAGTTTATAATATTACATACATTAATTAAAAAGCGACCCTTTACAAAAGCAGGTTCAAAAAAATTTATTATGGCTGGGCATCTGCCGCTTCCCTGGCCTGTTCCCGCGCTTTTCTACGGATCATTCTGCGTTCAGTAATACGCACCACCAAAACACTAAACTCAAAAAGCAGGTACATGGGCCCACTAACTATTAAACAGGTAATAATGTCTGGGGTAGGAGTAATAACAGCAGCAATAACAACAGATACCAGGATCGCGTAGCGACGGTTTTTAGCACAGAAAGCATAGCTGACTAACCCCAACCTGGCTAAAAAATAGCTGACTAAAGGAAGCTCAAAGACGATGCCGAAAGGAATGAGGAAAGAGATGGTAAAGGAAATATATTTGTCAATGGTCAGCACCGGTAACAGGTTCGGACCGGCAAACTGTAGTAAGAAATTGACACCATAGCGCAGCACGCCAAAGAAACCGAAAGCCACCCCGGCAATAAAGCTTAGAAATGAAATCACTACAAATGAGGTAAAAAAAATCTTTTCATGTTTCTTCAAGGCGGGCACAACAAATCCCCAGATTTGCCACAAAATAATGGGTAGCGAAGCCAGGAAGCCGGTGAAGAACGATAATTTTAGTTTTACAAATATGGGCTCGGTAACGCCCAGAAAGCTTACCGTTTGATCAAGTCTGGTCAGCGGTTCCATAAGGATCTCTAGAATCTGGTCAATAAAAAAATAGGCAGCAATGGCCAGCACTATGATAGAGATTGCAGAAACGACAAAAACCCGGCGCAGTTCTTCCAGGTGTGCCATTACGGGCATTTCTTCTGTTTTTTTAGCCATTTCACACCTCCCGTAAGCAATGAAGAATAATTATTGGATCCTTGGACTAGTAATGCAAGAAATCGATTTTTGCTGCTGCTACTGTTATTTGTATTGCTTTATGCGGCCCATCCACTCCAATAAACAATTAAAATCTGAATGGGATTCCATAATCAACCCGGTTGCCCAGATTTACGTCATTAGAAACACATATTCATTATTACTCTTAAAGAATTAACTTACGACACCTTTGCTTAATATTCCTGCCATCTTATCTATCTGATACAATTAATCAACCTGTTGATTGAAATAACCCTCCCGCATAGCCAGGATGTCCAACTGTACCGTATTAATGTCTTCCCAGAAAGGCATTAGCTTTTTGCCGCCCATTTTGGCTCCATCTACGGTTTTAATGTAGCCCAGGCATTTGTCACAATAATAAACCCTGTATTTTCCCATTCCTTCCACTGTGAAAAATTGTGATTCCTTACTTGCACAATGAGGGCAACCCAGACGATAAAAACGCCATTTCGTTTCACAAAGACCACAATATAGGTAACGTTTGCCACTTTCCTTCTCCAGCAGTGCCAAAACGGGTTTGGCGCCACAGACAGGACAATGCCCCCTCATCCATGTTTCAGAATCAAAAATGGCCTTTACATTGTTGGCATACTGCCGCAGATATGGCCTGGTAGTATGGTTCAATAAAAATCCAAAGGTTTCAGGGAACAGGTCTATTTTTAAATGTGAGAGCACATTTTCCCCCGGGATAAATGCCTTGGCGGCAAATTCTTCCCGGTCAACCGGTGCAACAGGCAAAGCAGACTCTATCTGCTTTATTTCCTCAGCTAGTTCAGGCAGGTGTTCCTTGATTATACCGGCCACCTGTTTCATGGTAGTAAAAAAGTCTTCAGTTTTAACCTGGGGTGGACATATAGCAGCTAACGGCAGTGTCCTCTCTTGCCTTTGTTTCAAAGCGGCCTCATCAGGCATGTTGAAAGTTACGGCGTCGTCCTTTACTGTAATCTGCAAAAATTTCTGATGATAGTCCCCTAGCATATCCTGTAGTGACGGAGTTTGCATTGTAAAATTTCGCCCACTTTCTTTTTATATTATATTAGCCCAGCATTATGTGCATTCTTCTATTCTAGAGTGAGCATAACAAGTAGGACATATGGATGTCAATTAAATTATTTTCCACTCCGGCAGCAAAATCGGCTCGGGCGTCAAGGACATTTTGTTTTTTTGGCGAAGTCTATTGTTAAATTAAGGAGTGCCTTTAAACACACAGTGTAAATGGGGCGCAAATACTATGACTCCCGGGAGAAACGGCATTGGACATATCAAGGTTAACAGTCAAGGAAATCAAAGAATTAGCCGCCGGGCCAAAAGGAGCCGGCCCCGAATTCAGGCAGGCCCTGGCGGAGGACAAAAGAATAGGAGTCCTGGAAATATACAGGAAGCTATTGCGTACTGAAACGGCCATAATATATGAGACCAGGCGTCTGACAAAAATGTTTACATATGAAAAAGACCTAAAAAAAAAGGGGTGCTATCCTATTGCGGGTGTAGATGAAGCGGGAAGGGGCCCCTTGGCCGGACCGGTGATAGCTGCCGCCGTTATTCTGCCTGAAGAAGAAGCCCCGGTTGGCCTCAATGACTCCAAAAAACTCACACCCCTCAGGCGGGAGGCATTGGCCTGCCAAATCAAAAAAACTGCACAAGCATGGTCCATTGGCATTTCATCCGTAGAAGAGATTTTTGCTGATAATATCCACCAGGCCAGCCTAATAGCCATGCTCAGGGCTGTTTTGGGGCTCACTCTAAAGCCTGCCCATGTGCTGGTAGATGGTTTCAAAATTAAACATCTGGCCTGTCCCCAGACACCCATTGTCGGGGGGGATGTTTTATGTGCTTCCATAGCAGCAGCCTCAATCCTGGCTAAGGTTACCAGGGACGGTATAATGGATTCCTTCCATAGTATTTATCCACAATACGGCTTTGACCACCATAAAGGCTACGGTACACAGGAACACCTGGAGGCCCTTTCCATATACGGACCATGTCCCATTCACAGAACAGGCTACAAACCTGTGCAGGAATGCCTGCGGCTATGAGCTCTGCCCTTCCCAGCATATATATTAATCCCCCTTTGGGGGATTGTGTATTGCATATTTAGGAAATATAATCAAAATGCTATATATTCTTATAGTAATAAAATTTAACTGCTATCTGCTCTCCGATCCGGTTAAAACCTATATCTACAACAGGACATGGTTGCCGGACGTCAGGGTGCCCTGGGAAACCGGGTCGCCTTCCATTGTGAAAAGGGGAGTTGGACCCTGGGTTTGTCGACCGGGCCAGCTTTGCTATGCAATGCTGGTCCGGTACTGTGTTTTTTGGATTAAAATTTCCTAGAAGCCAGACACTATAGAATAAATATTGATAAACGGGGATTTCTTACAATGGGTGATGACTTGATTACATCTTTTGAAAATGCAAAAAAAAACATATTAAACTCCGTAAAGCCACTTGGATCTGAATTTATTCCCATTACAGCAGCCTATAATCGTGTTCTCTATGAGGATATTGTTTCAGAAATCATGGTCCCCCCCGCAGATGATTCTGCCAGGGATGGTTATGCAATAATAGCGGCAGATACCCGGGGAGCAACAAAAAGCAACCCCATCAGGCTGCAGGTTGTGGGAGAAATACGGGCCGGTGAATCCGCCGCAGGCAAAAAGGTAACACCGGGGACTGCAATCAGAATAATGACGGGTGCACCAATACCACAAAACACAGATTCGGTAGTCCAATTTGAGGATACTGACGAAAAAAATGGCCATGTAGACATTTTTGTTGAAGTCAAGCCCGGCCAAAATTACAGACCGGCAGGAGAAACAATTAGAAAAGGAGATACTGTTCTGCTGCGAGGCAAACGCCTGAACTCAGCAGACATCGGCATCCTGGCCTCACTAAATTACAGTTTGGTAAAGGTGTATAAACAGCCGGTTGTAGCCATCATTTCCACCGGCGATGAACTGGCTGATCCAGGCGCAGATATTAAAAGTGGCCACATTAGGAACGCCAACGCCTATACCATATATACCGAGGTGAAAAAATGTAACGCCATTCCTGAATATATGGGTATAGCTAAAGATACTCTAACGGATGTAAAGGAAATTTTTTTGAAAGCCTTAAAGGCTAATGTTGTCATCTCAACAGGCGGTGTATCAAAGGGAAGGTATGACTTTGTTAAGGATATTTATACTGCCCTGGGTATCGAAATTCAATTTGAAAAGGTAAAGATTAGACCTGGCAAACCATTTACCTTTGGCAAGAAAGGGGACAAACTGTTCTTTGGTTTACCTGGAAATACTGTCCCTACCTTAACATCTTTTATCCAATTCGTCAGGCCCGCGCTCCTCAGCCTGATGGGGGCAAAACAATTGGAAAAACCCGTTGTAAATGCCACCCTGGAAGAGGATATAAATAATAACTCCGACAGTGTTAATCTTGTCAGAGGCTATTTTACAATAAAAAACAATGAATTCTATGTTACATCCACAGGTGGGCAAAAACCATCCATGTTACGCTCCATGAGTGGCGCTAATTGCCTGATCATCGTTCCGGGCAAAATTGTCAAGCTAAGGGCGGGTGAAAAGGTGCCAATCCAATTAATTGATCATGAAGAGATATATTAGGATCTTTCAAAACATTCTATCATACGTGTCTGCTAGTTGGTTTTTTTCTGTGTCGCATTTGCAATTTGATTAACTTCTTTGTTAATTACTTCTTTGACTTCTTTAACCTCCTTTGTAACTTCTTCAAAATCTGCAAAACTGGCCGCTGAAGCACGCCTGAATTCATTCATTGTTTTGCCCAGCGCTTTCCCCATTTCAGGTAATTTGCTGGGTCCAAATATAACCAGTGCGATCACCAGAATTAATACCAGTTCTCCCATCCCCAAGTTGGGAAACATCTTACCACCCCCGTAGAAATAATGATATCCTAATTCTATACCGGAGATAACAAAATCACAATATAATCTTATCTATAATCTTTTCTATGATCTTAATCATTCGGTACCTTAATAAATATTCCTGCCGGAACCCTCAAACCTGACGGTCTTCGGGTGCCTCCATTGTAAAACGGCCCAATTTACCACTCCGGAATTCCTTTATAAAAACCTGGGCCACCCTTGTGGCGTCTACTTTGCCGCCAGCCAAAAGCAATCCCCTCGTTCTTCCTATCACCTGAAGCATTTCCGCCGTTTCCACGGGAAATTCTCCTGCTATTTTGTAGCGCCGCCGCAAAGCATGGGGATAATTTTGCATGATCCATCCCAGTAAATTGCAAGCCACATCATATAGATCATAAATATCTTCCTTAATCGCACCTGTTGCTGCCAACCTAAAAGAAACTGCTGCGTCCGCAAACTTGGGCCAGAGCACACCGGGTGTATCCATTAGATCCAGGCTTCCGGCCGCCCTGATCCACTGGCGTCCCCTGGTAATGCCCGGTTTATCTTCAGTTCTGGCAACATTACGGCCGGCAAGTTTATTAATAAAATATGACTTCCCTACATTGGGTATCCCCACCACCATGCAGCGGGTCGGCCTGGGGCGTCGGCCTGAAGAAGCCAATGTGGCCATTTTTTTGGCGGCAAGCTTTTGTGCCATGCCCGGCACCCGCTTTATTCCCCTACCGCTCAAGGAGTCAACTGCCGTAGCAGGGGACCCCTTTTTTAAAAAAAAACTCTCCCAGTGAGAAGTGAGGACAGGGTCAGCCAGATCCGACTTATTTAAAACGATGAGCCTGGGTTTTCCTTTGGTTACAGCATTAATATCCGGGTTTTGGCTGCTGGCTGGTATTCTTGCATCTAAAATTTCTATTACAATGTCCACCAATCCCAGATCCCTTTTTATTTGCTGCCTGGTTTTAGCCATATGTCCCGGAAACCATTGAATATCCATAACCCACCTCCAAACTGGTTAACATTAACGTAGTTTATCTACCTGGCCACTCCAATACGCTCCGGCGGCCAGTAAATTAACACCTCTTTCCCCACTATCAAATTCCTGGGCACGTAGCCCCAATCTCTACTGTCACTGCTGTTATTGCGGTTATCCCCAAGCATAAAATAGCTTTCCTCCGGTACCGTCACCGGCCCATAATCTTCAAACATTAACCCCTGTGGCAGGTAATCCTCAGGCACCGGCTGGTCGTTAATATATAGTTTACTGTCCCTAATCGCTACTGTCTCCCCACCAATAGCGATCAGTCTTTTAACAAAATACCTGCTGGTGTCTTTGGGGTATTTAAAAACAACAATATCTCCTCGCTTCGGTTCATCCAGCCGATAAGACAATTTGCTGGCAAAGATATAATCCTGCACCTGCAGTGTAGGCTCCATTGAACCAGAAGGAATACGGAAATTTTGCATTATGAAGGTATGTATGATAAAAGCCAAAACTGCAGCCACCAAAAGTGATTGCAGGACTTCCTTAAAAAATGAAGGGTTTTTCTTGGCGGGGGCCCCATTCTGATCCAAACCTATTACCTCCTGGAATTAACTCGCTTGGCTACTGCTCTTAGCAGCACAATACGGCTCAAGGCAAAGCTGCCTGTTTATTTCGGGTTAAAAGCAAGAGGGGACTGTATTAGCCAGTCCCTTCATGTTTACCGTTTATCCTGAATGCGAGCAGCTTTGCCCCGCAACCCGCGCAGGTAATACAGCTTGGCCCGGCGCACCCGGCCTCTTCTCATTACCTCAATACGATCAATTTTTGGAGTGTGCAGGGGGAATGTTCTTTCCACGCCTATCCCATAAGAAACCCTTCTAACGGTAAAGGTTTCACCCAGGCCGCCACCACGTCGTCTTATAACCACACCCTCAAAAACCTGAATTCTTTCCCGGGTGCCTTCTATAACCTTCACGTGCACTCTTACTGTATCCCCGGGATTAAACCTGACTATATTCCCCTTAATTTGCTCCTCTTCAAGCGAATGGATGAGGTTCACTTTAAGAATACCTCCTTCCCCTAGAATACATTTAATGTTATTATTGCAAATACAAAACAAACATGTTTTACACCAGTGGTAATTATAGCACAAACAGTTTTAAGCAGCAACAAATATCCACCAAGCTAAAACCTATATTGGCAACCTAACTGAGATCAAGGCCCTGCAGATCACTTTTCAGTTTTTTCAATATGGCCTTGTCTTCTTCGGTCATTTCCAATTGGGTCAGCATTTCCGGTCGTCGTTCTAATGTTCTAATTAGGGATTGTCTCCTGCGCCATTTCCTAATCTCTTCATGGTGGCCGCTTAAAAGAATATCGGGTACAACCTGCCCGCGAAATTCCCTGGGCCTGGTATACTGTGGGTATTCTAATAAACTATTATTAAAGGATTCTTCCTGCACCGACGCATGATCCCCTAGTACCCCCGGAATGAGCCGGGTAACTGCGTCAATCACTACCATTGCCGGCAGCTCGCCACCTGTGAGGACATAGTCACCAATTGATATTTCGTCAGTTACAAGCTCCTCCCGCACCCGTTCATCCACACCCTCATAATGGCCGCAAATAAAAATCAGATTTTCCTCACCAGCCAAATGAAGGGCTGTCGCCTGGCTGAAAGGCCTGCCCTGGGGACACATCAGGACTATCCGAGTGGTGTCCTGATGCTCTCTAAGGACATTTCCTACTGCGTTAAAAATAGCCTCCGGCGACATGACCATACCCGCACCGCCTCCATAAGGGGTATCATCTACTGTGCGGTGTTTGTTGGTTGAAAAGTCTCGGATATCTACCAGGTTAACAGCAATTAAGCCTTTGTCCTGGGCTCTCTTCAGGATGCTGGTGGAGAACGGCCCGGCGAACATCTCCGGGAAAAGGGTGAGGATATCAATTCTCATCATCAACCAGCCCGTCCGGCAGTTCAACAAACATTGTCCGGCCGGGCAAATCAATCTTCTTTACTACCTGTTTGAGGGCCGGGATGAGCACTTGTCTAGAACCTGTTTCTACAATATACACATCGTTTGCTCCAGTTTGCAGAATATCTGTAATTTCCCCCAAAGACCCTCTAGTTTTATCCTTTACGGTAAGCCCAATAATATCAAAAATATAGTAGGTGTCTTCAGGCAGAGGAAGCAGATTGGTTCGGGTAATTTCCAGTAGTGCCCCTTTAAGTTCTACCGCTCCATTCATATCCGCTATTTCTTTAAATTTAACAATGAGATACCTTTTATGCGGGACGACACTTTCCACTGTCATCAGCTTCCTGGACTCTTTTAGGGACACATACATTTGGCTATTGACTGCAAATCTTTCCGGATGCTCAGTTAGCGGTAGGACCCGGACAGCACCTGTCCTTCCCTGGGTGTTTAAAACCTTGCCCACAGTTATATATTCTTCAGTCATGATCTAGATTATTTCCACTATCACTTTTTTCTTTTGACGCGCCGCAGCCACTTTGACCACTGCCCTGATCGCCTTTGCAATACGTCCTTGTTTGCCTATAACCTTACCCATATCTCCCCGGGCTACCTGCAGTTCGATTAGAACTGATCTGTCTTTTTCGATCATATTAACCACTACTTCTTCAGGTTGGTCAACGAGAGCCTTGGCCAAAGTTTCCACCAATTCTTTCATTAATAATAGCCTCCCTATTCACTGACCTCTCCTGCTGTCTTTTTCAATATTCCAGCCTTATTAAATAAGGCTTTGGCAGTTTCTGAAAGTCTGGCACCCTTGCTGATCCAATCCAGTGCCCTTTCTTCATTAATATTGATCACCACCGGATTTTTTAGGGGGTCATAAAACCCAATTTCCTCAATAAACCTACCATCCCTTGGTGAACGTGAATCAGCAACGACTACACGATAGAAAGGTGTTTTTTTTGCGCCCATTCTTTTTAAGCGGATTTTTACAGCCATATGTCCTCACCTCCTTTTATTGATCTAATTCATGAAAGGGTTTTTAAGCATTTTGCCACCCTTTTTTAATGTTTTTTCCATATCCAAAAATTGCTTCATCATTTTTTTAGTCTGCTCAAACTGTTTAAGCAGGCGATTAACGTCCTGTACCGTGGTGCCGCTGCCCCTGGCAATCCTCCTTTTTCTACTGCCGTTAAGCACCCGTTCCGGTTCATTTCGCTCCACCCGGGTCATGGAGTTGACAATCGCTTCCACAAAAACGAGCTCTTTTTCTTCCAATTTGATGTCTTTTAACTTCTTTACGCCTCCCAGACCAGGGATCATCCCTAAAACCTGTTCCAGGGGGCCAAGTTTTTTTACCTGGTTTAATTGTTCCATAAAATCATCGAGGGTAAAATCCATACTTTTGATTTTTTTCTGCATTTGGGCCATTTTTTCCGCATTGAAGTTCTCCTGGGCTTTCTCAATTAGAGTCAGCATATCACCCATACCAAGAATTCGTTCCGCCATCCGTTCCGGATGAAATGGCTCCAAGGTGTCCAGCTTTTCACCGACACCAATAAATTTTATCGGTTTACCTGTAACAGAGCGTACAGAAAGGGCCGCCCCGCCTCTGGTATCGCCATCTAGTTTGGTCAGGACCACCCCTGCCACACCTAAACGCTGATCAAAGGTCTCAGCTACATTTACTGCCGCCTGGCCGGTCATGGCATCTACCACCAGCAGTATTTCATGGGGGACAATCGTTTCCTTCATGTTTTCCAGTTCTGCCATAAGTTCTTCATTTACCTCTTGGCGTCCGGCAGTATCAATAATGACAATATCTCTGCCCCCTGTAAGGGCACCTTCAACTGAAGCCCGGGCAATATTAACGGGATTTTTCTGCCCCGGCATGGTAAAGACAGGTATATTTAGCTGGTTACCGAGCACCTCCAGCTGTTTTACCGCTGCCGGCCGGTAGACATCAGCAGCTACCAACAAAGGACGCCGGCCCTGCTTTCGCTGCAGATTAGCTAATTTGGCGGCAGTTGTTGTTTTACCTGCACCATTTAACCCCACCATCATGATAATAGTGGGCGGCTTGGAGGAAAGATTGATTTTACTATTTTGCCCACCCATGAGGATTGTAAGCTCCTCATGCACTATTTTGATCACATGCTGGGCCGGATTTAAGCTGGCCAGCAGCTCCTGGCCGATAGCCCGTTCCCTGATCTTGGAGACAAAGTCCTTGACAACCCTAAAATTAACATCTGCCTCCAAAAGCGCCAGGCGCACCTCACGCAGGGCCTCATTAACATCAGCTTCGGTAAGGCGTCCCTTCCCTTTTAATTTTTTAAAGGTTTCCTGCAGCCTTTCAGCCAAATTGGCAAACATAGTTGTCCACCCCCTATCTTTGTTTCTCCACAAAAATCAATATTGTTTAGATTCTCACTACATTTCCAGGACTTCCCCAATATTTTTCTGTGCCTCGCGCAGCCTATTTCTGTTTTCTGCCGTTTCGCATTCCTTGAGTATAGCAACAACGGCAGTAAGTTTATCTCTTTCCACTGTTGATTTTCTCGCCAACCCCAGCTTTTCTTCATATTTTTTTAATATCTGTTCCGCTCTTTTCAAGGTATCATATACCGCCTGGCGTGTTACCTTAAATTCAGCGGCAATTTCAGCCAGGGACAGATTCTGACAGTAGTATAATTCCATATAATCTTTTTGACGCTCAGTTAGAAGTACACCATAGAAATCAAAAAGCATATTCATCCAGGCTACCTTCTCAAGCAACTACTTGCCCCCTTCCTCTCGCCGTGCCGGCAACCCGGCCTTTTGGGCAAAAATTAGGTTATGTCACCCGATGCAGCTGAACAAACCTTACCTTTACAGTACTGCTTTATGCTCACTGCAAAGGTGATAAGCTTTACAGGTAGATTCTAAACAATTGCTTCCTTGGTGTCAAGCAAAAAACACTTATTTTATTTTCATGAAGGTTATTTTGACCAGGGGAAAGAAAATCTTATAGCGGAGGTGCAGTAGTATTGAAAACTAAATCAGACAGAAATCGAAAAAGCACAAAACCAGCAAATTTTATCCCACTTGAAGAAGCGGTTAAACAAAGTCGGCAACAGGTAGCAGAAAACCATAAGACCTACTTAAATTCAGGACTGGCCACGATGTTGGGACTTCTAGACTTTGACAAACAGTTTGTACGTGCCGAGGGAATTTATGTTTGGGACAGCAAAGGTGTCAAATATATGGATTTTCTAGGCGCTTATGGTGCCCTGAACACAGGACACAACCATCCCCAAATCCTGGCTGCAATTGATCAGGTAAAAGGAATGCCCAACCTGCTCCAGGTTTCTCTTGGTACGATTGTAGCCGCCCTGGCCAAAAATCTAGCCCTGGTGACACCGGGTAACCTGCAGCGTTCCTTTATTTGCAACAGCGGGGCGGAGGCAGTAGAAGGAGCCCTAAAACTAGCCCGTGCTGCCAGCGGCCGGCAAAAATTGATCTACTGTGAAGGTTCTTTTCATGGTAAAACCTTGGGCGCTTTAGCGGTAACCGGGCGGGGCAAATACCAAAAGGTATTTCAGCCCCTGGTACCGGGCTGCACGGCAGTACCCTACGGCGACCTTGATTCCCTAACCGAAGAACTTAAAAAAGAAGACGTAGCCGCCTTTATACTTGAACCTATACAGGGTGAAGGAGGAATTATAATTCCACCTTCGGGTTACCTTGCTGGGGTGAGAAAAATCTGCTCCCAGTATGGAACCCTGCTAATTATTGATGAAATTCAAACCGGGTTGGGGCGCACAGGTAAATTGTTTGCTTGCCAACATGATGATATCACACCGGATATTATGTGTCTGGCCAAATCTCTGGGCGGTGGTGTTATGCCGGCAGGTGCCTACATTACCACTGATGAAATATGGAAAAAGGCCTATGGGGGTATGGACAAAGCACTGCTGCATACTTCAACTTTTGGGGGTAACACCTGGGCTGCGGCGGCAGCCATAGCCTCATTGGAGGTAATACTTGAGGAAAACCTGCCCCAGAAGGCCGGGGAAACAGGCGCCTATCTGCTCCAAGGACTGACTCGTTTAAAGGAAAAGTACCCACTGATCAAGGATGTGCGGGGCCGGGGGTTGATGGCCGGTATCGAATTTAACCAGCCGGGGGCTATGGCCTCCAAGATTTCCTTCGGCCTGGCCACCAAGCTCTCAGAGGAATATCTAGGTAGCCTGGTGGCGGGGGAACTGATGAACAAACATCACATAATTACTGCCTATACCCTGAACAATCCTAACGTGATTAGGCTGGAACCACCGTTAGGTGTCACCAGGGAGCAAATTGACATTGTTCTGGTAGCCCTGGAGGATATTTTCACTAAACACAGGGGCTTTCTTAGTGCTGCTAAATCAGGGGCCAAGTCAATAATTAAATCTTTCATCAAAAAATAAAGACTACTTGGTCTAATAGGATGATCAGATTAACAAGATAGAAACCAATGTTTAACGACGGTAGCGAAAATTGCCCCTGGTGGGGTATGGTTTTCATCCTGTTAATCTTTTAAATCCTATTAGCCCTTTGATCTACTGAACTATTTTTTGCCTACTAGCCTGTCAGCGCATTTTTGCGCCTGGGCCATAACTTCCTCTTCGTCCATCGTCAGTACCTTCCGCCCCTCCATCACTATTTGCCCATTGATAATCACTGTATCTACATCGGCAGCATTGGCAGCATAGACCAGATGAGCCACTAAATCATGCCGCGGATAGAGATGAGGACGCTGCAGATCAACTAAAATTAGGTCTGCCAATCTGCCTGGTTCCAAAAGCCCCAGATCCCCCAGGCCCAGGGCTATCGCCCCATTATAAGTGGCCATTTTTAGTGTCTCAAAGGCAGGTAGGGCCATAGCATCCCTCGTAGCTACCTTCTGCAGGAAGCTAGCCGTGCGCATTTCCTCGATCATATCCAGGTTGTTGTTACTGGCAGCCCCATCTGTGCCCAGGGCCACATCTACACCAGCTTTGATTAAATCAGCCACAGGAGCAATACCGCTGGCCAATTTCATATTGCACTGTGGGCAGTGGACAACCCCCACCATATTGCTGGCCAGTAATTCTATTTCCTCTTGATCAAGATATATACAGTGGGCTGCCAAAACCGGGTTGTGGAAAAGGTTTAGGGAATCTAGGTGGCGTACAGGCGTTGTACTGTATTCCTTTTTAATTTTCTCTACCTCATCTACTGCTTCAGCCACGTGGGTATGTATAGCCACGCCATAATTAGCGGCCATTTCAATAATCAACCTTAGAATGTCAGGGGGACAGGTGTAGGCGGAATGAGGCCCAAACATTGTTGTGATCCTGCCATCTGCCTTGCCGTGCCATTTTTCAATGAACTTGACGCTTTCATCTATTGCCACATCAATATTAGAATCATCACCAATCAAGCCCCGGGAAAGACAGGCCCTCATGCCGCTTTCCTCAACAGCACGGGCTACCTCGTTCATTTGAAAATACATATCGGCAAATGCTATTGTACCGGATTTAATCATTTCCAAGCAGGATAACTTGGCGCCCCAGTAAAAGTCCTCCTGTTGTAGCTTTTTTTCTAGCGGCCATATTCTATCGTTTAGCCATTTCATGAGCGGTAGATCATCAGCATAGCCCCGCATGAGGCTCATAGAAGCATGGGTGTGGGCATTGACAAAACCGGGCAGGGCTACCATTCCAGCAGCGTCAATAGTTTTTTCCGCTTTAAAATCAGCCGGTGCTGAACCTCTCTTGCCTACAGACACAATTCGATCACCAGAGATGGCAATTTCCCCATCCTCAATGATGCTATCATGCCCTACCATAGTAATTATAGCTGCTCCTTGGATTAGAATGCTGTTCATGATTTATCCCCCTGTATGTTTTATTATTATTGCCATTCGCTGAGATAAGCTTTTTGTTTTTCATTTAGGCTGTCTATGGTTATAGCCTGAGATTTCAGTTTAAGTTCTGCTACCAGCTGGTCAATTTCTGCGGGTATCGGGTAGAGTTTTTTTGCCAGGGAGCCACTTTTTTCCCTGATGTATCTTGCTGAGAGGGCCTGAATGCCAAAAGACATATCCATAATTTCCACTGGGTGTCCATCCCCGGCCGCCAGATTGACCAGCCGGCCGGCGGCAGTCAAATAGATTCGCCTCCCATCCGCAAATAGAAACTGTTCAATGTTTTGACGAACCACACTGCTCCTTTCCGCTAGGGTATCCAGGTGCTCCTTATTAATCTCCACGTCAAAATGGCCCGCGTTGGCCAGCATTGCCCCATCCCTCATAAGCTTAAAATGGCGCCCTTCCAAGGTATCCCGGCACCCTGTTACAGTGATAAAAATATCCCCACGGGCAGCAGCCTCCACGCTGCCCATCACCTGGTAACCCTCCATCAGTGCTTCCAACGCCCGAACGGGATCAACTTCACAAACTATAACATGGGCCCCCAGTCCCCTGGCTCGCATGGCCACACCTTTACCACACCAGCCGTAGCCCAGTACCACTACTGTTTTGCCGGCTACTGCCAGGTTAGTAGTGCGCATGATTGCCGACCACACCGATTCCCCCGTGCCATAACGATTATCAAAAAGAAACTTGCACCGGGCGTTATTCACGGCCATCATTGGGAAAAGCAGCTTTCCTTCCCGTTCCAGGTTAACCAGTCGACGCACACCTGTGGTAGTTTCCTCACAACCTCCGATAACTTCCGATGCTTGATCCGCCCGCTCAGTATGCAATAAATTTACCAGATCCCCGCCATCATCGATAATCACCTGGGGATGGGAATTAAGAACAGACAGAAGGTGTTCCCGGTACTCGGCATCGGAGGCATTGTGCCAGGCAAAAACCTTAACACCTACTGCAGCCAGGCCGGCAGCCACATCATCCTGGGTAGACAGTGGGTTGGAACCAGTAACTGCTACCTCCTCTGCCCCACCGGCCTTGATTACTTCAGCCAGATAGGCAGTTTTAGCCTCCAGGTGGATGGAAAGGGCTACCCTGAGGCCTTTGAAGGGCAGTTCCCGGGCAAATTCTCCCTTAATAGAGTTAAGTACCGGCATGTGCTCCTGCACCCACTGGATTTTTAGTCTACCACCCGGTGCCAGTCCAATATCTCTAACAGCATAATCAGGCATTTTTTCGGCCCCCATTATTTTTGGTTTTTGCTCTACATTTCCCTCAGGTTTTCACCATAAGGTGACTGTACTATACCCCTGTCAGTGATTATAGCAGTGATTAAATTGTGTGGTGTCACATCAAAAGCCGGGTTCCAAACCTTAATCCCGGCCGGGGCCAAAAGGTGCCCCCCGTGGTGGGTGACCTCCCACTGATCACGTTCCTCTATGGGAATTCCACTGCCATTTTTTAGGTCTAGATCAACAGTGGAGAAGGGTGCCGCCACATAAAAAGGAATATTGTGCGCCTCAGCCATTACCGCTAGTCCATATGTTCCTATTTTATTGGCCACATCCCCATTAGAAGCTATCCGATCAGCCCCCACAATAACGAGGTCAACCTTTTTTTTGGCCATGAGGAAACCAGCCATGTTATCTGTGATCAGTGTTACCGGTATGTTTTCCTGCAGCATTTCCAGGGCTGTTAGCCTGGCACCCTGTAGAAGGGGTCTTGTTTCACCGGCGTAAACACTAATGTTTTTTCCTGCAGCGTGGGCGGCCCTGACAACTCCTAAAGCTGTGCCGTAGCCGGCTGTGGCCAGGGCCCCCGCATTACAATGGGTGAGAATATTACCATCTTGCGGCACAAGTTCTTGCCCATATTGGCCAATGCGGCGATTGCCCAAAATATCTTCATTAAAAATGGTGTGGGCTTCCTCCAGGAGCAGTCCCTTAAACTCTGTCGGATCACCGGTAGCACCACCAAGTTCCTGTAAAAGTTGAGTCAAGGCCCAACTTAAATTAACCGCCGTAGGACGGGTAGCAGCCAGCTCTCGGGCCGCTGTTTCCATCTCTTTTAAGAATATTTCCCTTTTGTTGGCCACTGCCCCGGAGGCAGCCAGGACCAACCCGTAGGCAGCGGCAGCACCAATGGCCGGTGCCCCCCGCACAACCATATTTTTAATGGCAGAAGCAACATCACGGTGGTCAAAACATTTAATATATACTATTTCCCCGGGTAGTTTTGTCTGATCCAACAGCTCCAGGCATTCCTCACCCGACAACCAACGCATAGTCTCCAACATGCTGTCTCCCACCCCCCATTATTTCCATCGGGCTAACAATACCGGGCCTTACAGGGTATTGAACAGACCTGCAGAATAGAGAAATTATTAATTAGATCTGCTATCCAATTCTCCAGGTTTGATGACCCATGTTCATCAGGTGACTTTGGAACAAGAGCAGGTGCTGTTTTCCTCAATCTGTTCAATAACCTGCATCAGGAGCTTTCTGATATTTCCCCCATTTTGGATCATGGTATCTATAACCTCCTGATGGGAAAGCCTGGCGGGAGATATACCGGCACCAAAATTTGTGACCATAGCTATTGTGGAATAGCATATTCCCGCCTCCCGGGCCAGGGGGGCTTCAGGTACACCGGTCATACCGACCAGATCCCCACCCAACATGCGGTACATCTTAATTTCCGCCGCTGTTTCAAAGCGCGGTCCCTCCGTGCACACATAGACACCCATTTTGTGATATATTAACCCCAGGTTCTCAGCAGCCTGTGCCAGGGACTCCCTCAACCGAGGACAATATGGTTCGGTCATATCGGTATGGACCACCCCGGCGTCACCCCCGGCAAAAAAGGTTTGCTCCCTAAATTTTGTAAAATCTAGAAATTGATCTACAAATATTAAATGTCCCGGCTCCATGACCGGATTTAAGGATCCTACTGCCGCTGTAGCCAGAATATTTTGCACTCCCAGCCTTTTTAGCGCGTCTATGTTGGCCCGGTAGTTAACCATGTTAGGCGGAATCGAGTGTCCCTCCCCATGACGGTTCATAAAAGCCACCAACTTGCTCTGGTGTTTACCAATCCGGAGCACAACATCCCCATATGGCGTTGAAACCTTCTCATCTCTGATCTCCTGCAAAATATCCGGATCATATACACCGGTACCACCGATAATAGCCGTTTTAATGTCCATCCTTCCCCCCCCGTTAACATTACCAAAATAGAACCCAATATTACCCAATGCCCTACCTTAACGGCTGCGTTCCTCTTATTAATTAAAATTTATTATCAGTTCATTAGCTTCTCTTTTTCAACCCTTTTAAATCCAAGTGAAACATCATAATGACAGCGTGGGCAAGTAAACAGATGCACACAACAAAACCCACCATGACACCTATAGCCATCTTCATAAACATCCTGTCCCAAATAGGCACTATAATTATCGTAATAGTCCTGGATTAAACCGGCGTCGATCATAATTGCACCACATTGGGGACAGTTTTTTTCAATAGAAGTCAGACCGTTGCATAACATGCATACGCTCATGGGATAGTCACCCTTTAATATTTTAATAAACATGATAGACCTATTTGTCAAGTACGTCATTTCTTTCTAGATTAATGTTTCCTGGGATGATAAATATAAACCCCTCGGGTTTTCCTTTTTTCTTTTATTTTCTATCTACACAGAACTCAGCACAATTGCTTATAGTGTCATCGGGGTTTTTTTAACCAAATCAATCTGGTAGGAGATGACTGGAGGGAAACATTGGAACAACATGAGGCTGTAATAAGGGCTATCCAAGATGATGACACCTTAGTCCGCAAAAAGAGCCTCGGCAAAATCAACAGGGGAAAAGGGTCTTAGATCCTCCATTTCCTCACCAATGCCAATTAACTTTACGGGTATATCCTGGGACTGTTTAATCGCAATGATGATGCCCCCTTTAGCACTGCCGTCCAGTTTGGTTAAAGCTATACCGGTAACACCTGCCGCCTGTTGAAAAAGCACAGCCTGATTCACAGCATTCTGCCCCGTAGTTGCATCCAGAACAAGCAGCACCTCTTGCGGTGCACCTGCCATTTCGCGATTTAAAACGCGGCTAATTTTTTTCAGTTCTTCCATAAGGTTAGTTTTGGTATGGAGCCTTCCTGCGGTATCTATAATTAGAATATCAGCTCCGCGAGCCTTTGCCGCTTGCAGGGCATCGAATGCTACTGCCGCCGGGTCTGCTCCCTCCTTGTGTTTGATTAAATCTACCCCCACACGATCCGCCCATACTTCAAGTTGTTCAATGGCAGCAGCACGAAAGGTATCGGCTGCACCAATAACGACCTTCTTACCATCTGCCTTGTACTGGTATGCCAGCTTGCCGATAGTAGTTGTTTTGCCGACACCGTTAACGCCCACAACCATTATTATCGTTGGTGCCACACTGCTGGTATTTAAAACAGCTGTTTCATTACCGAGCATATCCCCGATATGTTCCTTAAGAATATCTTTTAAACCCTCGGCATCATCAAGGCGCCTTTCCTTAACAGTACACCGCGTTTTTTCCACTAGTTCCATGGCGGTGTTAACACCAACATCCGCCTGAATAAGTATCTCTTCTAATTCCTCATATAGTTCTTCATCTATAACTCGGCCCCGGAACAGGACATCTATTTTTTCTATAAAGCCCTGTCGTGTCTTGGTCAGGCTTTCTTTTAAACGTCCAAAAAAGCCCGGCTTGTCCGGTACAGTCTCACCCGTGCTTGCTACCTCCTGGGCAGCAGTCTTTTTACCACTTAGTATGCGGCTGAACAAACCCATTTTACCTGGCTCCTCCAATCTTGTTTACCAGAGCTAATTTTGCTGCCTGCTGTTCCGCATCTTTTTTAGAACGTCCTCTTCCAGTACCAACCAGTTTTCCTTTATACAAAACACCGGCGGTAAAAACCTTCTCATGATCAGGTCCTTCCTCCCTGAGAATTTTATATTGGACCTGTTCACTACCACGTTGCTGAACAATTTCCTGCAGTTCAGTCTTGTAATCCCTATCCAGACGCCCTTCCAGCACATCCTCTATTACCGGCGCCAGGAGCCTCAGGGCCAGGTTGCTGGCTACCTTTAACCCCTGATCCAAATATACGGCACCCAGAAGGGCCTCAAAAACATCAGCCAGGATCGAAGGGCGCTCCCGGCCCCCGGAACGCTCTTCACCCTTCCCCATAAGCAGGCAAAGACCCACTCCCAGTGTTTTGGCCACTCGAGACAAAGAAGGTTCGCATACCAGGGCCGCACGCATTTTGGTCAGATTACCTTCATCCAGTTGGGGATAACTGCGAAATAAAAAATCGCTTACGGCCAGATCTAGTACAGCATCACCCAGGAATTCCAGCCTTTGGTTGTTTTCGAACCCGTTTTGTTTGCTTTCATACGTATACGAACTATGTGTCAGCGCCTGATGTAATAGCCTATAATCATGCCAGTCCACGGCCAACCTCTGAATAAGGTCCCTTAGAAAAGCCTTCCTTTTCAACACCTAATCATCACCTGGTTCACTATTTAAAAAAATGCTGGGAACAAATCATAGTACCTAGACCAGATATTTTTTAAAAACCAGTGTCGCATTATGCCCGCCAAAACCAAAAGAGTTAGTCATGGCCACATCTACCGTGGCTTTTCTGGCAATATTAGGTACATAATCTAGATCGCAGTCCGGATCCGGCTGCTCGTAATTAATAGTGGGTGGAATAATCCCATTGTCTATGGCTAAAACACAAGCCATCGCCTCTAATCCGCCTGATGCCCCCAGCAGGTGACCGGTCATAGATTTGGTAGAACTAATGGCAACCTTTGGCGCATGACTACCAAAAACGTTTTTTATGGCCAGAGTTTCCGCCTTATCACCCAGAGGTGTCCCGGTGGCATGAGCGTTGATATAATCTATTGCGGGTGGTTCAAGGCAGGCGTCCGCCAGGGCCTCATGCATAGAGTTGGTCGCCCCATATCCTTCCGGATCAGGAGCTGTAACATGATAGGCATCACAGGTGCTGCCATAACCAATAATTTCCGCATATATTCTAGCATTTCTCTCCAGGGCATGTTCCAGGGTTTCTAGAATTAGTATGGCTGCCCCCTCACCGATAACAAAACCATCCCGTTCCAGATCGAAAGGCCTGCTGGCTTTTTCCGGCTCAGAGTTTCGTGACGACATGGCTTTCATCTGAATGAAACCAGCCATGGCCAGGGGCGTTATAGCTGCCTCCGCTCCCCCGGTAATCATTATATCTGCCCGGCCATGCTGGAGCATCCTAAATGCCTCACCAATAGCATTACTGCTGGAGGCACAAGCAGAAACACTGGTGGTATTGGGACCTCTCAAGCGGTATTTGATTGCCACCTGGCCTGCCCCCATGTTGGCAATCATCATGGGCACAAACAATGGGCTCACCCGCCCGGGACCCCTTTTAGCCAGAACCCGGCCCTGTTCCTCTAATGTTTCAATGCCCCCAACCCCAGAACCGAGGATAACACCAGTTCTGTCCCTATTTTCTTTAGTAAAATCTAAAGCAGCATCTTCCACAGCCATGCCGGTGGCGGCTACCGCAAACTGGGTAAACCGGTCCATGCGCCTGGCTTCTTTTCTATCCATATAAAGGGTGGGCTCGAAATCCCTCACCTCACCCGCTATTTTGGTATTAAAATTAGTTGGATCAAACCTTGTCACCGGCCCAATCCCGGAAACCCCAGCAGTCAAGGCACTCCAAAAAGCCTCTATACCTGTACCTACCGGGGATATTATACCCAAGCCGGAGACAACAACCCGTTTGAGCAAAAAATTACCCCCCCTCTTCAAAAGAGTCCCAGGATTACCTCCGGGACTCATATGTAGCAATGATTCTATTTGTGTTCCTGAATATATTTGACTGCTTCACCAACGGTACGAATTTTTTCCGCATCCTCGTCGGAAATTTCCAGTTCGAATTCTTCCTCCAGAGCCATCACAAGTTCAACAATATCCAGGGAGTCGGCCCCTAGATCATCCACAAAAGAAGCCTCCATCTGGACATCTTCTTCGTCAACACCCAATTGATCAATTATAATTGCTTTAACCTGCTCTATTATCGCCATAACTGTTTGTTCACCTCCCTTCATGTGATTAAGCCAATCACATTTTCAAATGCATGTCATCCCACCGTCCACAGCAATAGTCTGGCCGCTGATATAACCTGCTGCATCAGAGGTTAGAAAAGCTACCAAGTCAGCAACCTCATTGGGCCCGCCGAATTTTTTCAAGGGAATCTGGGCCAGCATTTTTTCTTTTAGTTCCTCCGGTAACCCCAGAGTCATTTCAGTAGTGATGAAGCCGGGGGCCACGGCATTAACAGTTATATTGCGGGGACCCAGTTCTTTGGCCATCGCTTTTGTTAAACCAATTAAGCCGGCCTTCGCGGCACAATAATTGGCCTGGCCGGTATTGCCGGCCAACGCCACAACCGAACTGATATTGATGATCCGCCCCCAGCGGCCCCTAATCATGGCCCTGGCTGCTGCCTTTGTACAGTTAAAAGCCCCTTTCAAGTTCACACCAATGACCTGATCCCAATCATCATCTTTCATTCTTACTATGAAGCTGTCCCTGGTAATACCGGCGTTATTCACCAGGATATCCACACTACCATATTCATCAAGGGTAGTTTTGACCAGGGCCCCAGCCTCTTCCGGGTTAGCCACATTGGCCTTAAAAACCAGGGCCCGGCTGCCGTTGTCCCTAACCTGCCCGGCTGTTTCCTCCGCCGCCTCTGCATTAGAGGCATAGTTTATGACCACTGTGGCCCCTCTTTTTGCCAATGTGAGGGCAATAGCCCGCCCGATACCCCGAGAGGCTCCGGTAATAATGGCAATTTTTCCGTCCAGGATCATTTTAGCTAACCTCCCTGGTTAAAGCAAGGATTTTTTCCAAAGATGAACTGTCCGCAAAATTTAATATAGTCACCTTACGGTTGATTTTTTTAACCAGTCCGCTGAGCACCTTTCCCGGGCCAACTTCAATAAACGTATCCACTCCTAGAGAGATCATTTTGAGAACACTTTCCTCCCAACGAACAGGACTGGATACCTGCTTTACCAGGGACTCATTTATCTCCAGGCCTGTATGCACAAGATCAGCGCTGACATTGGCCACCACTGGAATCTGTGGGTCTGCAACAACAACCTGCCCCAGATCATTTGCCAATTTCCTGCCAGCAGGCACCATCAGACTGGAATGGAAAGGGGCACTGACGGAAAGGGGAACAATGCGCCTGGCACCGGCCTCCTTTAGCAATGGCTCCACAGCTTTTAAGCCGGCTGTATCGCCGGCCACCACTACCTGGCCGGGACAGTTAAGGTTAACGGCCTCAATTACACCTGCTGCCGAAGCCTGCCAACAAGCCTTGATCACCTGTTTGCCGCTTAGACCCAGCACGGCAGCCATACCGCCTTCACCAACCGGTACCGCCTGCTGCATGTACTGGCCTCGTTTGCGCACCAACCGGACTGCATCTTCAAACATTAGTGAACCGGCAACCACCAGGGCTGTGTATTCACCGAGGCTATGCCCGGCCACTGCACTGGGAACCAATTCAGTGACACTTTTTAAAACCTCTAAACAGGCTATGCTTGCTGTTAGTATAGCCGGCTGTGTATTGGTAGTAAGGTTTAATTCTTCCTGGGGACCTTCAAAGCACAGCCTGGACAGAGGGAAACCAAGTGCTTCATCCGCCTTTTTATAAATTACAGCCGCCTCGGGATGTTCCCGGCTAAGTTCTTTTCCCATACCGACATACTGGGAACCCTGTCCAGGAAAAACATAGGCAATATTCATTTATTTACACCACCTGTTCATTCAAGCCCTTTACCACCCTGCGGGCACCATTGATAATGTCCAGAATTATTTCCCGGGCCGGTTGCACTTTGTTGACCATTGCACTGACCTGCCCGGCCATTACTGTACCATTTTCAATATCACCTTCCACCATTGCCCGCTTGAGGCTGCCCACCCCAAGATTTTCAATATCGGCCACGGGAGCATGGTTTTTCTCCATCTCTTCATATTTCCGAGTCAGCTTATTGCGCAAGGCACGTACAGGGTGGCCGGTAGAAACACCGGAAATTGCCGTATCACGATCCCTGGACCTAATGACAAAATCCTTGACCCTCTGAGGTATTGTACATTCTGCCGCACACATAAAGCGCGTACCCATCTGAACCCCCACAGCTCCCAGGGCCAGTGCGGCCACCAGGCCTCTACCGTCATAAACACCACCGGCAGCAATAACCGGCACATCAACCGCCTTTACTACCTGGGGCGTGAGAGCCATGGTTGTTAATTCACCGATATGACCTCCAGACTCCATTCCCTCAGCGATAAAGGCATCTACACCCCAACGGGTCAGTCTTTTCGCCAGGGCCACTGAGGAAACCACAGGAACAACCCTGGTCCCCAGCTCTTTTAAGGCGGTCACATATTTACCAGGATTGCCGGCCCCCGTGGTCACCACCGCCACGGGCTCTTTCAACAAAATCTCCATAATTTCTTCCGCATAGGGGGAAAGGAGCATTACGTTGACACCAAATGGCTTTTGCGTCAGCCTTCTGGTTCTATGCAACTGCTCCCTGAGCCATTCGGGAGGTGCTGCACCGGAACCAATAACCCCCAAACCACCGGCCTCAGAAACAGCCGCCACTAATTCAGCGGTAGCTACCCAGGCCATACCACCTTGAATAATGGGATATTCAATACCCAACAGGTCACATAACATGGTGCGGATCATCTTCACCCCCTTATAACATCTACCTTAAACATAACAGGGTTCTCATGCTACCATTTTAATACTGCTGCCGCCCAGGTCAGGCCGGCACCAAATCCAACCATTAAAATATGATTTCCTTTTTTTATCCGGCCGGACTGAACCGCCTCAGCCAGGACAATTGGTATGGAAGCCGTTGATGTATTACCGTAGCGGTCCACATTTATCAAAACCTTTTCTGCAGGCAGCCCTAACCTTTTGGCAGCCGCCTCAATGATCCTCACATTAGCCTGATGGGGTATGAAGTAGTCAACATCAGACACCTTCATACCAGCCATATCCAACACTTCCTCCGCTGATCGAGCCGTTGCCCGGACAGCAAACCTGAAGATGTCCCGGCCGCTCATGTGTATGTAATGCAGTTTATGATCCACTGTTTCGTGAGTAGCAGGCATCCGGGAACCCCCGGCGGGCAAATTAAGGTGTTTCCCGCCGGAACCGTCAGCATACAGTTTGCACGCTAAAATTCCGCTACCAGGCTCGGCTGGTCTAACAACAGCTGCCCCGGCGCCATCCCCGAAAAGCACACAGGTTTTGCGATCCTGCCAGTTGACGATTTTGGATAGGTTTTCTGATCCAACAACCAGAACATTCTTGTAGGATCCGGTAGACACAAACTGGCCGGCTACTACTAATGCGTACATAAAGCCGGAACAGCCGGCGGCCAGATCAAATGCACCTGCTTTTTTGGCTCCAATCCGTTCCTGCACTAGGCAGGCGGTAGCGGGAAAAACCATGTCCGGTGTATTGGTAGCAACGATCACCAGGTCAATCTCTTCAGCAGTAATCCCTGCACCGGCAATGGCCCCCCTGGCCGCTGCTACGGCAAAATCCGACGATGCCATTGTCGCCGGTGCGATCCGCCTTTCCCTGATACCAGAACGGGAGATGATCCATTCGGTGCTTGTGTCGACAGTTTTCTCCAGATCCTCGTTGGTAACAATATTATTCGGCAGGTAGACCCCTACACCAGCAATACCGGCGCTGATCAATTCTTTAGGCACTGTGGCCACCAGCCCCCCCGGCATCCATTTTTTCCATGACTTCCCGGATTGATTCTACAAGGTAGTTCTCCACCGAATCCTGGGCCAGTTTGATCGCATTTTTAATGGCATTGGATGCGGAGCTACCATGACAAATGATGGACACCCCATTTACACCCAGAAATGGGGCCCCGCCATATTCATTATAGTCAAGACGTTTTTTTAATTCTTTTAGCGCCGGTGAAGCCATCGCCATACCGAATTTAGCCAGATAGCTTCTAGTTATTTCCCCTTTAACCATTTTTAATAACAACGTGGCCATACCTTCTCCTGCTTTGAGAACAATATTGCCGATAAAACCGTCACAAACGATTACATCAGCATGGCCGCTAAAAATGTCCCTTCCTTCTACATTGCCGATAAAGTTAATGCCGGCGGCCTGCAGTTGGGGAAAAACCGCCAGGGTGGTTTCATTACCCTTGTGGTCCTCTTCACCGTTGCTCAAAAGCCCCACCCGCGGCCTGGGGATACCCATAATTTTTTTAGCATAATGGTACCCCATAATGCCAAAACGGAGCAGGTGGGCCGGTTTACAGTCTACATTGGCCCCTACATCCAGCATCAGGGCGCGCCCTTTTTCGCTAGGTAGGATACCTGCTATCGCCGGGCGATCCACACCTTTGATCCGGCCCAGATACAACAGAGCAGCAGTCATTGCTGCACCGGTGTTCCCGGCGGAGACCACAGCACCGGCCCGGCCATCCCTGACCAGTTGCGTGGCCTTAACAATAGATGAATTCTTTTTTCGCCTAACAGCAATAGCGGGATGTTCCTCCATCCCAATCACATCCGGGGCGTGGGTTATATTAATCAGACCATCTGTGTCGGCAGGGCCTAATTCAGCCTGTATTTGCTCTTCGTCCCCGACCAGAATTAGGGAAATATTGTATTCCGCGGCGGCAAGGAGAGCGCCCTGCACTATCTCCCGCGGCGCTAGATCTCCTCCCATAGCGTCTACTGCTATTATCACAAAAGGTTTGCCTCCTCCGCTACTGCAAAAATTAAAAACCGGCCCACAAATACGATTTCGTCCTTTACATGGGAAGTAACCTTTACCATATACTTATTACCTTTTTTGGATTTAATTAACGCCCGCGCCAACACCTTTTCCCCGCAGGTAACAGGACGTTTAAAGGATACCCGGGCAATCCCGGTCAAGGCCACCTCAGCGTCAATAGCAGCCACAGCCAGGGAGTTGGCCTGGGCAAAAAGGTGATGTCCCCTGATATACCGGGTTTTACTCAGAGTCATTTCCGGTGTGACGGTGAGAATGGAAATACCACAGGAACCTACCTCCAAATCCACCATTTCACCCACCATTTCACCACCGGCCAGTGTTCTGGGTGACAAACTGGGGTTTCTTGCCACGGTCAGCACCCTTTCCTTGAACTCCGGTATTTTTAATTCAAACCTATCCAGCCTAATGGTCTGGATACTTACTCCAAGAATTTGTGCCAGGTCCTCATCCGTGAGGAAGGGATCACTTTCCAGGTATCTGGCCAGTCGCCGCTGTCTCTCCGCTTTATTCATTGGTATACGCCCGTACCCCCACATAAAAATAATAGCAGGTAATAAAATTAGCACCAGGTACCAAAAAACAGTATAATGTAACTTTTGCCATATTGCAAGCAGTTAAAAAAAATAAGCCCCATCTTGGAAACAGGGTGGGCTCATTTAAAGGTGCTGATTTATTTGGCAATAACTTCCCGGCCTTTATAATAGCCGCACTCGGGGCAAAGATGATGAGGGATAATGAGAGCATGACATTGTGGGCATTCAACCAGTTCGGGTGCCTCAGCTTTCATGTTTGCCGCTCGCCGCTGCCTTCCTTTTTGCTTGGAAACTTTCCTCTTTGGTACTGCCATTATTTACACCCCCTTCGGGTTCATTTCCTGTTTTTTTTGAGTAATTTCTTTAAAACGTTAAACCGAGGATCACCTTCCTCAAGGGCACAACCGCAATTCTCTTTATTTAGATTTGCCCCACAAACGGAGCATAGCCCTTGACAATCCTCGGCGCATACTGCTTTCATCGGTAGGCCGAGAAAAATACTGTTGATCACAGCCGGGGTGAGATCAATATAATCCCCTGTAAAGGTGTGCAGTTCCTCATTAGCCTCCCCTGCCGGGAGTAGTGAGTACTCCTCATCAATAGAAACCATATAATCGTAATCAAAGGGCTGCAGACAACGACTGCAAGATAGTTCTAGTTTCCCCCCTGCTGATCCTTGTACAGTTAAGGTTTCACCAGTATTGGCAACCGTCAAGTTAGTTTTTACCGGACCGGCAAAAGCGATTTCCTCTCCGGAAAAGGTAATAGGCGGTAAATCCACAGTCTGTTCATAACGAGCAAAATCCCCGGGGCTTCTTTTTATTTGTGCCACATCGAGCCGTATCAAATGATCACCTCAATTTCAACACCATAAAATTATATTAAGAAGGGCTGGTTTTGTCAAGAAATTTCCTTTTTTATTCATTCCGGCGGACAACCGGCAATATACTTTTCCTAAGCAAATAGAAAGGTGGATATGTCTTGGCCAAGCTGATCATGCTTTTTTTTATTATCGTCAGCCTGCTGACAATAAACATTATGCTTAAAAATAACGCCCGACGTGGAGATGCCATTCGTCTTCTTTGGACGCTATCCGCATTGGTTTTTGTCCTGAGCATGGTCTCTTGCCCGCAAATCGTGTTTGAAGGAGCAGCGCTGGGCCTGAAAACATGGTGGAATATAGTTTTTCCCGCCCTGCTTCCCTTTTTTATTGCCTCCGAGCTGTTAATGAGCTTCGGCCTCGTCCATTTTATGGGGGAGTTATTGGATCCGGTCATGCGTCCCCTGTTTAACGTTCCTGGTTCTGGCTCTTTTGTCATGGCGGTAGGATTCACCTCCGGCTATCCCATCGGGTCAATGGTCACTGCCAGACTGCGTAAAGAAGGTTTATGCAGCAGGGTAGAGGCGGAACGGCTGATGTCATTCACAAACAACTCCAGCCCTCTTTTCATGCTGGCGGCAGTGGCCGTTGGTATGTTTAATAACCCGGGACTGGGCGTGTTGATTGCCGGTACCCATTATCTTTCCAACATTACCCTGGGTCTAATACTGCGATTTTACTCATCAAAGGAAGGCGGTATGCCCCGCCAAACCAGTACAGGAGAAAGAAATCCCATTGCCCGGGCCCTGGGGCGCATGATGCAGGTGCAAAGAAAGGAAAAACGCCCTCCCGGTAAAATCATCGGTGATGCCGTAAACAAATCTATCGCCAACCTGCTGAGCATCGGGGGCTTCATTATTCTCTTTTCAGTAATCATAAAACTGCTCGGTACCGCGGGCGTCATCAACAGTATTGCAGAAATACTGGGTTTTTTTCTCCTACCACTGGGTTTTTCCCCAGATATCTTGCCGGCCCTGAGCAGTGGTTTTTTGGAAATGACCATCGGCTCTAAATTAGCCAGCGAAGCACCGGTACCCTTGAGCCAACAGGTTATTGCCGTAGGCATGATCCTGTCTTGGAGCGGCATTTCCGTTCACGCCCAGGCAGCAAGCATGATTGCCGATACCGATATTAGAATGCTGCCTTTTGTTCTTTCCCGGGTCTGTCACACCTGTCTGGCCGGCATTTACACCTACCTGGCCTGCAGGTGGATGGGAAACCTGGAAATGACTGCACCTGCAATAGCCGCCACCCATTATTTCCGGGATAGCAGCTTTGCCTACCTGGGCTTTAAAATTTTCCTTCTCTTCCTCCTTTTATTGCTGGCAATAATGATTCTGTCCTTGTTATTCCACCTGCTTTTTTCCCTGAGACTGCTCATTGTAAGAAAAAGATGATCATACAGGAGATAATATTGTTTCCCCGCACTCATATATTTCACTGTTTATGTTCATCATAACAACTAGACTAAGGATAAGCAGGTGAATAAATTTTGAGTGAACTAGCCGGCCTATTCAATCCCAAATCTATAGCCATCATCGGCGCATCTAAATCTCCCGGCAAAATTGGCAATGTTATTGTTAAAAACATGATCGACTGTGGTTATAAAGGCAAAATTATACCTGTCAATCCCAAAGAATCTACAATAGAAGGACTACAGTGTTACCCGGATGTAAATAAAATACCGGAACCAGTGGAAATGGCTGTTTTGTCAGTACCGGCAGGAAAGTCCCTGGAAATTGCCACCGCCTGTGGCAAAAAGGGTTTAAAGTACCTGGTGGTAATTACTGCCGGCTTTAAAGAAACAGGCAAGGAAGGATTGGAACTTGAACGAAAGCTGCTGGAGATTTGTCGTCAATACAACATGCGAATGCTGGGCCCCAACTGCGTGGGCCTCATGGACACCCATGCACCAATCAATGCGACATTTGCTGCCGGCTTTCCCTTGAAGGGAGAAATTGCTTTTATCTCCCAGAGCGGTGCTATGGTGCTGTCTATTCTAGACTGGAGCTATCAGGTGGGGTTGGGCTTTAGCAAATTTATCAGTCTTGGCAATAAAGCAGACCTAACGGAAGCCGACTTCATTGAAGATGCCTCTGAGGACCCCAACACAAAGGTCATCCTTTGCTATATCGAAGATGTAGAGGATGGGGCACATTTTCTGGATGTGGCCCGAAGAGCCAGCAGGAAAAAACCGATTGTGATTCTAAAGTCAGGGACCAGCCAGGCTGGAGCACAAGCTGCTTCTTCCCATACCGGTGCTCTTGCCGGTAGTGATCTGGCCTATGATACTGCTTTCCAACAGAGTGGCGTGATTAGAGCTAAAAACATGTCCGAATTATTTGATTTGGCCATCGCCTTCGCCAATCAACCCCTACCCCAAGGGGATCGGGTGGCAGTGATTACCAACTCGGGTGGCCCCGGGATTATAGCTACCGACAATATTGAGGAAAAAAATTTAAAGATGGCCCGGTTTACCAAAAAGACAGTAGAATCCCTGCGAAATAATCTGCCCGCCGAGTCCAATATTTACAACCCCGTGGATGTATTGGGGGATGCCAAAGCGAATCGCTTTCATTACGCCTTGCAAACGGTGCTGGCTGATCCTGGTGTAGACAGTGCCGTGGTGCTGGTCTGTCCGGCGGCTGTGGCTGAGCCGGTGGAGACAGCAGAGGCTATGGTCGGGCTAAGTAAAGAGTTTCCCCATAAACCCCTCTTTGCTGCCATGATGGGCGGTCCCAGGCTGGAAGAAGGAGCCAGGATACTGTCTGATGCACATATCCCATGCTTTACCTTTCCGGAACCAGCCATAACCAGCATTAGCGGTATGGTAAACTACAACCGGATCAAAAATTCAACAATCCCATCAGAGCAGCGGACATTTAATGATCTGGACTTAAAAACCGTCAAGGCCACGCTCTTTGATGTAAAAAGGGATAACCGCCTGGTCTTGCTGGGCAGTGAAGCAGCGGAAATAATATCCGCCTACGGCATACCGGCCGCACCCACTATTCTGGCCATAAACCCCGAAGAGGCGGCCGCACATGCAGACCGTTTGGGTTACCCGGTGGTATTAAAAATCGCCTCCCCCAAAATTTTGCATAAAACAGATGTGGGGGGAGTAAAGGTGGGTCTTGATTCCCGAGAAAAGGTCAGCAGCGGTTTTGTAGAAATAATGGACAATGTTCACCGTTATCTGCCCCATGTAGCTGTATATGGGGTAGAGGTGCAAAAAATGATGCCCAAAGGGATCGAAATAATTATCGGCATGACCAGGGATATCCAGTTTGGTCCTTTACTGGCCTTTGGGTTGGGAGGCATCTATGTCAACCTTTTAAAGGATGTGTCTTTCCGGCTGGTAGACGGTCTGACCCAAGGTGAGATCGACAGCATGATTGCAGAAACCAAGGCTTATACACTACTAAGAGGCTACCGGGGTGAAAAGCCCGCTGATATTGATGCGGTTTTAAAAATAATGGGACGGGTAGCCAAACTAGTCTCAGATTTTCCGGAAATAAATGAAATTGACATTAACCCTGTATTTGCTTACAACCAGGGAGCCAGCGCACTGGATGTCAAAATAACCATATCGTGAGGTGGTTTACTTGAAAAATATTTACATATTAGGTACACCAAACAGCGGCAAAACAAGTATTGCTCTAGGCCTGGCTTTGAAGCTTCGCCAGGAAGGCCGCAAGGTGGCCTATTTTAAACCTGTGGGCAGTTATGCCGGGTCTACTAGTTTCCGGGGGGATGAGGACGCTCTCTTGATGAAAGAAATTCTGGAGATGGAACATCCACTAGAAACAATTGTCCCCTATATAGCAGGGCCCTCCTACCTGTCCAGCCATAGCGATCCCAGTGTGTCATTAAACAAGGTGCGGCGGGCTTATGAGAGTATCGCCGGCAATAGTGATATTATAATTATCGGTGGTGCCGGTTATCCCCATATCATGGGCTCTTTAGGTCTTGATGCCATGAGCTTGGCCCTGGAACTGCAGGCAATGCCGCTATATATCATTAGAATTGACAATGACTACAGCCTGGATCAGACAATTTTCATCAACAGGTACATGTCTTGTAATGACACCCCTGTCTTTGGCAATATTTTTTACAATGTTCCACGTTCTCTTTTGGCTAAAACAGAGGGAATATATAAGCCCACTTTACAAAGACTGGGATACCGTATTTTAGGGCTTGTCCCTGGTATGCCGGATATAACATCCCCGACAGTGAAAGAATATTATGAGGTTTTAGGTGGTGAAGTGCTGGCGGGGGAAGACAGGATGGAACAAATAGTGGAAGATATCGTTATTGGGGCCATGACTGCCGAAAGTGCCCTAGATTATCTGCGGCGGGGTGCTAACAAAGGTGTCATCACTGGTGGGGATCGTTCAGAAATAGCACTAGCCGCCCTGGAAACAAATACATCCATGATTGTTTTAACAGGCAGCCTCTATCCGGATGTCAAGTTAATCGCCCGTGCGGAAGGCCAGGGTGTCCCTTTGATTTTGGTACATTACGACACCTACACAACTATAGAAAAAATGTCAGCAGTAAGCAGAAAAATAACTGCCGGTGACAAAAAAGCCATCAAAACAGCAGTCGATAATATTGATCAATATGTAGAATGGAAAGGCATACTAAACGCCTTACAGTGAAGGTTGCTGCTATTTCATTAATTTGAGCTCCGCACGCCCTTGTTCCAGTTGTTCCATAATTTTTCCCAGGTTTTCCTGCAGGTTTACTAGAATATCATCGGCATAACCTTTGGCCCCTTCACGAATCTCCATGGCCACTGATTCGGCTTTGCCCAGGATCTCATCGGCGTTGACTTTTGCCTGGCGGACTATTTCACTATCGTCTGCCCTTTTCTCAATCTGTTTTTGCGCATCGTCCACAATGCGCATGGCTTCTTTTTGAGAATCTTGTAGGACCTTTTCCCGCTCCTGGATAATCCACTTGGCCTGGCGGACTTCCTCAGGCATGGTTGTCCTAATGCGGTCCAGGAGATCGAGCAGGCGGTCTTCCTCTACCATTACCTTTCTGGTAAATGGCACCTTGCCACTATTTTCAATTAACTCTTCCAATTCGTTTAGGGAATTTAGCAAATCCACTTTGTTATATGTCCTCCCCCAAATTTATTTGTCCCGCATTTTTTCTTTTAGTTTTTGCGCCACCAGCGGCGGCACCAGGCCACTAACTGAACCACCGAAAAAAGCAATTTCCTTTACTGTGGTGGAATTGATAAAGGAATATTCTGCTCTGGTCATCAAAAAAACAGTTTCCAAATGACAAGCCAACTTTTTGTTTGTTAGTGCCATGCGGAATTCATTTTCAAAGTCTGAAATTACCCGCAGCCCCCGTACAATCGCCTTTGCCTTGTGCTCGATTGCATAATGTATGGTCAACCCATTAAACATATCTACCTCAACATTAGGAAAAGGTTTAAGTACCTCCTTCAATAATACAACCCGCTCCTCGGGGGTAAATAGCGGCTTTTTAGTAGTGTTCCAGGATACAGCTACTATTAATTTGGAAAACAACGAGGAAGCCCTGCCGATGATATCCAGATGCCCTAGTGTCACCGGATCAAAACTCCCAGGATATATAGCAATTTGCATTCTATTCACCCTCCCCGGCAATTACCGATATCTGTAAAATGAAAGTAACGTATCACCATATCTCTCCTGGCGAACCAGGATTAGTTCTTCTATTTTCCGGGGCAGGTGATGGCCCTTACTACTTTCTACAACAACCATCCCATCGGCCTCCAATAGCCTGTGCCTAATAATACCCGTCAGTGTGCTAGCCTCATAATCCTTAAGGTACGGTGGATCGAGAAAAATTATGTTGAACAATTTGTTTTTGCGACCCAACTGGGTTAAAACTGCTGTAACTTCTCCGCGAATCAACTGACTTTTTTCCACAAACCCGGTAACACGCAAATTTTCTTTTATAATATGTAAGGCTTTACTATTAGTTTCGACAAAAATTACACTAGCAGCACCACGGCTTAAGGCTTCTATACCGATGTTCCCACTTCCTGCAAAGAGATCTAAAAAACTGCTGTTTATTACACAGTCTCCTAGAATATTAAAAAGCGCTTCTTTAACCCGATCTGATGTCGGTCTGACTACTAATCCTGCCGGGGTTTTAAGTTTACGCTTTTTAGCCGAACCAGCAATAACGCGTGGAATAAGAATCCCTTCCTTTAATCTGTTATTATAGCATATTTAATCAGGAAAATCGATTGATTCAATACCTCGAAAACATCCACTGTTTTACTTCCGCATAGGCCACAATAAATAGGATATCCTAAAAGCAGCTAAAACAAAAATGGGGGTTTGCATTTTGGATCTTGATTTTTATAAAAACAATAATATTAACGTTGATCTGGCTATTGAAGCCCACGATATTGTGCGTGGCCAGTTGGGAACAGAAATTCCCGGAGCAGTTGTCAACCGTCACCAGTTTGCTAACGCATCGGTAACCAGTGTGCAGGTAGTGGAAGAAAAAGCAGCACAGATGATGGGCAAACCTGTGGGCACATATATAACCATAGAAGCACCTGCCATGAGGGATAAAAATCCCACTGCCCAAAAGGAGGTGGCAGAGGTCCTGGCTCAACAGCTTTCATCCCTATTTGACCTGCCTGAAAACGCCAATGTACTTATTGTTGGGCTGGGCAACAGGCAAGCCACCCCTGATTCTTTGGGCCCCAAGGTAGTGGAGCAGTCTATTGTTACCCGTCATCTATACCGATACGCCCCGGAGGAGTTAAAGGGAGGCATGCGCTCTGTGAGTGCAATGGCTCCCAGTGTGCTGGGCATCACCGGCATTGAGTCAGCCGAAATAATAAAAGGTGTGGTGGAAAAAATCCAACCGGAGCTAATTATTGCTATAGATGCCCTGGCCGCCGGTAGTGTGAACCGGATCGGTACAACTATCCAGCTTGCAGATACAGGTATTAGCCCTGGTTCTGGTATTGGCAACAAGCGCACCGGCATAAACAAGGAAACAATGGGGGTATTGACCATTGCCATCGGAGTCCCCACAGTGGTGAATGCTGCCGTTATCGCCCAGATAACAATAGAACACTTTTTAGAAAAACTCAAATCAAACCCGATGCTTAATAAGGTGCAGCAAAACATTATGCCGGACTATACCCAGGGAATAATAAATGATATTTTAAGCCCCTTCAGGGGAAATTTGATGGTCACCCCCAAAGAGATTGATGCATTAATCCTTGACACCTCTAAGGTTGTTGCCGGTGGCATATCTATGGCCCTTCATCCAGCCATTAGTGCTGAAGAATATAATATGTATCTTCATTAGATTTAAAGCATTAATTTAAAACGCAAAAATATTGCAAGCAGCTATCCTAACACTGCTTGCATTCTAAAATTATTTGGAGGTGGAATGGCAATTTATTAGAACAGGTACTATTTCGTTGGCCGACCCAGGTAACAGAGTTCTAAAATGCATCTAAGACATGTGGAACAAGTAAGACCTTTTGTCAATATTATTTAACCACCTCCTGTTTCTTGTTGTATTTAGTATAGATCAAAACGAAATATATATACTAGTGAAATATTTCTTCAAAACCCATCACCGACACATGCAAATGCAAATTGTAGCTTTAACCACCGCTAATATTAATATTTTTGCCAAACCTGGCTTTCACTTCTGCAAATATTGCTCTGCTGCTGGTGTCTTTGCAAGAAGGATCCCTGTGCACCAAAGCCTGGGCCTCCCTCCTGGCTGCCTCCAGGGCTTTCCAATCCCGCAACAAGTCGGCAATTTTGAGCTCAGGGAGACCGGATTGACGGGTACCGTGAAATTCACCCGGGCCACGCAGGCGTAGATCCTCCTCTGCCAGCAGGAAACCATCCCTTGTCCTGGTCATCACCCGCAGGCGATCCCGGCCTTGATCTGTTTTCGGATCGGCAACGAGGATACAATAGGACTGGTGGCTGCTGCGCCCCACTCGACCCCGCAGTTGATGCAGTTGGGCCAGGCCGAAACGGTCTGCATCAATGATCAGCATCACCGTAGCGTTGGGAATATCCAGGCCCACTTCGATCACTGTAGTAGAAACTAACACCTTGATCTCCCCTTGGCGAAAACGGGACATTGTTTCTTCCTTTTCCGCCGATTTCATCCGGCCATGCAGCAATCCCACCTGGAGCCCCTTGAACTCATTTGCCGCTAGTTCGGCAGAAAGATTGATTGCCGACTGCAAATCGATTTTTTCTGACTCCTCCACCAACGGACAGACAATATAAGCCTGGTGTCCCAGGCTGACCTGTTTTTTAACCAGGCGCAAAGCTTTGGGTAACGCCCGGGGCAGAACAGCATATGTTTTTACGGGGTTCCTTCCCGGGGGTAGTTCGCCGATAACGGAAATATCAAGATCCCCATACAGGGTCAGGGCTAATGTGCGGGGAATGGGGGTAGCTGTCATTACCAGGGTATCGGGCAAGTTTCCCTTATGGGTCAGGGCAGCCCGCTGGCGCACCCCGAAACGATGCTGTTCATCCACTACCACCAGGCCTAACCTTTGAAAACTAACGTCACCCTGAAGCAATGCGTGGGTACCCACTAACAGTTTCAATTCCCCGGCAGCAATCCGGGCCAGAAGCCGCTCCCGCTCTTTTTTCCTTGTACCACTGGTCAGCAGCCCAACTTCCACACCAATAGCGGCCAAATCCTTGCTCAGCCCCAGGTAATGCTGTTCAGCAAGGATTTCCGTCGGGGCCATTAAAGCTGCCTGTAAACCACTTTCCACCGCCCGGAGCATGGTCATGGTGGAAATCACTGTTTTCCCGGCGCCCACATCTCCCTGGAGCAAACGGTGCAAGGGTCTGGAGCCGTCCAAGTCCGCCGATATCTCCCTCCACACTCGGCGCTGGCCCCCCGTGAGCTGAAAGGGCAGATTTTTTTGGTACAGGTGCAGCAATTTACCTGGCGGCAGATAATTGTAAGACTTCACACTGCAATTTATCTCCCGTTTTCGCATCGCCAGGACCAGTTGAAGAAGAAAAAATTCTTCAAAAATGAATCTCTTTCTAGCACCCCGGGCCTCTTTTTCCCCGTCAGGAAAATGAATTTGCTGTAGGGCCTGCCCGATCCGGGGTAAATTATATTTTTCTGTTATTTCGCCAGGCAAAAAGTCATCTATTTGATTATCTAACACTGCCAGGGCAGTATTAATCATCAGCCTCAGTTGCCGTTGGTTGAGCCCATCAGTCAGGGGGTAGACAGGCACCAGACGCCCGGCACTGAGGCTATCACCGCCATTGTCCACCTCATAATCTTCCACCATCAATTGGGTAGCGCCATAACCCTTGTCCACTTTGCCGGTAATATAAATTTTTGTTCCCGGCGGCAGGCGTTTTCTAATAAAGGGCTGGTTAAACCAAACAGCATAAAATACCCCAAACCCATCATGCACTGCCAGCTTGGTAATGGTTAAACCCCGTCTTGGTTTTAAATCCTGGGCTGCCAGGACCTTACCGCCTATGGTAGCGGTCTCATCATGAACTAAGGTACCGGCAGAACGCAGGTGGGTACGATCTTCATAACGCCGGGGAAAATGGGACAAAAGATCCCCCACCGTAAATATACCCAGCTTTTGCAGGGACGCCGCCCGGCGCGGCCCGATTGTTTTTATGGACTGGACAGGTTTCAGTAATAAATTATTTTGCATACTAACCCTCAAATAAAAAATATTTACTACCTGGATTTTGCATTTTTAAACAATACAGCTCTTGCAGCAGATAGCGTTTTTTGATAAAATAATTAGGTGGTCCAAAGGGGGTGTGTACATGGCTAGAAATTGTATAGTTTGCGGCAAAGGCACAGCAGTGGGCATCAAACTTAGTCACTCGCATATCCGTAATAAAAGAAAATGGGCACCTAACCTGCAGCGGGTCAGGGCTCTCATTAACGGTTCCCCGAAAAAGGTGTTGGTATGCACCAGATGCCTGAGAAGCGGCAGGATAGAGCGTGCCTTATAAATATAATACCTTAAAAAAAAACGGCAGTTAAGCCGTTTTTTGATTTTTATCTGTCTAGATGCAGTTATTATCATTCTGCCTGATCTATATCCCGCATCAGGTTGGCCATTTCAATGGCCGCCATAGCCGCATCCCAACCCTTGTTGCCTGCTTTTGTCCCGGCCCTCTCAATGGCTTGTTCGATTGTATCGGAAGTGATTACCCCGAATATAGTAGGAGTGCCACTTTCCAAACCAACCTTAGCTACACCTTTGGTGACTTCACCGGCCACATAGTCGAAATGGGGTGTAGCCCCCCGGATGACCGCGCCCAGGCAGATCACTGCATCATATTTATTTTTTGCGACTAACTTGCTTGCTGCTACCGGTATTTCAAAGGCCCCCGGTACCCAGGCCACCTCAATGTCTTGATCCGACACCTCATGCCGGTGGAGGGCATCCAGGGCACCGCTGAGCAGTTTATTGGTAATAAATTCGTTGAATCGACCAGCCACAATGCCAAATTTAAGCCCCCGGCCCACAAGATGTCCTTCATACAGCCTCGGCATATATCCATCTCCTTTATTTCATAATCTAAAATAAACCTGCAGGATCTACGGGTTTGCCTTTCAAATCCTGTCTGGTTGGTCTTTCATTAATTTTGTTTCCCGCTAACTGTTTAGTGATCGGCAGCAATGTTTAACAGATGACCAAGCTTTTTCTGCTTGGTGGTGAGATAGAAACGGTTACAGGCGCCCGGGTTAATCACAATAGGAACCCTCTCCATCACTTGGAGGCCGTGACCCTCCAGGCCGGCTATTTTGCGCGGGTTATTAGTCAGCAGTCTGATCTTTTTTAGTCCCAGGTCGGCCAGAATTTGCGCACCCAGACCATAGTCCCTTAGATCCGCCGGAAAGCCCAGTTCCAGGTTGGCTTCTACAGTATCCCGGCCTTCATCCTGCAGATGGTAAGCCCTGATTTTATTTAAAAGACCGATACCTCTTCCCTCCTGCCTCATATACAGGAGAACCCCTGCGCCTTCTTCAGCAATCATGGCCATAGCATGGCTGAGTTGGCCCCCGCAATCACAGCGTATGGAACCGAAAACATCGCCGGTCAGGCATTCCGAATGCACCCGTACCAGGGGCGCCTCAGCCTTACTCAGGTCACCCATAACCAGGGCAATGTGTCCTTTGTTGTCCAAAAGGCTTTCGTAAGCCACAGCTGTAAATTCACCATGAATGGTAGGCAGTTTAGCTTCGTCAACCCGCCGCACTAGCTTTTCCGTACGGCGCCTGTACTGGATCAGGTCGGCGATAGTAATTATTTTTAAATTATGAACCTTGATAAACTCCATCAGTTCAGGCACCCTGGCCATAGCTCCATCCTCTTTCATAATTTCACAACACACACCAGCAGGATGGAGCCCGGCCAGTTGGGCTAGATCTACTGTGGCCTCAGTGTGTCCTGTCCGCCGCAGCACACCCCCCTCTTTGGCGCGTAACGGGAAAATATGTCCGGGGCGGCGCAAGTCCTCTGGTTTTGTGCGCGGATCGAGAATTGCCCTAATGGTCATGGCCCGTTCATGGGCGGAAATACCAGTGGTGCAATCTTTGTAGTCGATGGAGACGGTAAAAGCAGTAGCGTGGGGATCAGTATTGTTGGTCACCATAGCCGGAAGTTCCAGCTCATCAAGACGTTCTCCCGAAATGGGGAGGCAGATTAGTCCCCGGCCATAAACAGCCATAAAATTGACTAGTTCGGGCGTAGCCTTTTCGGCCGCCATGATCAGGTCACCCTCGTTTTCCCGATCTTCATCATCGACCGCCACAATGATTTTTCCCTGCCTGATATCTTCTACAGCCTCTTCAATTGTGTTGAATTTCATCCTTATGCCTCCTAATATGATTTAAAGAAAACCATGTTCCGCTAAAAATTCTACACTTATTCCGGCATCGCTCTCCTTGCCACCTGAAAAACTGATCATCCGCTCAATATACTTACCGACAATATCACCTTCCAGATTAACGCTATCCCCAGTTTTTTTAAATCCTAGCGTGGTTTCCTGGGCCGTGTGGGGGATTAGTGACACCTGGAAGACATCTGCCGCAAAATCTACAACAGTGAGACTGATCCCATCTATGGCCACAGAACCTTTTTTAATCATGTAGCGCATCACTGCTTCCGGCGCCTTGATACTAATCAGCAGCGCTATGTCATGTTTTTCCCGTTGGACAATTGTACCGATCCCATCAATGTGACCGCTGACAATATGCCCACCCAGTCTGTCACCCAGACGTAGGGCCCTTTCTAGGTTTACCCTGTCACCTACTTTTAACTTGCCAAGATTGCTTTTATCCAGGGTCTCAGCCATGACATCTGCAGTAAAATCAAGCTCACCAAAACGTACCGCAGTAAGACAGACACCATTGACCATGATGCTGTCACCCACTCGGCTGTCTTCGATCACTTTGGCTGCTTTAATCAGCAGCTGGGCCGAATGAGCACCCCGCCGTACAGCTTTTATGACCCCTAGTTCTTCCACAATGCCGGTAAACAAAGGTTATCCCCCTCATATCTAAAAACCTGTACGATCAACAAGTTTTATTTCCTATATTTTAAATATCCTTCTATCAAAAGGTCCACACCCAGGCGGCTTACCTTAACCCGTTCCAAGGCCATCGCCTCAACGGGGGTGTCTACCCCCAGGCCGCCCACAGGGCCGGGCGCATCCTGTCCGCCGATTATTTTCGGGGCAATAAACCAGGCTACCTTATCTACTATTCGGGCCGAAAAAGCCGAGCCATGTATCAGCGCCCCTCCTTCGACCAAAACTGAGGTGATGCTCTCTGCACCCAAAATACCCATCAATCCGACCAGATCCACCTGGGGTCCTTCGTTGACAACCAGCACCTTGACATTGTTTTTACTGCCCAGTGCAGCCAGCTTTTCCCGGGGCGCCCGGGTAGTAACGGCAATTATTGTGGGTGCTGCCGATTCCTGGGTCAACACCCTGGCGTTCAGGGGAATTCTAGCCTTACTGTCCAGAATAATCCGCACCGGATCACGTCCACCTCCATCAGGTAGACGGGTTGTGAGGGCCGGATCATCCGCCAGCACTGTACCGATACCGACCATAATGGCATCATACCAATCCCTTAGCTGCCTGCCGTAGGCACGTGCCTCTTCGCCTGTAATCCATTTGGATTTGCCGGTACGGGTGGCAATTTTTCCATCGAGGCTGACAGCCGCCTTGGCCACCACAAAAGGCCGGCTGGTAGTAATATATTTTATAAAAACCTCGTTCAGAGCCAGGGCTTCCTCTTCCAACACACCGGTGGTTACCTCTATGCCCGCCGATCTAAGTAACCGCACCCCTCCTCCGGCAACAAGGGGGTTGGGATCCCTGGCAGCAATTACCACCCTGGAAATACCGGCGTTTATAATAGCGCTGGTACAGGGACCGGTACGCCCATAATGGCAACAAGGTTCCAGTGTTACGTACATGGTTGCCCCGGAAGCTGCTTCCCCTGCCTCGTTCAAGGCATGTATTTCGGCATGAGGTGTGCCGGCCTTTAGGTGACACCCCCGCCCGACTATTTCCCCTTTTTGCTCCACAACGGCCCCCACCATCGGGTTAGGGCTGGTGCGGCCCCTGGCCTTTGCGGCCAAATCCAGAGCTAGTCTCATATATTTTTTATCCATTCTATTTTCCCGCCTAATGGGCCAAGGTTATTATTATAATGGCCTTTTTGAACTGGGCCTTATTTAAAAAATTAAAGACCCTGGGCACAAAACCCCAGGGTCCACAACATTCGGAAAGACAAAGCTAGCCAATATGAAATCCTCAAGAATACTAGCCTTTACCTTCTTCCATCCAGACTATACTGTCGGCTCCGGATTTAGACCGGATCTGCCCATATGGGCTCGCGGGCTTGGCTCCAGGCTGAAAACAGCCTGCTACCACACCGCCGGTAGGGAATTACACCCGTCCCTGAAGGTTTCGCTATTAATTTATTGCTTTGATAAGCTAATTATATGATTGACCCGGTCCAATGTCAATAGTTTTGCCTGATGAGTACTGAAAAGGGCTGCAATCAAGTCCTATGCTTGGCTGAGAGTACGCTAAATGCATAATCCAATAATTCTGTGGTCAGGCGCTCGATATCGGCATTAATCTTATTTCTCTCCCGCACCAACCCGGCCAAACGTTCCTGTACTTCCTTTACCACCTTAAATTGACTGGTCTCAGCCAGATATTCTTGAGCCGCACCGACTGAATTAACAATTACACCAGTTCCCGGCAACACCTTTACCACCCCGGATTCTTGCAAAAGAGATAGCGATCTCCTAATGGTTTCCGGGGATACATTATAAAGGGCAGCCAGGGTGGAACGACCAGATATTTTTTGCCCCTTGTAATACTCCCCGTTAACTATTTTCTCCGCCAGATCCATAGCAATGATAATAAACCGGGCTATATGGTATGTAGGCGCCTTTTTGCTTTCCATAATTGATACCTTTCTTAAGAACTAGACACCCGCGCTGTATTAATAAGGAGAAACTGCAGGTGGGGAAAATATTCTTTACCTGTATTATTTTGTTTAACCAGACCCAATCATATCGCTATATTTACTGTGGGTCAACCCATCAACATATTTACAAGCCGCCTGGCTTCTTTGTTAACCACAGAGTAGCAAACTACCGTCCCATTACGCCTTCCTTCAATAATTCCCTTATTTCTTAAGACAGCCAACTGCTGGGAAATTGTTGACTGGGGCATCCTCAGGCGTTCGATAATTCCATTTACATTGCAATCGTTTTCAATTAGGCCATGCACAATACAGAGTCTGGTCGGATGGGCCAGCGCCTTTAGCAGATCTGCCTTTTCCCGGTATGATACCAGATCCCTCATTTGGATCTCCCCTCCTTGCATAAATATATTATTTGTATATTACAATATTACAATGCATATGGCGATAAAAAAAATACCATTCCCGGTTAGTGAAATGGTATGTAGTATCATGCTTCATCTATTAAAGGCCGGCTGCTGCTGCCTCCCTTAGCTGACGCACAGCAGCCCCTATATCTCTTTTATTAAAGATTGCCGAACCAGCTACCAAAACATCAGCACCAGCCTGCACTACAGTAGCAGCATTGTCCCTATTGATACCACCATCCACTTGTATCTCTGTTTTAAGTCCCAGACGGTTGACCATATCCCGTACTGTACGTATCTTGGGCAGCACCAGTGGAATAAAACCTTGTCCGCCAAATCCCGGATTAACAGTCATCAGCAGCACCAGATCCAGCAGGGGCAGGACATACTCAATAGTGTCCGGCGGGGTAGCCGGGTTGAGTGCTACACCCACCCTACATCCCTTTTCCTTAATAGTAGTAATGGTCCGATGCAGATGCCGCACTGATTCTACATGCACAGTAACCAAATCTGCCCCGGCAGTAATAAAACTATCTATAAAAAAATCGGGGTTCTCAACCATCAGGTGCACATCAAAGCACATAGAGGACCTGGCCCGTAGAGCTTGCACCACCAGGGGGCCAATGGTGATGTTAGGGACAAAATGGCCATCCATCACATCTATGTGAAGATACTCGGCCCCGGCATTTTCTACCGCACTAACATCTTCCTGCAACGCAGCAAAATTGGCCGATAGAATTGAGGGGGCAATCTTAATAAGCGGCATCTAATACTTCCTCCTATCTATTAGTTGCCCCAAAGACTCCAGGTACTGCCGGTAACAGGCTTCACTGATCTCCCCCTGTTCAACTGCCTTCTTGATTGAACAACCTGGTTCCTTGTAATGAAGACAACCGCTAAAATAACAACTTGTTTGATAATTACTAATGCCTGGAAATAGGCCGGCTAATTCCTCCGGTTTAATATTGGGCAAATCCAGATTGGAAAACCCGGGGGTGTCAGCCACAAAACCTCCCTCCTCCATAGGAATCAATTCAATATGCCGTGTGGTGTGCCTGCCCGTTCCCAGCCTGGCACTAACCACACCTGTTTTTTGTTTCAGCCCTGGAATTAAGGAGTTCAAAATTGACGACTTGCCCACACCGGAAGGGCCGGCAAAAACCGATATTTTATTATTCAGGGTTGCCCTTAGTTCACTTAGGCCCTGGCCGGTTTTAGCGCTGGTGACAACCACATTATAATTCTCCCGGTAGCCGGACACAAATTCTGCTTGACATCCTGCCGCCAGATCAACCTTATTAAAACAAATGATGGGTACTACCTTGTTTAGTGCGGCCATAATTATAAACCGTTCCAGCAAACCCGGGTTTGGTTCGGGTTCCCGCAAAGAAAAAATGATTACAGCCTGATCCACATTGGCCACTTCCGGCCGGGTGAGAATAGAATGCCGGGGCAGTACATCTTCTACTACACAACTCCGATCATTGATCGGAGCCATCAACACCCGATCACCCACCAGCACCTGCTGTTTTCTGTGGCGTAAACGTCCTCGCAGCGTGCATTCCCGTACATCTCGACCATCATGGATGTAGAAAAAGCCCCCATAGGCCTTAACCACAATACCCTCAATAAGATTATCCTGGTTATTCAAAACTCTGTTCACCAGCCAATACCTGGTCTATATACACCTGTATAACAGCCTTCCCATAATAAGGCACCTCTTTAACCACCTTTTTCCCTGGAGGATAAGATTCTGTATGGAAATCATTAGTTCCCTTTGCATCCTTAACAACAATTTTAAGACTGTGCTCTTCCCCATCGTCGGGTGTCAAGGCCTGCACCCTGGCCACCTGCCGCTGGGGTCCGGGCCCATTACTCAAGGTTACCTGTACTGTAGTACCTTCCCGCACCTCAGTCCCGGCAGGGGGATCCTGGCTAATAATCTGTCCGGCGAAATATTCCATGCTGGTGGCCTGACCGGTATTAGAATCGAGGAGCAGATTCAGTTTTTCCAGTTCTCCTCCAGCATCTTCTATAGTCAGACCCACCAGGCTGGGGACTTGCTGATCCGCTGGCTGTGGCCCCTTACTGACAGATAAAAGCACACCTGCCCCCACGGCAAGCTTTTCTCCTGGCAGGGGATCCTGATCCACAACCACACCGGCAGGATAGTTGTCGCTATATATCTCCTGCACAGGCTCAGTTACATTTAGCTCGTTAACACTGATTCTAATCCTGGCATTGTAAAGAGTCTGGCCAATAACCTCCGGTACCTCGCGTAAATCCTGTCCCATGCTAACAGAAAGTGTCACAGTGCGTGTAATCTTAATCTTTGTGTCTGGTTTCGGATCCTGAGAAACTACCAGTCCCTGGGGCACTGTGGGGTGCAGGTTGTGGGAAACCAGGATATTTTCTATGCCCTGATCCTTGAGGATTTCCCGGGCTTCTGCTTCTGTTTTACCAGCGACATTGGGCATGTTTATTTCAGGAACATTCACATAATACCAGAAGGCGCCGGTGGCAGCAATAACGGATATCAATAATACCAACCCTAACCAAAATATAGGGGGGCGTTTTTTTCTTTTATTCTTTTTGTATTCAGGGCTGGGCCGACCCTCCGGCACACGATGCACAGTAGGAATAACCCTGGTGGCAAACTCATCCGCTTCCAGGCCCAATTTGCCTCCCCCGCCATCGGGGGGCCGCAGCAAATCTGCGGCCATATCCTGTGCTGTTTGATAGCGATCAGCAGGATTCTTGGCCATTGCACGGGTAATCACCCGCTCCAACTCCAGTGCTATAGCAGGATTGATAGTGGCCGGCGGGGCAGGGGATTCCTGGATATGTTTCATAGCCACGCCCACGGGTGTTTCCCCTGTAAATGGCAGAATCCCGGTAGCCATCTCATATAAAACGATGCCCAGGGAATATATATCGGACCTGGCGTCAGCCGTACCGCCCCTGGCCTGTTCGGGTGAAATGTAATGAACGGAGCCGACAACGATATCCGTCTGAGTCAGGGTAGCTGTGGTAGCTTCTCGGGCAATACCAAAATCAGTCAGTTTGGCCCGCCCAGCCTTTGTGATCAGGATATTCTGCGGTTTTATATCCCGGTGAACAATATTATTTTCATGGGCATGCTGCAGGGCTTCACTAATCTGCCCGGCTATCTCTATCGCCCGGTTAGCTGGAATAACACCCAGCTTTCTAATCAGGTTTTTGAGGTTATCCCCCTCCACATACTCCATTACCAGGTAGTGTATGTTATCCTCCTGGCCTACATCATAGATGCTGACTATGTTTGGATCAGAAAGTCTGGCCACAGCTTGTGCTTCTCCACGAAACCTCTGTACAAAATCCCGGTCGGAGGTAAATTCCGGGCGCAGCACCTTGACTGTTACCAGGCGATTTAACAAGGTATCCCGCCCCATGTAAACAATCGCCATGCCACCACCGCCAAGCTGCTTTATAAGTTCATAACGATTCCCCATAACTCTGCCAATCAATATGTTCACCTCTATTATTATCGCCGGAACTGACAGCCTTATTGTTAAGATCAATACCCTACACCTGCCGTGCAGGAATAAATCAAAGAAAACTTCCTTACCCTACTAGTAACCTTTGTTGACAGCGGCAGCCAGTAGCCTGCCGGCTATAGGTGCCGCCGCTACCCCTCCTGCCCCAGCATTCTCTACCAGTACAGCAACTGCTAGCCGGGGCTCTTCGGCAGGTGCAAAACCAATAAACCAGGCGTGGGTTTGACCATGGGGGTTTTGTGCCGAACCCGTCTTGCCGGCCACCTGAACATTGGCTACCCGGGCAGCGGTAGCGGTACCGGATCTCACCGCCTCTGTCATGCCATCTTTAATGATTCCACAAATCTGTGGTGTAGTTACCTTTAACCACTGCCGGCAGCCCGCCTGTTGCAAAACCCGACCATGGGAGTCTTCCACTGTTTGCACCAGATATGGTCGCATCAAATCACCATTATTGGCGATGGCCGCCGCCGTAAGGGCCATATGGAGGGGACTAACCAGAACCTCACCCTGACCGATAGCGCTACTGGCCAGCTCTGTTGGGATCATCTCTTTGGGGGAGGCCATTGTTCCCGGCCGCACAGGTATACCCATACCTGGATCCTGATCAATACCAAAAGCCTTGACCATCCGGGCAAAGTCCTGGGCACCAAGATTCAGTCCCAGTTGAGCAAAGGTTGTATTGCAGGAAACAGCAATAGCTTTTTTTATATCTATGCGGCCGTGTGCTGCAGTGTCATCCAGCCTATATCCATCTACCTCCAGAAAACCGGGACAGTCGAATGTAGCCGTAGCAGTAGCAGGATGTACTGTTAACGCGGCTGCAGCAGTCACTATTTTAAATATAGAGCCCGGCGGGTAAGCGCCCTGGGTGGCCCGATTGATCAGCGGCGTGTCCTTATCCTGGGTAAGTTGAGGCCAGATTTCTGCCAGTTTGTTGGGGTCATAACTGGGATTAGAAACCAACACCCGCACCGCCCCGGTACTCGGGTCAAGGAGCACAACAGCACCCCGGCGCCCCTCCAGCATCTCCAGGGCCAAACCCTGGAGACCGGCATCAATAGTCAATGTTACATCGCCACCCAGCTGTTCCCGGCCCAACAATTTGTGAAAATAATTCCTCACCCGATCTGTGCCTTCCAACCCCAATAAGTAACGATCACATACCGATTCCAGGCCGGCCCGACCATATTTTTCTGAGATGTAGCCTATAAGATGGGCTGTACTGCGCCCTCGGGGGTAAACACGTTTGTTTTTTTCGCCCGCCAAACTGGTCTCAGCCAATACAACACCATTGTAATCATATATTGCACCCCGGTAGATTTGGTTTTCATATGCCTGTAAACGCCTGTTGTAGGGATTCGCCGCCAGGGCAGTTCCCCTGACAACATTAAGGTAGGATAGATAAAAAATAAGAACGACCAACAGGCCAATAACCAATATACCGAGTTTTTTTATATTGTGTTTCATAATCTATCGTTAGCCTCATGGGAAATATTCAGCAGTAAACCCAATAAGATAAAGTTGGCCACCAGGGAACTACCGCCATAACTGACATAGGGTAAGGTGATCCCCGTTAAAGGCAGCATTTTAGTTACTCCGGCAATAATGATCAGAACCTGTAAACCTAGTAGTGACGTTAACCCGATAGCCAAAAGAGCGGAAAAATCACCTCTGGCACGCAAAGCTATTTTTATGCCTCTATAAACTAAGATCATAAACAATATTATAATACCAGCCCCGCCCAAAAGCCCCAGCTCTTCACAAATAGCCGCAAAAATAAAATCCGAATGTACAAGGGGTATATAGTGGGGATACCCCTGTCCCAGGCCGGTACCGAAAATCCCGCCGGAACCAATAGCAAAAAGAGATTGGGTGATCTGGTAGCCAATATCATCAATATATGGCCAGGGGTTAAGCCATATTAATACCCGGACCCGGACATGGTCAAATAAAAAATAACTGGTATAAGCACCGGCTGCAAAAAGCCCCAGTCCGGAAAGAACATAGGCAACCCTGGCGGTAGCAGCATAAATCATGGCTAGAAAAGCGCCAAAATATATCAAAGCCGCACCCAGATCGCGCTGGAAAACTAATAGCAGCAATGATATGCCCCACATGGTCACCAGGGGCACCCACTCCAGTGGGCGGGGCAACGAAATACCCTTTAAATTTCTAGTGCCCGCAGTTAAAATAGCTCTATTTTCCGCCAGATAGCCGGCCAAAAAAAGCACCAGCAGAATTTTGACAAATTCTGAGGGCTGCAGCTGAAAAAAATGAAAATCTAACCAGCTCTTGGCGCCTCCCTGGACCTTACCGAAAAAAATAGGCAGTATTAAAGCTATTAAGCCAAACAGCGCATAGGTGTATTTGTAGTCGCTGAGGAAACGGAAATTCAGCAATAGACGTGATGTAAAAACCAGTGCCCCCAAACCCAGCAAAATCCATATAAATTGGCGCAGTCCATAGTAAGGATCCAACCTGAAGAGAAATACCAACCCTGTAGAAATTATTATTGCTGTGATGGGAAGCAAATAACGATCCCCCCGGAAACTACTTGCTTTCCAATAGGCATGAACAAGCAAAAAAGCTACCGCCACGATTAATCCGGCAACAACAGCCAGGACAGTTGGTGCCACTGATTCATCCAGGTAAAGAGTAATCATTCCCATCATTAGATATAACACTGCCAGAAAAAGCAGGTTTCTCTCCACTGTACGGCCCCCGGCCGGCTCTTTGTCCCTGGCCCGGGGGATCGCATAACGCACTCCCGACATTAAAAAACTCCCGTTTAGCATATTGAGGATGCAGCAACCCTGTGTGGTTTAAAATTCCACCAGGATAATCGTAATATTATCGGCACCGCCGGAGTTGGTAGCCTTTTCTAAAAGATCCCTGACTGCAGTATCCAAGTCCGGGGAAGAGTTGACAGCCGCCAGAAGTTCCTCCTGACGCATATATCTGGTCAGGCCATCGGTGCAAAGGAGCAAAAGGTCCCCGGAATGCACTTGATAGTGGTAGAGGTCTACCTCCAGAAAAGGTCCGGCACCAATAGCCCGGGTCAAGACATTTTTCCGCGGGTGGGTCAGGGCCTCTTCTTCTGTTATGCTGCCTTTCCGCAAAAGTTCCTGCACCAGAGAGTGATCCTCCGTCAACAAGGAAATCACATTGCTCTGCAGTAGATAGGCCCGGCTATCACCCACCTGGCCAATCAAAATTTCACCGTTTCGCTTCAGACAGGCAGTAACGGTGGTGCCCATACCCCGCCATTCCGGCTTCCCAGCAGATAGTGTAAAAATTTCATTGTTGGCCTCTTTTATGGAATCAACAAGAGCTCTATCAGCTATTTCCCCGCTTTTTAGCCGCCTATCCAACGCCTGCTTTAACAATCGCAAGGCCATTTGACTGGCCACCTCACCTGCCCGGTGACCACCCATACCATCAGCCACCGCGAAAAAACCGTCTTCAGGTACAATGCAATAACTATCCTCATTTAAAACCCTTACCAGGCCGGTATCAGTTATACAAGCCCATTTCATGCCCCCACCTCACAAACTGAAAAATCACATTACCCACTCTGAGCCGATCTCCATCCGCCAGAACAACAGGCTCCTTTACCGGCACCTCATTTACAAAGGTACCGTTCGTACTACCCATGTCTTCCAACCAGTACTGTCCTTGTTTCACAAATATTTGGGCATGTTGATTGGAGGCAAATGTATCTTTAATTGTCACATTACTGTGTTCACCCCGGCCAATAATAATATCTTTGTCTATGGAGAAGGTTTGGCCGCAATCCAGATCCCCCAGGGAACTGCTAATAACTACAAGCCGGCCCATATCGGCCCCGACAATCTCCTTTGCTACAGATTCCCCCGGGTCCGATGGCGACAGCCCCTGTTCCATTAGTAAATCCCTAACCATCCATTTAACCAGCATAATTATAAAAAACACCAAAAGAAATAAAAAGGCATAACGCAGGATTAATAGAAGAACAGCAAACAATTTTATTCCACCTTAAATGTACACACTGTGGCACCAAATGTGAGCACATCACCTGACTTTAGTGTCCTGGTTGTTATTCTTTCCCCGTTTACTTTGGTACCGTTGGTACTGTCCAAATCGTGGATCAAATAAACGCCCCGGCTGAGATCCAGACGGGCATGGCGACGTGAAATACTGTCATCATCAAGGACAATATCACAGCCTTCACGGCGCCCAATAACAATGGAATCCTTATTCAGGTTAAATATCTTTTCCCGCAGGGGCCCGCTTTCAACCCGAATTTTGGCCAAGATCAAGGGTGATCCACCAGTGGACAACTTATCTTTTAACATTGTAAAACGCTGTGTATGTTCAAAGGGTAAACCTGGATCAGCACTTTTCCCTTCCCCCGCCGGAACCTCGCTAAATAAAGACTCTACTACCACATTTCCTACCACTATGTTGTCATCCGACACGAACTTTATCAGGGGGCAACCAGGCAATGAATACTTTTTTTCCCCAGCCTTATGAGTGATGTATTCCTGCAGTTCAGCAGCCAGGGAATCGGAAAAGGCAGCAATGTTTTCCCAGTCGGTATGATGAAGAAACACCGTATACTCATTGGGCACATAAATATTATTGATACTTACGCGCTTTTGATCCCTCATTTCCCTAACCAGTTTTTTGGCAATATCAGCTGGTTGCACCTGACCACTTGTTCTATCTTTGATCAAACCCTCAATGTATTTTTCCAGACTTCCTTCCAATCCAGAGAACATACCCATGCCTCCCACCTCCAAATTGGGATCCGGTTGCTTCAAGTGTTGAATCCAATCATATACAAATAATTCTCAAAAACCCAGCTCCATATGTTTTTTAGGGCTGAGCTGTTTTTTTCTGTAAATTTCATGCCTACATTTTTAATGTCCCAGGCAGTATACGACGCCTTAACTGCCCACAGGCTGCATTTATATCTGCCCCAAACTCACGCCGCACAGTTGTTGTCAGCATATTGGATTCTAAAATGCTCTTAAACAATTCAATCTGTTGTTTTGTTGGTGGTTTTACCCCTCTTTCTACCACCGGGTTAGCGGGAATAAGGTTGACATGACATAAAATATCCTGCAACAGCCCGCATAACTCCCGGGCGTGGACTGCAGAATCATTTACGCCCGCTATTAGAGCGTATTCAAAGGTGATGCGCCGCCCTGTCTCCCGGACATAATCACGGCCGGCTGTGATTAGTTCGGACAGGGGATATTTCTTGTTGATCGGCACCAACTGGTCGCGTAGACTGTCGTTGGGCGCATGGAGAGAAACGGCCAGAGTAAGGGGCAGCCCCTCTGCAGCCAACCGTCTAATACCTGGTACTAGCCCACAGGTAGATATAGTAATATGTCGATAGCCGATATTTAAGCCGTAGGGGGCAGCTATATTTTTGATGAAGGTTAATGTGGCCCGGTAATTATCCAGTGGCTCACCTGAACCCATAATCACCAGGCTGCTTATTCTTTCGCCAATATCTTTTTCAATCCCCAGTACCTGATCATATATCTCCCCTGCATCCAGGCTTCGCACCAGGCCTCCCAGGCCCGAGGCGCAAAGACGGCAGCCATAACGGCAGCCTACCTGGGTGGAAACACAAACTGAACGGCCATAATCATGCCTCATTAGGACACTCTCCACCAACTGACCATCAGATAGGACAAAAAGATATTTTACAGTATCCCCCCGCTTGGACTGAAGCCTGGTTTTGATATCAGGTTTACTGATCCAGGATTTGGTTTCTAGCCGCTGCCGTAAATCTTTGGACAGGTTCGTCATTTCCTCAAAAGTAGTGGCACCATGCTTAAAAATCCATGTCGCTATCTGCTGGGCCCGGTATTTTTCCACAGCCAGCCCAGCCATAAATGCCTCCAGTTCATCATAAGCTAACGATTTTAAATTGACCCTGAAACTAGAGTTATTCTCCATTGTCTTTTCCGATACCTTCTTTTCTCATCCGGGCGATAAAAAAACCGTCCACAGCGTGGCGGTGAGGCAGCAACTGCAGATAACCATCAGCCATTGTCCCATCTTTATCCGGCACCTGTGGGAGTAGGGGAGCTAAATCTTCCAATACAAACTCCGGGTGCCCGGCCAGAAAACTCTCTACCTGGCCCTGGTTCTCCTCCCGGGTGATGGTGCAGGTGCTGTAAACCAGGATGCCATTATCTTTAACACAATGTGCCGCCCTTTCCAGAATCGCCGCCTGCAGCTTTACCAACCCGGCAATTTGCCCCGGCTCTTTACGCCAGCGGGCGTCAGGCCGGCGCCTTAAAACTCCCAGGCCGGAACAGGGGGCATCCACCAGGACATAGTCGGCGCTGCCGGTGTATTTTTCCGGCAATTGGGCTGCATCAGCAACAATCCCCTCAATAATGTTAATTCCCAGGCGGTCACTGTTCTCCTTGATTAGTGTCAGTTTATGTGGATGAATGTCAATGGCCCATATTTTGCCTTGATTGTTCATTAACTGGGCCAGGTGGGTGGCTTTACCCCCTGGTGCACTACAAAGATCAATTATGGTTGTACCCGGGGAAGGGGCTACGGCCCGGGAAGCCAGCATGGAACTTTCATCTTGCACCTGAAAACGGCCCTCCCTAAAAGAATCCATTGCACCTATGGATAAAAACCCACTAATGGTGACACCTTCCAGGGTGTACCTTGTTTCTGTGGCTGTCAAGCCTTCTTGTGCCAATCTGGTGATTAGCTCGTCTCTGGTGTTTTTCAAGGTATTGGTACGGATCGTGTTCGGTGGTGGTACATTATTGGCTTGACAAAGATCTATGGTCTCCTGCAGACCAAATTCCTGCAGCCATCTTTTTACCATCCAGGCGGGATGGGAATATTTTATTGCTATATGTCCCACAGGGTCCTCAGCCAGAGGGGGAAAGGTTATTTCTCCTTTGCGGCGCAAAATGTTGCGCAGGACACCGTTGACGAATTTTACTACCCCCACGTGCCCATACTTCCTGGCCATTTCAGCCCCTTCGTTACAAGCTGCCGAGTCCGGCACCTTGTCCAGATAAAACAACTGATACACACTTAGCCTGAGTATATTGCGCACTGAAGCTGTCTGGGCCTCTAAAGGTTTTTTTACAAATTGCCCTAAAATCCAATCTATGGTCTTTAAATAGCGCAGTGTACCATAGGCCAGCTCAGTAGCAAAAGCCCGGTCAAGCTTGCCGGGCCGATATTTTTCCATCATTCTATCTAGAGCCAAACCGGCATAAGCGCCTTTACCTTCTACTTCCTTCAGGACCTGCAGGGCAATTTCCCTGGCGGTTATTTTGGCCACAAATCTAATCCTTTCCAAATTGATACCTGTCATAATCCCCTTAACTAATAAAAAACTTTACCGCCTTTTCCACTTCCGGTATTTGGACCTTGGTGTTGAAACAGGGGCCAAAAGGACGTTCATTTCTAACCCCCAACACAGGGATCGGGCTGGTGTCCTGGATACCGCTGGTCAGATCATTTTCACAGGCAATGGCCACTATAGCGCGGGGACGATAAACCTGAACATATTTGCGGGCCAATGTCCCCCCCGTAGCAATACCCATTTTAATGCCATAAGCATCCCTTAACTCCAACAGTTCATTAACGGGGCATTTCCCGCAACGGCGGCAGTTATCAATGTTTACCGTAATTTTATAAGGACAGTCGCTATCCTGCAGACAGTGGGGTGCAAGTATCAAAACCTGCTCCGGTCTGAGCCGCAAGGCTTTAGAGCGGACCAGATCATTGTTCACTTCTATGAATGAACTTTTGATCTTTTCACTATCTATGTTGAAAATTTTACCGATGATGAGGGCAATGGGAAAAAACAGGCTTACGGCAATACGTATCGGCCCATGGAATGCAGTAATGTCTTTTGAATACATAATGGTGAGAATAATACCACCTATACCCAGGGCAGCCAGCACAGTTCCACCCATCAATAGTATAGTAAGGGCGATAAATAGTATCTGATCAAATAATGTTCTAGTTGGATTGGTTGCCAGAAACCAAACCCCCGCAAGCAGGATTCCCGCCCCCAGCACGCCGGCCCCTAAAAGGCCGACAAAAAGCCTCTTGCGCACAGGAATCAAGTTTTTAACGCTCACCGGGAATCTCCCCCAAAAGTCATGTTTATTATTCACTAAAATGCCTGGTTATTATTCCCGGTTAAACAACCCGCTGCGTGAGTGTTTTAATAAAAACTGCCGGCTATTCTCCCAGGACCGTACCGGCAGGCACCGGCGTCCCCCGTAGAAATTCGGCTGCACCAAGACGTTTAGCCCCCTGGAGCTGCAGCTCTTTAATTACCACCCGGCCGCTCCCGGTCTGGACTACTATACCTTCCTGGCCGGTTGATACCACCTGGCCGGGCAAATAAGCCGTCTCATCTTCCCCCAGGCACCCAGTGTGCCAGATTTTGAGCACCTTGCCGCCCATAGTAGTGCGCGTCCCCGGCCAGGGAGTCATTCCCCTCACCTGGTTATGGATGTCACGGGCTGGTTGATCCCACGATATTTTTTCATCCTCAGTGGCCAACAAAGGTGCATAGGAAGATGGGCCGCTCTGGGGTACCCGGGGCGCCTGGCCCTTTTCAACCAGGTCCAGGGTCTCCACCAGCAGTTGAGCACCTAAAAGAGCCAACCGATCGTGGATGTCTCCAGCATTATCCTCTGCCTGTATCGGTGTAGTATGGCGTAAAATCATATCACCGGTGTCCAGACCTTCATCCATATACATGGTTGTAATGCCGGTAATTTTCTCGCCGTTTATTATTGCCCTGTGAATGGGGGCCGCCCCACGATATTTCGGCAGCAGCGAGGCATGGAGGTTAATGCAGCCATATGGCGGCAGCTCCAGGATTTCTCGGGGCAAGATCCGCCCGTAAGCCACTACCACAATCACATCGGGACGCAGGTTGTTCAACAAACTAATGAACCCCGGATCCTTAATTTTAAGTGGTTGAAAAACCGGTATATGCAAAGACACCGCCGTTTTTTTAATAGGAGGCGGCATCTCTTTTTTTCCCCGTCCTTTAGGCCTATCCGGCTGGGTAACAACTGCCGCAATCATATGTTTGGCTTCTGCCAAAGCCTTTAGGGCCGGAACAGAAAAATCAGGTGTTCCCATAAATATAACACGCATCTTATCTATACATCCTCTTGGTTTATTTTCCTAATGTTTACTGCCCTGTCAATGTAAAGAATACCCTCCAGGTGATCGATTTCATGTTGCAGGGCTCTGGCCAACAAACCTTTGGCAGTCAGATTTTTTTCCTGCCCGGTGCGATCCTGATACTTTACCTGGACACTTGCCGCCCGGGCCACATCTCCAATAAGACCGGGGATACTAAGACATCCCTCCACGTCTGTCTCCTGTCCCGTTGCTTTTATTATTTGTGGGTTGACCATCTCATAAAGCTCTTCGTCCACATCAACGATAATTACCCGTTTGGAAACCCCTATCTGTGGAGCAGCCAGACCGGCCCCCTTGGCATCCTCAAGAGTATCTGCCAAATTATCCAGCAGTTTGGTAATGTTGGCATTAACGCTTTTGACCGGCTTGGCTTTTTCCCTTAGAATTTCATCCCCGATTAAAACAATTTTGTACACTGCCAAAAGAAATCCTCTCCTTACTATTGCATCCCCTGGGGGTTGATATCAACATTTATGGCCGGTTTGAAAGCAGGCCTCAGTTTTTGTAAATAGTCCAAACATTGCCCAATTATGTCCCTTAGATCACTACGCCGGTGACCCTTGATCACAATCTGCCGGCGAAAATGTCCCCTAATCCTGCTCAAGGGGGCCGGCGCCGGGCCAAGTATCTCAATAAAATTGTCGTACCCAACCAGTATTTTGTCAAGGGTTTCCTTAGCCAATATTGTTCCTTTGCTAATCTCCGCCTCATCTGCATGGGTGAAAAGCAGGCGGGCTAAATAGCTGAAGGGAGGGTAATGCATCGATTTTCTCAAAGGTAGTTCCACACGGTAGAACCCTTCTACATCATGCCTGGCAGCTGCTGCAATGCTGTAATGTCCCGGATTGTAGGTTTGTATCAGCACCTCACCGGGCAACTGACCCCGGCCTGTCCTACCCGCCACCTGGGTTAACAGTTGGAAGGTGCGTTCAGCGGCCCTAAAATCCGGCATAAAAAGAGAGGTGTCCGCATTGATCACCCCCACCAGGGTTACCGCCGGTAGATCAAGCCCCTTAGCAATCATCTGGGTACCGATCAAAATATCGGCCTTTCCCTGCCTAAAGGCATTGATTATTTTTTCGTGAGCACCTTTGTGGGCTGTTGTATCACTATCCATTCGTAATATGCGTGCTGTGGGAAAGAGCTGAGCCACCTCTTTTTCTACCTTTTGTGTGCCGGCACCAAAGGGATAAATATACCTGCTGCCGCAGTAGGGACAAATTGCAGGCAACCCAACACTGTAGTTACAGTAATGGCACCTCAATACCCCACCTTGATGGTAAGTCAAAGAGATGTCGCAATGATCGCATTTGATTACATGGCCGCATTCCCGACACATTAAGAAATTAGCGTAGCCCCGCCTGTTCAAAAAAAGGATCGTTTGCCGGCCCTTTTTTAGCTGGTCCGAAATAGCCGTTATAAGCCGGCGACTAAAAATTCCCTGGTTGCCATCCTTTATTTCTTTTCTAATATCGATCACTGAAACCTGGGGCAGAGGTTTTTTATTAATCCTGTGGGGCAGGCGCAGCAGTTTATACCGGCCATCACAGCTAGCCCTGAACCATGACTCCAGTGAGGGGGTGGCACTACCCAGGATTACAGCCGCATCCGCCAAATGGGCTCTTTTAATGGCCACTTCCCGGGCATGATAGCGCAGGCGAGCATCCTGTTTATACGAAGGCTCGTGTTCTTCATCAAGGATAAATAAACCGGGCACCGGTAGGGGAGCGAAAACAGCGGAACGTGTTCCCAGCACCACAGGGGCCCTCCCTTCCTTTACCCGGCACCACTCCTTATATCTTTCCCTACCGCTTAAACCACTATGTAGCACTGCCACCCGGGAACCGAACCGGGCCCGAAATAGGGCTATCATTTGGGGCGTTAGGGATATTTCAGGCACCATAGCCACCGCCTGCCGGCCCATTGCCAGGGCAGAAGCGATAGCGCTGAGATACACCTCTGTTTTGCCGCTGCCGGTAACCCCATAAAGAAGGAAAACCCCAAATCTATGTTCAGTTAAGGTTTGCGATATTTCTCGGGCTGCTTTGGCCTGATCGGTATTCAGCCTGGTGACATTACCGCCAATATGCACAGCCCCACTTTCTTCCTGAAAGTTGGGCAAATGGGATATCTCTGTTTCCAGCAATCCGGCCCTTACTAATGTATCCACTGTGGAAAGAGATGCCTGGGCGGCCGTAGCCAGCTCCTTTCTAGTTAGCTGCTGATTCAGCAAGGCCTGCTGCAGTACGGCGGTTTGCTTCGGAGCATGCCTGAGTCTGTTTAAAACCTCCTGGGATTTGCCCGCTGGGAAAGCCGGTTTGAGCAATCTTATGGTCCGAGTAGCTTTTACCCCTAAACGGGGCGCAATAATCCGGGCCAATGCCTCCGCAGTACTGCAGAGATAGTTTTTAGCCATCCACAGGGCAACCTCTAAAAGTTCTTCAGTTAATACCGGTTCACAATCAATAATACCGGCTATCTCCTTGACCTTGATATCCCGCTGCGGATAGCCAAAGCCCAGCACATAACCGGCCAATCTTCTGGTGCCAAAGGGTACAAGCACCCTAACGCCTGGTTTAACCTGGCCCTCCAATTTAGCCGGGACGGCGTAGTGAAACACCCTGTCTACACTGCGGGCACTAATATCTACAATTATTTCAGCAAACTGGCCGGTGTTCCCCATTAATACCTCCTGGTTAAACTAAAATCCCGGTTTCCGGGATTTTTTCCGACACCTTATTTTGGTTTCCGGCGCAAAGCCAGCACCTCATCTAGGATTCGGCCGGCAAGAACGGTTTTATCCATTAGCGGCATTTCTTTCATACCACCATTTGGGTAGAAAAACTTCACAATATTTGTATCTGAACCAAACCCAGCTCCATTCTGGGAAATATCATTGGCCACTAATAGATCCAGATTTTTATCTGTTACCTTTTGCCGTGCGTACTTTTCTAAATTAGATGTTTCGGCCGCAAATCCCACCAGGATCTGCTGATCCTTTTTTCTGCCCAGCTCAGCAAGAATATCCGGGTTTCTGGTCAAGGCCAGGGATAGTGGCCCATCCTGTTTTTTAACCTTCTGGTTGGAAAACTGCAATGGCCTATAGTCTGCTACAGCAGCAGTTTTGACCACAATATCCACACCCGAGAAACGGGACATCACTGCTTCATACATCTGGGTTGCCGTCTCCACCTTAATTAATTCCACACCCTGGGGCGGTTCTAAAACACTAGGGCCACTAATTAGCACTGTTTTGGCCCCTCTGATAGTTGCCTCACTCGCCACCCCATAACCCATTTTGCCGGTGCTGCGGTTGGTAATATAACGGACAGGATCTATTGGCTCCACTGTGGGACCGGCTGTAACCAGCACTGTCAAACCTTCCATGTCCCGGCGGGGATGCAATAAATCCCTAATTTTGTTCTTAATCAGTTCTAAATCGGCCATCCTTCCCCGGCCTTCAACACCACAGGCCAGACGCCCAATGCCTGGTTCCACAAATTCGTAGCCCCGTTTACCCAGGATTGCTATATTACGTTGCACTACAACATTATTATACATGTTGACGTTCATGGCCGGACAGAACAAAACCGGACATGTGGCCGCCATAATTACGGTGGTCAACAGATCGTCCGCTATACCGCCGGCCACCTTTCCCAACACATTAGCGGTGGCCGGGGCGATGACAATTAGTTCCGGGCGGGTGGCCAATTCAATATGCTGCACTGCCCCGGCCATCGGATCAAAAAGTTCCGTATGCACTGGATTACCCGATAATACCTGGAAGGTGAGCGGCTTAACAAATTCCTGGGCAGACCTGGTCATAATCACATTAACTGCCGCCCCATCAGCCTTCAGGTTACTGACTAGTTGAACGGTCTTAAAAACTGCTATACCGCCGGTAATACCGACGGTTATTTTTTTTTCAGCCAGCATGGTTTCCCCCTGGTAAATAAAATGTCAGCTGCAAACTAAATAATACCTACTTTATACCACCCCGGGTTTCTCTATACCCAACCTTATTCCCAAGAATTTCCTTTAGAGCAGTGGTTACAGGCTTGCCCGGGACACCATTCTCTTTGCCGCCAACTTTATCTGCTCCCTTTTCGGTAAGCACTCTAGCCCTTTTAGCAGCCACTGCTACCAGGGTATACCTGCTACCGACCTTCTCCATTAGCTCATCAAGTGACAGTTGGTTCATAAACACCCTCCGAATCAAATGTTCCTCTAGTCAAAACTCCCCAGAAATGGTTTTAGATTGTGCGGTCGGCATTTTTCGGCGGTGATCACCGATCTAACCTGTTCCACAGCTCTTTTAACCTGATCATTTACCACAATGTAGTCATAGTGATCAGCTAGTTTCATTTCACCCGACGCACAACACAGGCGTTTTTCAATAACCTCCCGCGCATCTGCCCCGCGGGAAAAAAGACGTTTCCTTAAATCGCCTTTGGATGGCGGCGATATAAAAATCAAAATTGCTTGCGGGTATTTTTCTTTAACCTGCAATGCCCCCTGGATATCTATCTCCAATATTATGTCCTGACCGCTTTCCAGGCTCTCCCGGACAAAAGGCAACGGCGTACCGTAAAAGTGATTATAGACTACGGCATATTCCAAGAGTTCCCCATCAGCGATCATTTTCTTGAAAACGTTATCATCCAAAAAGAAGTAATCCACACCATCAATTTCCCCAGGCCGGGGAGACCTTGTGGTTGCCGAGACCGATAGACGCAAAGAAGGTTCATTTTCCAACAATGCCCGGCAAACAGTTCCTTTACCCACCCCTGAGGGCCCCGACAAAACCAGCAACAAACCCTTTTGTTTCACTTTCATTACCCTATTGTTACTCGAAAGATTCTTCTACCGGGGGCACTGTCTCTTTAGATACCAGGCGATTGGCAACGGTTTCCGGTTGCACTGCTGACAGTATCACATGATCACTATCGGAAATAATGACCGCCCTGGTGCGCCGCCCATATGTAGCATCAATCAGCATGCCCCTGTCCCTGGCTTCGGTGATTATTCTTTTAATAGGAGCTGATTCCGGGCTTACTATGGCAATAATACGGTTGGCTGATACAATATTGCCAAAACCTATGTTAATTAATTTTATCTCCATGATATTGCCCCTTTCTTGCACATTCTTTTATTCAATATTTTGTATCTGCTCCCTAATTTTTTCTAGTTCGCTTTTTACCTCTACAGCCCAGTGGCCAATCTCCAGATCATTAGCCTTAGAAGCGATGGTGTTTATTTCCCTGTTCATTTCCTGGACAATAAAATCAAGCTTCCTGCCCACAGGCTCATCAGACTGCAAACAAGAAAGGGCTTGCTTTAAATGACTGGCCAACCGTACTGTTTCCTCGGTGATGTTGGAACGTTCGGCAAAAAATGCTACTTCCATTGCCAGTCGTTCCTGGACCAGGTCACTATTTTTCATGAAATCATTTATACGGGCTGTAAGCCTCTCTCGATAATCCCCCACAACCACTGGTGATCTGTCTTTAATTTTCACGTTCAACGCAGCAATACGGTCCAGTCTATTTGTTATGTCTACAGCCAGCTGCTTCCCTTCCTCAGATCTCATCTTGATCAAACCGGTTAGGGCATTTTCCAGGGCCTCAGAAATAGCGGACCACCATTCCTCAATATTTTCGGCCGGATCCACCAGCATCAGCACACCAGGCAATTCCATCAGGTTATTTATATTAACGGTTCCCTCAATCCCAATGGTTTCCTGTAGTTCTATTATTGCCTTATAATACGCTCCAGCTACTTCTTTGTCAACTTTTACGACAGCAGACTTATCTCCGCTGTCTTGCACGTTTAAATACGCCTCCACCCTACCGCGAGCGATTTGGGACTGAATGGATCGTTTTATTTTTTCCTCAAGCAAAGATAAGGTGCGCGGTAAACGAAGCATCACTTCACTATAACGATGGTTTACCGCTTTCAGCTCTACTGTAAAAATCCTTCCCCCGACACCGGACTCTCCCCAACCATACCCGGTCATACTCTTTAACAACACTTCACCACCAATTAATATTACCATACATGGGATCCTCTCTGGACAGTGGGACAGCAATGCCGCCCCTTTCCATTTGGTCCAGATACTACCCTTTGTTCTCTACCTTTTACATTTTATCACTGCCCATTAATTCTGCAACATCTTTTCATCAATAATCATATTTTTTAGGTCATGCCCATTGGCCCATTCCCCTCTTGTTATTCTGTTCCTAATTTCCCTATTTTAAACAGCAACTGACTGGGACCTGAAAGCCATTTTTTGACCCGCCGCGACTGAATTCTGCAGCACCATTGGTATAACACATTTCAGCTTAGAAGGTATTTAGTATGTCACAATGGGGTTAAGTATTGTATAATGTTCATACAGCACAATTGCAAGGCTGGCATAAAACTATTATGGAAAAAACTATGAGGAGGCTAAAGCATGGGTAAAAAAATCACCTTAACGGCAATTAAGGCAGATGTGGGTGGATTTGTTGGCCATTCCAGCGTCCACCCGGAACTACTGGAAACCGCCAGGGGTATGTTGGCCGGCAGCCCACTTTTGATTGATTTCCATGTCACTCATGTTGGTGACGATATAAACCTGATTATGACCCATGAAACCGGCAAAAACAACGGCGAAATCCACCAGCTAGCGTGGAATACCTTTATTTCGTGTACAGCAGTGGCCAAAAAACTTAAACTATACGGCGCCGGACAAGATCTACTGTCGGATGCCTTTTCCGGCAACATCAAAGGACTGGGACCCGGGGTAGCAGAAATGGAATTTCTGGAACGCACCAGTGAACCGGTGATTGTTTTTATGGCTGATAAGACTGAACCGGGGGCCTGGAACCTCCCTCTATACAAAATATTTGCTGACCCCTTCAATACCATCGGCCTGGTGATTGACCCCAAGATGCATCAGGGATTTCTATTTGAGGTCCAGGATTTGATAGAGAATAAAAAGGTAATCTTCTCTTGTCCGGAGGAACTTTATGATCTGCTGGTCTTTATTGGTGCACCGGGCCGCTATGTAATTAAGTCGATATTCCAAAAGGGAACCGACGAAATAGCCGCCACTTCCAGCACCCAGAAGCTAAACCTGATGGCCGGGCGTTATGTGGGCAAGGATGACCCGGTGCTGCTGGTCAGGTGCCAAAGCGGCCTGCCGGCACTGGGTGAGGTGCTGGAACCCTTTGCCAACCCGCACCTTGTTTCGGGCTGGATGAGGGGCTCACACACCGGTCCCCTAATGCCTGTCCCCGTGGAAAAATCTAACCCCACCCGCTTTGACGGCCCACCAAGAGTGGTGGCCCTCGGTTTCCAGTTATGCAACGGCAAACTACTGGGGCCTCAGGACTTCTTTGCTGATCCCGCCTTTGACCCGGCCCGGCAAAAAGCTAATGAAATCGCTAATTATATGCGCGGCATGGGACCCTTTGAACCCCACCGGTTGCATTTAGATGAAATGGAGTACACTACCATGCCTGAAGTAAGCAAACGCCTGAAAGAACGCTTTGCAAAAATCGGCTAACCACCCGGATAAAAAAACTGACAGGATGAACAAGCCAAAAGAGGAGTTCTTCAGCGCCCTTGATGGTTCTGTAAATCCTGTCAGTTTTATTTACGGCCTTAACTCCATATTTTATCCTCATCAAGATCAGAAACACCTGCTTCGTCGAAGGAAGCCATTTCCCTGATGACCCGGGTGGCAGCTTCAATAATATGCATGGTCAGTGCTGCCCCCGTCCCTTCCCCCAGGCGCATATTCAGGTTGACTACCGGGGTCAGCTTCAGTTCATCCAACATCAGCCGGTGCCCCTGTTCACCCGACAAATGGGAAGCAATTATATATTGCCGCGCTTTGGGCTGCATTTGACATGCCGCCAGTGCTGCCGCAGTGGTGATAAAACCGTCAATTAATACCGGTACCCGCCTGGCAGCGGCACCTAATATAACGCCCGCCAATCCGGCAATTTCCAGGCCGCCCACTTTTGCCAGCACATCTAGACCATCCCGGCAGTCGGGTTTATTGATCTCCAGGGCCTTTTCGATGGCTCTCACCTTGATCTGGAGCACCCGATCATTAACCAGCGTCCCCCGCCCCACAACCTCCTGGGCCGTATAACCACCGATGGCGGCTAAAATAGCACTGCTTGGTGTTGTGTTGCCGATGCCCATGTCTCCTGTGGCCAGCAGGCCGGCTCCGCGTTCAATCTCCTCCTGGGCTACTTGAATACCTACCTCCAGGGCTGTTACTGCTTCCTCCTTTGTCATAGCCGGTCCCCGGGCAATGTTAGCGGTCCCAGCCCGGACCTTTTTTTGCAACAGCCCGGGAAAATCGATGGGGCTGGCCACTCCAACATCAACCACAACAATCCTGGCCCCGGCATGCTTGGCCAATACCCCAATCCCGGCTACCCCGGCCATAAAAGCCGGCAGCATTTCGGCAGTAACCTCCTGTGGAGCAATGCTGACCCCTTCCTCCACCACACCGTGGTCACCGGCCATGATTATTACTACCTTTTTTCCCACAGCGGGGTAGGGCTCTCCGGTAATACCCGCTAACTGCACCACTATTTCCTCCAGAATACCCAGGCTCCCCGGAGGTTTAATCAGGCTGTCCAGTCTGCGCTGGGCCGCTGCCATCGCCCGGTTGTCCAAGTCACCGATTTCTTTCAGGGTTCTGACCAACAACATGTCCTTTCTCTCCTTTCATATTATGAGCTAATGCTGCCCATTGGTTACAGGGTGCCTGGCCTCAATATGGTAAAATATGATCAGAACAAAAAAAACCACAGCCTATAAAGCCGTGGATTTTTCCATCATCCTCCGGGACGCCCTTTCCCCGTGGGCATTGATTCTAACAGGCAGGTCTCCTGGCTTCGTTCATGGTCCGGCGCAGCCTTCCCGTGTTGATACACAGTGGCTTGATGCGGCAGACTCCCGGTGACAGTGGCGGGACCGCTCAGGACTTGCACCTGATTCCCTATTCTCCCTTGCAGGCACCTGTTAGCGCAAATATTATTTTGATCATTGTTATGCTTTGTTCGATATAATATTTCTCCAAACTATCAGTTTTACCTGCTATCTGGAAAATTATTTTGACCCTATTATTATTCTACGGGTGCACCGCCCACCAGTTTAACACCCGGCCCAGAGCCACAGCCATTTCCCCACGGGTTACTCCCGCCATGGGGTTAAAATACCCTTCGCTGCCCTGCAGAATACCGGCGCCCGCTGTCCTGCTAACTGCACTAAAGGCAAAATCCGGTATCTTGCCTGCATCCAGGAATGTCATCCCGCTATCTGCTACCGGAAGTGCTAAAGCCCGGTCAATCATCACCGCCATTTCACTCCTGGTAATACCGGCCCCCGGCCTATATGTCCCATCAGGATAACCGCTGACTACCCCGCGAAAAACTGCCTTTGCCACCGCTGACTGGGCCCATACTGGGATGTCATCCCTAAAACCAGGTGGGTTTTGTGGCTGGGGCCATTGCAGCACAGCGGCCAGGGCTTGAGCAAATTGGGCCCTGGTTACAGGCTCTGCGGGCTTGAAAGTATAATCAGGGAAACCCGCCAGTATCCCGCCGGCCGCCAGTTTGCTAATTGAAGAATCCGCCCAATGGCCGGCCGTGTCTTTAAACTGGGGCTTGGGCCGGCGGTCGTCAACCAGCACCAGACGGCCAACCCCCCATACCCGGGCAGAAATGGTCCTGATGCTTCCATCTATTACAATCCTGGCCGGCTGTTCCAGCCATTTTTCCGTAATATCATCATAGAGCATTATTAATGGGCGGTGGTTGAGCACATCCTCATCATACAGCCAGTTAACAATCAGGGGATTATTGAGGATCACATCCTGCCCAACCGCCGGTCGCAGGTTCATAGCACCTTGAACATATACTCCCTCCGGGACATCGGAAAAATTGGACTCACGGCTCAGTCGGAATTCAGCCTGGCTGCTGGTGGTTCCGGCAGGGAACCGCACCTCAACCCAATCATCCATTGAGACACTGGTATCCTCCTCGGGATTAACATTAACCTCCTGCCAGGGTGGTTGCACAGTGACCGGCACCGTAGCGGTCAATCCCTGGAAGGTAGCAGTAATCAGCCCGGTAATAGTATTTTGTCCCGCCGTAAATTTACCATCAACAATTTGCCCCACTGCGCTATCTACACTCCAGATCACATCCACTGGCTGCAAATCAAAGGTCTCACCGCTATATGTTCTTACCTGCAATGATAGTGAAGCGGATTGTCCCGGTTCGATTTTTAGCCTTTCGGGACTGATGGCCAGCTTGGCAATCATCTCCGGCCCGATTACCCGCACAGTGGCTGTGCCGCTGGCCGGGCCCAGGGATGCAGTAACAGTAACAGTGCTTCCGGCGCCGGCAGCAGTAAATTCATTGCCTCGGAAATCACCAGCCCCATCCGGGACGGAAAAGGCAACGCCATCGGTGGATACCCGTACTGGGTTATAATACTGGTCATAGCCTTTAACTGTATATTTACCTCTGGTACCGGCCAGCAGAACATCAGGTCCATTAACAATCAGACCATCCGGTGTTCCCGGCGGTGCCATTGAATAAACAGCCAGGGCATCTGGTACTTGTCGCTGACTGGATCCCTGGGGCCGGTTGACCAGGCTGGCGTCGAAGTCACCCAAATGGCGCGTCGCCAGTGTAGTGGAACCGCCGCCATCAAGATTTACCGCCCGCCAAACACCAATAGAAATTAAAAATTGGGCCAGTTCCTCTTGGGTCATCCCCACGCTGAGAACCCCTGCACTGGGATCGGTATATTTTTCCACAGCCACCAGGTAGAGGGTGTTCCCGTCCCTTGATACACCCACTGCTGTGCGCGCATGCTTACCAGTAATATTTTGCGTGAAATAAGCAGGCAATTGTCCATCCTGCACCAACATGGCTTGTCCACCAACAGCAGCAAAAAGGTTATTGCCGCCAGGAGCCACCGCGTAGGTGTAACTGACGGTAGAGCCGGGCTGCAGGTTGTCAAGAATAAACTGTGCCGCCGCCCCATGTCCCTGTAGTATGTATCCGTCAGCCGGGATGGGCACACCAGGTTGATCAGTTAAAACACGCTGTACCACACCATCCTGCACCACTGCCTCCACCACACCGGTAAGGCCGGATAGCCGGCCCCTGCTGGTCGTGCCCCAAAGGGGGTTATACAGGTTTAGGGCTTCCACATCGGCAGACAGGCCCGATGGCAGGAGATAGTCGGGTTTGTTGATACCGGCCAGGATAAAGCTGTTTCCATTGGCTGCCGTCACATGCCCGGCAAAATCAAAAATTTCAATTAGTGGTGCCTTATCTATTGTCAGGCCAAAACCATACATGTCGTTTCTACGAGCAGGGCTTTCTACCAGCTTTCCACCCGAGTAAGCCAGACCAATAGTACGTCCACTGGTCATCATTTGAAAATAATCACCGTTGATAGCAGCCACCGCCCCAGTACGCCGCGCCATTTCGGTCACATTCTGGTTTTTGTTTAACGTGCCGTCGCTGCCGATAATTGTGTCTATTTTGAGTAGGGGCTCCCTAAGGTCGGCTTGGATAATGTACACATTTAGCGGCCCGCCATCTGTTTTCATCCGCACAGTTTGCAGAGAAGCACCCTGGGTGATTGTTTCTTCCTCGCTGGTTTTTGTAATTACCTGATAGGCCTCAGCCCCCACCGGTGTTAACAGTGAAACCACCGAACAGGCTAGAAATAAGCCCAGGCCGAGGACTATAGCAAAGCATTTTTGGCGCAAAAAAATTCCCCCTTTATGGTAATGGTCACCCCGGCAACAGGATCTGGAATAGCCCCTAGAAAAGGAGCACAGTCTTTTTATCCCGGGGAAATATTTCATTATCTCCTAAATTATAGACCAAATGATTTTAATACTCAAAGTGGTATATGTCGACATAACAACCAAAAAAGTTATATGATTGCTAATTATTTTCATTAGCATCATATAACTTTCATTTTCAAAATCAGCTATTGGGGGATCCTATGTCCCATTGATTTAAACGTTGAAGCGGAAGTTTATTATGTCACCGTCCTGGACCAGGTAGTCTTTGCCTTCCAACCGGCTCAGCCCCTTTTCCTTTACCTTCACCATACTGCCCAGGCCTTTTAGATCCTGATACTGAACAACCTCAGCCCTGATGAATCCCCTTTCGATGTCTGAATGGATTTTGCCTGCTGCCGACCTGGCGTTGGTGTCCCTATGGATTGTCCAGGCCTTCACCTCATCGGCGCCTACTGTGAGAAAAGAAATAAGCCCCAGGTAATCATAGGCGGCCCGGGCCAGGCGATCGATACCGGATTCATTGATATCCAGATCAGCCATAAACAGTTCTCTGTCTTCAGGGGGTAACTGGCTGATTTCCATTTCGATTCTGCCGCAAATCTCCAGGCAAGGCAGGTTCCGTTGGGCAGCATAGGCCACCACCTGTTCCTGGCCTGGATAGGATCGGGTCTTGTATTGCTGTTCATCCATATTGATCACCAGTAATATGGGTTTTTCGGTGAGGAAACCAAAGTTTTTTAAAACCATTTTTTCCTCTTCATCTAATTCCAGTTGGGCTATCGATTTTTCATTTTCCAGGGCCTCCAAGCATTTCTCCAGCACCACCAACTCAAAAACATGTTCCTTTTTTATCTTTTTACCGCTTTTAATTCTCTCGATCCGCTTCTCAACAACCTCCATATCAGCCAGGAGAAGCTCGGTGTTGATAGTTTCAATATCCCCCAGGGGATTGACTGCACCGTCCACATGGGGTACCTGGTCATTGGTAAAAGCGCGCACGATATGGACCAGCAGGTCCACATTTCTAATGGAATTTAAAAACTGGTTACCCACACCCTCACCCAGACTAGACCCTTGTACCAACCCAGGCACATCGCTAAACAAGATCGTGGCATGAATAGTCTTGCGCGGCTTGTATAGGTCACTGAGGAAATCAACCCTGGGATCGGCTACCACGGCCACCCGGGAATTTGTTTCCGTTTTGCCGGTGAGATAATTTGACGTCTCCGCATCGGCACCGGTGAGCAGGTTAAAGATGGTAGTTTTGCCTACCATCGGCAGACCAATTAAACCACAATTTAGATTCATAGTTATCACCTGTTATTTTAATTTATATCAGCCCCCCAGCAGCTACGGCCGCCGGTGGTTTTTTCACCCCATTCATTAATGGTGCCCCTGGGAGTAAATTTTTCACAGGGTCCATCCGCCGGATCCGCCGGTTTTTTTGTCACCTCGCACATACCAGCTGCAAAAAATCGCCACACTTTAAAAAACGCACATTCCTTACAGTGCATGTAGCCACCCCCGAAAATTTAAAAATCTATCTATAGATAGTTGGGCACCTGGAGGTTAAATATGAACATATCAACAACACACTAAAGCACTAAACCTCTTTTTTAGTTACCTGCAGATCCTGTTTCCCCCAAAGAAGAGCCAGCACCGGTTCCACAAATTTTGGATCCCCACTGGTGAAAAAGGATTCACTGCCGGCCGACCTGGTGTTTTCCCCCGGAAAATCATTTTCCAGCACCCGGGCCACCTGCCTGGCAACCCCCTCCCCGCTGTCAATCACCTTAATATCATCACCGGCCAGCCTTTCGATTACCGGCCGCAGAAAGGGATAGTGGGTACAACCAAGAATAATAGTGTCTACCCCCTTAGCCAACAGTTTATCCAGGTAACCACTGATTAGTCTCTCTGTTTCCTCGTTGTCCCACCGGCCTGATTCCACTATTTCCACCAGACCGGGACAGGGCTGGGCATATATCTGCAACCCTTTCCCGTACCTCTTTATCAGAGAGTCGAATCTTTCCCCCACCAGGGTCACCCCGGTGGCGATAACGCCAATTTTGCCGTTAACCGTTGCCGCTGCCGCCGGTTTAACAGCAGGCTCAACACCGATGACCGGCATATTGTATTTTTCCCGTACTGCCTCCAGGGCCGCAGCCGAGGTTGTATTGCTGGCGATCACAATGAGTTTAACTCCCTGGCTGATTAAAAAGTCACAAATAGCATAAGCCCGGCCGCGTATAATTTCTACCGGCTTGGCTCCATAGGGGCAGTGGGCTGAATCAGCAAAGTAAACCAGGTCTTCCGCCGGCAGCAGGCGGCGAACCTCCTTCATTACTGACAGGCCACCAAAGCCAGAATCAAAAAGTCCTATTTTCCACAAGCTAGTCATAGTTAACACCTCAAATACAAATCCGCAATTATTTTGCTGGTTTTACAAAAGACCCCTTAATTAGTTTATACAGTTGGGCGCTGTTTCCTGCCTTAAAATAATCATTAACAAAAAAGCCCCTCCCCAGGGGCTTGTGATTGTAAAAATAAGGCTATATGGTTCCGGATAAATTTAGAAATCAATGCAGGCCAAGAGATCGTATCCTCCTTATCAGGTTAGACCTCGAGCAGCTATAGCTGGTGGTGGTAGGAATAGTTTTCTTCTGCCGGGTGATAGATAGGCCGATAGTCATAACTACGGTCAACCTCAACAATTTTTTCTTCTTCAATGGATTTAATCACATCAAAAATCATTTTAGCGTCACCAAATTCCATTTCCGGGGTTACTGTTATGGGTTCTTTACCCATCGCCGCCTGGTAAAAATTAAGCAACTCGTTATAATAGCCCCGCTGAGGCCGGTAGGGAATCAGCTCATGGGTACCCGTCATTATGGCTGACATTGATTGTGCCACAGTCTCTTTCCTCTAGATAAATCATCCCCGTGGAGCCAAATATACGCAAGCCGATCAAGGGACGCTGCATTTCCTTCCCCGTGGAGAAAAAGGAAAAGGTACCGACCAGGCCGCTTTTAAATAAGATGTTGACGCAAACAACTGAATAGGGGGCGAAATTCATCATTTGTTCTCTGCCAAAAGCCTGTACCCGCTCTACTGCGCCGAAAATATGCCGTAGAGCGGCCAAATCGTGGACACCTGTATCCAGCAAGGCACCGCCTCTAAAATCAGCATACTGACGCCATTCCCGAGCGGGGAATTTGTCCTGAAGCATATCCTCCGGAAAATTTACCACCCTGTTTTGAATAAAATAAAAAATGTCACCAACCTTTTTAGTCCTGACCATATCCCGGATGATTTCTATTTCTTCGTTATGCCGATAGTTTTCGGCAATCATTATTGGAATGCCGTATTTTCGCGGCAGTTCTGCGTGAGCCCGGGCCTGTTTGAGGTTTGGCGCCAGTGGTTTTTCACAAATAATGGGCTTTCCGGCTATAGAAGCCACGGCATCTGTTACCTCATAATTTTTCTCAATGGGCACCATGATGTCAAAAAGATCAATATCCTTGCGGGCTGCTATTTCCCGATAATCAGTATAGACGTTTTGCGGATCGAGGCCAATTTTGTGGGCCCATTTTTCTGCTTTAAAAAGATCTAGATCACAAATAGCCACAATTTCGTATTTATCCGCCAGTTCCTGGTAAGCAGGATAATGTAGTTTTTCAAAGGCCATACCGCTGCCAATAATGCCCACCCGCAGCCTGTTCAAGTTTTTTCCCTCCAATGGTTATTTTCATTTTATTATGCAACCTGTCGGAAAAAATATACTGAAAAGCCAGGTGAATAAAAAGGGGTTTCACCGGCTACAAAGAAAATATTTGATCATGTAATACCAGGATCTGTAGTGGGGACGAATACTTAAGCCGAGCCCGACTATAAAATAAGAGGATTGAAGCGGAGGGATTTTATTTGTTAAAAAGCTTTCAGGAGGTGGGGCGGGACCTTTTCCTGGCTGGTTTGAATAATTCTCACAGTGGAAATTTAAGTTTGCGCCGGGCTGACCGAATTGTTATCACCGGGAAGGGAGCAATGTTGGGGCGTCTGGAAGAAAAGGATCTAATAGAAACGGCTCTGGTCGGCCAAGACAGTAACACTAGTTTGGCTTCCACAGAGATTATTGTGCACAGAGCCATTTACCAGCACACCGGCAGTTTGGCCATTGTTCATGCCCACCCGGTGTACGCTATTAGCCTCTCTTTATTGCTAGAGGAAATTATACCGATAGATGCTGAGGGAACTTATTTGCTAGATAGGATTCCTGTCCTAGAAGCAAAGGTTTCTATTGGGTCCCCAGAAGTAGAAGAAAAACTGCCGGCATTGCTTCAAAATCACAAAATTGCCTTGGTGCGTGGTCACGGCAGCTTTGCTATCGGGGATACCCTGGAGGAAGCCTATCACTGGACTTCTTGTCTGGAAAGTATATGCCGCATCATTTACCTCACCCGGACCTTGCAAAAATGTTTAGAAAACGATAGTTTGCAGTAATCAGCATTATAATAACTTTGCGCCCAAGAAAGGAATGGCTGGGATGAATATACTGGAAAATATTAAAAGCTTATTTGGCGGCAATATTACTATCCACCAGGAGTTTATCAATAAGGTCATCAAAGAGGCTAACGCCGATAACAAGACGATCAAAGGTATCGTTCTATCCTTTAATGAGGGTTTTCTCAGGGCAGATTTCGAACTTCTGGTGGGGGAGGAGACGCCAATCAACCTGCAGCTGGAGCTGTCCTTGGGGAAATTTGAATTTAATAGAACCAACCGCGTCGTTGAGCTATTATTAATCAGCCCTGTGGCCATTCAGGTTTACGGCATGAACATTAAGGCCAAACTCACGGTGGATATCGACCCGGCAGCAGCGGAAACTGCTGGGGCCCCAGAGGAACTGATTGCTATGTTCAGCTATCTAGCAATAAGTGAAAACCGCATCGTCCTTGATTTCAATAAAATGCCTGGTTTTAACCAGGCGCTGCAGAACAAACTGGGATTTGTGCTGAATAACCTGGAGATTACCAGGTTGGATCTGCAAAATGAGAACCTGATTATTCATCCATCAATTAAGTTTTTCTAGCCCCTTTTCCTTCAGGTTCAATCATTCTCTGAACTGGACGCGATGCCGCCCGCTCTTATAAGGATCTTATCTGCAGAGCTGACAACGTAGCGCCGCTCATGATCCGAGGACATGCCTCTGACAGCTAAGCCAATCCTCAAACAGGAGTGTGTCGCCGTTCCTCTGTCCTGGTTTCTTTATCCACAGGGCTGACAACGCGACTCCGCTCGCCCCTAATAACTGTCCGAGCTCATT